>HF991484.1:138190-186056 GCA_000433095.1 Clostridium sp. CAG:967 | reverse complement strand
ATCTCAAGCAGCGTTAAGATACCAGAATGATAAAAATGCTATTAATTTAAAAGAGGCAGGCTTAACTTCAGTTGCTGAAGTTAACAATTTTATAAATTCGTATTTTAAAGTTGTATCTACTTGTGATAAAGCAGAAACGCCATGTTTTGCAAGTTCTTATAAAAAGATGTCCGGATCTGCTGCTTTTTTTGAGGCTGATTGTAAATCATTTATACTGGCAAGCGGTGCGGCTATACGCCCGTATTTTAACGGCGGCAACAGTGGTAACAGGATTTTATCTGTAGCTGTTGATATAAACGGACAAAAAGGACCGAATATTATTGGTCGAGATTTCTTTATATTATGTTTGTATAATAACGGAGTAATAGATGATACTGATGACGGATTAACAGATGATGACGGTGAATTACTTGAAGTAAGTATTCCTATATCAAGAGAAGACAGAGAAAAATTATATACTAATATTTGTGCATCTGATTCTTCTAAAACTACGGGTTGTTTTGGAAAAATTCTTAATGACAACTGGGAAATGACATACTAACATAGAAAAAAAGCTCTCTTAATTTAAGAGAGCTTTTTTTTGTTTGTTTAAATTAAATTACACAGCGTAAACGCTAACTTGTTTTCTGTCACGTCTGTGAGCTTCGAATTTAACTTGTCCGTCAATCAAAGCAAATAATGTATCATCAGAACCGATACCAACGTTATTGCCTGGATGAACTTTTGTTCCTCTCTGGCGAACGATGATATTACCGGCTTTAACGATTTCGCCGCCGAATTTCTTAACGCCTAAACGCTTCGCTTCGGAGTCACGTCCGTTACGGGTTGATCCCATACCTTTCTTATGTGCCATTTTTATATTCTCCTATATTTTTTACTTACCAGTTTTTATGCTTCAGTTGTTTCAGCAGTTTCAGCTTTCTTTTGAGCAGAAGTTCTGATTTTAGAAATCATAACTCTTGTGAAGCCTTGTCTGTGACCTTGTTTTTTTCTGTAGCCTTTTTTAGGTCTTTGTTTGTAAACAATAATTTTTTTATCTTTGTCATGTTTAACGATTACACCTTCAGCAGATGCGCCTGTAACATAAGGCTGACCTACTTTAGATTTTTTACCGTTAGCTATCATAACGATTTTGTCAAAAATAATTTTTGCATCTTTTTCGCCGTCTAATAATTCAACATCAACGTAACGGCCTTCTTCTACTTGATACTGTTTTCCGCCTGTTTCTACAATTGCGAACATTTGTCTTTTCCTTTCTTTTGGGTTTCGTTTTTTCAATACAGCTTACGGGGTTGCAGCTGCCTTCGCTTTAAAAGCTTTTGAAAAATTATATAACGAGTTACCGCATACTAATACGTAAAGTTATTATCACCTGCTAAAGCAATCATGTCAAGTACTATTAACATTTATTAACTTTGTGTTCTACTGTTTTTGTTTGCGGTAAAATTACTAAAGGAAGATATGAGGGAAACTTGCGGGAACAGGGTTGTAATAAGATGAAATTTACGTCAGAAGATATAAGAATTGCAACAAATGCGCTTCAATCAGGGGAAAAAGAGGGAAGCTTTGAAATATCTACAGATACAAGAACTATTAAAAAAGGTGATTTGTATCTTCCGTTAAAGGGAGCTAATTTTGACGGTGAAAAATTTTGCTCTAAAGCAGTAGAAGCAGGTGCGGCAGGATGCTTTGTAACAGATAATAAAAAGCCTTGCAATCTGGTTTTTAAAGTTGATGATACGTTAAAAGCTTATCTTTCTCTAGCAAGGTTTGTAAGAAGAAAGTTTAACCCTATAACAATTGCTATTACAGGAAGTTCCGGTAAAACTACCACAAAAGAAATGGTTTATTCGGTAGTTTCCGAAAAATTTAAAACACAAAAAACATTTTCAAATCACAATAATGAAATCGGGTTGTGCCAGACAATTACTCAAATGAGTGAAGATACACAGGTGCTGATTGTTGAAATGGGAATGAGAGGTTTGGGCGAAATTGAACTTTTATCAACTTATGCGGAACCTGATTATGCAATCATAACAAATGCCGGTTCGGCTCACATTGGACGTTTGGGAAGTCTTGATAATATTGCAATTGCAAAATGCGAGATTACAAAGGCATTGAAAAAAACTTTAATAGCAAACGACTGTGAGCGTTTAAGAAAATTTACCCAATTTAACGGTGAAAAGATATTTTACTCTATAGATAATGTTAAAGTTCTGGAAAGAAAAAAAGGCTATTCCAGGTTTATTTATAAAGACAGAGAATATGAACTAAATGTAGAAGGCGATTATAATATTGAAAATTCAATGTCGGCAATAGAAATCGGGTATAAACTGGGGATGTCTTATGAAGAAATCAGAAAAGGACTTGCATCGTATCACCCGATTGAAAAACGCTGGGAAGCAGAAAAAATTCGTGGTTTTAATGTAATAAATGACAGCTATAATGCTAACCCCGAATCTATGAAAGCTTCTGTTTCAACGTTTCTGGATTTGTATGAAAAACCTGTTGTTATACTCGGTGATATGGGTGAACTCGGTGATAACGAAATTGAACTTCACAGGGAAGTCGGCAGATATTTGGCGCAAAAAGAAGCTGAAAATAAAAATAAAGCTGTTTTTATTACTGTAGGTTCACTGGCAGAAAATATCGGTGATGAATTAAAAAAAGCAGGTTTAGAAGTTTACAGTTTTAAAAATAATGATGAAACATCTCGTTACATTCTTGATAATCTTGATGTCGGTAATACAATATTTTTAAAGGCTTCACGAGCAATGAAGTTTGAAGAGATAATTGAAAACTTGAAGTTAATAAAAAGGGGATAAAAAATGATAATGCTTGCAGTTGCATTTTTGTTAGGTATGATATTATGTTTGCTATTCGGTGTACCATATATAGATTTTTTAAAGAAAAAAATGATCGGGCAATATGTTAAAGACTGTGCCCCCGAAGCACATGCGCAAAAGCAGGGAACCCCTACCACAGGCGGTGTCTTTATTATTGCAGCAATTATTTTAGCTTCTATTATTGTCCTTGCATTAGCTCAAAGACTGACAACGGAAGCATTTATTATTCTTTTAACCCTCTTGTTTTATACATTTGCAGGCTTTCAGGATGATTATATTAAAATTAAAGGAAAAGGAAATGACGGTTTGACTGCAAGAGGTAAACTGTTAAGACAGATTGCAATTGCAATGCTTCCTATTTTATATTTGATGATGTCAAAAACAGGTGCAGGTGATTTATCCGTGGGGCATTACGTATTGCATCTCGGCTGGCTGTATCCGATATTTGCGGTATTTGTAATAACAGGTGCATCTAACGCTTATAATTTAACTGACGGGCTTGACGGTCTGGCTGCATCAACAGGTATTTTTGCTTTTGCAGCGTGCGCAATAATTTGTTTGTTTACAGGATCTGCCGAAGCTGCTATTATTTCTGCTGTTGTGGCAGGTGCATTGACCGGATTTCTTAAATATAACAAACCTAAAGCTCAGGTGTTTATGGGCGATACAGGCTCGCTTGCAATCGGCGGTTTGCTTGGAACAATTGCTGTGCTGGGTAAATTTGAAATTCTTTTAATTCTTATAGCAGGCGTGTTTGTTATGGAAACTTTATCGGTAATTATTCAGGTTATAAGTTTTAAAACAACAGGTAAAAGAGTATTTAAAATGTCGCCTGTTCACCATCATTTTGAGTTGTGTGAATGGTCAGAGAAGAAAGTCGTAACTGTGTTTGCAATTACTTCTGCTATATTGTCGGGGCTGGCTGTTTTATTGTTTTTCTTAAGCGGTAGAGGTATTATCTGATGAAATCTTGTCCAAGTTTAAAATTATTTGATAAAAAAGTATTGGTTTTAGGACTTTCCAAAAGCGGCATATCTGCTGCTAAGTATTTGAACCGTGCAGGAGCTGATGTTTATTTAACCGAGTTTAGAGCAGAAAAACCTGATGATGCTGAAAAAATTGCCGAACTTAAACAGCTTGGTATTAATGTTGAAACGGGCGGTCACAGTGATGAATTTATAAAAGATGCTTATATAGCTGTTACAAGTCCCGGAATTCCTCCAAGGTCAGAGATTATGCAAAAATTAAAGGATGCAAAAGTTAAGGTAATTTCAGAGATAGAACTTGCTTATACACAAACACAGGTACCTTTTATTGCAATTACGGGGACAAACGGGAAAACAACTACAACAGCTTTGACTGCTCATATTTTATCTTCTGAATATAAAGCTGAGCCTTGCGGTAATTATGGAGTTCCGCCTTGTGATTTGCTTGAAGAAGATATTGATTTTATGGTTTGCGAGTGCAGTTCTTTCCAGCTTGAATACAGTAATGCATTCAGGGGGCAGATTGCAGTATGGACTAACTTTACGCCTGACCATATCGACTGGCATGAAGGTCTGGAAAATTATTTTAATGCCAAGGCTAAGATTTTTAAAACTCCACAGGCACCTGCATTTTCAGTTTTAAACGCAAAAGATGAAAAATTGCTGGAATTTTCAAAAGAATGCAGCGGCACTGTATTTTTGTTTGCTGGTGATATTGGTGAAAATTGCAGTTATGTAAAAGATGGGATTATTTACTTTAAACGTAACGGCAAAGAAGAAGAAATTATCACAATCACAGATTGCCCATTAATAGGGGAGCATAATTATCAAAACGTTATGTGTTCTTTGATTGTTGCCAAGCTTGAAGGTGTGTCTAACGATAAAATCAGAGAAGCAATAATGTCATTTAAAGTTCCCGAACACAGACTGGAAAAATTTGCACAAAATGAAAAGACTGTTTTTTATAACGATTCAAAGGCAACAAATCCTGAAGCAAGCCTTGTTGCAATAAATTCTTTTAATAATTGTGATGTAGTTCTAATTGCAGGCGGCAGAGATAAAAATACAGACTTGACAGAATTCTGTCAAGCAATCAACAAACATATTAAAACAGTTATTTTAATCGGAGAAGCTGCAGAAAGATTTGATGAGAATTTGAAGAAAAACGGTTTTGAGAACATAATAAGAGAAGACACTATGGAACAGGCTATTGACAAATCAATAGAATTAAACCCTGATGTAGTCTTATTATCACCGGCTTGTGCAAGCTTTGATATGTATAGCGGATACGAGGAAAGAGGAAGGGTATTCAAGGAATATGTCTTATCAAAGATTAAATAGAGAACGGGAACATCGAAATTTAAGAGATGAACATGCAATCCAGAGTGTTATAATTTCTTCTCCTGATAAGACACTGTTAATTGTAGTTGCTTTCCTTGTAATAATCGGATTTTTGGCTATATTTTCAGCAACCGCACCAAAGTGTTTGGATGAGGGCGGTAATCCGGCACAATTTTTATTTAAACAGTTAATCTGTTTTGTTGTGGGTTTTGTCGGTCTGAAATTCTTTATGAATTATGATTATAAAAAGCTTGCGGACTGGAATGTTATAATAATGGCATCAATTCTTATAGCTTTATTTTTGGTAGATTTTACACCTTTAGGGGTTACCGTAAACGGAGCAAAAAGGTGGATTAACCTTGCAGGTTTCCAATTGCAGCCGTCTGAGTTTGCAAAACCTGCTGTTGTGCTTTTGCTTGCAAATGCTTTTAGAAAAGATGCAAATCTGTTTGACCAGAATAAATGGGTATGGGCATTTTTTCCTATTATAGCAATGGCAGGGTTAATATTTATCCAGCCTAACCTTTCTATGGTAATTTTGCTTGGAATGACAACTGTTGTAATGTATATGGCGGCGGGCGGTTCTATGAAACTGTTTTTGAGCTGTGTGGGAACAATGTTTGCTACTGTTGTAATCGGTTTGACTACAATTATTAAACCGTACCAGTTGCAGCGTATAAAAACCTGGCGTCATCCGGAACTGGATCCTCTCGGTGCAGGTTATAATATTATACAATCACTAATCGCTTTTGCATCAGGCGGGTTTAGCGGAGTCGGTTACGGCGGTTCTATTCAAAAATTGTCATACCTTCCTGAATGCCATACGGACTTTATTTTTGCAATCATTGCTGAAGAACTAGGTTTTGTGGGATGCGTACTTGTAATCGGATTATTCTTTACATTTATGCAGCGAGGATTTTTAATCGCTGCAAGATGCCCTGATATGTACGGGAAACTTCTGGCTGTCGGAATAACATTCTCAATTGTTTTTCAGGCATTTATGAACATGAGTGTTGCAAGCTCATTCCTGCCGACTACGGGGGTTCCGCTTCCGTTTATCAGTTACGGAGGTTCTTCTTTAATCGTTTCTTTAATTATGGTAGGAATACTTTTAAATATATCTAAGAAAAGAATTAAGAAAATAAGGAACAGATTTTAATGACAGGTAAAAAGAAGACATATTTTATAACAGGCGGAGGAACAGGCGGTCATATTTACCCTGCTGTTGCGGTTGCAGATGCGTTAATGAATGATGACGAAACAAAGGATTTATACTATATTGGAAATCCTAAAAATCTTGAATATGACATTGTAAGTCAAAAAGGTTACAAATTTTTAGGTATAAATATTCATGGTATGCCGAGAAAAGCAGGTTTTGAATTTCTTAAATGGATGTTTCAGCTCGGTTTAGCGGTTTTAAAATGCAGTTTTTATCTGCGTAAATATAAGCCTGATGTAGTGTTCGGTACAGGCGGATATGTTTCGGCTCCTGTATTGCTTTCTTGTATAGCATTTAAGAGAGGGCATATAAAGCAAACACCTTATATGCTTCATGATTGTGATGCACAGCCGGGGCTGGTTACAAGAAAACTTGCACCTGATGCAGCGTGTGTATCTCTTGCTTTTGAGTGTGCTGCTGAATGTTTAAAAAATAATAATTGCAAGATTAACGGCAATCCTATACGAGGAGCTTTCAAAACTCTTTCAAAACCTGAGGCTCGTAAAAATTTAGGATTGGAAGATAAACTTACCGTTTGTGTAATGGGAGGTTCGCAAGGAGCTCGTTCCATTAATGATGCTGCTGTAGAAATTTTAAAAACTCTATCAAAAGATTATAATATACAAGTTATTTTTCAGACAGGAAAGAAAAATTTTGAACGTGTTATAGAACAGTTAATCAGAATTTATCCTGAGTATGAAGCTGACACAAATCTTCTCATAAAACCTTATTTTGATGATATGGTAAGCGTATTAAAAGCCAGTGACATTGCTGTGTCCCGTTCCGGTTCATTAAGCATATCGGAAATTTGTGCATCCAGAATTGCGCCGATATTTGTTCCTTATCCTCACGCTGCTGCTGATCATCAGCGCAAAAATGCGAAATGTATGGTTGATCAAGGAGCAGGATTGTATATTGAAGATAAAGAGATTACAGATAAAATTCTGTTGAATAATATTCTTGCATTGATAAATGACAGTGATAAATTAGCAGAATTGCAAAAAAATTCTCTTTCCCTTGCTAAGTTTGACGGCACAGAAAAAATCGTAGAACAATTGAAAGAAGTTGCCAATGATAAATAATTATGAAAAGGCTGTAGAACTTTTAACTTCGCAGGGTAAATTTTATATAAATCTTGGTCTGGAAAGAATTGCTCTAATTCTTGATTTGCTGGGTAACCCTCAAGATAAATTAAAGTGCATACATGTTGCGGGCACTAACGGTAAAGGTTCGGTTTGCGCAATGATTGCTGCTGTTCTTGAAACTGCCTCTATTAAAACTGGACTTTATACAAGTCCGCATATTTTTGAGTATACAGAACGCATTAAAATTAACGGTTCAGAAATTTCTAAAGAAGATTTTGCAAATTATATTTTTGATATATGTGAAATTGCCGATAAGAATAGTATTCACCTTACAGAATTTGAAATTCTTACTGCCGTAATGTTCAAGTATTTTGCAGATAATAATGTAGAAGTCGTTGTTTTAGAAACAGGTTTAGGTGGCAGATTTGATGCAACAAATGTTATTAAAAGCAATCTGTGTTCAATAATTACCCACATTGATTTGGACCATACCGAAAGGCTTGGGAATACCCGATCTGAAATTGCTTTTGAAAAAGCAGGCATAATCAAACCTGATTGTCCTGTTATAACCTGTGAAGGTTATGAGGAAATAAAAGATAAGGCAGATGAATGTAACTCCTTATTTGTAATGGTTACCCCGTTTGAGGATACGAGCGGTCTTTCATTAAGAGGAACCTGTCAGCAGGAAAATTTATCTCTTGCACTGGCAGCTGTAAGACTTGTATTTCCTGATATTCCTGAAAGTGTTATTCGTGACGGAATAAAATCAGTTAAACATCCCTGCCGTTTCCAGGTCTGTGACAATAATCTGATTATTGATGCATCGCACAATCCAAATGGTGCAATGGCTTTGCGTGAAAGCTTAGATTTTTACTATCCTGACAAAAAACGTTGTTTTGTATTCGGATGTTTGAAAAATAAAGATTATAAAAAAATGATGGAAATTCTTTTTGAAAAAGGTGATGAAATTTATTTTTACCATTTTAATAACAAAAACTCCTGCACTATCAATGAGTTACAGGAGGTTTGTAAATTCCCTTCCAAACAATTTGTTTCGTTAAAAGATTTGCCTGATGACAATTTAAAAATTGTTTGCGGTTCTTTCTATATGTTAAATGAGATTATCCCTCAATCTCTTGTTCGCTGACCATTTCTTCCAAAAGGTTGGTTACTCTTGCCGGAACAAAGTCGGTACAAGAGTTCCAAATTAAAGTAGGTCTTTGACTTTTTATTGAAGGGCTTGGATAATCGCTGTTACAAATACCTTTTAGCATATTTGTGGTACCGTCGACACTGGATGTAAAGTGCTCACAGCAGCTGCAAATTTTTAACACAAAACCGTAATCATTAAGTTTTTGTCTTAACTCCTGCAGTGCATCTATCATTCTCAAGTGTCTGCCTGTTACAAATTTTTTGTTCTTATACATAAACTTGATTTTCGCCAGACCTGTTTCGGAAATAAATTCTATGGTACAAGGAAGTTCACGTCCCGCATTATTCATTACAAAAGCTTCTATAACCAGCTTTTCTGTTCCTTCGGGAAGTTCTTCTTTTTGTGCGATTTTGTTTCTGATAATCCTTATCGGAGGAAGGTTTTTAATTATGTGGCATAAAGAATAAACAGGGTATAAACATAATCGTACAATTTCTTTGAATGTCAGTTTTGAATTAATTAAGCTTATGCCAAAACCTGCAACAAGAATTAAGAATGTGAAAAGAACAATTCTAAAATCAACAAAGAAGTAGTATCTGTATGAGTGTTTAAGAATTACTCCGTAAACAAGCAATATCATCCAGATATTAGGATTAATTAATGAAAAAGTGTGCTCTGCAAAAACATAGTTTTTTGTCCAAATTTGTGAAAAGCAATTTTTGAACAGTTCTAATCTTGCAGATAGTCTAGGTTTTCTAAACTCATAATTAGCAGTATCCACATAAGTTTGTATGTTAGGATTGTATGTGCAAGGACATTTAATTTTAGATAACAGCATACTGTATTTTAATTCACTGTTAACATCTTTAAAATCAACAGAACCGATTTGGTCAACTATATCTTTTTTGATAACAAATACACCTGAATCGGCACTGGCAGCAAGACCGAACAATGAACGTGCTTTGCGCATAAAGTTCATATGATATTTTTGATAAGCAGCTTTAATTTTATCAACAGGTCCGAGATTATCGGTCAATATAAGTGTTTCTCCGCTTAAAGCACTGTTGTTAACGAGTGCGGAATTTACTGTTGTTAGAAAGTTTGCGGGAATGCTTCTGTCTGCATCAATAAATACATAAGAATCAATTGTCTGGTCTTTTGACAATCTTTCAATAAGTATTGATACAGCCTGATCTTTTCCGACTGTTCCAACATCTTTGATGTTTATAAGATTAATGAACGGTTCTTTTTCAAAAAGTTTTTCAGAACCGTCAGAGCAGTTATCAAGAATAGCAAAAACTTTAAAATTATTTATTGGATAATCCTGCATTTTTAATTCTTTAATAAGATTTTCAAGAGTAATTTTGTTGTTTCTGGCATAAATAACAACAGCTAGATTATCTTTTTCTTCATATTGTGAGTATCTTTTTTCAATCCTGAACGGTTTATCGTTAAGGTTTCTTACAGCAAGAGCGAAAAAATACAAAGAATACATCGCAATATAAATGTATAAAATGTCTAAAATTAATTCCATAATCATCCTTTCACAATAATATTCTATTTAAAAGAATTTTAAAAATCCATTACATGTTAATAAATGTAATCAAAGTGAAATATTGAAAAATTTGGCTTAATAGTTTATAATAAGAATACAGTTATTAAATGAAAGGAGCAATTAATGAAAAGATTTATTAATTTCGGGGGGGGGGCAACCTAAAAGCTCCTGCGTTTACTTTGGCGGAGGTTTTAGTCACACTCGGCATAATCGGTTTGGCGGAGGTTCTTGTCACGCTCGGTATTATCGGTGTTGTATCAGCTATGACCGTACCTTCTTTGATGCAAAATTACCAGCGCCAGAGCTATGTTACCCAATTGCACAAGGTTTATAATGAGTTATCTCAAATTTTAGTTCGTTATCAAAATGACAAAAACGCCTTAAATCTTTTTGAAGCAGGTTTAAACTCTACTGCAGCTATACAGAATATGTTGACTTCATACACTAAAGTTATAGCGACCTGTGATACGGTTGTTGAGCCTTGTTTTGCAAATTCATACAAATATCAAAGCGGCAGTACGGTAACTGCTGGTAGTTATACTGCTAATATAAAAGCTTATGTACTTGCCAGCGGAGCTGCGATTAGACCTATATACAGTGCCACAACATCCAAGCTTGCTAACTTTATGGTTGATATTAACGGACCAAAAGGTCCTAATATTGTCGGACGAGATCTTTTCTTTCTTTATTTGTATAAAAATGGGCTTATAGATGATGGTATTGATTCAACTACAAATGTTGCACCGTTAACAAAGGAGCAGCGTGAGGCTTTAGGTAATTGCACCTCAAGCGTTACAGGATGTTTTGGAAGAATTTTAAATGATAACTGGGAAATGAATTATTAAGTATGAAAAAAGAACCTGAATATCAGGTTCTTTTTTTACTTATATTGTTTAAATTGTTATACTAATTCAACAACTTTTTGTGCATTTCTTGAAGCTATTTCAACAAGGCTTCTTGTTGTAGCCATCATTGATAATGTTGAATCCATTTTATTAATACAAGAACCGCATCCGATAGCAGAAGCACCTGCAGCGAATGCGAAAGGTGCAGTTGTCGGATTGATAGCTGTTGCAGTCATAATAGGCATATCAATGTTTCTTGAAAGTTCAATTGTATTAGAAAGTGTTAACTCAGCTCTTTCCATTAAGCCTCTTGCACCTTCAGAGATATTAGAAGATGAGAAGTGACCTTCAGTTTGGATTAAGTCGATACCCATAGTTTCTAATTTTCTTGCCAATTCAATTTGTTCAGCGATAGGTAATTCACCAGGAATTGTAACTGAGAAAAATACTCTGGTGTCGCCTAACATATCTAAAGTTTCATTAACTAAGCTTAAAACTTGTTCGGCAGAGAAAGAAATACCTTTTTTGTATAATACATCAAAGTTTCCTAACTCAATAGCATCTGCGCCAAGTTCAACAGCTTTAACCAATTCAGAAGGAACAATTGATGATACGAAAATAGGCATATCAGTCATTTCTCTGATTTCTGAAATAATTTCAGGTTTAGCGCAAATATCAACAGCAGAAGCTCCTGATTCTTGAGCTGACATAACAACTTTTTTAATGTTTTCGATATCAAAGTTATCAATACCTGCAATAACTTTTACTGCTCTCTTTTCTGTTAAATGTTTTCTGAATAATTCAATACTCATAGTTTAAAGTCCTTTCTTATTACAATTCACTTTTTTTCTGAATTATACATTAAAATTGTAATAAATACAATAACTAACCTCAAAAAATTTTTGAGGGCTGATGAATTAAACCCGAAATCGCAAATAATAGTATCAAAAGGGGAGTAATATGGTTAAAAAAATAATTTTATTTTGCACATTAGCTTTGTTTATGGCAATGCCTGCATCGGCGCAAAATTTCGAACCTGATGAACTTATTAATATAAGTGTATACGAAAAGATAAATCCTGCAATAGTGTCTATAGATGCCAATCTTGATGACGGATTTTCAGCAGGCACGGGATGTGTTGTGAGAAATGACGGTATAATCCTGACAGGTTCTCATGTTATTGAAGGGGCAAAAAATATCGAAGTTACAACTTATGACGGTAAAGTTTATAAGGCAGCAGTGCTGGCTAAAATGGGTAAAAATAAAGACTTAGCTCTGCTTAAAATTGAACCTAAGCAGAAATTAAAAACGATCTCATTCGGCGATTCCGAACAGGTAAAAGTCGGACAAAAAGTTTTAGCCATAGGCAATCCTTTCGGTTTTGCAGGAACATTGACATCCGGTATTGTATCAAGAATTGATTATGCAAAAGGCAGAATTCAAACTGATGCGGCAATAAATCCGGGATGTTCAGGCGGTCCGCTTTTGAATTCGCAAGGTGAAGTTATCGGTATATCACAGTCTATCTATAATCCTGATAATAATATTTCAAACATCGGTATAGGTTTTGCAATACCTGTTAACGAAGCTAAAAAATTCATAGCTTCTGCAAAGTTAGACGAAACAATTTTGACTTCCAAAAAACGTTTTGCACTAAAAGAATAAATAATTTGTAAAGATATACTCTTGTTTATTTCTTTTGTGCTATAGTAATTCCTATAGAACTAAGGAGGAATTATGACAGAGTTTTATTTTATGAACGGTGAATACGTAGATGCTTCTAAAGCAATGCTTCCTGTTCGTACACATGCTTTTTTATACGGAACTGCCGTATTTGAAGGTATCAGAGCGTATTGGAACGAAGAAGAAAAGCAATTGTATGCTTTTAGAGTTCCTGAACACTACGACAGACTTCAAAGAAGTGCAAAAATTATGTATATGGAAAGCCCTTATACAACAGAAGAATACTGTGAAATTACAAAAAAGCTTCTTGCAAAAAATAATTATAAACAGGATTGTTATATGCGTCCGACTTTATATAAGTCAGCTCAAAAAGTTGGTCCCGGTTTATATGATAATGAAGACTCATTCCTGATTATTTCAAATAAAATGGGTGATTACATTGATACATCAAAAGGTTTAAGAGTTTGTGTATCAAGCTGGAGAAGAAACAGTGACAACGCTATTCCTCCTCGTGCAAAAGTTGCGGGTTCTTACGCTAATGCTGCTTTAATTAAAACTGATGCTCATAATGCAGGATTTGATGATGCGGTTGTTTTGGATGAAGCAGGTCAGGTTACCGAAGGTTCTGCAATGAACTTATTCCTTGTTCAAAACGGAAAACTTGTAACTACAATGAAAACCGATAATATTTTAGTCGGAGTTACAAGAAACACAATTATTGAACTTGCAAGAGATGTTCTTGGTATTGAAACTGAAGAACGTGCTATTGACAGAACTGAACTTTACATTTCCGATGAAGCTTTCTATTGCGGTACAGGAGCTCAAGTAAGCCCTATAGTAGAAGTTGACAACAGAAAACTCGGTGACGGAAACGTCGGACCTGTATCTAAGGAACTTCAAAAGTTATACTTTGATGTTGTTAAAGGAAAAGTTCCTAAATATAAAAAATGGTGTATGCCGATTTACTAACTTATCACAAGCGGGCAAAGCGCTATAGCGCTTTGCCCCTTTATATGATTGCAGGGGCGAAGAGATTGATTAATTTTTTAGGCTTGTGTGTACAAAATTTAATAAGAAGTATTAAATACCTTTTTCAGGTAAGATTTTCTGCTGTACTTTCACAGGCGGCAGCCATAAGTTATGATTCATTGCCTATTTCTTTGATTATTGCTTTTATTGCTGCTGCTGTAATTGCAATTCAGGTATCTAAACAGTTTTTGATGAGCGGAGCAGAAGCTTACATTGGGGGTACAATTGCAGTTGTTATGATAAGAGAGATTGCTCCCGGCTTTGTTGCGCTGGCAATCGGAGCAAGAGCAGGTACTGCAATATCTGCAGAAATTGCAAATATGCAGGTAACTTCACAGGTTGATGCTATGAAGACTTTAAAAGTAGATCCGGTCGGTTATTATTTTACCCCGAGAATTCTGGCAGCTGTATTAACTGTTCCAATGGTTGTTTTAATTGCCGAATTTATAGGTATAGCGGGAGGAATGCTTGTTTCACAGGCAACTATTGATTTACATCCTGCAAGATATATGAATTCTGCGTGGTTATGGATTTCGACCCGTGATATTTATATAAGCTTATTAAAAGCATCTATATTTGGCGGTTTGATATCACTTGTTTGTGCCACTCAGGGATATGAAACAAGAGGCGGTGCTAAGGAAGTCGGAACATCTACAACGCAGGCTGCAATACTATCTACGATATATATGCTTGTTGCAGATTTTTTAATAAATCTTGTATTTTATATCAGATTTATTACTTGCGGGGGGGGGGCAACCTAAAAGCTCCTGCGTTTACTTTGGCGGAGGTTTTAGTCACACTCGGCATAATCGGTGTTGTATCAGCTATGACCGTGCCTTCTTTGATGCAAAATTACCAGCGCCAGAGCTATGTTACCCAATTGCACAAGGTTTATAATGAGTTATCTCAATCATTACTCAGATACCAGAATGATAAGAATGCAATAAACTTAACTGAAGCAGGGCTAAATTCTCAGGCTCAAATGAATTCTTTTGTATCGTCTTATTTTAAGGTAGTACAGACTTGTACCAACTCTTTAACTCCATGTTTTTTAGACCAGAATTCTTATAAAAAAATGAATGGAACTGCATTAACATCTGCTTATTCTGTAACAAATGCTTATGTTTTAGCCAACGGGGCATCTGTACGCTTTTTATATGCTGTATCCGGTGATAAAATTGGTAACTTAATGGTAGATATTAACGGTCAAAAAGGACCTAATATTTTGGGACGTGATTTATTTACTATTGCGGTTTACAAGGATGGTACACTGGATGATACTGCAACTTCCGCTCCTTTAACTAAAGATGCCCGTGATACTTTATATACAAATAATTGTGCTTCCGCAACGGCAACTGCAGTTTGGGGCTGTTTTGGAAAAATCCTTAACGATAATTGGGAAATGACATATTAATAAAAAAAACTCCCTTTTGGGGAGTTTTTTATGCAAGATATTTTTGTACTGTTTCTTTTGTAAACACTTCTATGCTGTCTTTTGAGTGAATAAATATCATACAGCTTATTAAAGATTTAAGAGTTTCAAAGTCTGAGAACGACATTTTGTTTCTTAAGTCTTCCATATTGTTTGCAAGAAATTCCATAATAATTGTTTTGTTGTCAAACACCAGTCCTGAAAAATAATCAAAAGATTCTTTTGTTTTAATCCCTTCAAGATAAATTACGTCTGGAGATTGGAACTCGATAAAACGTGAAGCTTTATCCATATTAAATCCGACATTTTCATTCAATTCACATTGATGAACATTTGTAAGATTGTATTTTGCAATGCTTTCCAAAGTCATAATGTTTTTATTTTTGTCTGATGCTTCCAGTAAAAGAGAATAAATTATGTGCGTTTTGCCGCTCAATGGAGAACCGCATACAAGAATAATTCCGGGGGTATTCAACGCTGACTTAATCAGGTTGAGGTTCTTTTCGGATTTAATTATTTGATTTAGAGGTCTTGGCGGTTTGTATATTTTAAGGAAAATTCTTTCGCCCATAATAGTTGGGAACGTTGATATACTTGCGATTACAGTAATGTTGTCAACTTTAAAGCAGAGTTTGCCGAGCTGCGGTACTTCTGATACGGAAGGATCAAGTTCCGCCAGTGATTTAAGTCTTGCCGCAAAAGATGAAGTCAGAACATTCGGGATGTTTCCTTTGTTTAAAATTTCACCGTTTTTCTTAAAGTTAACTCCTAAGCCGTCATCTTCTCTCTGGAATGTAACTTCATGAACACCTTCGAGAATTGCTTGTTTTAAGATTGCACGAATAATTTTCTGCATATGATTGTCTGACAAATCCTCACTGTGAAGTTCGTCACGCCAGTCATAATCAGTGCCGTTATCAGTGAAGATTTCGCCTACAGTAATATCAGTCTTGTAATATTCATCAATCTTTTTAATAATGCTTGGTTCAGAAGAAATAACAGGTTCTATAGAACATTCTGCCGTTTCAATTATCTTGTCAATTGCAAACAGGTCTAAAGGATCAGCCATAGCAACCGTTAATGTGTCTTCTATTTTAAAAAGAGGAATAATTCTGTATTTTCTTGCATCAGAAAAATTTATAAATTTTAGACAGTTTTTGTCAAGAGTATAATCTTCAAGGTTAACGTAAGGAATGTGCAGTTTAGCTTCCAAAAATTTCAAAAGAGCTTCCTCTGTCAAAACTCCCGAATTAATCAGTGCCTGACCAATGTTAATGTTTTGGGCATTAGCAATTTCTTCCGCCTGCTCAATTGTTTCGTAAGGTACTAAGCCTGCTCTGACAAGATCATATTTTAATTTTTCGAGAGTTTTGTTTGTTACTGCTTCCATAGTTAATTTTTACCTAAATACTGTTCAACTTTTTTTACAACTTCATCAAGATCAAAAGGCTTTGTGATGTATTCATCAGCGCCCGTTTCTTCTCCTATAAGTTTGTCTTCTTCCTGAGAACGTGCTGTTACCATTAAGATAGGTATATTTTTATACTTCGCATCATACTTAAGAAGTCTGCTTATTTTATAACCGTTAATTTTCGGCATCATAACATCCAGAATAATCAAATCAGGAATAATTTCTTTAGCCAATCGAAGACCGTCTTCTCCGTTATATGCACAATAGCAGGTAAAATCAGCTGCCTCCAGAACGAATTTTAAACTTTCTACTATATCTTGTTCATCATCAACAATAAGAATTTTTTTCATAACTTCCCCTAATCTTACAGTTTTATAAGGATATTATAACATATCAAAAATCTTCTTCTAGAATGTTAAATTTTGTTAAAGTGAAAATCATTGAACTGTCAAAATTTTTCATTTACATTGTTTACACTTGATAAGAAGCGAAATAGGAAAGGAAAATAAAATTATGTCATTTATTAATAAGCTAGCCGGTGGAATGTCATCATCTAAGATACAGGAAGCAGCTCAAACTGTTGCTGAAAGAACTCCGGTTTTAAGATTTGGCGGCTGGCAGACAATGGGTGCTCATACAAGACCTGCTGATACCAGAACGACACAACAGCTTTTGACAAACATTGATTATTTTGCACAACGAAATCCTGAAGTTGCGCAATTTAAAAAAGAATTGAAGTCAATGAACCCTGAACATCTGGGGTTGGTTTCCGATATTTGCGAACTTGCTAACAGCAATGCTATGCTGAATACAAATCTTAATATGAAAAAGCCTGTTTCTAACGGGAAAAGTTTATTTGCTTTTTTAATGGAAAAACTGCCAAAAGCTTCAAAAGAAAATCCTGAGGCTTTGAACTTTGCACAAGAAGTTATTAATCAAACTGATACTAACGCTTCAAAATATTTCCTGGCTGAATTTGCAGGAATATATGATCATCCGGAAGCTGCAAAACATCTTGCTGCAACTAAACCCTTTGTAAAAGATATTGCAGAAGGAACTTTAAAAGGCGGCTATACAATGGATTTTTCAAAAGAACGTAATTTTGTCAACAACATTGCAGCTTATATAAATTCTGATGCAGACCCACAAAAGATAGAAATGCTCTCTAAAATTATAAAGCTTGGAGAAGATACTCCGCTTGAAAATATGTCCTTTAACGGTGTAGATTTTATTCACAGTAAAGCTCCAATATCACAAGTTGAAGACAATATGAAAGTTGTTCCTCAAGTAGCTGCAAATATTAAAGGTGATTTGAACTTGACAGAATTTTTGACACGCAACGTAAATCTATACTAATTGTTTTACTTTGACAACAGGAATTACAAAATAGAATTTAGAACCTTTTTCAAGCTCACTGTCGCACCATATTGCGCCACGGTGAGCTTCTAATAGTTGTTTTGCAATAGGAAGCCCGAGACCTGTACCGCCTGCTTTTCTTGATAAAGAGTTTTCTATCTGCGCAAATTTATCAAAAGCGTGCAGTAAATCGTTTTCCGCTATACCTATTCCTTCGTCTTCTACACAAACCTGAATGTATTCACCTTTTGGTATATTAATACTGTCTTTAAAATATTCATTAATCTTCATTTCATCTGTATTTACAATTCGGGAAGATATTTTAATGCTTTTGTTTTCGGGAGTAAATTTAATTGCATTTGATACAAGATTTGTTAAAACCTGTTCAAGTCTTTGCGGATCAGCATTAATGGCAGGAAGGTTTTGAGCTTCTTCAGTAATCAGTGTCAGTCCCTTGGATTTAGCAACTTCAGAAAGCGCTGATTTGACATAATCAATGACTGTGTTTATATTTGTTTCTACAAAATTGAAATCCATTTTACCTGCTTCAATTTTTGATAAGTCAAGAAGGTCGTTTATAATCCCTGATAGCCTTTGAACATTACGCATTGCCATAGAAAGAAATTTTTCTGCGGCTGCGGTTACTTCGCCGCATCTTCCGCTTGTTAAAATATCAAGAGAGTTCTTTATAGATGTCAATGGAGTTCTCAATTCGTGGGAAACAATTGAGATAAATTCTGATTTTAATCGTTCAAGTTTTTCCAGTTTAGCATTGGTTTCTATTATTTCCTGGTAAAGTGTTGCACTTTTCAAAGGCAAAGACACTTGCTGGGCTATTGTTTGAAAACAGGTAGAATCTTCTGAGGTAAAAGGTGTTTCTTTAAATATTTCTATACATCCGAAGAAATTGTCTCCCAAACTTATAGGTGCAAACATATTGTCAAATTGAAACAATGTAAATGTAAATCTGCTTGCAGGGTATTTAACCTGTTTGATAACCTTTAATTTTTCCGCTTTTAATTCATACGGCAGTTTTTTACCTTCAAATGCGGAATTATAATTCAAGACAGTCCTTAGTTTCAAAGCTGTTAAAAGTTCATCCGATATTTCATACAGAGAATTTAAAATCAATACCGGTTCGTTTTCTGTACAAAAAGATAAAGTGCAGGTGAGAGAAAAACTCAAAGCCTTGTCCATACCTTCAATCATATATTGAATTAATTCGGATTTATCAAGAGTACCTGCAAACTGTGAGCTTGTACTGTATAAAGCGTTTAATCTGTACAAACTGTCTGCAAGATCCTTATTTGAATTAGAAAGCATTTCAAGAGAATTTTTCATTCTCAAATTAATATTGATTGTTGATAAGATTAAGTTGTGGGACATATTATCTGTAATAAATGCGTTTGCAAACTTTATTAAATCTTTATCCAGACCTTCATCCGGAGATATAAATATGATTACAGAGTTTTCGCATACAGATTTAATTTTTTTGTTTAGTTTTTTCAAATCAGGAATAGTATAATCCATAATGATAATGTCTGGAGCATCCACGCTTATTATGTCGCAGATAAGCGTTTCATCTGTCATTACGGAAAACTCGTACGTATTTTTATTGAAAATCGTACTGAAATCATTAATTTTATCCCTTCGGTTTGATACAAATAAAATCTTAATCATACTTCCTATATATTATCAAATTTCAATAATATCAGCAAATAAGTTAAATTTTGCAAAGATTAATTTTTCTTTTTATTATTTTTATTGTGTCTTGGTTTTCCGTTGTTTTTTCTGGGCATATTAGGAGTAGAGAAAGATGTTTGAATACGTTTAACGCTGTAAACATCAGGGATTGCCTGAATGCTTAAAATAACTTTTTTCAACGTATCAATATTATCAAGCTCCATTCCAAGTTCAATGATGCCGACTTTGCCGCTTTTTGACTTGACATTTGCATAAGTAATATTTGTATTGTTATCTGAAACTGCTGCAATAATATCTTTTAACAACCCGAGTTTTTCTGCGGTTTCTACACGTATGGTTGTTGTATAAGTCTTATTGGTGTTATCGCCTGACCATCTTATGTCCATTAATCTTTCAGGCTCAATATGTTCAAGAGTTTGGCAGTCCATTCTGTGAACCGTTACTCCTTTTGCACGTGTAACAACTCCTACAATAGGTTCACCGGGAATTGGGGAACAGCATTTTGCAATAGAATACAATAAGCCTTCAAGTCCGATAATATCTTTTTCTGATTTTTTGCGTGAAGTATTGTGAAATGTAGTTTCAGGAATTTTTTGAGGGTCAGGTTTTTTAAGTTTGTTAATAATCTTATTAACTGTTGTTTCGCCATAACCAAGCGCTGCAAATAAGTCTTCAGCCGAAACATAATTCATTACCCTGGCTACTTTTTCAAATTCACCTGATTTTGTATATTCGTCAAATACGGCTTTAGTAAGCTCGTGTTCAAGGTTAGAACGTCCCACCTCAATATGTTCTTCACGGTTGTTTTTCTTAAACCATTGTTTAATCTTAGATGAAGCCTGCTTTGTAACTACAAAGTTGAGCCAGTCAAGACGTGGAGCAGGTGTTTTGGAGGTAAGGATTTCAACAATATCGCCGTTATGCAGTTTTGTATAAAGCTGTGCTATTCTTCCGTTAACAAGTGCTCCTACTGTTTTGTTTCCTACTTCCGAGTGAATTCTGTAGGCAAAATCAACAGGTGTTGCGTTCATAGGAAGGTCAAAAACATCGCCGTTGGGAGTGAAAACAAAAACCTGATCCGAGAACAAATCTATTTTAACAGAGTTTACATAATCTTCTGCTGAAGCAACGTCTTTATCGTATTCAACAAGTTTTCTCATCCAGGAGAATTGCATATCGGTCGGGTTGTTGGCTTTTTGTGACCCTTTTTCTTTGTATCTCCAGTGAGCAGCAATCCCGTATTCTGCAACATCATGCATTTCCCAGGTTCTTATTTGTACTTCAAGCGGTTTTGAACGGGGACCGATAACAGATGTATGTAACGACTGATACATGTTGCCCTTCGGCATGGCAATGTAATCTTTAAATCTTCCGGGAATAGGTTTGAACTGAGAATGGATAAGTCCTAAAACTTCATAGCATTCTTTTTCCGTGTCAACGATTACACGTACTGCCGTAATATCATATAGGTCGTGAAAAGCGATGTTTAGACGTTTCATTTTGCTGTAAATACTGTAATAATGTTTTGCACGTCCGGTAATTTGAGCATTTATACCGCTTTTTTTAACGTCCTGTGAAATTTTGTCAATGAGAAGTTTTACAGTTTCTTCACGTTCTGCTTTAGTTTGCGAAACAAGCTGTGCAATTTCAAAATACTTATCTGGCTCTAAATATCTTAGTGATAAATCCTCAAGTTCAGCCTTAATTCTGCCAATCCCTAAACGATTTGCAAGCGGTGCAAAAATATCCAGAGTTTCACGGGCAATTTTCTGTTGTTTGTTCACAGCCATAAAATTAAGGGTGCGCATATTATGCAGCCTGTCAGCAAGTTTAAGAAATACAATTCTAATATCGCTTGCCATAGCAATGAAAAGACGGCGGAAATTTTCAGCCTGTCTTTCTTCTTTAGACTTAAACTGTAGTTTACCGAGCTTTGTAACCCCCTGAACAAGGGTTAGAACATCTTTGCCGAACAGTTTTTCAATTTCTTCCGGCTGTGTGTCGGTATCTTCTAAAATATCATGTAAAAACGCTGCCATAAGCGTATGTGAATCCACTTTTAAACCGACTAAAATTTTTGCAACTTCTACAGGGTGAATAATATATGGTTCTTCTGAAATTCTGTACTGACCTTCGTGAAGTCTTTTGGCAAAAAGATAAGCCTTTTCAATTTGTTCAATTTCTTCAGGATCTCTTTTTTGCTCAATAAGCTGTTTTTTTATTTCTTCAAAAAGTGGTTTTTCAGACATGATATAATCATAATACAGATTTTATTTCTATTTTTCAAGTAAAATAAATGAATTTCATACATAAGGATTAATAAAAATGCTGAAAAAAACTAAAGAAGGAATTATCATAACTTTAAGGATTTCACCAAATGCTTCAAAAAATGAAATCATAAAAACAGAAGAAGGCATAAAAGTGAAGATTACTGCACAGCCGATAGACGGAAAAGCAAATAAAGCTTTAATCGAGTATTTGTCAAAGCTGCTGAAAATTCCTAAATCACTGTTTGAAATTGTAAAAGGCGAAACCTCAAAAGATAAAAATGTATTAATTAGAACACGAAATGAGGAAGATATAGAAAAAATTAAAAATTTGTAAATTAAATTTAACAATTAACAAAAAATAATATTTACGTGTTTTAATCAAGGTACAGCAAAAAAATAAAGGAGTTAATATGAAAATAGCTAACGTTCAATCATATAATTTTAATGTAATGAATTGTGATTCGAATAAAGGAAGAAATAAAACTGCATTTACTGCACAAATTCCTCCTCAGATAGAAAGAAAAGTATTAACAGAATCAGTAGAAAGCGGCTCTAAATTTTTGTCAGCCGTAAAAGCACAATTAACAAATATCCGCAAATGGGGTAAACCTGATACAGTTTTAAACGAAGCGTATGATTTGGAAAAAGGTACAACTTCAATAGGTATTGATAATTTTTCAATTTCAAAATCGTATGGTGCAAGCCTTCCTAATAAATCAACTTTGGCAGAAACAATAATGTCTTTAAAAGAAAAAGATATTATTAATGCTGAAAAAGAACTTGAAACTATTGTAGACAATAATAAAACAGACTTGATTATGAAGGCTGTTGATGATCCTAAATTAATGAAAAAAATAACAGGAAAAGTTAATCCTGATGATAATGAATTGGCTGCCGCAATTGACAAGCTGCCTGAAGAAAGAATTACCGAACTTCGTTTTGGATTGGACGAACCTTCAAAGTATTCACTATCAGATGATATAATCCATTTTGATTTTCCTGATGCGTAATCTTGCAAAATAAATTTATTTAAGTTAGTATAATTCACATAGGGAAAATAATGATTAAAAACAATTCTTTAAAATTACATCATATTCATCATCATAGCATCCTTGAAGGGCTATGGAATTGATGTTGCACGCTTTTAAAGAATAAATTCAATTCTTATAAAAATAGTCTTTCAAGGAGCAAGAGAAGCGTGAGAGGCTATTTTTTGAGCTTGCCGCTCAACCCGTTACACTTGATTTTAGTGAAACTTTAAGTGTAATAGTCAAAAGAGAATTGGAGAATGAATTTTAAATGTTAGTAACAAATATAATATCAGCTATTGGAAATAATAACAGCATATACCCCCTTATTGTTCGTGACTGCGGAATAGAAGTTCCAGCAAAGATTGCGCTTACATACAATCAGAACAAGAAAGAATCGGAAGGTATTGCTTATTTAGCAGCAAGAGAAAGATTTTTGGATGAATACGCAACTTCTGCTGTTTGGCTTGGGGGTATTCCGCTTGTCGGTAAACTTTGTGATATGTTTATCCAAAAAAGAGGACTGAACCCGAAAGTTAATCTTAATCTTTTTAAGGAAGAAGCAGGAATTCAGGGAATTGATTATAATATCCAAAAATTTAAAGACATAGCTCCCGAAGCCGTAAAAGATTTAATGAATGCAAAGAAAAATAAAAAGCTTTATGAAAAACTTCTTGCCGGTAAATTCATAGCTTCAACAACAATCCCGATTTTGTTTATGGGCTTCATCCTGCCTAAAATGATATTTGCTTCCTCTGCAAAAAAGATTGATAAGTTAAGAGAAAAAGAAGCTCAAAGTAAACAATCTGCTTCTCAAATCAACTTTCTGGAAAAAGATAAATTTTACAAAAATCAAGATGTAACTTTTACGGGAAGTTGGATTACAAAAGCAGCAAACTTCACAACTCAGAATAAAATGGCTGTAACTGACGGCGGATATGCAGTAGGTCGTGTTACAACTGCACGTAACAAAAATGAAGCGTATGATCTGGCTTTTAAAATGACCGGCATGATGTTTTTAAACTTTGTGGCTCCAAAGTGGATTGAAAAAGGTTTAAATAAAATGACAGGTGTAGAACTTGATCCGCTTATACTTGCCGACAAAGATTTTGTAAAACAGATAAAAGCAGGAGAATTAAAGCTTCCTGAGGCTGATACTGCAGAAAGCCTTTTAAAATTCATAGATAATGTTAAAAATAAAGATACTGTATTTGTTCAATATGCTAAAAAGTTCAAAAAAATTACAATGCTAAAAAACGGTATTAGAGATCCGAGGGCGTATGTAGATATTAAAAACCTTGCTAAGTTCAGAAACGATTTAGAAGCTTTCCAAAATAAAGCCTCTAAACTTGATGTAAATGATTTTAAAAGCTTTATTAAAAAAGCAAAAATAGCTAAAAGCGCAAATATATTGACTAACGTTGCCTTAAGCAGTGTACTTCTTGCTTATGCACTTCCTAAAGCTCAATTTGCGTTCAGAAAATTTATAACAGGATCTGATTTGGAACCGGGGCTTGCTCCAGCAGAAAAAATTGTTGATAATAAGACATAAAAAAGACCTCTTTATAAGAGGTCTTTTTTGTTATTATACCATTGCGATTTCTTTCGGTTCCATATAAACAACATTGTTGCTGTCTTGTGAATGGTCTACATCCGGCAGAATTTCATTTTTAATGCTTGCCAGATCCTGTTTCATCAATCTTCTTGGAGAACCTTCATCTAAAGAGTGGTTTCTTAAAAGGTAAGAAGGATGGAAAATAGTGATTGCTCTGTAATCTTTTCCGTCAACCGTGATGTTCATCCACTGACCTCTGACTTTAGAGATTGTTTGTTTTTTATCAAGCTCAATGAAAGATTTTAATGCAGTAGCACCGCAAAGAACTATTGCTCTAGGGTTAATAATATCAATTTGAGCATTCAGGAATTTTCTGCAAGCTGATTTTTCCTCATCTGTAGGAACTCTGTTTTCAGGAGGTCTGCATTTAACGGTATTAATCACATAAACATCTTCATCTCTTGAAATACCTGCTTCTGCAAGAAAATCATTTAAAAGCTGTCCTGCTCTGCCAACGAACGGTCTTCCAGTTTCGTCTTCCATTTCTCCCGGAGCTTCTCCTATAAGTACGATTTTAGCGGTAGACGGGTTACCGTCAGAAAAAACAATATTATTGCGTGTTTTTCCCAACGCACAAGCTGTACAGCTTTCACACTTTGATCTTACTATCTCCAGACAATCTTTCTTCATTTTCTACTCTCTCCTCGTTATTTTTAAATAAACCTACGTTGTATTTCTTACAATATCTTTTCAGTTCTTTCATGATTACATCAGATAACATGAACACTGCTATTAAGTTTGGCACAGCCAGGAACAAAGTAAATGCATCAGATAGATTAATTATACTTTTAAAGTTCATGGCAGAACCTATTATTATGAATATACAATATATAACCTGAAAAGTCCTTGTTGTCAATTTAGAATTGCCGAAGAGATAGTTCCACGCCTTAACACCGTAATAAGAGCCGCAAAGCATTGTGGAAAGTACAAAACAGCTTGCCATAACTGTTAATAAAAGAGGGAAAAACGGACAAACCGAACCAAAAGCCTTAGAAGTCAGTTCAATTCCTGCAATCCCTGTTGTGTTAAGGTATTCACCCGAAACAACAATAACAAAAGCAGTTGCAGATCCTACGATTACTGTATCTACAAACGGCTGGAGCATGGCAATAAATGCCTGGGAAACAGGGTTGTTTGTTTTTACTGCCGAAAAAGCAATCGGTGCAGTGCCTAAGCCGGATTCGTTTGCAAACATGGCACGTCTGAAGCCCCACAGCATACAAGCAAACATTCCGCCTGCCATAGCTTTAGGTGAGAAAGCTTCGTGCAAAATTACAGCAAACGTATGAGGAACATGCTGAATGTTTAAAAGACAAACCGCAAAAGCAGTAAGAACATATAATGTACACATAACAGGAGTTACTTTAGAGGTAAACTTGCCTATAGCCTTTATTCCGCCGATAATTGTAAAATAAGTTATAACAGCAACTATTAACCCCAGTAACCAGCTCTGTTCCGCAAAAAAGCTTTTGTTTCCGCCAGTTACCTCGGTAATCTGAGTGGTCATTGCGTTAATCTGGAATAAATTCCAGCCGCCTATCATTGCAAAAATACAGCAGACAGCATAAATTTTTGATAAATGAGGCGCAAATCTGCCGATATATTTGTTATTTTTAAGTGCTCCTTCTATATAATACATAGGACCGCCGTCAGTTGTTCCGTCTGCATTAACTTTTCTGAACTTAAGTCCTAAGAGTACTTCGGCAAATTTTAATGCCATAGAGAAAAATCCTGCCATAATCATCCAGAAAATAACTCCCGGACCGCCTACGGAAACAGCTGCCGCTGAACCTGCAACATTGCCAATTCCTGCCGATGCAGAAATTGTTGCAGTCAATGCCTGAAAAGATGAAACTTCTCCTCTTTTCTTTTTAACACGTATTTCTTTGTGTTCAAAATTTTTTGTAATAAGTTCTAAAGCGTGCTTAAATCCCCAAATGCCGATAAATCTTGTACGTATGGTAAAATAAAACGCAGCAATCATTAACAGGGCAACCAAAAATTCAATTTTAACCCCGTTAATTGTTACGGAGCTGAAAATTATCCCTGAAATTTTATCGGCTATCGGTGATAAAAGTGTATCTATCGCTGTGTCTAAGTTCATTTCAAATATATTCTATCACAAATATAATAATATTGATGCCTTATTTAGGTACACAGAACATACACTGATTGTGAAACCACTCTATACAGATCTGTCCGTCAGCGACTTGATGATATCCTTCAATAGCCATACATTGCTGTTCTGTACAGCCTGTCGGATTTTCTATTGTGCACACTGAAATATCTTCAAGTTCATCAGAAACATCTGAAAGTTTTCCTGCTCCCGAATATCTGAATTTATATAAATCTCTTTTTACAACATTAGGCATTTTTATACCGTTGACATCTGAAACTATGCTAAAAGACGATGCTTCATCATCAGGAGTTAAACCGAATATCATGCCGTCGTTAGTTGCAAAAATGTATTTTGTATCTATCCATTTGAAATTGGACTTCTCGCTTTTCCCTTTTATTGAATATTCTTGAGGGAGAATATCATAAGACAGATTACCGGCAGAATCATTTATAATAGAAAAAATATTTTTATGTTCCATTGATATACATTTATTATCAGTGCATGCAGACAAAAAAGGTAAATTTTCTACCTGATATGTAGAACTTTTTGCCATCATAAGCTTATAGCCGTTTGAAAGTATATTTTGACTTTTTTTATATTGGCTGTCTAATACCAAATCTTGAGTTTTTGCATTGATTACAGGCATAGTCATTGCAGCCACAATTCCTATTATGCCGAGAGTTATAAGTACTTCTGCCAGTGTAAAACCTTTTTGCATACATATTCTCCTGTCAAAAATTTATCCGTCTGTTAGTATTATAACATACTATATAGTAATTTTCAATACGTTTAATTAAAACGTAAAGTAATTGAAAATAATACTAAAGGTAAATGAATGAACGAAATTAAAAAGAAACTTGGTAAAAAAATCAAATATTATCGTGAACAAAAAGGGCTTACACAAGAAGAATTGGCAGAAAAACTTGATTTTAATTGTCGTTCATTATCTTTCATAGAATGCGGTACAAACTTTGTTACGGCTGACACTCTTGAAAAACTGTGTAATGTCCTCTCAGTTACTCCTAAACAGCTTTTTGATTTTGAATATTATCCACAAAATCCGACTGATATGAAAAAAGAGCTTTCCAGACTTATTGATAATAACTGCGAAAAATTAACTGATATTTATAATATATTGAAGGGATTTCTTAGTTAATAAGCATGCAGTCGCCGTAAGAGAAAAATCGGTATTTATTTTCAATAGCTTCTTTGTAAGCCTCAAATATAAAATCTTTTCCTGCCAGAGCGCTAACAAGCATTAAAAGAGTAGATTTTGGTAGGTGGAAATTAGTTATCAGATTATCAATAACTTTAAATTCATAAGGGGGATAAATAAATAATTCGGAATGGTCATGACAAGCCTTTATACAGCCGTATTTTTGAAAAGCTGTTTCAAGTGTTCTTACGGTTGTTGTGCCTACTGCAACAATTTTTTTACCCTGTTGTTTAGCGCTGTTAATTTGATTGGCTGCCTGTTGTGATATTTCAAAAGTTTCGGAATGCATTTTATGTTCAAGAACATTTTCGCACTGAACCGGTCTGAACGTGCCTAATCCTACATTTAAAGTTACGTAAGCAAGCTCTACTCCTTTTTTTTGAAGTTTGTTAAGTATTTCTTCCGTGAAATGAAGTCCTGCTGTCGGAGCTGCAACAGAACCCTCGTCTTTAGCATAAACTGTCTGGTAGCGTTCAAAATCCAGCTTTTTTAAATCATCATTTGCCATTTTTCGTTCAATATATGGCGGAAGCGGTATATTTCCGTTTCGATGAAGTACATCAAGAACGTTATCACCGGCATAGATTAATTCAACAAGCCATTCTCCGTTTTCTTCAAGTCGTTTAACAGCCTTGACAGATAATTCATCGCTTATTTTTATAATTGTATCGGGCTTTACTCTTTTTGACGGTTTAATTAAAACATCCCACAAGTGCAGCCGTTGTTCTGTTTGTTTTAATAAAAATACCTCAATCTTTGCCCCTGTGTCTTTGTGACCGATAAGACGTGCAGGGAGAACTTTTGTATTATTCATCACAAGAAGCGTATCTTTATCAATTAAATCAACGATGTCATAAAAATGCTTATGAGAAATGGTTCTATCCTTTCGGTTTAGAACCATCATTCTCGAATTATCTCTTTTATCCGCAGGCATCTGCGCTATTAATTCTTCAGGTAAATTGTAATCATATTCAGATAAAAGCATTTTGTTTCTTCCGTTATTAATCTTTAGGCTGAATTTTTTTAGCATCCGCAACCTCGTTGTCGCTTGCTAAAATTCCGGCACGTTCCTGCTCTTTATCAATTTGTTTATTTACAATTACTGTTTGTAAAATCTGAATAACGTTGCTTGTTACAAGGTACAGCAAAACTCCGGCAGGAATAGGGATTATCACGAATGTACCGATAATCATAATCGGCATAAATGTACCCATAGATTTTTGTATAGCTTCCTGTGTAGGATCAAGCTGTGCATCTTTGCTTTTTTGAGATGCCATCATTACTTTTTGTGATGCAAACATTGTCAAAGCAAATAAAGCAATCAATACAAATACATCCCAGTGGAATGATCTTGAAGATGCAGTTGTAGGTACGGATGCAGCTAAAACACTTCCCTGTTTTGTGAACGTAACATTTTCGATTTCTTTATTTGTCATATCAGTAACAGCAATTTCAGCTTTTTGGATTTGGTCAAGCTGTGCAAATTTTAAGTTTAAGTGATCTAAATCGATTTTAAAGTCAATATTTTCGCCGGGTTTGAAATCACCTTGAATTTCAATAGCTTTGTTTGGATCTTTAACTTTAACGTTTTCAAGAGTTTCATCAGGCAAATAAACAGTTGCAGTTTTTCCAAGTACAAAAGTATCGTTTTGTGAAACTCCGAAAGTTCCGTCATAAGAACGTCCAGCTGTAGCTCTTAATGTTGTATCCAGTCTGCTCAAGAAACCGAATGAAGTATCACCTGCAATTTGGATAAATTGCGGGCTCATCAAAGCTGTATATAAAAGAATGAAAATAGGTAATTGAATTAATAAAGGCAAACATCCGCCCATAGGGTTAAACTTATTTTCCTTATAGAATTCCATAAGTTTTTGCTGCATTTTTTGCGGATCACTTTTATATCTGTCCTGAATAGCCTTAATTTTAGGCTGCATAGTCTGCATCATTTTCATAGAACGCTGTTGAGAAACGTTCAACGGCCACATAGCAAGTCTTATAACAACAGTTAATAATATAATTGCAAATCCGTAATTTCCTACAATAGAAGCTAATGCTTTAAGTGCTTCAATGGTTAAAGTTGTAAAATCCAATTTCCCTAATCCTCATTTAATAGTGTAAAATCTCTCTTTTAAAACTGTATTATAAAATAAAGACCAAGTCAACAAATTATAAATATAGCAATTTTTTTCATGTTTATGTTTTTATATAAATATAAAAATTCAGAAAGGGAAAATTTATGTTGGAAGCAATCGGTACAAATCTTGAATTTACGGCAGCTATGCCTTCAAATCAATATTCACAGACTATCGGGGGGGGGCAGTCTAAAAGCTTCTAAACCCGACGAATTTGTAAAACAGGATAAGAAAGAGAATAAAAAACTTACAACAGGGCAAAAGGTTGGTATAGGTGCAGGAGTTCTGGCATTAGGCGGAATTGTTACTGCCGCAATACTGACTAAAGGCAAAACTTTAAATCCGGCAAATTTTGCAGAGCATATCGATTTTAAACCGGCTCAAACAATGGAGGAGGCAATTGAATTTGCAAAGAAAAATTTTGGTGTTAAGAAATTTGATCTGGGTAATGATTTAGAGCTTGCAAACTGGGTTAATGAAGGACTGGTTAATATTAATAACAGATTTAAAGGAAAAGCTCAAATGCCGCAAAACATTCTTTATGATAAAAAAGTTTGTGAGAAGTTGAGTAAAGGTGAAGAGGGATTGATGCCTGCTTATCATCAACCGTCAACTAAGACACTTGGTATTAACAAAAATGCTTTTGATACGGTAAAAAATGAATTTGAAAAATTAGTTAATGAAAATTTGTTAGCTGCTGAAAAAATAAAAGAAACGAAAAAAGTGTCGGGATATACTTTGGTTTCACGTCTTTTTGAACGTGAAGTAACTCCCGAGGGAACATTTATACCAATTCCTTTGATAGATAAAGGATTACAGGCTAGATTTATGGGGTTTCTGCATAAGTATAGAACAGCGCCGGATACTTTTACCAGATTTGATGCATTTAGTGCAATTCAACTTCATGATGATTTGTTGGGCGCAGCGGAAAAAATATTTAAAAATCCTTTAGATACAATTAAAGATTTATTAAAGAATGAAGATGTACTAAAAAAACTTGCAGACAAAAATATTTCAGTTAAAACTATAGATGAATATTCAAAATTGTCTAAAAAAGACCAAATTCTATCCTGTATGAATTTGATTAATGCTTCTGGTCTGGATCATCCTGTTCAGGGAACGTACAGAGGAAATTCAAAATTCGATTTCATATATCATGAGATGGGACATTTACTTCATGATATGAATACATCCTTAAATGATTGGTTTTTTGGTCGATTATCAGGTAAATCTGAAAAATTGTTTAAATCTGATCTTAATAAGCAAAAAATTGCAGGACAAATTTCATGGTATGCACAAACTTCCCCTGCCGAATTTGTTGCTGAATGCTTTAATGCACTTTGTGCAGGAAGAAAACTTCCTGATGATGTTATGAAAATGTATGAATATTACAAAGGTCCAAAGTTGCCAGAAATGTAAAAAAGACAGCCAAATGGCTGTCTTTTTATAAATGGTCGGGATGACACGATTTGAACGTGCGACCCCCTCGTCCCAAGCGAGGTGCGCTACCAAGCTGCGCCACATCCCGACAGTTATTTAATTTTCAAATGTTCCACATTTGAAAAGTGCGCTACCACCTCTCGTGAAACAATTCACCGGATTGTTTCACTCGGCAGAGTGCCACATCCCGAAGGTGTATGTCACTTATAGGCGACAAGTTTTATTCTAAAATAAACATTTTTAAACGTCAAGGGCTTTTATAAAAATTTTTTATTGCTTTTTACTTTCTATAATTGCCTGTTTTGCAGCTACTCCAAGTCCTAAGCCTGCAATTACATACGTCAACCACGCAAATAAATAGTTACGTCTTAACGGACTTAAGTTTACGGATTTTCCCAGAGTTGCTTTCGCTGCTTTAACTCCTCTTATTGAGGCAAGTCCTTCTTCTGCAATTGTAGGCAGGAATGATGCAAATCCGATTACTCCGGCATTGCGTTCTATAAAGTTCGGCTTGTCATCTTTTCGTTTAAATAATCCGTTAAGCACAAGTAATGCTGTCGGAACGGCTGAAACATACATACGTGATTTTTGAAGCAGTTTCAGAAATTTTCCTTTATGGGCATTTATGGCATGCCCCAGTTCGTGAAGTATCAGTGAAGGTTTTGATTTTGGAGCAACCGCAAGTTTGCAGTTATCTGAATAGAATGCATTTTCTCCTCTTGCCACCGGACCTAAAGCTTCTTGAATATCTTTTGAATAATTCTTTATATTATATTTATCAATAAAATCAACTTTTACATTAAGCTTATTTTTCTTAACCATATTTTCTGCGACTTTTTTTACGTCTGTTTCATTAGTAAATTCTTCGCCTTTCATAAGCTCGTTGCCGCAGTATTCAGAGGCTTTATGTAGAAATAATGCAAATGCCTGCAAAATACCTGCTGATGCAGCAGTCCTTGCAGCATCAGGCGTTTGAGGCTCCTGTCGGTTTTTAACCGGGCGCACGGGAGCATTATTATTCGGTACCAAATAATAATTTGAATTTTTATTATAATCTGCTTTTATACTACTTAAACCGTTCACGTTTTCTATAAAACATGAAAAGATGTAAAATTGCCATAATGTTAAGAAAATAATAGCGGGCTATACGGGAATTCGGCAAACACACCCGCCATTATATTCTGAAGAAATTAATCAATTTTGCTGAACATATCTTTGTCGGCACCGCATATTGGACAAGTCCAATCATCAGCAAGATCTTCAAATTTTGTACCTTCTTTTTCTTCGTCAAAAATCCATTCACAAACATCACATTTATATCTCATTTTTTATCTCCTTTTGTGTTATAATTAATCTATGAAACATATATTTGAACAAAAAGTTTTTTATTCTGATACAGATGCTTACGGCGTTGTGTGGCACGGTTCTTACTTAAGGTGGCTGGAAATGGGACGTGTAGAGTGGTGTGAGATGAAAGGCTTTAACCTTATTGACCTTAAAGCACAAGATATTGTCCTGCCGGTTGTTAATTTAAATGTCAGATATAAGTCATCTGCAAAACTTAATGACAACTTAATTATTGAAACTTGGATAGAAAAATTCAATAGTCTTTCGGTTACCTTTAAGCAGGTTATCAAATCCAAAGAAACAGGCAAAACATTTATCGAAGCCGAAGTTGATGTTGTAGCGATTTCCAATGAAGGAAAACTTTATAGAAGAATGCCCGATGTTTTGGCTGATATTTTTGAAAAGGAGCTGGATTTATGTCAGGTATCCGTTTAAATAAATATATTGCATCTTCAGGTCTTTGTTCCAGAAGAAAAGCTGATGAGCTTATTGAACAGGGGTCTGTGAATGTTAACGGAAAAATAGTAAAAGAGCTTGGCTACCTTGTTCAGCCAAAGGATAAAGTATTTATTAACCAAAAACTTATCAGACCTGCCAAACACGAGTATTACAGATTTTATAAACCTGCCGGTTATATAACAACTGCGGATGATGAAAAAGGGAGAAAGACAATTTATGATTTGCTTCCCGAAAATCTTCTCGGGTTGAAACCCGTAGGACGTCTTGATAAGGATTCTACGGGGCTGTTAATTTTGACAAATGACGGCGACTTAATTAATGAACTTACGCATCCGTCTGTTAAAGTTCCTAAAATTTATCTCGTTTCAGTTGATTCAAGAGTTCATAAGCATGAGCTTGAACAAATGGCTAACGGTATTGAAATCGAACCGGATAAAACTGCATATGCTGATATTCAGGTTATTGAAATGGATAACAAACATACTGTGATGCGAATAACTTTATATCAAGGATTGAACAGACAAATAAGAAAAATGTTTGAACATTTCGGTTATGAAGTTAAAACATTAAAACGTATTCAGCATGCAACTTTAACTTTAGACGGGTTAAAACGTGGTGAATTTAAGCCAATAAAACCTATTCAGATTAGAGAATTGAAAAACTTTTTAAACAGGATTTCAAAGCAATGAAAAGAATAGCGGTTTCAGGAAATATTGCATCAGGAAAAACTACCGTTCAAAAAATTCTTGAAAAACAAGGGTACAAAGTTCTTGATACGGATGACGTGTCAAGGGATATTCTGACAGTAAACAATAAAACTTTGTACGATGCTTTTAAGGACTATGATGTATTTGAAAACGGTGAGTTTTCAAGGTATAAAGTTGCACAGCTCATATTTTCCGATGAACCTGCAAGGCTATTGATAGCTTCAATTATGCATCCTCAAATCGCAGAGGTTATTAAGAAATTTTTTGAAGAGAATAAATCTGAAGAACTGCTTTTTGTTGGTATACCTTTATTATTTGAAGCAAAAATGGAAAATTTATTTGATAAAATCATTTTTGTTTATACAGATGATGATATACGTCTTGAAAGGCTTTTGAAGCGCAACAGTTATACGTTGGAGCATGCAAAAGCCCGTATAAATTCACAGATGCCGCAGGACGAAAAAGTTAAGTTGAGTGATTATCTGGTAAATAATAACGGAAATCTTTCCGGGCTGGAAGGTCAAGTTGCTAAGCTAATTGAACAAATCCGCTGATTTTGCTGTCATTTGCACTATAATTCCTATATGCAACTTTGTCAGAAGTGTTACCTTCAATTGTTTTAAATGTTCCGTCAGAGTTTACCTCTGCTACCACACCTGTGTGTGATATTCCGTTTTTGAATATAACTACATCACCGGGTTTTACGCTGTTTGCGATAACTGATGACTTATTGGAAGTATTTGTTGTGTCCAGATAACAGTTGTTATTTTTACCCCATTGTCTTAAGCCTTCAACAGATGATGAACCAAATCCTGACGGAATTGATTTACCATTTTTTTTGTATGCCTCTTTTACAACATGTGTTACGAAATCTGCACACCAGGCTTCATTTCTGCCCTGTGTGAATAATTTGTATGAATTGTCTGCTTCATTGAATCCTATGTACTGTTTTGCGTTTGAAACAATATCTTTTCCCATATTACCGCTAAGTCTGTATGAGGTATTTGTTCTGTAAATTGTATTTTTATTTGATATTTGGGGTGCATATAAAGTATTATACAAATTAAATAACCCTGTACTGCCGTAAGAACTCAAACCTCCGCTGCCTGTCTTACTGTTAAAGCTGTACAGGTAATTCGTATTACCGGTATTTAAATTGAACTTTAATAAACTCAACGTAATATCCCCTTAAAATTTCCTCTATAGATATAAAGTATTTTTTAAGTGAAAAATTGCCTTTAATGTAAACTTTTTTAAACAGGTATAAATGTATATAGTCTGTCGGATTTTAAAATATCATCTTCAAGTCTGTCACTGCATCCTTTTCCGTTGCCCAAAGTAATAAGAACATGTCCGTCCTCCCCTATGTTCTCGGTTTTGCCGTTCTTATCTGTACAAGGCTCGTAAGCATCGTATACGATTATGCAGCCGGCTGGAAGTTTGGAAAGTTCATCGCCTTTTAAGCGGACTTCTTTAAAATTCGGGTTTGCTCTGAAAATATACTTGCAGTACTCGCCGTTGCCGTTAACATAATCTCCTAAGCCTGTATCTCTTACTGCTTCTTTTACATATTTTGCACACAGCGGTTCACTTGCTTTTGCGGGAAGCCCGGCAAGAACTCTTTGAGCTAAGGCTTCCCCGTTCTTTTTGTTGTATTCAACACCTTTAATAATAATTTTTTCTTTCTTCTTTTCGGTGTTTTTTGCTTCTTGAATTTCTGTTTCAGCTGAAACGGACTTTGAGCTCTCTGTATTTTTACCTTCACTAATCACGAGAGAATCTTCCAGTTTTGGAATGTAATAATCTGCCTGCTGCCATATAGAATTTTGCAGCGGCATTGGAAATATTTGAAAATAATTCATAGGCATAAAAAAGTTCATGTATGGATTAAACATGCATGGATTAACAGACATATACGAATAATTAAATCCGAAATTGAATAACAATTATTTCCCCTTGTATTTCCCCTGTTGATTATATAAAGTATTTTATTTAATAAAAATTGCTTATTGTTAAAAAAAGTTAAAAAAAATCCTGCTATATTACCTTAGTGCCGGCAATTACCCCAATAGCAGGAAAGAAATTATTTAGTTGTGAATAAATAATTAATGTATGTTATCCTTTCTGGTTCCTGTTAAATAACCCGGTATAATATGAGCAGCAGGGATTATTCTTGATGCTGCTTTAGCAAGTTTAGTGCCGGAATTTGAAACTGAAGTTACAAGACAAACGTTATCAAATTGAACAGCCCAGTCTTTCCAGGTGAGCTTTCTGTATGAATTTTCATTAAAGACTTCTTCATTTATTACTCTTGATACCTTGTTACCTGCTATTACGCCTGCTATTAAGCTTGCAAAACCAAAAGCAAACTGAATAGATTTTGTAATTGGAGGGAAATTATATTTTTTATTTAGAGTTTTGTTTAATCTAATACCTCCGCCTACAAACAATGTAGGAATAATATAGTTTCCGGTTAATTGCACAATGCCTTCTTTGGCTTTAGCTTTTATGTTTTTTATATCAGTGGCAGAGCCCAGTGCAAAACCGCCTAAGATTGATGATGAAGCTATTTTTATTACATCAGCTTCTTTAAGTTCAAGTTTTTTGAAAACATCAAGAGTTTCCTTAGGTTTTTTAATAAATGAACCCGGAATTTTAACTCCATGTTTTCTTGAGATAACTGCTAATGCAGCTGCTACACCTGCAGTGCTTCCGATAACGGAAGCTGTTTTTGTTAAAGTATCAGCTTTATTATTGTATTGAGATAAATTTGTATTATTTATTTTATTAACACTTAAAGTCATTTTGTTTACTTTCTAAAAGAAAGTTCCTCCTGTAAAAAAACTGATAATCAATTTGTAAGGATATTTAAACTCCGTTTGAAATTAATTTCAACAGCAAAAATTAAATCTTAATGCTATCTTAACGCCGGATAAAAAAACTTAATTCTATTTTGATATTATGTATGATAAAATCTGATTTATGTTAGGGAATACCAATAAAGAAGAGCATATTCTTGTTTGTTTATCAAGTTCTCCTTCAAATCCGAAGGTGATAACAGCAGCTGCTGAAATGGCAAATGTTTATAATGCATCTTTTACTGCTTTATATATAGAAACATCCAGACCTTTGACAGAAGATAATAAAAAAAGATTAAATGATAATACACAGCTTGCCAGACAAAATGGTGCCAAAATAGTTACGGTAAGCGGTGATGATATTGCTTATCAGGTTTCCCAATATGCAAAGGCAGGTAATGTTACAAAGATAATTATCGGTCGTTCCGGTTATAAGCCGAGCCGTTTTTTTACTCCGCCTAATTTTATTGATAAGCTTATAGGGCTTACACCTGATATTGAAATATATGTAATTCCCGATAAAGCACAGAAGTTATACATAGGACAGGGGCAGAACGAACAATTCCGTCTTCCGAAAATTTCTGTTAAAGATATTATAAAATCTCTTGCTGTTCTTACTTTAGTTACTTTGATAAGCTTCGTTTTCAGAATGCTGAACATCAATGAAGCAAATATAATAATGGTTTATATTCTTGGCGTTGTTTTGATAGCTTATATTACTGACAGTAAGTTGTTTAGTATAATTTCATCTTTGCTTGCGGTTATGATTTTTAATTTTTTCTTTATTGTGCCGTATAAGTCACTGACAGCATATAATTCAGGTTATTCGGTAACTTTTGCTGTAATGTTTGTTGTTGCATTACTTGTAAGTTCTGTTGCCAAAAAAGTCAAAGAACAGGCGAAAAATTCTTCCTTAAAAGCTTACAGAACAGAGGTTATGCTGGAAATGAGCCAAAAACTTCAGCAATGTTCAAGTAAAAAAGAAATAACCGAAACTACACGTGAACAGTTAATAAAACTTTTGAATTGCAACGTTGAATTGCTTCCTGAGAGTAATAATGATGAGATTGCACAATGGGTATTTAAGAATAACAAGCAGGCAGGAGCTGCAACCGTGAATTTTTCTAAATCGGCTGAATATTATCTGCCTGTAAGTAATATGAATAAAGTTTTTGCAGTCGTAAAAATTGCAGATAAAGAAATAAGCGAGTTTGAAAAAAGTCTTTTAATTGCCATGTTGAGAGAATCTGCTCTGGCTTATGAAAAAGATGCTATATCACAATTAAAAAATGAACTTATTATAAAAAATAATCAGGAAGAGCTGCGTTCTACTCTTTTAAGGGCAATTTCACATGATTTGAGGACACCGTTAACAGGAATTTCGGGTTATGCAGAATTGTTAATGAGAAACTTTTCAAAAATATCAGATGATAAAAAACTTGAGATATATACAGATATTTATGATGATTCTATCTGGCTTTTGAACTTAGTAGAGAATTTGCTTTCCATAACAAGATTTGACAGAGAAGAAATAACAATTAAAAAAGAAACAGAATTTGTTGCAGATGTTATATCTGAAGCATTGTCGCATCTGGGAAGGAAAAAGGATGATTTTAATGTTAAAACTGATATAGAAGATGAAGCATTATGCGCCAAAATGGATGGAAAACTTATTGCCCAGGTAATTTTTAATCTGGTTGATAATGCAATGAAATATTCACCTGTAAAAACATCTGTAACAGTCAGTGCAAAAGCAGTCGGCAGATATATCGAAATCTCCGTAGCAGATGAAGGAAACGGTATAAAAGATGAAGATAAAAAGAAAATTTTTGATATGTTTTATACTGTTAATAATTCTATAGCTGACGGCAGGCGGGGGCTTGGTCTGGGACTGGCGCTTTGCAAGGCGGTTGTATCTGCGCATGGGGGTGTTATAGAAATTAAAGATAATAAGCCGAAAGGTACGATTTTTTCATTCAAATTGATAGGAGAATTTTATGAATAAAGGTACAATTCTTGTTATAGAAGACGATAAAATGATACAAAATCTAATGGCAACTACCCTTGAGATCAGCAATTACAGCTTCCAAATCGCTTCTAATGCTGAACAGGGAATATTAAAAGCTGCATCATATAATCCTGATGTGATAATCCTTGATTTAGGACTGCCCGATATGGACGGTATAGAGGTTATTAAAAAAGTACGTTCATTCTCCTGTGTTCCTATTATTGTTGTCAGTGCAAGAATTGATAATGACGATAAAATAGAAGCTTTAGATGCGGGAGCTGACGATTATTTAACAAAACCGTTTAATACGGAAGAACTTCTTGCAAGAATAAGGGTTGCATTAAGACGTAAAAATTATTCGGGAGAAGAAAGTATTCAATCTTCGGTATTTACTAACGGCAGCTTAAGAATAGATTATGCTCAAGGCTGTGTATATGTAGAAGACAAAGAAATTCATCTGACAGCAATTGAATATAAACTTTTATGTCTGCTTGCCAAAAATCTGGGCAAAGTTTTAACTCATAATTACATAAAAAAAGAAATATGGCTTGATGATAACGGGTGTGATTCGCAGTTGTCATTAAGAGTATTTGTAACAAATTTGCGAAAGAAATTAAATGCATCAGATTATATAAAAACTCATATAGGTATCGGTTACAGAATGCTTCAGGTTGCAGCTGACAGTTCATCCGGTTCATAGTATGTAAAAATATGTAAAAATAGTTAAAGAATAACATAGTAAATGCCGATAATTATTATGAGGTTAGTCATGTTTGATAATATTTATACATTTTATGATGATGCTGAATATATTATTACTGAATTTAATGTAAATAAAGTAATTAAACTTTTGAAAAAACGTATTGAAAACGGAGAGGAAACTGCTCCTAATTATGCTTTTCTTGCAAGTACTTATTTTCATAAAAATGACAATGTAAATGCGCTTAAGTGTGCTTTAAAGTCTAAAAAACTGGATGAGAATTATTTTTATGCTGATTATATAACAACATTGATATATATTGATGAGGGAAACTCCTGCAAGGCTGAAAAATACCTTTCAAATCTTTTTGAAAAGGCTCCGCAAGATTATTACTTCGGGTATTTCGCCGCCATAGCTCTTTACTATCTGAAACAGGAACCTGATATAGCCCAGAATTATGCAGAGAAGCTAAAGCTGATTAATGCAGATACACCTGATTATGCCTATATGAAAGCTCAGGTATATTTCTATGAGCAGGATTATAAAAACTCGTTAAAGTATTCCGTCATCGCATTAAAGAAAGGTTTTCTTAATATTGACTTCTCCATGTTGTTATTAATATTGCTGTCTGCCTTTTTTACGGTCTTCAAACAATCAAATTATATGAATTTCTGTGAATCTTTTTGCACCTTATTTTTGCCCGAAGAGGTAAAGTATTACAGCCGCTCGGGGATTTATATGTATGACAATCCGAAAAAGGCATTGGAATTAATCAATAAAGCTTGTAAAATTAATCCTAAACCTCAATATTTGCTGAGAAAAGCAGAAATATATCTTTTGCAGGAAAATATCAATGAAGCTATAGAAATTTATAAAGATATTCTGGAAAAAGACAGCTCATACACACAGTGTTATTATATGCTAAGTTGTTCTTACAGGGCGGTTGAAGATTACAAGTCCTGTTTGGAATACGCAAATAAGTCAATTTTGAATAATATCAATGTGGAAAGTGCATATTATATGAAGGCTGCCTGTTTAAGAAAGCTTAAAAAACCTGAAAAAGCTCTTGAAACTATGAAAAAAATGGAAAAAGAATTTCCGTTCAGCTATAACTTAAATTATTATTTTTCTCAGGTCTATGCTGATTTGCAAGATTATAAAAATGCATTAATCCATATCAACAAACAGCTTTTGATAGAAAAAGATGCAATGAATTACGGTGAAAAGACCTGTTTTCTTTTCAGGCTTGAAAGGTTTGATGAGGCTATAGAAGCAGCAAACAAAGCATTAGAGTTTGGAGAAAACGGAAATACTTATTACTGGCTGGCATGCTGTTATGAAGCAAAAGAAGAATATACGAAAGCCCTTGAATATATTAATAAATCAATTCTTCTTGGTGAAAATGACTGCTGGACATTCTGGCATAAATCAAGCATAATGGGTGCTTTAGGTAAAAATAAAGAAGCTGAAATTGCTTACAAAAAAGCTATTGAGCTTGGTTTTGCAGAATAAAGCCTGCTTCGGCTTTTCCCATATCTACCATATCAAAAGGTTTATTTATATCGTCTGTGACTTCATAATCCTGAGGCATTAACTCAAAAATTTTATCTATATCCGCAATGCCTTTGAACAAATAGAATTTGTTGACATTTTTCATATACAGTCCGAATGTACCTTCCTTCTCAAGGGATTTTAAAAATTCTTTTTTAATAGCATTTTTGGTAAAGCCGTCAAAAATGTAATCTTTTTGTAATTCGCAGTGAGTTTTTAATGTTTCCAGCAATACGTAAGGTTCAATCCATTTAGTCAGAATTTTATGCATATTATACCTCTATGGTTTCATTTTCCTGACTTTGAAACTGCATTTCATAAAGTCTTCTGTAATTGCCGTTATCAATTTTCATTAACTCATCATGTGTGCCGAGTTCCATAAGTTTACCTTCGTTTATAACTGCAATTCTGTCCGCATTTTTAATTGTTGATAATCTGTGTGCAATAACAAATACGGTTTTATTTTGAATTAAGTTATCAAGAGCTTTTTGTACAATAGCTTCAGATTTGTTGTCCAGTGCTGAAGTTGCCTCATCCAAAATTACAATAGGAGAATCTTTAAGCATTGCTCTTGCGATTGCTACACGCTGGCGCTGCCCTCCTGACAATGAAGCTCCACGTTCTCCGACAAACGTATCAAGTCCGTTTTCCAAAGTATGTGCAAATTCATCTAAATGAGCCATAGCTACTACTTTTTCCAGCTGTTCGCTGCTTGCTTTTTCGTTACCCATTAAAATATTGTCTTTTATGGAGCCTGTAAACAAGAAATTGTCCTGAAACACGAAAGAAATATTGTTTCTTAAAGATTTAAGGTCAAAGTTTCTAATATCAACTCCGTCAAAAAGAATTTCTCCTTGAGCAACATCGTAAAATCTTGGCAATAAGCTTACAACCGTACTTTTGCCGCCACCTGAATTACCTACCAGTGCTATGGTTTCGTTTTTGTTAACAGTAAGGTTAAAGTCTTTCAAAACAGGTGTATCAGGTTCATACTCAAAATAAACATTCTTAAATTCGATAGAATTTTTTAAACCGTTTAATTGAACAGCATTTTCATTTGTTGTGATATTCGGGTGTAAATCAAACAGTTCAAACACCCGTCCCATAGCAACAAATGTTGTTTGAAGACTTGTTAATGTGTTTCCTAAAGTTTTTGTAGGTTTATATAATAACAATAATGAAGTAACGAAAGAAGCAAAACTACCTGCAGTCATTTGCCCGGAAAGTATTAAGTGGTTTCCGTAAGCCATAACAAGAGCAATACCGATAGAACATACAAAATACATAATAGGCGACATCCAGCCGACCCTTTTGGTTAAAGACATAACAAGGTGGAACTGTTCGTTAATCTGATTTTCAAATTTTTGGTTTTGTTCACCCTGTAAATTGTAAGCCGTAACGATTTTATTGCCTGCAAATGTTTCGTTAAAATTGGTATTCATATCACTTGAAACAACCATATTTGCATTGGAAACTTTTTTAATTCTTTTTCTTATAAGTGTAACAGGCGTTATTGCTATACCCATTACCGTAACTCCTATTATTGCAAGCTGCCAGGAGTTATATAATAATACTCCTACAAGTCCTATAAGACCGAAAAATGTTGCTATAAAAGATTTCATATTATTAATAATATCTTTAGAAGCAGTATCAGGGTCGGTTAAAAATCTTGCAAGTATTACGCCTGATGAGTTAACATCATAAAATTGAGGATCCATTTGGGTTAATTTTTTGAATAAATCAACTTTTAAAGAGTTTGAAATTTTATTACCTGTCCAGTCTGTAAGATAGTTGCTGACATATTTAAGAATACCTTGAAATAAAGCAAAGCCTACAATGCCGAATGGAATTATTGCAGCAAGCCATGCTTGAGTATAAACAGTATGCCCCATAAATGTCCAGGTGTCTTGCGGTGTTCCGTTAACCACATAGTCAAGATACGGTTTTAAAGACAATGCAACAACACCGTCAAGTAAACCTAACGGCACAGCTATTGCAAGGTTAATAAAAACACGTCCCATTACAGGCTTTATATATGGGAATATTCTTTTTATTAAAAGTCCGTAATTAAAAGCATTTTCAGAAACACTTTTTTTTAATTTATAATCCATTCACATTTCCCTTCTCAATTATTGTTTTAACAACATGCTATTATTATTTCATAAAAATTTTTAATTTACAAAAGGTGATTGCAAAACACTTTTGTGCTATATTTTAACCATATTAAGAATAACAGGAGAGAACGGATATGAAAATTTGTGTTATAGGAACAGGGTATGTGGGACTTGTTGCAGGTACATGTCTTGCAGATATGGGCAATGATGTGATTTGTGTAGACAACGATTTAAAAAAACTGGAAATGCTTGAAAAAGGAATCGTTCCTATATATGAGCCGGGCTTGGAAGAACTTATAAAAGCAAATGTCATGGAGGGTCGTTTGACTTTTTCTTCAAATTTGGCTGAAGCTGTTCAAAAATCTCTTGTTTGTTTTATAGCTGTCGGTACTCCGCAAAGTGAAGACGGTTCTGCCGATATGCATTTTGTAATGGATGTTGCTGAAAGCATCGGTAAAGCAATTAACGGTTATAAGGTTATTGTTGACAAGTCAACCGTTCCAGTTGGTACAGCCGATAAGGTTAAAGCTGCTATTGAAAAATATTATGACGGCGAATTTGATGTTGTTTCAAATCCGGAATTTTTAAAACAAGGGGCTGCGGTTGATGATTTCTTAAAGCCTGATAGAGTAGTTATCGGTTCAAATTCACCACGTGCAACAGCAATCATGCAGGAAGTTTATGCTCCGTTTTTCAGAACAGCCAGCAGATTTGTAATCATGGATGTTAAATCGGCAGAAATGACTAAATACGCCGCAAATTCATTTCTGGCAATTAAAATTTCATATGCTAATGAAATTGCCAATATTTGTGAGGCTGTAGGTGCTGATGCCGAAATGGTGAGAATAGGCATGTGTTCTGACAAAAGAATTGGTTCTCAATTCCTGTTCCCGGGGTTGGGATATGGCGGAAGCTGCTTCCCGAAAGATGTTAAAGCCTTATTAAAGACTGCAAAAGACCACAATTGCGGACACAGGTTGATAGAATCGGCAGATGAAGTAAATAAAGAACAAAGAGTAATTTTTATAAATAAAATTCTTAGTAAATATGGTTCTGATATAAAAGGAAAAACATTTGCGGTCTGGGGACTGACTTTCAAACCAAAAACAAATGATATGAGAATGTCTCCTGCCATAACAATTATTAATGCAATATTAGAACTTGGCGGAAAAGTGCAGGCATACGATCCGAAGGGATTTGAACAGGCTAAAACAATATGGGGCGATAAAATTACTTATGCCAAAAGCTCATATGATGCCCTTAATGGAGCAGATTGTATGTTATTGCTTACAGAATGGAATGAATTCAGAAGACCTGATTTTGATAAAGTAAAAGAATTATTGAAATCGCCTGTAGTATTTGACGGCAGAAATCAATATGATGCAGAACGCATGAAACAGCGGGGATTTGAATATATCTGCGTAGGTAAAAGAAATTAAAAAAAAACACTCCTCAAGGAGTGTTTTTTTAGTGGTGGGCCCGGAGAGACTCGAACTCTCACACATCACTGCGCTAGATCCTAAGTCTAGTGCGTCTACCAATTTCGCCACAGGCCCGTAGGTAATTTATTAAGTTTTCAATGGTGACTGCGAAATTGCCAGACTACGTCTACCAACCTCTCGAAAAACAATACCCAATTGTTTTTCTCGGCAGAGTGCCACAGACCCGTAGGTCTTATATTAACTTAATGCCAAACTCAATAAATTGATAGTTTTAGCGCATATATCTAATCTAGCCTGAAAATAATTTCATGTCAAGAGTTGTGTTTTATATTTTCAGGATGGGCAGAATTGGAAAGTATTATTTCGTAATACTCGTTTTTATCAATATTTACACCCATATTTTTCGGGTCTGCAAATTTTTTCTTTTTATTTTTATTTAATAATTTTTTATAATCGCCTGCCATGCCTTTTATTATATTACAAAATCTTAAAAGCTACTTGAAATTTAAACTCCTTTGGTCTACCATTATTTTACGTGCGTCGATGTATTTGTGGAGCATCGATTAAAGGAATTAATTTAAGTACGAAATTATAATTATAAAGGAAATTGAAATGAACCCTATTATTGATGAATTGGAAAAATCTTATTTAAGAGAAAACCTTCCGGATGCTAATCCCGGCGATACCGTTAAAGTTTTTGTAAGAATTATCGAAGGTAACAAAGAAAGAACTCAGGCTTTTGAAGGAACCGTTATTAAAAAACATGGTTCAGGTATTAACAAAACTATTACTGTTAGAAAAGTATTTCAAGGCGTTGGCGTAGAACGTGTATTCTTACTTAACTCTCCAAGAATTGAAAAAATTAATGTTCTTAGAAAAGGTGATGTAAGACGTTCTAAATTGTACTACTTGAGAGAACGTTCAGGTAAAGCAACTCGTATCAAGGAAAAAATTGAAAAAAGATAAGCTTCATATTCATTGGTATCCGGGACATATTGCGAAAGCTGAAAAAAAATTAAAAGAACAGCTTTCTTTAGTAGATGCCGTAATTGAAGTTTTAGATGCGAGACTGCCTTTTTCAAGCAGTTATGATAATATTACGAGGCTTTTAGGTGAAAAGCCTCGTTTAATTTTGCTTAATAAAGCTGATTTAACCGATAAATCTGAATTAAAAAAATGGATTAGTGTGCTTGAAGAAAAGACAGGCTTTCCTGTTTTGACAACTGATGCTAAAAATTCAAAAGATTTAAGTTATATTGTAAAAAAGGCTGTAGAACTTTCTGAACCTAGAATACAGGCTTTGATGAAAAAAGGACTTTTGAGAAGACCTGCAAGAGTTATGGTTGTTGGCATGCCTAATGTTGGTAAATCAAGCATCATAAACAAACTTACCAGATCGTCAAAAACAAAAATAGGTGCAAAAGCAGGGGTGACAAGACAGCAGCAATGGGTTAGAATTAATCCTCAGCTTGAACTTTTGGATACTCCTGGGATTATTCCAATGAAGCAGGAAGATCAGGAAAGAGCAAAAAAACTTGCTTTTGTAAACGCAGTTTCTGAAAATGCATATTCTAACGAAGCTGTTGCAAAAGAACTTTTAGCTTTGCTTGACGAAAAGTATTCGGATATTACGAAGGAATTTTACAAAGTTGATAATTTGACAATAGATGATATTGCAAATGCGAGAAATTGGATTGTATCAGGCGGTAATCCTGATGTTGAGAGGACATCTGTTTATATTTTAAGAGATTTCAGAGAAGGCAAAATCGGGAAATTTATTTTGGACAATATTGAGGAGTGATTATGGCTCGAAAATTAAAGACAAATTTAACAGCAGAGTCACATATAATACAGCTGTTTACATTTGATTTAAACCAGAAAAGAGTTGTGATAGGAACAGATGAAGCAGGCAGAGGCTGCGGAGCGGGCGGTGTATTTGCAAGTGCCGTATGTTTCAAAGAACGTTCCCAAAAACTTGTAGAAGAACTTGCTGAAATGAATGACAGCAAGAAGCTTTCCAGGAAAAAAAGAGAAGCTCTATATGATATAATAAAAGAAAACACGGTAAATTCAACAATTTGTGTTGAAGTTGAAGAAATTGAAAGCATAAATATATTAAATGCTTCTTTAAAAGCAATGAGATTAGCATGTCAGGATGTAATAAATAAGCTTTACCCTATTCCTGAACAGCCTGAAAAACTTCTGGCACGCAATTTGCTCAGCCGCAGTGAAATAATGATACTTATTGACGGTAATAAACGAATTTGGGATTTTGATTATTCGCAAAGATATGTAGTAAAAGGCGACAGCCGTTCTGCATCTATTGCGGCAGCAAGTATTCTTGCTAAAGTCAGTCGTGACAGATATATGGAAAAGCTTGATGCAGAATTCCCCGAGTATAACTGGATTAATAATGCAGGATATCTTACAAAAGACCATATTGCAGCTATAGATAAATACGGTCTATGCAAGTATCACAGACCGTCGTATCTTCAAAAACATTTTGCAAAGCAAGAACAGCTGAGTTTGTTTTAATTATGGTTTGAAGGGATAGTCTTCTTTAAATTCCCAATCGTCGTGTTCAAGCAGACTGCTACAGGTTATTGGAGTTGACTTACATCTGATTAATTTTTTTTCTCTTGTATTATCCGCATCATTCCTGTATGTAATAAATTTTCCGCCCGGTCTGCCTTTTTCTCCACTCGGACATAGTAGAAACCTATAGATATCTCTGCCGTTTTCATTAGGCTTTTTTTCACCGTTATAGTCAAATATAAAATCTGTGCAGGAACCGTTGCGCAGCATTACAGTGCTTCCATCATTAAGTATAAATTTGAACAGCTTTGTTTTAGTATCTTTTTCTGTTTTTAAATATATAATATACTGTTTCAAGTATTTATTAAAAAATTCTTCTGTGTTTATGGCATCATTGTCGGAGTATTCTCCTGTATCTGGATCCGTTACATCCATTTCAGCTTTATCCCATTCTCCTGCAGGACCGTTTTCATTTTCTGAGAAAAGAATAGCTTGTGACATAATGCTGTAAAACTTTTTAAGTCTTGCAGATGCTTCTTTTTGCTTATGATTAGCAATTAATGACGGCATAGTAAGAGCAGCAACCACACCAATAATTCCGAGAGTAATTAAAACCTCAGCTAAGGTAAAAGCGCATGAGTATCCTAAAAAATTCCTAAAAGCCCCAATGTGGCGGGTCA
>HF991484.1:135193-138130 GCA_000433095.1 Clostridium sp. CAG:967 | reverse complement strand
GGGGGCAACCCTTAATGCTCTTGAATATAACATATTCAGCCTCCTTTTATATATTTTAATACTTCCTGACAGAGGCTTATGCCTCCTTTTTTATTATTTACTATGTTGCATAGTTTGTCAACCTAAATATCAAATAACTTATGAAGTCTTGTTTGAATGTCTTCTTCATCAAGGTCTTGTGTAATTTTATTTAAATCAATTGCCATTTGATAGTAATTTGCGGCATCATTTATAAAGCCCATAGCTTGACTTGCTCTTCCTGCATTAAAGTAAGCAAGAGTGTAGCTTGGATTCAGTTCTACCGCTGTTTCAAAATATTCAAGTGCTTCTTCGGCATCGCCTAAACCGTCTAAGTATAATATCCCCAAATTATTCTGGGCAAATTCATTGTCTGGATTTAAGTCAATGGCTTTGTGGAAGGAAACAAGAGCTTCTTCAAGAAAATCTTTTTCCCATAATGCAATACCTGCTTTTGAATAAGCTCTGTAATCTTCAGGGTTAAGCGTAATTGCATCGCAATATGCTCTTATGGCATTATCCAAATCATAAGCTGCCATGTGAACATCACCTAATGAAATATATAAATCATAATTATTCGGATCAAGGATTATGCCTGCCTGATAAGTTGATACCGCAGCCTCAATATTACCTTTAATTTCTGCATAGATAGAGCCTAAAGCCTGACAAACGATTGAAGTCCATTCTTTATCGGGATTTAATGCAATAGCTTTCTGGTAATGCTCAATTGCATCATCATAGAGCTCTGCTTTTGAATATGCATAAGCCAGAGAATTGTTATAGAACGGATTATCGGAATCTCTTTCCAATGCAAGTTTAAATGCACTTATGGAATTAATTTTATCTTCTTTTCTAAGGTATAAATGTCCGAGTTCATAATAAATTTGCGGGGTATCTATATCAAATTCAAGAAGTTTTTCATAACAATCAATAGTTTCATCAGTATTTTCCGGGAAATATGTCTGTAGTACAGTAGCAAGTTTTATAAGCACTTCTCTGTTAAGAGGATTTGCTTCAAGAACTTTTCTGTAGCAGTCAATTGTTAAATCCATTTCTTGATTTTTTAAAGCTAAGTCACCCATTTTGCTGTAAAAAATTTCACTGTGATTTGTTGCTGCAATAGCTTTTCTGTAGACGTTTTCTGCAGAAGGGTACATTTTGAATTTTTCTAAAAAGCCGCCTATTGTATTGTAACTGAACACAGAAAAATCATCTGACATGTTTTTATAAAACATCTTCATTGACGGTCTGTCCCATGCAAGCATTAGGCTTCCTGACAAGAAATAATACAAAAAGTTCAGATAGTCAGCAGCCGTGCCGTTTTTGGCATTAATTTTCTGCAAAATGGATTGGGATAATATTAATCTGGGTCTTCCTGACTTTAATTTTCCCATTTTAATGGCAGATTTAAATTCTGTTTCGGCAGATTTAAAATCCTGTGCCATTTTCATAAAAAATCCTGTATAAAGATGCGCATTGACGTTTTGCGGTGCAAGCGAAATTGCTGTTTTACATTGTTCAATAGCAGTATCAAGGCTTATTTGACCTTGTTCCCACATTAACGTTGCAAGTCTGTAATATGATTCCGGCATTGTAGGATCATATTTAACCGCATCTATGTAATTTTCTATAGCTTCTTCCAGATCGCAGTTTTGCTGTCGTATGAGGTATTTTTCGTGTGCTATTCGGGCTTTTTCCAAAGCTTCTTTGGCTTTGTCGCTATTTGCGGCCTGTATTGGCTGTAATAAAATCTGTTCTGACATCAATGAGCTCCAATAAGATGTATAATCTGTATGTGAATTCTTATAACGATATAAATAATATTAATCTTTATTAATTTGATTTAAAATCATCCATATGTATTAGATGCATGGTTAATCTATTTTAATTTTATTAATATAAAATTTTTCTTTGTAATATAATGGGATTATAGCCGAACAGGGATTTAGAATATGGATTACTTAAATAATAAATATGATGTGATTGTTGTCGGAGCAGGACATGCAGGCTGTGAAGCTGCTATTTCCTGTGCAAGACTTGGTGCAAAAGTTTTGCTTTGTACATTAAACGTTGATCATATTGCTTTAATGCCTTGTAATCCTGCAATAGGCGGTCCGGCAAAATCCACTCTTGTCAGAGAAATAGATGCTCTTGGCGGTGTTATGGGCGAAGCTGCAGATGCTACTTACATACAAATGAAGATGCTTAATTCTTCCAAAGGTCCTGCTGTACGTGCATTGAGAGCCCAATCCGATAAAAAAGAATATATGACATATATGAGAAATATTATTGAAGCAAATGAAAATATTTTTCTGCATCAGGCTTGTATTACGGATTTGATAGTAAAAGATAAAAGAATTGCGGGTGCTGTTGATGAGTTTGGAATAGAATACAGTGCAGGTGCTGTTGTGTTAACTACGGGAACTTCGCTTTCAGGTAGAATTTTTGTCGGCTTGAAATCGTTCAGTGCAGGAAGATTAGGTGAAAAAGCCGCAATCGGGCTTTCTGATTCTCTAAAAGGTTTGGGAATTAATATCAAGAAGCTTAAAACAGGTACTCCTCCGAGAGTTGATAACAGAACAATAGACTATTCTAAAATGACAATTCAACCAGGGGATGAAGAACTTCATTTTTATTCTTTTAAACCAGACAGACCTGTTAGAGCTCAATATCCGTGTTACTTAACAAGAACAAATGAAAAAACTCATGAAATAATTAAGGCTAATCTTGATAAGTCACCGATGTTTCAGGGGTTAATTCAAGGTGTAGGTCCCCGTTATTGTCCTTCAATCGAAGATAAAGTCGTGAGATTTAGCGAAAACCCTTCTCATCATATTTTTATTGAACCTGAAGGTTTAGGAACTTATGAAGTTTATATTCAGGGATTTTCAAGAAGTCTTCCTGCTGATGTTCAGGTTC
>HF991484.1:81548-135178 GCA_000433095.1 Clostridium sp. CAG:967 | reverse complement strand
TTCCTGCTGATGTTCAGGTTCAGATGCTAAGAACTTTACCGGGACTTGAAAATGCTCATGTTATAAAACCTGCTTATGCTGTTGAATACGATTATGTTCCTGCTGTGCAGACAACACATTCTTTAATGTCTAAAGATATTAAAGGTCTTTTCTTCGGTGGACAGATTAACGGAACAAGCGGTTATGAAGAAGCTGCTGCTCAAGGACTTATTGCCGGTATAAATGCATTTAATTACTTGAATAATTCTGAAATGCTGGAACTCTCAAGAAGTTCATCATATATCGGAACTCTTATTGATGATTTGGTAACAAAGGATATTGATGATCCTTACAGAATGCTGACATCACGTTCTGAATACAGACTGCTTTTGAGACAGGATAACGCTGATACACGCCTTACTCCAATTGGTAAAAAAGTAGGACTGATTGATGATAAGCAATTTAAAGTGTTTACTGATAAACATGAGGCCGTCGAAAAAGAATTAATAAGAATTAAAGATGCTAAAATTTCGGCAACTGATGAAGTAAATTCTGTTCTTGCAAAATATAATGAGCATATTGAAAGAGGAATTAAAATATCAGAACTTTTGAAACGCCCGAATATTGATTATAAAGTTATAAAAGAAATTGATACTATGACTGCTTCTTTAAATATTCCTGTTGATGTGTCAGAACAGGTTGAAATTCTCGTTAAATATGACGGATACCTTAAACGTCAGGAATTTCAGGTTGAGCAGGCAGGAAAACTTGATAAATATAAAATTCCTGATGATATAGATTATACAAAAATTGACCATATATCTTCAGAAACAAAAGACAAATTAAATAAAATCAGACCAAAAACTCTGGCTCAAGCTTCACGTATAGGCGGGGTTAAACCGGCTGATATTTCTATTTTAATGGTAATGCTGGAACGTCATCAGATTGCACGTAAAGTCCTTCAGTAGGTTTCTTGTTAAATTTAAATTTTATAAATTTGACTGTATAACTTAAACCTTCTCCAATGTAAGTGCATATTATTATTGATACAAATGTATATAGGAATTTATATTTATATATCTTATAGTACAAATTGGTCAATTCATTTGGCAGCTGGTTTAAACTTTTGCCGTCTAAACAAAAAATTATTAACTGAATTAAAAAGATTACGAATTTATGGTTTGCCATTGTATGTAATGTGTTTTGCCCGATTTTTTCTATTAAACTGTTTCTGGTTATAAGCGGTGCAATAAGTTTTGAAATAAATATGACAAAATAAATTCCTGTGAAAGGGATGATAAACGGTGAAATGTTATGATGTATTTGAGCAAATATTAAACCTAAATTGACTTTTGTATTACATACTATATATGCAGCTATATGTATAGTAAAAACTATTAGTAATGTTTTGATATTGTATTTTATTTTTTTCTCTAATTCTGTTTTATATAAATAACCTGCATAAATATAGAATAAAGAAATAAGAGTTCTTATTAATACACGTGTAAATCCGTATGAAGATCCAAAATCATCTTTTGATATTAATATTGAAGTTATGGCAAGCGGCAAGAATATTACAATAGGAAAATAGTTATTTTTATTAATCTTTTTGCAGATAATCATTATTATGGCAAATACAATTAATGAAATTGCCAGTTGATAAATAAACCAGTTTGGAGAGCTAAACGAAAATGGTGTGGAGTCAATGGGAGATAATGTTAAATTTTTTAATGTCGGCAGTTTTCCGTACAGCCTGTCAAAAAGTATATAAACAGCAACTGTTATACCTCCATAAAATATGTGATATAAATAAAAAACACCTAAATATTTTACTGCAATTTTTTTTATAAATCCTGTAAATCTTATAAATATATCAGAATTTTCAATTAACTCACTTTTGAAAAAATATCCTGCTATAAAGAAAAAAAGAGGTATATGAAAGCTGTAATTTGTGAAGAAATCGCCAAATAAATTCCATTTTACATGACCTGCAACAATGGCAACAATGCCGATTGCTTTTGCAATATTCATTTCTTGGTTAAATGTTATAGACAAAATATCCTCTTTAAAAATAATTTTACTATTTATAAAATCATAAATATATTAATTTTACAATATCAAATACCATTTTTAATAACATACATGAACTCTATAATATTTAAAAAGGAGTTTTTGTGTGAACGAAAGTATTATAAAGAAGCAAGTAGGCGCCAGAATAAAAAAATATAGACAGATAAATAAATTTACCCAGTTTAAGCTGGGTGAGTTAATTGACATAAACCAAAGACAAATAGCCTTAATCGAAAGCGGTAAATCTTATCCTTCATTGTCTACTCTTTTGAAAATGACTGAAGTTTTTAAATGTAATTTATCAGATTTATTTGCAGACGATTTGCAGCTGGATGAAATGCAATTAAAACAAAAGTTGAAAGATATGATAGAAAATGTAGATTATGAAAATTGTAAGCGTTTATATGGTGTAATAAAAAATTTTATAAATATATAAGCTTATGCATAAAGATTGTTATTACTTTTTTTTGTAAATTTTATATTGTTATTATTAAAAATTCTTTCGACGATTTGATCCTTATAATCTTTTACGTCTATATCTACAGTTCCGTAAACCCCTGTGTTTCTTATTTTGTTAAAAGTTGGTCTTGGATTATATACCCAAAAATTACTCATTAACATCCCGAGGGTAAGAACCTGTTGTCTTGATGTTGCAGAGCCTGTATCAACAGTATAAACACTTTTAAAAACAGGTTGTTCACTTGTTTTTTGTCTTTTGTATTGAAATTGTTGAGGATAATAGTTTACTGAATGTATTTTCATAGCTTTCCTTGGGTAAATATATCTTTTCCCTAAAATTATAAGTGGTGTAAAAAATAAAATTAATAGATGAAAGTAGTAAATTTATAAAAATTTACAATACAAAAGAGCAGTGTGTATTATAAATTCCAACATTGCAACTAAAAAACAGTTGCAAAAAATCCGTGAATAAGTTAAAATATAACTATGGCACGAATAGATAAATTATTAGAAAGACTTCTAAGCCTTCCCAGTGACATGACATGGGATGAACTGACAACTATAATGAACTATTTTGGTTTTACTGAACATAATAATGGAAAGACCAGCGGTTCATCCAGAAAGTTTTCTAATAATAAACAAAGATTTGTCCTTCATAAACCGCATCCTAAAAATGTTTGTAAAAGATATATGCTGCAAATTGTTATTAATGCCTTAAAAAAGGAGGGGTACATTTCATGAGTATTTCCAAAAAAACTTTAAGATATAAAGATTTTGAAGGTTCTATAGAAGTAGATTTAGAAGATGATTTACTATATGGACAAATCCTTTTTATTAATGACGTTATTACTTATGAAGGTGATAACATTTGTGAATTAAAAGAAGCTTTTAAAAATATGGTAGATGAATATATTAAATACTGCGAAGAATTAGGTATAAAACCTCAAAAAACTTATAGCGGTTCTTTTAATATAAGACCTGGTGCTGAAATCCACCAAAAACTGGTTCAAGATGCTGAAATAAATGGAATAACACTAAATCAGTTGATAAAAAATATATTTGAAGAATATTTTGCCAATAAGGAAACAAAAGAATTTCCAGTTAATTCTTATGCAGAGCAATCAAATTCATACATAGAAAAATATCTTTGCGGTAATAATAATTATTCTCAAACAAATTTATCCTGGAGTTTCAGACCTAAAGAAGTTTATATTTATAGAGGTAACAATATAAATACCCGATTATTTCCTAATGATAGGGACCATGTATATAGTATAATTAATAATTTAAAAAATAAAATAAAATAACAAATAAAATCTGAGCATTAGTGTGTTCTTTACCTAATGCTCAGATGATATCGTGTCAGGGGTTAAACCCAATCAAAGTTGTTTTGTTCATCAAATTTTGCTTTCCTTATTAGTAGTGGATTCAATAACATCTAATAGTGCTTTTATAGAGTTGCTATTATATTCAAATGTATTAATTAGTTTTCCAATTTCAACAATCATATTTGAATATTTTAATTTGATTTGAGTAAGCGAATTTATTTGTGTCGCATAAAACTCAAGAGATTTGTTGTACTCATTAATATCATTTTCTGCATTTTGTATTTCTTTGTTTAATTTTGATAATACAAAATGCAAATTATTTCTTTCATTTTGGCATTCTGCCAGTTGAGCTGCAAATTGGTTAGAACGAGCTAATGCATGTTCATATCTTTTATTCACCTCATTATCTAAATTCTTGCAGGTCAAATAAAAACCATAAAAAGGTGTCCACCAATATTTTTTTAATTCTTTTTGGTCATTGATTACTTGCTGCATTTGTCTTTTGGCAGCTTCTAATTGTTCTTTGCTTTTTTGTGTATCTTTTTCTAATTGGGTCAATTGTGCATCTATACCTGCAATTTTAGTTTTTTGAACAGCTATTTTATCATTTAGGTAATTAATTTGCGCAATAGTAAGCTCCCTTTCCTCTAATTGCTGTAATTGCTGCTGTTGTATAATGTACAGTTTAAGATTATAGAGTTCTTCATTGTATCTGGCAGCTTTTTGCATAGTTTGACCTGTGACAGTTAGTTGCTTTGCAACAACTTGATCGGTATAATCTTCATTAATCATAAACTCTTCTTGCTGCAATTTTGGTAAAAATGCTTTGACTAGAATTGTTACATCATCAAACTCTTTGTTAGCTTGTATTAGAGGCAAAGAATCAATATACTTTTGTTCTTTAAGCCTAAGTTCACTAAAATTATTTATACTTTTATTAATATCTGCTTGTTTTGCTTTTTTGTAATTTTCTGTAATGTCTTGAGCTTCTTGTTTAAATTTATCGACTTGTTTTGCAGAATTTTTTATATCCTGTATATATTTATCTAAATCATTGCTTTTACTTACAATCTGATTGTACATACTCAATGTTTCATCTGACATTGCAAAACAAGGATTTATAATTAATGCAAGAACTGTAACAATGACAAATTTAAAGATTTGTTTATTTATATCTCTCATATTTCTCCTTTACTTTGTTAAATTTGCATTGATTTCTTTTGAAACTTCTCCTGCAAGCTCTCTTGCTCTTTCCCACTGTTTTTTATGGTCTATTTCTGCAGTATGTTCCAGCAAGGTTTTTCTATAATTATCTCTTGTTTTATTAAAAGCCTCTTGATATTCAACGCTTATTATATTTAATGCAACCCAGTATGTAATATTAATAAAAAATATACTTACAAAATCAGATGTTTTGAAAATTTCTATATAATCTTCAACATCTTTAAAAACATCTACATTCTCTTTAAGGCTTTGAACTTCTTTAGTTAATTTCTCACAAAATTGTTCAACATTTTTCCAAAACAAGGCAATGTCAGAAAGATAAACTTTTACAAATCTCATGCTGTTAATTGCCATAACCAAAGATTCGCATACAACAGACAAATCTTTTACAACAGTAGTTGAATTTGCTATGCTGGCAACAATTTCTGCTAACTCTCTTTCAGCCTCTCTTCGAGCCTTTTCTGCATCTGCTTTATACTGTGAAATCTTTTCCAGTTGATTGTATAAATTATCATTTTTATCTTCATATTTTTGAGCTTGTTGATCTAATCTTTGTGCAGACTTGTCTAATCCGGCTGTAACCCCTGCTAATACTTTTAATGTAGCATCTTTTTGTGTTTTTGCATCATTTAACTTGTCTTCGTATTCTTTTTTTTGACGTATTAAATCATCTTTTTTAGATAACAATGCTTTTCTTTGTTCTTCTTTTTCTTGTTTTACTTCGTCTTCTGTTGCTTCATCATATTCTTTTTGTGTTTCTGCTATTTTTTGCTCAATATTTTTAATTTCGTTATCAAGTTTTGCGATTTGTTCTTCAGAATTTTTTATTGTTTCTTCATATTTTTTCACATCTTCATTATTTTCAGCATTATTGGCAGCAGAACTTTGTGATGAAGAGTTATTAGAAGGAGCTTGTTGTGATGCTTGCTGTGCTGCCTGTTCTTTTCCATTGTTTATAAGATTATTAGCTACACCTGATACTGCAGCAGAAGTGCTAAAAGCACTCAAAATTGGACCTGCTAATGCTGTAACTCCTCCTATAATTGTAGAGGCAAGTGCCATGCCAAAAGCTCGTTTTTCGTTTTTTTCAATTTGATTAGAAATTTTATTATACTCAGTTTCATAATTTTGAACTTCTTTGTCCAAATTCTCTTTAATTGAATTAAATGCCTCTTGTTTAGAAGTTAAAGAGGCTATTTTTCTTTTTGTGTATTCTTGTACAGCAATATCTCTGTCATTTTCGTTTATTACATCTTGAGTAATACGTTGAGCTTGCTTCTCTAATCTGTCAAACTCATTAGAAAGTTCATTCGCTGCAATATTCATGTCACTGGCAGTTTTTTTAATTTCACTAAGTTTCTTAGATGCAAGCTCTACACCGGCACTTTTATATAAAGGATTGGTAAGGAAACTATAAGACTGTTGAAATTTTTCGATAGCAGATCCGGTTCCTTGTTCAAATTTATTCATTACTACAACACTTTTGTCCAATGTATTGCTAAATTCATCACGTAATGTTTCTATAGATTTACTTAAAGAAATCCCGCTAATTTTTATTCCATTGGCAGTATCATCTACGGTATATCCTACTCCGGCTAAAGCATCATAAGAGATATTGAGCAATGGTACACATCTGTCCAAATTCTTAAAAAGTTCATCTAAGTTAATGTTTTGCAGAATTGCCTTTTTTGAATTTAATACAAGCGAAGAAGTTGCTTGTGGAATTTTTTGTATAGAATACTCATCTTGTGAACCGTCTTCTAGACTAATAATAATTTTTTCAGGGCTTTCAACTTTAATAAGTGCATTTGTTTCTGTCATATTGCCTCCTTTTTACATATTGTTTTCTGTAATCAAATTAATTAAAATTCGAAATTGATACCAGGATAACTATGGCAATGTACCTGTAACCACGTATGTATTACCGCTATCAAGGCTTTGTTCAAGCGCACTGCGAACCTTATTGGTCACTCCACGTTGATTTTCTATATTTGTAATATTTGCACATTGATGATTTAACTCAACATGTGCAATCGTGCTGTTACCATTTTGACCATTAACTTGTACTTGAATATTACTCCAGGTAGAACCGTTTCTATTAAAAGTTCCTTGCATATCAACTCTTACTCTGTCAAAATTGGTTAATGTCCCGGCACCTCTAAATAAATCCGCATATTGTAATTGTCCAATTGCATTGTGTGCATCATTCCTCATATTTTGATTGATGCTTGCATAAAAGTTTGGAATTTGATTCCCTTGTGTAATTGTTAATGGCATAAATAACCTCCTTTTTTCTTGTACATTTATATTTTATCTTTATTTACCGTTTATAACTGGTAATTAATTATGACTTTTCACGTGTCATTAAAAGTGGCAAATTCAATTCATACAAAATATCGTTTATGCAGAATAGATTTTTTGCATTTTGAGAATTCTCAAATAAGTATTTAATTACCACATCAAAAGCAATAGATTCGGACAAAACATATCCTGCTTGTTGCAGTAAAAAATATATTTCCTCAGTTTCCAGCTCTAAAGATATAGCAAGAGCGAGTAACGAGGTTTTTGTCGGGTGATAGTCAGACTTAATATGTCTGTACATTCTATCGCTAATCAATGCTTTATCATATATTATTTTGTGTTGTTTACGGGAATTATAAATTAAATAATTTAGATATTTATTAAAATTATGACTTCTGTTTAGAGTAAAACCTGCTTTATTTGCAAGACTTTCTCTTTCTGTGTCGGATAGTTCAAATAATTTAGCAGCAGCATAAATTATATTTAATTTGAAGTTTTTTTGACTGTATGCTGTGAAGATTTTTCAACCAGTAAGCGATATACTGCTTCTTTAGCCCCATTAGTGCATAAACTTCCTCAATATTTTTAAGACCTTTTTCTTTTTTGAAAGTTTTTGCTAACCTTTTTAATGCCATAGGAAAACTTTCTTCAAGCTTAATCCCTCTTTCTTCTAACCATTTTTGTGCTTTTGAATCTGTCATTTTTCTCCTTTTATTTTTTAACAGTAATTTCCTGCTTTTTAAACAATAAACAATTTGTTATTTGGAAGAAACAACATAAATGAATAAGAACCTAATTCAACCCCTAATAATAGAAAAAACTCCGCTGTCTGTTCAACATTGGAACTTTTTATAAATAAATTTTACAATGAAATAACCAATATTGTCAACTTATCTGTTTTTACTCAAATAGAAAGTTTTAGTAAAATATCATAAAGTTTAATGAGAGATAATCAGCATAAAAACAGTTAAACTTTAATTATCCATTTAATATTTTATTAATATTATCAAAACTCTTAACTGAATTTAATCTGCATTCTTTTATCATTTTTTTATTTTATAAAAATTTTTATAATTACAAAATTACAAAGACTAAAAATAAGGCTGAAAAATAATCAGAATAATACTTTTGAATGTAATTATTTTGTAATAAAAAGTAATTTGTGTAATTGCAGTAATTCAGACGTTCTTATGCTATAATTAGCCTATGACACAATGTACAACAGCATTGGAAGTATATTTTTACATACATTTATCAAGACAAGAAACACCTAAAAAAGAATTAGATGTTGCAATTAACGATTTAAAGATTTAAGCAAAAGATAAAATAATTCTCTTGCCAAGATATTTAGCAACTTTTTCGATTGTGTTCAATGTAATTGAAGTGTTTTCAGGGTCTAAAATACGACAAATTGCCGTTCTTGAAGTTTCAAGCTCTTTTGCCAAACGATTAACTGAAATATTATCAGCTTTCATTTTTTCTTCTAAAGCGTATGCAATAACTCGTTTTAAAGCAACAGCTTCTGACTCTTGAAGTATATCTTCTTCTTCAAGAAAACTGTCAAAATTTGAGCCTAACTTCTTTTTACCAATCATGGTTATTATTCCTTTATTTTATATTGCATTAAAATTGGTGCAATTTTTCAACCCCTGTATTTAATATTTGTTAAAACAGGTAAATGAGCTTGTATATCAACGGTTTACGCCAGTATTTATTTAAATTATAATATTAAAAATGGCTAAAAATTGAGAAAACACTCTTTATTTGGCTGTTTTGTGCTACAAATTTCTGTTTACACAATTCAGATTGTATCAGATTAAACGGAATTAAAGCTTTAAATATATTTATATATAAAAATGTTTTCAACTTAATCAGGATTAATCAGAAATAAACGAGGTATTTTATGGATTATCTAAAGGAATTTATCTCAAAACTGCATAATTTAGATAAAGCAAGGCGGGTAAATGAAGTCTTTAAGGACTTTTTGATACTATGTACATGTTCATTGGCACAGCCATTTTATAGAAGTAGTGAAATTGAACAACGGTACTTAAATACAGTAAAACATTATACAAAAGAGCAAGCAGAAGAATTTTCAAAACTGCTTGCTCTTTTAGTTATGGCACTTGAAGAAAAACATCAGGATTTTTTAGGTCAAGTGTATATGCAATTAAATCTAGGTAATGTTGCTAATGGTCAGTTTTTTACACCCTATAATGTAAGCAAAATGATGTCTAAAATATGTTTTGTTGATATTGAAAAACAGCTTGAAGAAAAAGATTTTATAACATTGTCTGAACCTTGTTGTGGAAGCGGCGGAATGATTATTGCTTATGCAGAAACTCTTAAAGAACATGGATACAACTATCAGTATCAATTATTTGTAGAGGCTATTGATATTGATGAAATGTGCTTTATGATGGCATATATTCAGCTATCGCTATTGGGCGTTGGTGCAAAGGTGATTCATGGGGATAGTTTAACTTTGAATTTTCATAAGGTGCTTTATACTCCGTTCTATTTTGTTAATGGGGTTGGGTGGAAGTTGAAACTACAAAATAAAGCTAGTAATAATGAATTACCGCAAAATGTTAATAATAAACAGCTTACTTTGTTTAATTTTTAAATAAAAGGGGTAAATTATGAAAACATATAAAGCTTTAATCGTACCAACAATCAGCGGCGGCAATGTTGAAGTTAAAGTATCAGCTAATAGTACAAGCCAAGCTATTGGAATAATTAAAACACTACCATATTTCAAAAATTTTGTAAGACAACCTGTACAAGAAGATACAAAAGAAAATAATCTTACAAAAGTTGCTGATTTAGTCAAAAAAGCTAATACCACCTCACAGAAAAAATAAAAAAATATTAAATTAATTTATATTATTTATAAAGTTTAAAATACATCGTAAATTTAAAAATAATATTAATTTTAATTATTTCCACATGTCGAAAGAAATTCTAATCTATAACTATCATGCGAAAAATCATATGAAATAATCTTGCATATTAACTTATTTTCAAGTTTTAAATTTTCATATTCATCTTGTGGTAATTTAAAGATAGGGTCATTCACAGCAAGAAAACCTCGTTTCTCGCCATCAAATGTTACTAATAAAGATTGTTTATCAATAAATTTAACAGTACACTGAACAATTTCTCCAATGCAGTCTTCATTTGAAGACAAGTCTTCTTTCATTTTATTTATCATATCTTGTATTTCATTTAAATCAAAAGTTTTTATCAAACAATTTTCATTAATAAAAGTTTCAGGATTTGAATAATATTTTTGTTTATAATCAATCAAATAAGTTATCATATCTTTGGCATTTAAAATTTGATTTTTTAAATCTAAATAGTTTGGCTTAGATAAACGTTTGCTGATATTATCTTTAAGGTTTGTATTTCTATATAATACAGCTTCTGCGCATGCTGATAAATAACTAATATTTTTCATCAATTTCAAATGTAAACTTCCAGATGGTGAAATTTTGATTAAATCATCATTATTAATTAGCTCATGTTGATTTTCTGTAAATATAAGCCCCTTTTTTATTAATTTATTAAGTTCTCGTATAATAATATCTTCTTTATGCCCCAATAATTGTAAATCTTTAATTAGTTGATTTATTTTATGATAACCTAAAATAAGACTAGGTCCCAAAAGATCCTTCTTTATTGTAAGCCAATATAAGATATCAAGTCTAATAAATGGGTCAGGGAAATCATCTTTATAATCAGACGCAAAAACATTTATAAAATTAGAATTGTTTTCATTGTAATATTTTCTGTTTTTTCTTAACAAAGCATTCATTATTTTGTAAGAAGGTAAATGATAATCTCTTCCAATCAGTTTCATATTCAGAATTTCTGAAGTTTTAATATGACCACTTTTGCATAAATCCTCAAATAACTGAATTGCACCACGTATATCTCGATTAGTCGAACGGTAGAATATATTCCTTGCCCAATCATCATTTCTAATTACTCTTAATATTTGCCTATAATAATCTAAAAGTTCATCTGGTCTTATTTGAACTTTCATTGAATTTTCTAGTGTATAATGCGTTGTTTGTATATTATTTTTATTTAATCTTTCAATGTAGGCAAGCCGACTAATTAATACTTTCAATAAATCAGGAGGGTCAATACGAAAAACTAAATCCCGAACAAAAGTATCTAACGGGGGCTGGTCTTTGTACATGTCATAAGTTATATCCCTCATTGGTAGTAAAACAATGCATTTGAATTGTTTTCTAATCCATTGAGCAACTTCAAACATTAATAATTGTTTATCTTTATCTCTTTTATCACAGTTATCAAAAACAATAATTGGAGTTTTATCTTCATATTTATTTAAATATTCTATATATCCTTTTAAAGTTAAATCTGTATCTGTTTTTGCAGTTTTGATTAGATTATAAAGTTCTTTATTATATAAATTAGTATCGTTTTCTATATATTTACCTTCTCCCTTTTTAAAAGAATCAATTCTTTCTTTATATAATTTTTCTAAACCTTCCTTGCTATCAAAATCAATTATTTGTGAGTGTGAATCTTTTATACATTCTATAACATTTTTTTTAACCCAATCATAAATTTCATTATTATCCAGTGGGGCATAATTCATGTCTAAAAAACACCATTCACATTTATCAGATATATTGTGATAAGAACTATCTAAAATTTTTTCTTTAAAATACCTTATAAAAGTTGTTTTCCCACTACCTCTATTTCCAATTATTAATATCAATGGACATTGACATGCTTTGTCAGAAATGTGTATATCAACCTTTGATATCAATTCTTTTGGATTATCAGTAGACAGTAAAGTCGAATCATTAAGGCTTGGAACCTTTATTTTTTTTATCTCTTTGTATATTGGTTCAATATGTTGTTCTCTTTTTGAAGAGTGAACGTATGCATTTTTAACAATATTCAATCTATCATGTTCGGTTTCTGGGTCAAAGATATTTTTATAATCTGAAACTAATGCATTTCCAAAATCGTTAGATATCATTTCTTCATTGATAATACGTTGACCCCCAAGAGAAGAAACTGGAGTTTTAAATATAGATTTTGCCCGACCTTTTTTATAGATTTCATCAGCAAAGTTAGATAAATACTTTTTAGAACATTTATCAATAGCTTCACTAAATTTTACATTTCCAACAAATAAATCATCGTTCTGTAATTTTAAAAAAGGGGTATCAGAATCAATATAACCAAACCAAGTCTCTAACCCATTTGATACAATAACAATATTACAAGGATTTACACTATGTATAAATCCATTATTAATTTGATGTGCATATAATTGAGCTTCAGCAAAGGCTTCATACAAATCAACAGTAGGATTTTTAGCTTCTACAACTATTGTAGGGATACCTCTTATAGATATTAAATAATCAGGAATATAGGTTTTTTGTTTCCCTTTATTTATTATATATGATTTAATACATGTTTTAGTATTAATTTCAGAATCAGAATATCCTAGTCCAAAAGGATTTTCATTTGTAAGGAATTTATATAAAAACTTTTGTTCAACATCACTTTCATTAACTAAATCATTCACATTGCAATATAAGTTTTGCATATAAACCTCATTTATCTTTAGAACTATTATAGCATAATAATTTAAAAATGAATTAATGTAAATTACAAATCCAAACTCAAATAGACATTATCCATTTCTTCTTGCGTGATTCCTATATAACGAAGTGTTACGCTTGGTGATGAGTGATTGAATAACTTTTGAATAAGCGTTATGTCATAGCCGTTGTTATAAGCGTGATAGCCAAAAGTCTTTCTTAGTGTATGAGTGCCGATTTTTTCTTTTATTCCAACTGATTTAGCAACATCATTAATGATTTTATAGGCCTGCTGCCGCAGTAAAAAGCCTTTATTCTTTCTTGATATGAATAAAGGCTCATTTTCGTTGTATTCTCTTGTCTTTAAATATTCTTTTAGTGCTGATTTTGTGCTGCTTGATAGTGGAAAATCTTTGGACTTCTTTGTTTTATTTTCTCTTAACCTTATACGTTCTTTGATTTTGCCTCTTTCTGATACGTCGGAAATCCTAAGTTTTAATAAATCACTTATTCTTAGCCCTGAATTTATACCGAGAACAAATAGACAGTAATCTCTTAAACTTCGCAATCTTAATAGCTTTTTGATCGTTTCAATCTGCTTTAAATCCTTAATTGGTTGAACAAATTCCATAGTAATACCTCTCAAATTCAATAATAATCAACAATACACAATATATTTATATTATAAATTATGTATTATTCTATGTACACCTTATTATTTACGCTTATTTACAAAGGTATTGGAATTTAATCGGGGTAATTTTTCGCATAATTCAGGTGAATAATACACAATATATTTTTGTATCATTCAAAAACCTTAAAAAAAATATTTCATATCAACTTCAAAAAATTCCGCCAGCTTATAAAGATTCTTTATATTTATCGGATGTTTACCGTTTTCAATATTTGATAAGTGGTCACGAGAGATTTTTACTTCGTGAGCAACATCTTCTTGAGTAAGTCCTTTTTGAGTTCTTAAACCTTTTAATCTTCTGCCAAGTTCATTTTGTATCTTGCGTATTCCCATAATTAAAATTGTAGAATACAATCTACAAATTATCAGTCGAATACATTCAACAAAAATCGCTTTAAGACATGTTACAAAAGGAATACAAGCCATTTAATTATAAAGTTTTTTATATTATTATAAAAAATAATAATGAAAGGAGATAGAATGAAGATTAAAACGAAACTATTAGTAGTTGCTTCAATAATTTTAGTAATAGCTCAAACTGCTTTTGCGGTAAAAGTTGTAAGTGATGTTAAACTCACAGATGGGACACATATCCGTAAGTGCCAATTTGATAATGGAGTGGTTAAATATTGTTCACAAGAAGATGCCATCAATGATATGAGAGCATTTAACAATTTTTCTCTTATTCCTGAAGCCGAAGTTAAGAAAACGGGACAACAACTTTACAAAATGACTGGAGATAAAAGTTTTTTAGAATCTCCAAAGTATAATAATTCTAAGCTTGATGAAGCTAACAAAAAAGCAATCCAAGTAGAAAAGATAAAATTTCAAACAGAGTTTCCAGTAGCAAAGAAAATTGAAACAACTTTAGCGGGATACGAAAAAGAATTTAATGAATTATTTCGTAAAAGGGCTTTAGACTTACCATATGACGAAGAACGATATACAATACTTGAAAGCAAAATAAATATACTTAAAGAATTAGATGGTGAAGGTACTGAATATACAAACCCATATGTAACAGGCTATTCTTCTTTAACAATTACAGGAATAAAAGGGGCTTACAATAATTTATCAGACAAACTAAAGAAAAAAGAAATCACACAAGATGAGTTCAATTACCTAAAAGCAAAATTAGTAATAAACGCAGGTCAACTTGAAGCAACTTACAATAAAGTTTTAAATTCTCAAAGTAAAGTTCTTTTTGCCGGAGAAAGTCAAACTAATAATCAGAATATGAATAATGGAACCACTACACAAATTAATGTTAATGATACAAAACTCGATAAGGCAAGAAAAGGTATAGGAACCGGTGTAAATATTTTGAACGACACAATGAACAGCGTCCGCTCTATACAAAGTATGTTTGGAAAATAAAATTAGAAAGGAGTTATTAATGAATAAAAAAAATGTTATTATTGCCAGTATTTTAGGTGTTGTTATAATTCTTCTCGCTCTTGGGGCTTATTTCTACATAAAAGAGCAAAATAGAAAATTGACTTTAAGTTATCTTGTCAGCCAATGCAAAGAAGTAGGAGCTTATGAAGAATATGAAGAAGGCTATGCGGATGCGTACAAAGGGACAAAATATGTCTGCTACAATAAAGATTATAATCAACTTGTAAAATTTAAAGAAGATGAAAAATCCAGTCAGGAAACTTACGCTTTTAGAGTTGAAACGCCGGTTGAAATGGGTAATAGTGGTGATAAATTTGAGTATGAAATAGCACGAATTGTAGTTGATACAGTTAATCCAAAAGCTTCAAAATGTACTTATAACTACAGAGGAAAAGCCGATTGGAAACCTTGTGAGGAAAAAGCACTTATAAAAAGTTTGCCCGAAATAAGTATTGCTAAAGAAAGAGCTTACTCTGACCTTGAACCTCTTTTAAAGGAAATGAATGAAAGAGCAAAAAAATATTACATGGGTGAAAATTCTGAATATAATGAAGCTAAGGCAGAAGAAGTCTATGAAAAGTATGAAAAACAATTAGATGTATTGCGAAATACTAAATTATAAAAATTAATTTTCTGATTTTATCAGAGGTTATCCGCTTGAATGCGGATAACCTTTTTTGTTTTTTAATAATAAATATTATAGAATGGTTTTTAATTTAATTGATTTAATTCTGTATTCTGTATTTATGCTAGTATTGAACTATGAAAAACTTCCTTTGGGTTACTAGAAATTTAGAGTTTACAGGGTTGAAAAAAGCTGATAAAGAGAATTTGTATTTTAACTATCCTATTATTATCCGCAGACCCAAAAGTTTACCGAAAGATTGTGAGAGTTATTGTACTCTATACAAATGTTGCAAAAATATGCCATTAAAAGACAGGCAAATAGTATATAACAAAGTGTTGTTCAAGTTATCCATTAAGCAATATTTTATGTTCTGTGCATTGCTGCTTTGGGGTGAGATTGATGAAAAAGAATTTAATAAGATTGATTTTAGAACAGGTCGTTGTCGCAAACCAAATCAAAAAGCCGCAAGAAATTTAGAAAAAAGTATTAATATTTTAAAACGAGAAATAAAGAAAAAAATTAAAGCTGCTTCTAAAGCTGTTTTTGATGAAGAAAGTTATAAAGACGATTTCATTAATAACCTAGCAATGTTTGACTCCTGGACAAGAATTGCTATTTGCAAGTATAGACCTGCTCATTTACCTTCCTATCTTGAAAAAGTATGTAAACAAGAATCCTAAGTCAATATTTGTGTCGCTAAAAAATTAAACAAAAATCAACAAAATCTCTTGCCTAATAAGTATTTTATGCGATATTTATTTACAATATTTTTCATTAATCAAATAATAAAAACCTTTAAAAACTTGTCGCTAAAAATTATAAAAATATACAGCAATGTAACTATTATAACTGGATTTTAACCATTTTTAATTTTTTAGTTTATTATAAAAATATAAAACAAATGAGAGACACCTAACGGCATCTCCCACGATTTTTAAAAGCAATAGTATTATACTATAAAAATTTGTGATTGAGAAGTTTTTTAGGCTCCATTTGTTAAGAAATACTTATAAAACAAAAGGAGAAAAACATGCAAAAAATGTGTTTTCAAAATTGGCAACACTTTGCCACATTCCCTTGCAAGGGAAATTCAAAAGTTCCCGCAACACGTAGCGGGTTCAAAGATGCTCAATTCGGGCAAGATGTCTCAGAGATGTTAAAAGCTGGTTACAATGCGGCAATGGCTTGTAAAAAATCAGGAGTAATCGTTATTGATATTGATTACCATGATGAAAAATCAACAGCAATGGACGACTTAAAGGCTTTAGAAGTTAAATTAGGGGCTAAATTACCTCGTACTTTAACACAGTCTACTGCAAGCGGGAATGGAAGACATCTAATTTATTCTGCAAAGGGAATTACTGCCCCTTGTGGGAAAATCGGTCAATTTTGTGATGTCAAGTATAATGGTTACATAATGATTGCACCATCGGTCATTAACGGTAAACAATATGAAATCATTGACGGAGTTGATGAAAACGGAGAGTTTATTATCGCTGAATTGCCGCAAACGTGGTTGGACTACATTAATAAGGATATTCCAAGTATTAAAGGACAAACTCGTAATCTTCCCAACTCTGATAAAGAGCGTAAGATTTATAAAAATCTCAATATTGAACAAATGTTCAACAACTGCGCTTTCTTGAAGTATTGCAGAGATAATGCAGATTGCTTATCAGAACCTGAGTGGCATAGTATGATTACCGTTTTAGCTCAAATAGAAGATTCTGGTGAGTTAATTCATAAGTTATCGGAACCGTATCCTAGTTACAATTATGATGAAACTCAAAAGAAAATCAATTATGCTAGACAATTTGGGCATTCTCAAAGTTGTGAATATTTGTCAAAAAACTACTCTAAAATATGCACAAACTGTCATTCTGCTGATAATGAAAGAGAGGTGTAATATGAGCAATATTGTATCTAATGTAATTCAAGAGGGAAATAATCCTCTTGAGCAAGGGAAAAAGACAATTTCTGATATTTTTAATGCTAACCGCAAACGGTTAAGCAGTATTACCTTTATATCAGATGTTTCAATTACATATAAAGCAAGCGAGTATAATCTGCCTATGCCAAACAAGTTTTTGTATCAGGCTTGGAATAAAACATTCTTGATTGAGAAGAAGAAAGATAGATTAACCGTTAAACTTTTAGCAAATTTCATCGTAACAGATGTAAAGGAGTGCACACTTATTTATAATGATAAAAGTGCTAAAAGGCCACATAGATACTATGTTGTAACATTACAGAATTACAAAGGTCGGATTGAAACTGATGTTGAAATCGCTTATAACTCAAAATCCGATGTAAATCAGTTCCAAACAACAGTAAATAACCTTTATACAGGGTTTTCTGTTTGTATGAAAGAGGCAGAGTTTAAAACCTTTGTTGAAGAATATATCTCGCCTAAAGTTGCTTCAACAGCAACAATCTATACAAACGCTGGGTTAACGCCTGACGGTAATCTATTGTATGAAAACGCTTTAGCAACGCAAAACTGCACTTATTGGGCTGATGACAATGGATATATTAAAACAGGTCATAATACTTATGTAAGGTTGGCAGAAACTACTCATTACCTGCCTAAACTAGCTAAAAGCAACAAAACAGGAAAACAAGTCGCAAATGAATTGATGACTAATATTCTGGAATGTTGGAGCGATAATGTGGCATTACCGTTACTAACATTGGGGCACATGGTTATGGCACTGTACTTCAACGACATTGTCAAAAGATATGGTGTTCCGACTTTAATTCTATATGGTGAAACCGGTACAGGCAAATCGACACTTGTAACAGTGGGGCTTTCAATTTTTGGATTATCAAGAGAAGCTTTGACATCAGGAGGGTCTACCGCAAAAAGTAATGAGTATTTTTGTTCTAGGTATAACTGTATGAATGTTTGTATTGATGATGTCAAAGGAGAAACTCTAACATCCAGTAATTTTACAGCTCTAATTAAAGCTGCTTATAAAGCTGTACCTAGAACTAAGATGTTACCTTATGGCAGAGGTGTTGAATATATACATACTTGCAGTCCGCTTGCCTACTCTACTAATGAAACATTGCCTGATTTGAGAGAAGTCATTAACCGTATGAATATCATTGAAATATTCGGTAAGGTCTTTAAGGCAGACAAATTCAAATACCATGAAGTAAGCAATAACGGCGGCGGCAAATTACAGGAGTTATCGTTGATATTACCCGAGTTTCTCAAATATTCAAAAGATGACATTGTAAAGCTCTATGAACAGGTTTTTGATATATTAAAAGCAAATGTACAGGATACTCAAAATCGTGTCATCAGTAATATTGCTTATGCCTATACTGGAGCAATAATGCTCTTGGCTATCGCAGATATTGAAGTGGAAGATTTGCAGCAGATGATAATTGCTTATGCTCAAAACCAAATCCAAAAATATGAAGACATCAAAACCGTTGTTGATAAGGTTCTTGCTCAAATAGTAACCTTATATGAACTTGGGCATCTTGAAAAAGATAAACACTTTAAGGTAGCTAAAGTTCAAACAGAATTTGGTGAAGAACTTCATGTTCGCTTTAAAAAGGATGTCATAATCAGTGTCATAAACAAATTCTACGGTAATGACAAAACAAAACGTATTGATGATAAAGCCTTTTTGAGTTATGCCAAAAATCATAAGCGATACAGAGGCAACCATACCATTAGACTTAACGAGATTGAAAAGCCGACAAATGCTATGAGCTTTAATGTAACAGGTATGGAAGAGTACGCTGAATTTGGTTCTATAATTGAGCCTATGTCTTATGAAGACCTTCAAAACAGTTTGAAAGGTAATAATATGTAACTTGCGGTAAATTACACCCTGAAAATAGACGGTTGTTTATTTTCGGGGTGTTTTTTGCTGTGTGTAATTTTGTAATCTAAAAATTTATACACTTTTTATAAAAATGATAACACTTAAAGCAGATGACATAACTGTTAATATTCTCCCAAATAACACTCTATCGACAGATGAGAGAGATTTTGAGCTGCTTGTAGATTATGTCAGTGTGCTTAAAGAAATTTATGATGATACAAAAGTTCATGAACTTTCATGAAATTGTAGCAACATAAATGCTAGTAAGATAAAATAGGTATGTGAGGAAAATATATGGAAAAAGCGGTTATTTATGCAAGAGTATCATCAGAGGAACAGGCAAAACACGGTTTCAGTATAGAAAATCAAAAAAAGGTCTGCGTTGAATTTGCACAAAAAAGCGGTTTTGCCGTAGATAAAATTTTTGTTGATGAGGGCAAATCTGCTAAAAATCTTGATAGACCTGAAATTCAAGAGCTTATGACATATTGCGGTAAAAAGAAAAACAATATAAAAGCTCTAGTTATTTGGCGGTTAGACCGTATTTCAAGAAATACAACCGATTACCATGGAGTATTAAGACCTCTTTTTGAACGCAAAGGAATTAAATTGTTATCTGCGACTGAAGCAAATGTTGATACCATTGAAGGAGATTTAATGCGTAATATAGGTATGAGTTTTGCTGAATACGAAAGAAAAGTTATAGGAGTGAGAACCCTTGCCGGCTTAAGACAAAAAGCTGAACAAGGTGGATACCCTCATCAAGCACCGTTAGGTTATAAGAATGTTTCAAGAGAAGATGGTTCAAAAACAATTATTATTGATGAAAAAAATGCATTCTATGTAAAAAGAGCTTTTGAAATGTATGATAGCGGTATGTATTCATTAAGAAGTCTGACAGCAAAACTTTATGAGGACGGATTAAGAAGTAAAACAGGCAAGAAAATTCCTAAAACTTCTATTGAACACATGTTGAAAAATATCTTCTATACAGGTGTTTTTAAGTTTAAAGATAAAATCTACGAAAATGCTAACCATAAAGCAATTATAAGCAAAGAACTGTTTTATAGAGTTCAAGACAGACTTGTTGACCCGAATAAAGTCAGAAAGCATAATATTGATTTTGCTTATACAGGTTTAATTCGTTGTGAGCATTGTGGTTGCCTTTTAACAGCAGAGCTCAAAAAAGGTAAATATGTTTATTACCACTGCACAGGTAACAAGGGCGGAGATTGTAAGCGTGATTATATCAATGAAACAAAGATTGATAAATCTATTGCAGAAGTTTTAAAACTGATTGTCATACCTCAAGACATAAGAGCAAAGATTGCAGCTTCTTTAAAGATTGTACATGAAAAGAAAAACGGTTATTCAAGAGAGATTAAAACTAATATTGCAAGGCAGATTAAGACATTAGACAACAGGATTGTACAAGCATTTACCCTCAAATTGGACGGAACTATAACTCATGACTTTTGGAAAACTCAAAATGATAAGTGGCAGTCAGAAAAAGACAAACTTAAAATTCAGTTAGATGAGATTGACAAATTAGACAAACAGTTTTATGAGCAAGCAGACACTCTGCTTAGGTTTACGGATAATGCGTACGAATATTATCAAAAAGGAACTACAGCTCAACGAAGAAAGATTTTAGAAATAATCAGCGAAAAAATCACTTATAAGGACAAGGTATTTAATATAGATTTGAAACCTGTCTTTAGAACTATTGCTGAAAATCAGTACAATTTATGCTCCAATTTGGACAACAATCGAACTCTGGAAACGGGCATTAAAAAAGGGCTTGAACCTAATTCAGACCCTAATAATAGAAAAAACTCCCCAGGTTGGACTCGAACCAACAACCTACCGGTTAACAGCCGGTTGCTCCGCCATTGAGCTACTGAGGAATATATATTTATATTATGTGCCCTGCAATATTGATTGCTAAGGCTTATGTAGTTATTATAAAATAAAAAATTTTTATTGTAAAGTACTTTTTTTAATTTTTTTTAATTAATTGAGGATAATTTCACCAGGTTATAAAAATCCTCATGACGTGAAGAAAGTTCGCTGAACGTACCTATATCTACAATTTTGCCGTCTTTCAAGTAAACGAGTTTATTACATGCTTTTAATGTGGATAATCTGTGCGCTATTGCAATTATAGTTTTTGATGAGCTTAAGGTTTTGAGCATTTCCGTTATTTCATTTTCCACCTGAACATCAAGTGAGGATGTTGCTTCGTCAAATATCAAAATTTCAGCATCTCTGTATAGTGCACGTGCTATTGCCAGACGTTGTTTCTGCCCTTGGGACAGACCGTTGGAGCCTACTATGGCGTTAGCGTTTATCCCTTCAGGGTATTCCTGTATAACATCATAAATTTGAGCAGCTTTTAATGCTTTGATAACTCCTTCTTCATTTATATTTGTGCATCCCCATGCTACATTTTCTTTGAATGATTTATCTATAACATTAACCTGTTGTGGAACATATCCTATCATGTGTCTAAATTTTGAATAGTTTTTATTGTTGAGTGTAATGTTATCAACCATGATTTCACCGGAATCCGGCGGCAACAGTCCCATAAGCACGTCTGCAAGTGTGCTTTTCCCAGCTCCTGATAGTCCTATAATACCTATAAAATCACCTTTATTTATTTCTAAAGACAGATTTTTTAATACTTGTTTATTATTGTTGTATGAAAAATTGATATTTTTCAAAATAATTTTGTTTCTAAAATCTAATTTTTCTAAGCTGTCAGTTTCATATTTCTCAAAATTTGCAAGATTACATTCTTCATATTCAGCGTTAATTCTTTTGACAAAGCCTCTTGAATTGTTTATGGCAATTATTGAAGCCTGAATTCTGTTAAGAGCAGGTGCTATTCTAAAGATAGCAGCCACCATGATAGCAAATGAAGAAATAAGTTTTGCATTGTCAGTAATATTTTGTATTGAGATTATTCCCGCCAGAATAAATAATGAACATATAATCAGTAACTCTATTATATAGGGAGGAATACCTGCGTAAAACCCTTGCAGTTTTTGAATATTTCTAAAAGAAACTTCTTTTTCCAGATAGTTGTCAAAAAATATTTTTTCAGCGGAAAGAATTTTTAAATCTTTAATGTTAGAGATATTTTCAAGCATTGCAGTTTTGTATTTTTCGAATTCTGATGCAATATTGGCATTTAAATCAGCCATTCTTTTCTTAAAAAACAGATTTTGAGAATATAATGAAACCGTAGAGAAAATAATAGTAACAATTGCAGGTACAGGGAATTTAATAAGCAGTAAACCTATTATCATAATAACAATAATTGCATTAGTAATAAGGTTCAATCCTCTCATTATAAATCCGTCAATTGATTGGTTGCAGAGAATATCCAATACAAAAAGTTTATCGGTAACGGATGTTTTCATAGTATCTTTGTATGGAGCATATATATAATATTCCATGAAATTTTTAGTAATATCTTTTTTCCAATTTACTACAAATTTGTTTTGAATATATTGAGAAAAAATTATAAAGACATTTTTTAAAAGAAATACAACAAAAACACTAAGACCAATAATAAGTCCAGCTTGAGTACAGTTTGGGATTTTAAAAAACGGGATTTGGGAAGACAGCGTATCAGGAGCAATTATAAGCATAATAAAAGGGTAAATAAGTGCCAATCCTATAAATTCAAAAAAACCGGCTGTTAAAGACAGTCCGATAAAGCCGCAAAGGCTTAGGTATCTTCCTTTACCATAGTATTGAATAAATCTTTTAAAGTTTTCTAAAAACATGTTAAACCTTATAAAATTATTAAGATATAGAATATTTTCGTAATATACTATATAATCATGGTAAAGGAAGGAGTTCATTATGTCAAATCCTATATTAAATGAAGACAGGTTTGGTGCTCAGGAAAGAATTCTTGAGGGGGAACCTATGACAATTTCGGGTACTGTAAATAAAATATTCATGCTTTTTGCATGCTTAGTTGCCGGTGCCGCAATCAGTATTTATTCATTATTCTCAGCGCCGGGAATGGTTCCCGTAATGATGGGTGCCGGTGCTATAATCGGTCTGGTATTGGTTTTAGCAACATGTTTTAATGTGAAAATCGCTAAATACACAGCTGCTCCGTATGCATTTTTTGAAGGTCTTGTGCTTGGTGCTTTTTCTATGTTTTTTGAAGCACAATGGCATGGAATAGTTTTGCAGGCGATACTTGGTACATTTGCAGTTTTATTTGTAATGCTTATGCTTTATAAAGCAAAAATGATACAATACACTGATAAATTTGCTGCTGTATTGAAAACCGCAATACTTTCGGTACTTGTTATTTATTTAATCCAAATTGTTGCAATGTTTTTCGGACGCAGTATTCCTCTTATTTGGGAATCAGGGATTGTCGGAATAGGGTTTAGCCTTCTGGTTGTCGTGATTGCTGCAATGGCTTTAATCCAGGACTTTTTCTTTATTGAAACAGCTTCTCGAAACATGCTGAGCAAGGATTATGAATGGTATGGAGCAATGGGGCTTATGATTACTATGGTATGGCTTTATACCGAGATTTTAAGATTACTGGCTAAATTAAACAGCCGGAATTAAAAAAAAGGGCTCTTTTTAAGAGCCCTTTTTTATATTAATTCGCCATATAGTTTATTGTTTTCATATTTTGTAATTTTAACGGTTTTTAAAGAATTTAAAAGTTTTTCGTCATCCGAGTCAAGAAGCACTGTGAGATAATTTCTGGTAACACCTTTGAGAATTCCTGTTTTTTTGTCAGGGTGTTTTTCAATCAATACTTCTTGTTCTGTTCCAATATTTTTGTTTATAAATTCATTGTGCTTTAATGCAGAAAGAGCTTTGACAATATCAGCTCTTATTTGTCTGATTTTTTCATCGACCTGATTTTCTGCTTTTGCTCCTGCAGTACCTTCTCTGACAGAATAAGGGAAGGTATGAATTTGGGACAATCCCGAAACTCTAAGATTTTCTACTGTTGTTCTGAAATCCTCTTCGGTTTCGCCTGCAAATCCGGTTATAATATCACTTCCTAAAAACGGAAGATTAAATAAGCCGTTTATTTTATCAATTTGTTTTAGATAATCCTCAACCTTATAGAACCTGTTCATGGAGCGGAGGGTTTTGTTGCAGGCAGACTGAAGCGAAAGATGAAAATGCGGGCAGAATTTTTCTGATGTTTTTAAGAATTCAAGCATATCATCTGTTATTTCAAGCGGGTTAAGAGAGCCTAAACGGTATCTGTGAATATTTGTTCTGCTTTCAATTTCTTTTAATAGGTCTAAAAGTTCCATACCGATATCTTTTCCCCATTGACCTATGTGAATTCCGGTTAATACAACTTCTTTAAAACCATGTTTTGCAAAGTTGTTAATCTGATCAATTATAAAATCTACATCGGCACTGCGGCTTTTGCCTCTGGCAAACGGAATTATGCAATATGAGCATCTGTTATCACATCCGTCCTGGATTTTAAGGCTTGCTCGGGTTTTAGACATATCAGTAAGCACAGCTTTATTAAATGTTTTAAGTTCCATAATATCTGAAGCTTTTGATTTAATATTATTATTTCTGATAAGTTTTAATGTTTCAGACATATGAAGTTTTTCATCATTACCAATAACATAATCTATAAACCCGTTTTCAAGAAGTTTATCTTTCTCAATCTGAGCAACACAGCCTGTTAAAACAGTTAATATATCAGGTTTTTTGTGTTTAGCGGCACGTAAAAGATATAGAGCTTCGTTGTCGCTTTTATGAGTAACCGTACAAGAATTTAAGATATAAATATCTGCTTCGTTTATGTTATTAACTTTTGTTAAGCCATCGTTTTGTAAGTTTTCGGTAATAACAGAGCTTTCAAATTGGTTAGATTTACAGCCCATTGTGTGAATGTAAAAATTTTTCATTGTTTTATAATATATAAAATAAAATTGGTTGTAAATATTCTTAACAAAAATCTTAATTTTAAGCAAAAAAATTTACTTTTCGGTTTTAATACAGTATAATTAAAGTGCGAAAGTGTAGGTGTGTATAATGCAAGTTTCGGCAATAGGGAATCCTAATTTTCAGGGCAGACGTGACAGAATTGATGAGTTAATAAGCCTTGACGACAATTCAGTACAAAAAATTGCTTATTTAAAAACATATTCCCCGCAAGAAGAAAAGAAACATAGAAAAATCACAAACGGTTTATTCTATGCTGCTCCTGTTGCAGCGGGTTTGGGTGCGGCAATGTTTACACGTGGCAAATCCAAAATCTTTTCAAAACAGGTTACAGGTTTGGCAGCACGTGCGGCAAACGGATTGAAAACAACTGCTTTATGGGCAGGTGCTCTTGCTGCTATTGATTTATTGGGCGCAGGTAAAAAGAAATTAGCTCAAAATTCTTCTGATGTTCGCAAATTTGATCAGGAACATCCGTTGTTGTCCTTAGGAACAATGCTTGCAGCAGGATTTGGTGTTCTTGCTCTTGTTGGCAAAGGCGCAGGAAAACTTGCAGCAATGGAAGCTCCTAAATTCTTACAGAAATATACTGTTAAAACTGCTAAATTCTTAAATAACAACAACGTAGTCGGAAAAATGAAATCAGGATTTAATAAATTAGCAAACAAAACTCCTTCTGCGTTAAAAGAAGCAGGTTCTGTAGCTCTTGATTGGGCTCCTCAAGCTCTTTTATTAGGCGGATTATTCCATTCGATTTCTCATTCTTCTGCAAAAAACAGAGAATTTGCACGCAATTATAACGAGTTGAAAGAAAAACAATTAAAACTTGCTAAAGCTCGTCAACATGAACTTGCAATGCAAAATGATTTTCTTTTACAGGAGGCTCAAAACAGAGAAGATTTAGCCCTGGTAAAAGCCCCTTTAAAAGACTTGCCTGAGGAAGTCGTTGAAAAAATTCAGGATTTGCATGATGCAGTAGAACAGATAAATGAAATTCCTCAAGAAAATGTGTAAATAAAAGTTAGTGTGTAAATTAAGAAAAGACAGTCAAAAATCGACTGTCTTTTTTATATATTTTTAGCAAAAAAAATTTTTTTTAAGTTTTATACTTCCCAAAGGAGATATTATGATTAATTTTATTCCTGCATTCACTATTAATAGTAATTATCAGAACAGAAACAATGTTGTAAGACCTTCTTTTCAAGGAAAGGATGTAGTAAGTAAGTATGTTAAGCCGCTGGATAATAAACACCTGCCACTGTTTGAGAAATTGCAGGAGTTTTTTGTCGGTGTTGCAGATATGCTTAAATCACAACAAAAAACTTTAAAAACTCAAAGCGGCAGTTTGAATGTTTCTAATGTTGCAGAACCGATTCCTCAAGCTGCTATACAATTTGATAAATTGAAATCAATGACGGTTAAACCTAAGAAATTTAAAACACCCGACGGAAAACGACTGGACTTATGTCATTTTGAATATACTGATATATCAAAGACAACAAAATTTGATGTAATATTAGATGATAAACTTAAGGGAAATTTATTTTCCTACGGAAATCACAGAGCCGATAAACATCCGATAAGAGAAAATGAACAGGAAAGCGTTAATAAACTATTTGACAGGTACGCATCTGACATAATCAGTATAATAAGAAAATATAATAAAAAACTTACATAATAAATAAAAAAAGAGGTATCAGAAATGATACCTCTTTCATTTGTTTTTAAAGTTGCGCTACTTCATCAATTCGCCAACAGCTTTGTAAACAGCCATACGTTTTGCAGCATCTTCTTCTGCTTGGTTGTAAAGAGCTTCAGCAGCTTCAGGGTTAGTTTTAAGCAATTGCTTATAACGTCCTTCGCTTCTGATGAAGTCTTGATAGCTTCCTTTAGGATCTTTAGCATCCCAAGTGAACGGTACTTCGTTAGCAGGATTGTATCTGTATAACGGGAAGTATCCAGCTTCAACAGCACGTTTTTGTTCTGTTTGAGTTTTACTCATATCAATACCGTGAGCAATACAAGGTGCGTATGCAAATATGATTGATGGTCCATCGTAAGCTTCAGCTTCCTGGAACGCTTTAAGAGTTTGACCTCTGTCAGCCCCCAATGCAACTGATGCAACATATACATAACCATAAGACATACTCATTAAGCCCATGTTTTTCTTGTAAGTTTTCTTACCGCCTGTAGCAAACTTCGCAACAGCACCTGTAGGTGTAGATTTAGAAGCTTGACCGCCGGTGTTAGAGTAAACTTCGGTATCAAGAACAAGTATGTTAACGTTTTGGTTTTGAGCCAATACGTGGTCAATACCGCCGTAACCGATATCGTTAGCCCAACCGTCGCCGCCGATAATCCAGATTGATTTATCTGTGAAGTAGTCTTGAAGTTCTCTTACTTTAGCTAAATCAGCGCAATCAACATCTGCATATTTAGCAAGAACTTCTTTAACTTTATCTTGAGCAGCAACAGCTTCATCTGTTTTAGAGTTATCCCAATGAGTTAAAGCTTCTGTTAATGCTTCTCTTACATCAGCAGGAGTTTTGTCATTTTCAATAACTTTTTGAGCATATGATTTTAGAAGTGCTCTGTTTGAATCAACTGCTAATCTCATACCGAAACCGAATTCAGCGTTATCTTCGAATAATGAGTTAGCCCAAGCCGGACCTCTTCCATCCTTATTAGTTGTGTAAGGAATAGTCGGGAATGTACCGGAGTAGATTGAAGAACATCCTGTAGCGTTCGCAACGATAACGTTTTCACCAAACAATTGTGAAACTAATTTAACGTAAGGTGTTTCACCACAGCCTGCGCAAGCGCCTGAGAATTCAAATAAAGGTTTTCTAAGCATTGCACCTTTAATTGTCTTAGTTGTGTTTTTACCCATTACGTTATCCGGTAATTCATCAAAGAATTTTTCGTTAACCAATTCACAAGCTTCTTCTTCTTTTTCAATAGTTGACCAGGTTAAAGCCGGTTTTTCAGGGTTTTTGTTTGCAGGACACTGGTCTAAGCAAACTCCGCATCCTGTACAATCTTTGCAGTAAACCTGAACTTTAAATTGTTCATCATTTTCAGCAGGTCTTGCATTAATTGTTTTGAATGATTCAGGAGCATCTTTTAAGTTGTCTTTTTCAATCAACTTAGTTCTGATAGCTGCATGCGGACAAGCTGATGCACAAATTCCGCATTGAATACAGTTTTCAGGGTTCCAGTGAGGAACACGAGGTGCGATGCCACGTTTTTCCAAACAAGCTGTACCTGTAGGGATTACGCCGTCATTTGACATAGCTGATACAGGGATGTCATCGCCTTTTAATCTCATTGAAGGTTCAATGATTTTCTTAGCGAATTCAGATGCATCATCTGGAATTAATTTAACATCTTCAGCTGCGCAAATTCCGTCTAATGAAGCCGGTACTTCAACTTCTTCACAAGCATCAACAGCAGCATCAATCAATGCTAAGTTCATGTTAACAACATCATCGCCTTTTTTCTTGAATGTTTTCTTAGTCATTTCTCTCATGCCTTCTAAAGCTTGTTCAAAAGGAATGATACCTGAAACTTTGAAGTATGCAACCATCATAACTGTGTTTGCACCTTTACCACGTAAGCCCGGTTGTTTTTCAATAAGAGCTTCTGCATCTATGTTATAGAATTTAATTTTCTTATTAATAATAGTTTCCTGCATTTCTTTTGTAAGGTGAGAGAATGCTTCTTCTTTGCTCCAAGGGCTGTTAAGTAAGAATGTACCGCCTTCTTTAATACCTTTTAACAGATCATATCTGCCGATGTATGCATGTGTTGAACAAGATACAAAGTCAGGAGCTGTAATAAGGTAAGTAGATTTAATAGGCTGGTCACCAAATCTCAAGTGAGAAACTGTAACGCCGAATGATTTTTTAGAGTCATAAGCAAAGTATGCTTGAGCATCTTTGTCTGTATATTGACCGATAATTTTAATTGAGTTTTTGTTAGCACCAACGGTACCGTCAGAACCAAGTCCCCAGAACATACAGTTTGTAGTTCCTTCTGGTTCTGTAACGATGTGTTCTTCAACTTTTAAAGATTTATTTGTAACATCATCTTCAATACCTACTGTGAAGCCGTGGAAACCGTTGTTTTCAGCGTGTTTGTAAATAGCAAGAACCATTGACGGTGTAAATTCTTTTGATGATAAACCGTAACGTCCGCCGATAACTCTGATGTCTTTGTTTCCTAAAGCTGCAACTACATCTAAGTATAAAGGTTCGCCGATGGCACCCGGTTCTTTAGTTCTGTCAAGAACGGTAATACGTTTAACAGAAGCAGGTAAAGCTTCGTTGAAACGTTTTACATCAAACGGTCTGTATAATCTTACTTTAACCAAACCGTATTTAGTACCACGTTTAGCATTTAAGTATTCGATAGTTTCTTCGATAGTTTCGCAGCCGGAACCGATAGCTACGATAACGTCAGTTGCATCAGGAGCACCTACGTAATCGAACGGATGGTATTGTCTTCCTGTAACTTTAGCAACTTTATCCATATATTCTTGAACAATATCAGGAACAGCATCATAGTATTTATTAACTGTTTCACGACCCTGGAAGTAAACATCGGTGTTTTGTGCGCCGACTTTACAAACAGGAGCTTCAGGTCTTAATGCTCTTTTTCTGAATTCTTCGATATATTTAGGTTCAACTAATTTAGCAATATCTTCATAAGAAATTTCTTCGATTTTGTGTACTTCGTGAGAAGTTCTGAAACCGTCAAAGAATTGCAAGAAAGGAACTTTAGATTTGTAAGTAGCTAAGTGAGCAACTAAAGCCAAATCCATTTCTTCCTGAACAGAGTTAGCAGCTAACATTGCATAACCTGTGTTACGGCATCCCATAACGTCTGAGTGGTCGCCGAAAATTGCTAATGATTGAGCAGCCAGTGCTCTTGCTGATACGTGGATTACGTGTGGCAGCATTTCCCCAGCAGCTTTGTGCATAACAGGAATCATCAGTAATAAACCTTGTGAAGCAGTGTATGTAGAAGTTAAAGAACCTGCTGCAAGAGAACCGTGAACAGCACCTGCTGCACCGGCTTCGGATTGCATTTCGGCAACTCTTACTTCTTCACCCCAGATATTTTTTTTGTGTTGTGAAGCCCATTCATCAACCCATTCACCCATTGTAGATGAAGGAGTGATAGGATAAATTGCGGAAACCTCGCTTAATGCATACGCAATATGCGCTGCAGCGTAGTTGCCGTCAACTGTTATAGTTTTTCCTGGCATAATTAGCAAACCTCCTTATTTAATGCTATTACTTAATTATACTTTACCATTATATTTTAATACAAACATATTTTTTTGACAAAATTAAATTTCTAAATTATAATCGTTCTTGTATCATTTTTGTAATAATTTACCCTGATTAGGCAATATGTACAAATAACCTGTTTTTATATAAATGTGTGGAGTTGACGTATGACTAAATTAAAAGCAATCGACAGACTGAATAGACGAGTTCCGCCAATGAGGCCAAAGGTTGAAAATATAACCAATGGTATTGCTAATGCTGTTAAAAAAACAAGAAAAAAAATCGGGGGGGGGGCATCATCTAAGCTTGAACGTTCTCCACAAACTGATATACTTGTACAAAGTAATACTCAAACCAAAGCAGCAGCCCAAAAAACAGAAAGCAAAAGAACTGATACAAAAACACGTTTGGGGGATTTTTTAGTTTCCCAGAACAGGTTGCTGGCTGAGAAATATATGGATGATTTAGAGCGGGTAGCGCAACAGATACCGGAAGCTTCTTTTTACAGAGAATTAAATACGACTAACACAAAAGAACTCCCATCAATTTTGGATAAACTGGAAAAAAGAACGGAACAATATTCACAGCGTGGATATTCAGGTGTAATTAGAGACGGCGTAAGAGCTACAATGTTTATTCCTGATGCTGAAAAAAACTATGTAAAAATCGTTAATGAAATGCAAAAAAAAGGGTATAAAATCGCAAAAACTTTTGCAGAAGATGCTAACGGAAACATTGTGCTTGATAAAAACGGTATCCCGAAAATGGTAGATGATATTGACGTCAGATTTGGTGATAATGCCGTGCCATCTGGATATGAAGATGTTCAAATGCGTTTTGAAAAGAACGGAAATCTTTATGAATTGCTTATTTTACCCGGACCAAATTATTTGGCAATAAAAAATAAAGAACACGAATTGGTTTATGAAAATTTCAGAAAATATGATACTTTTGTAAAAGACGATGGTGCTAAACAGATTATTAAAGCTATTAAAAAAGAATATCATAAATTAACCAAAGGTCTGTATGCAGATGCAAAACACCGTGATGCATCAGGGGCGAAAAAGTCAGAACAAATCACTTTTACACGGGAAGGCGTTGAATCTGTTGATAAACTCTTCAAATCATTAAAAACATTATTCCTTGGTAAATTTAATGCTCAACCGCCGAGCAAGCGTTCAAAACCAAACTTTAAACAAACAAAAACTTATCAAAATCTTGATATGGTTGAACAAAATTTACGTAAAGTTTTAGATTTGTATAAGCCTATCGACTAATGATTACGACATTTTCAATGTGGTATGTATGGCAGAACATATCGAACGGCTGAATGCTTTCTATTGTGCAGCCTTTTTCTTTCAAATACTTTAAATCACGTGCAAGGGTAGCAGGATTACAGCTGACATAAATTATCTTGTTCTTTGAAAGCCGGTAAGCTTCATCCAAACTTTCTTTTGAACAGCCTTTTCTTGGCGGGTCCAAAATTACCGCATCAAATTTTCTTTTTGTTTTTTGAAAGAATTTTGCTGCATCCATATTATGGATTTCAACATTTTCAATATTATTTAATTTAATTATTTCGGAAGCTAAATTTACAGCTTCTTTATTTTCTTCAACGCTTACTACCTGTTTACAGTTATCGCAAACGCTTATGCCAAATGAAGTTACACCTGCGTATGCATCCAAAACAGTCGGGTTGTCAAAATTTTCTTGTAAATAGTCTTTAACATATTTAAAAATATTTTCAGCACTTTTGGGATTTACCTGAAAAAATGTATTTGGACCTATTCTGAATGTTTTATCCAAAATTCTTTCTTTTACAAAGTCTTTTCCGCATATGCATTCTGTTTTTTCGCTGAGAATTACATTCGTTTTTTTAGAATTAAAATTTACACAAACACCGGTAACTTCTTTAAACTCTTCGTAAATGCATTTTGCAAAGTCATTAAGTCTTTCAAAAGTTTTAGTAGAGTTAACGACTAATGTTACAAGACATTTGCCTGTGGCATAAGAGCTTCTTATTACAATGTGGCGTAAATCGCCTGAATGTTTCTTTTCATTAAACCCTGTAATACCGTAATCAAAAGCTTTAGTTCGTATAAAATCAATGATATCGTCACAAATTTCCGGCTGTATCGGGCAGTGCTTAATATTAACAATTTCATGGCTCTGGGGTTTGTAATAGCCTGCCAATATTCTTCCTGAAACTTTTGTTTGAGATACAGGATATTGAATTTTATGTCTGTATTCTTTTATATCAGGGCTTGGAACAGGATTATTAACCGGAGTATCAATACCTCCGATATTTTTCATTGCATCTTCAACAATTTGTTTTTTCAATTGTAATTGATAATCATAATCTATAAATTGAAACTGACATGCACCGCAAACTTTCTGCATGGCGCAAAAAGGTTTAACTCTGTGTGGTGACGGGGTAATAACTTCAATTGTCTTTGCGGTTGCAAAATTCTTATTTACTTTAGTAATTTTTACTTTAACTTGATCTTGAGGGCAGGCATTTTCAACAAATACAACCTGACCGTCAACTTTAGCAATTCCTGTCCCGAGATTGGACATTTTTTCTATACTTACAACTAATTCATCATTTTCGTTCATTCTATGACTTTAAAGTAAAAATGAAAATTAAGCAAATAGTTTGTAAAATAAAACGAGGCTAGGATTTTCCTAACCTCGTTTTATGGTGGGCGTTAGAAGACTCGAACTTCTGACATCCTCCTTGTAAGGGAGGCGCTCTACCAACTGAGCTAAACGCCCTCAGTAGAATTAATCATAACTGAAACAATTTTAATTGTCAACCATTTTTTTTAATTTTATAAATTTATTTTTTAATTGTTTTTTCTAAGATTTCAATAGCATTGTTTATTTCCTGGAATATTTTTGTGAATTCTGCTCTTTGATTATCATCTTTTGCTTTATCAGGGTGATATTTAACAGCAAATCTTCTCTTGATATTTTTCAAAGTTTTTTCATCAAGCTTATCATTATCAAATACTTTTGCCAGTTCTTCAAGGTCTTTGTCTTTGCGTAAAAATTCTGATATAGTTGACTTGGCTTCTTTTGTTTTATTATTTACAAAATCCTGTGCAAAATTAGATTTGCCTGAGCCGCTTGAACTGCTGCTTGAGCCGATATTAAAATGTTTTTTACCAAAATCAGCGATCTTGTCAGATATATTTTGAAATTTTGCCGCTTTTTCAGGTTCAAATACATATTTTAATTGCTCTGAAATCAAATTCATATAAGAATCAAGTGCAAACAAATCAAATTTTTGTTTCAGAAGCTCAGCATCAAGTTCTTCAAAGAATTCGTCGCCTTTGATAAAGTGATTTAAAGCTTCTTTATAGCCGTTTAACATTTCATCGGTAAATTTTTCATAATCTTCTAATGAAATATTATCAGATATATTTTCAAAGAAGTTTTTGCTTTTTAAACCTAGTTCACTTCTGTAAATCTCATTTATATAATGTGCATTGCCGCCAAGCAGCTCTGTGCTGACTTTAACATTTTTAGACATTTCTTTTAAGTTTTGGACTATTTTTAATTTTTCGGCAGTTGTAAATACTTTATAATCATCATAAATGTCAGCATGGCTAAACAAACTACATCCAAGTGAGAATTTATCTCGTTGAAAGCTAATAATTGCATTCGGTCTGCTGTATTTTTCTGCTTTATTGCCCTCAAATGAATTAAGCAGTTCTTTTATAAGCTGAATGCTTTCTTTGCTCTTTTCTTTATCTTCACGACAGAATTTAGCCATATAAATATCGTCAATTAATTGGAGTTTTGCATCATCTGTTAAAGAATTTCCTGATAAAAGACCTTTGATATCTTTAATATATTTTTCGTCAATTTTTTGTTCAGTGAAATGTCTAGTGCTGTATTGATATTTCAATCCTGATGCAGTATGGTTTTTGTATCCAATCATACCTCCGGGATAAAAGGTATAAGTTTCCTGCTTAACATTATCTAAAATGTCCATAATTTTTTTATTTTGTTCTAAAGATAATTTGGGTTGAATTGTATTACCTTTTGTATCCAAAATATCATCAATTAATCTTTCTGCAAGATTTAGTTTAACATCATCTGATGCTTCAGGAAGTTTAGCTATGATTTTATCAATAACCTGAGGTGTAACTATTTCTTTTTTTGCGATAGTTTGATAAAATTCGTTTATATTAGATGAAATGCTTTCTGGTTTAATATTTTTTGATGGTTTTATTTCTATTAACGAATTAAAAATATCTTCCCAGTTATTTGCATTAATATGTTTTCCTTCATTTCTGAGAAGTTCTTTGACAGCTTCAAGTCTTAATTTATGATTTTCAGAAGAAAAAATTGATTTGATATGAGTTGTAGCATCTTCATTATCAGCAAGTTTATTAAGTTTATTTTTAAATTCTTCTAATGTATTTTCTGCTTTTCTGGTCATTTTATCACTTGCTTCATTGACCTTTTGTCCGGCATCTTTTGCTGCATCGCTTGCAGCATCGGATAATTTTTCGGCATGTTTATTTTTTATACAATGGTGTGTGCCTATTGCAATAGCAGCGGCTCCGATTGCTCCTAATGCAATCAGGGCTTTTTTATTACGTTCATAAAAAGATTTTTCCTGTTCTTTTTCAGGTTTATTCTCTTTTACTTCTTCTTTAATCTCAGATTTAAAATTAATGTTTTTCTTGCTAATTCCGTTAATTTCAGATACGTTTAAAGTCATATTTTTCTCCATTTTTCCCTATATATTAAATAAAAAGGGGGGGGGTTTTCCCCCATTTCCCCCAAAAAAAAAAAAAAAACGGGGGGGGGGCGTTTTTGCCCGCTTTTATAAAAATAATTAAAATTTGTTACAAATCTTAATTATTTTTTTTATTCTTTTTTGACTTCTTATTTTTCTTTTGTTTTTTGTTGTTTTTAACGGAGGTATTATCAGTTTCAATTTTACTTTCCGAAGATTGAAGTTTTTTCATTTGCTCCTGCCTGTATGTGGAATTAACTTTAATTTCATGTTTTTCGCCATGATGAGGTTCTTCTCGTTTGTATCTTTGGTCAGTCCACCATTTTGCCACTTTATACATAAGTCGTTCTTCGTACGGCTTTTTATATTTTTCGGGTTTTTCTTTTTTGTGTTTTATTTTAGCGGTTTTTGTTTCAGATGTTATATTTAAAGGCTCGCTTTTAGGAACACTCCAATAGTCTGTCAAATCAGCTTCGTTTACTGCATAATTTTCAGGGCTTACGTAGCCTGTATCTGCAAACACTGACGGAGCTATAAATAATAATGTAATTATCAAAAGTTTTTTAATCATCTGAACCTCTTTTTTAAGAATACGGGCATCTTGATATAACGTCTTTTCCATGAGAATCAAGACCTCCTGTTTTAAGTAAATTAAATTTTTTAGCAGCTTCATCAATTTTAGAAAGCCATTTGGACGGATAATCACCTTCATAAGACTGGTAATAACCTTCATAAAATAAAGCTTTTTCTTTTCCATACTTTTTAAAGTTTTCAAATAAATATGTATAAAATTCGTCTGTATAAGCCTTGCTTCTTGCAGGGTGTGCGACAGACATAACGCCGCAATCCAGAGTTGTTATAAATTCCGCTGTTTCTTCAAAATAAGCAAATCCATCAAGCATATTACTGACAGCGGGATGAGCTTTTAAGTATATTTCTCTTGCTTTTTGAATTTGTTGTTCAATATTGTCCGGGATTTCGGGTAATGTCTGATGAGTATACATTTCAAGTGCTTTTTTATAAATCTTGTGATACGGTTCACTGCTCTTGAACAAGTATTTAAATTTTTTTATCGGTTTTTCGTAGCTGAAATCAGCATTCGGGAAATAATATTCAAGTAAAATTTTACCTGACGTATATTTTTTCATCGGGTGTGCAACTTCATCTTGACCTTTTGCGACCATACCATGAACTTTTGCAGCTTCTTCAAGTGTAAAATTATAAGGAAGCTCTTCGTTTAATTTTTTTATCGTATCTTTAGCAAGCAATAATTTTTTATCCCGTTTCTCATTTAAAAAATCAATCAGCTTTCTGTCAAAAGGGTTTATGCCGTATACCAGCAAATGGATTGGCACAGGCTTTTTCTGGGCGGGAAAATTTATTCCTACTGTTGAAATTTCCAACCCTAAACACAGATTTAAATGCGGGTAAGATTTTTCATTGTATTTTTCAAAAGCCTCCTGTGCACCTTCAATTGTGTCATGATCTGTAATTGCAAGAAGAAAACCGTTGTGTTGCGCACCGAGTTTTTCAGAATATTTTAAAAGTTCTTCAACATCTGCAATTCCGTCGGAATATTTGGTGTGAACATGCAGATTAGCTTTAAATTCTCCTGATTCCACATATCTGAAATCATGTGAATCCAAAACATTTACATCCAGTCTTTCTCCGGGTTTAAATGCTTTTTCTGTTAACAGTGGAACTGTTTCAATAAAATCTTTTTCATTTATTATTCCCATATTTTTATTTTACACAAAAAGTGTGATTGAAACAAAATTTCTTTATTTACGTCAAAAGTAGTAAGTATTCTGATTTTTATATCGGAAGTTAGTGTGGAATTACCTGTAGGGAAGGAGAGAGGTACTTAAAGTATGAATGTAATCAAGTGTAAAGAAGAAGATTTATACAAAGATTTAAAATGTACATACCCCGGTGAAATTGAATATATTGATGTAATGGAAGATGAAGAAGAACCCAAAACATTTAATTCAATATCTAATGATGACGATATTTTACAAATGTACTTAAAAGATATCGGAAAAGTGAAACTGTTAAATTCCAAAGAAGAAAAGGCTCTCGGAAAACAGATTAAGGAGGGAAAGCCGTCGCAGGCGGATATTGCAAAAAGAAAATTGGTTCAGGCAAATTTAAGGCTTGTTGTAAGTATTGCAAAAAAATATATCGGTCAGGGCGTATTGTTTATGGATTTAGTGCAGGAGGGATCTCTCGGACTTATTAAAGCGGCAGAGAAATTTGATTATTCAAAGAACTTTAAATTCTCAACTTATGCAACCTGGTGGATAAGGCAGACAATTATCAGAGCAATTTCAAACAATTCAAGAACAATCAGAATTCCTGTTCATATGACAGATAAAATTCGCAAATACAAGAAGTGCTATACAATGCTTACTTTTGAACTGGGCAGAGAACCTACTGATGCCGAAGTCGCAGAACGTCTTGAAATTACGGCCAAGCAGCTTTCAATGATTAAAAAATCTATCATCAAAGAACCTATCAGTCTTGAAACACCGGTGACTGATGATTTGAATATCGGCGATTATATCGAAGATACTTCATATCGTTCACCGGAAATGCAGACTAAAAATAATGCTTTAAAAGGAAGCGTAGAACATTTATTGTCAACATTATCAGACAGAGAAAAACAGATTATTACCTGCCGTTTCGGTATTAACGGAGAAATGCCAAAAACTCTGGAACAGCTTGGAGAGATAATGGGATATTCAAAAGAGCGTATAAGACAGCTTGAAGATTCCGCATTATCAAAAATCAGAGAGAGGAAAGAATTACAGCACTTCAGAGATTTTATTGAGGATTAGGGCTCCTTGCCGCAGGAAGAAATAGAAACGTATGTCAACTATCCCCGCACAGGCTGCGGGATTTTTTTTATATATTAATCAATGATTTTGCAAATTCTATTGACTGTTCGTTAATCTCTCCGCCTGCAAGTTCCGCAAGAGCCTTAATTCTGTTCTCTCCTGTTAAAACATAAACTTCAACTTTAGTTTCATCAGTTTGGGATTTTCTTACATAAAAATGCTTATCAGCTCTTGATGCAATTATTGGCTGGTGAGTAATCAAAATAATCTGGTGATATTTTGAAAGTTCGGAAATTTCATCGGCAACGCTTTGAGAAGCTTTTCCCGAAATGCCTGTATCAATTTCATCGAAAATTACTGTATTTATATCATCGCTTTGTGCAAATATAGATTTAACAGCCAGCATTACACGTGAAATTTCACCGCCTGATGCAACTTTTGCAAGCGGTTTTAAATCCTCCGATACATTTGTTGATATTAAAAATTCAACATCATCAGCTCCGTCAGAGCCTAATTCTTTTGGCTCTACTGAGATACTGAACCTTGCTTTCGGCAGTTCAAGCTTCTCCAGTTTTTCCTCTATCAATACAGACAGAACCTGTGAGTAATTCTTTCTGCTTTCGCTTATTTCGGAAGCTGATTTTTCAAGTTCAGAACGAATTTGTGAAATTTTTGCTTCAAGCTCATCTATGTTCTGTGTTGAAAATTCAATTGCATTAAGTTCTTTTGAAAGACTGTCAAAAGTTTCCATAACAGCTTCAAGTGTTCCGCCGTATTTTCTTTTAAGTTTGTCAAGCAAAAACAATCTTTCCTGAATTTCATTTAATCTTTCCGTATCATTATCAAGGTTTTGACTGTAATCCCTTAGTTCGCCGGCTGAATCTTTTAATCTTTCTATAGCATCAATTAAGTTTGCTTCGGTTTCTTCAAGATTTTTATCCATGGATGCGGCTTTGGAAATATTTTGTTTAATCTTGCTTAATGCCTCCATAATTGAGCCGTCGTCGCCGTTGATTGCCCAGTATGCACTTCCGGTTAATTCTTTAAGCTTTTCCGCATTTTCCAAAACTTCAAGTTCGTTATTAAGTTCTTCATCTTCTGAAGAGCTTTGGATATTTGCACTGTCAATTTCATCAATTTGAAATTTTAAAAATTCAAGCTGGTTTTCTGTCATATCAGATGCTGTTTTTAAATTTTCAAGCTGACTTTGAAGTGCTTGATACTCTTTAAATCTTTCTTTGTATTCTTCAAGTTTTGTGCCGTAAGACTCTTTTGCATAATTATCAAGAAGATTAATATGGTACTTCGGCTGCATAAATGCGTATGTCTGATGCTGGGAGTGAATATCAAGAAAATAGTTTTTCAACTGTTTAATAAATTCCTGATTGACAAGTGTTCCGTTAACTCTTGCTCTCACACCGTTAGCCGTAATTTCTTTTGTAAGAACTATTTCATTTCCAAAGCAGTCAATGCCGTTTTCTTGAAATAATGAGGCAAGATCATGTTTGGTATTTTCTATAACTAATTCAACAACAGCTTTTTCTTTGTCATGTTTTATGACATCTTTTGAAACACGTGGCGCAAAAGCTATATCAATAGCGTTTATAAGAATACTTTTACCGGCACCTGTTTCGCCTGTAATCACATTTAAACCGTTATCAAAATTAGCGGTCAGTTCATCAATCAAAATGTAATCTTTAATTCTCAGCTGCTTAATCATATTTATGCTCTTTTAAGTTCGTATACTCTGAATTCGCAAGGTTCAAGCTTATCAAAGTTTAATGTTGAATCAGCGAATTCTATAGCTTTTGATACAAATTCATTGCCGTCAATATAGTGTTCTTTTTCTATAATATAATCTCCCGGAAGATGTATATGTTTGTCAAATACAGGCTCACCGTTTACTATTTCGGAATAACTGTTGCCGTCTTCATCGCATTTGCTTACTTTTTCTGTTTCATATTTGTAATTAACAACTACAAGGAAAGATGTTTTTAGAGGCTCTTTAGAAATAATCCACGCTGCAAATCCGTCATCATCCTGAGAAATTATTTGAGCTTCTCCGTCAGTAATAATCGGTTGTGATTTTACAAACAAATCTATTGCATTGAATTTTCTGTAAAAATCAGCGTGATTTTCTCTCGGCATTGAAATTTCTTCTCCGATAACACTTTCAATACCTCTGTGAGTAAAGCTTTCATCGCCGTCAACATATAGCATAGGACGTTGTGCAAATTTGCCTCCGGGCAGGAATTTGTATTTAAACCATTTAAACAGAGCTCCGTTTTCACCGAGCTGTCCAGGGTACTGGTCTATACATCTGAATTCACCGTCCTGATTGTTATAGGTTTTCAGAATAGACAATTTTTCACCTTTTTTATAGTTAACATTGTAATTTGCAAGGTGCTGGTTATCTTCAGTAATTTTTTCAGGTGTTTTTTCGCATTGGGAAACAATATCATTACCCCACAAGAGGTCAAAACTCATGCCTTTATGATATTCTTTTAAGAAATCATCCCAGAGCATATACTCTGCAAGTGTACCGAAATACGGAATTTTTGCTTTCATTGCTTTATTTAATCTGTTCAACACAACACGTGGAGCTCTGTAGCTTATTGGTCTGCCGTGGCTTTCGGAAACTTTATCTACGATATGGTCGATATGGTCAACCCTGAAGCCGTCAAAATTGTAATCTTGCTGTAAATTAAGCATATAATCAATAAAATATTCAATTACAGACTCATTAAAACTTCCGTCTTCAAGAAAACAGAAATAGTAAGGTGTCTGGCAGTCGAGGTTTGCAAATCCGGTGACGTCATCGCCTTTATAGTCGTAATGCTTAAATGTAGGATAACCGCCGCATTCACTCATTTTGTCGTACACAGGCACACCCGCAGAACACCAGGCACCGCCCGGAGCCGGCCACAAGCCTTCTTTGATAAGTTCCTGAATAGCATCAATTTGTTTTGTAATATCATCTTCTGTTAATTTTTGATTATTTTTAAATCCGTGAATTTTAGCAATAATATCTCGTGCACGTTTTTGAATTTTTATTTGATTTTCTTTTTTCATCATAACATTAGACAGCTCTTTTTTAGCCTCGTCCATAAGACTGTCAAAGGTATCATAGATGTTTTTATAATGAGCACTTAAATCTCCTGCAGAACCGCTTAATGATTCTTTGTAGATATTTTTAACAAGTTCGATATCTTCTTCATCAATTGATTTAGGAAGGTTTTTAGCTATTTTATCAATATTTTTGTCAAGTTCTGTTGATAAAATGTTAATGTCAAACCATCTTGCAATTTCAGGATTTGCAAGAACAGCTTTTGAAAATCTTCCTGTTTGGGGGAGAATATCGTAAATTACCGGATGTCCTGCAAGCTGTGCAAGTGTAATAAATGTTTGCACCTGACCTTTAGCATCCAATCCTGTAAGAGATTCAATTTTTTTATCAAGCAATGCATCGCTTACTTCCGAACTTTTAGGAAGGTAAGCGCAGCCGAATTCTCTCGGATGAAAAGGTATAATATACATAGTTGTATTAAAAATGTTATTATCAAGATTACCTGTAGGTAATATAAGAAGCTGTCTCAGCCAGTCTATAAATTTACCGGGAGTTTTGGTAACGTTACCGTTTCCTAAACCTGCAAGGTTAATCAATTTTATATTATGACCTTCTTTTTTTATCCAGGATGAATCTTTTACGTTATTTCTTGCTAAAACACTTATATTTTCATTATTAAATGAAAATTTTCCGTTTTTAAAAATGCCGTTTGCGCTCCATTTTATTTCAAGCCCGAAAAGAATTTCTTCGGGAGAAAGTTCTTCCAGAGCTTTAATATAAGGGTAAGGAAGGTAACCGTATTTCCCGATAAGATCTGTTAACTCTTTTTTTCTTTCATCAGAAATTTTTTCAAAAGGATATTCTTTTTTTAAATTGGAATAAATCTCATTAATTTTTATATCCTTTGGATTTTCCTGATTTTTTTTCCCGAAAAGAAATTCTAGCATGATATACTCCCTTTATAACTTTTTGTAATAGCATTATAGCATAATAAAAATATTATTTATCATGCCTTTATAATTGTATTTTTTACAATATATTAGTCACGTAGGTAATAGATTATTTATTTTCGCTATAATTTAATAAGATGTGTACAGGATAATGTACCAAATAATGGAGCAATTTACGTTACGAAAGGCGGGGTTTTCAATGACACAAAGTTCATCAACAGCACAAAAAACTATAAGTGTAATTATTGTGGAAGATTTTAAATTAACAAGGGTTGGTCTGCGCTGCGCATTAAATGCAAACGAAGATATTGATGTTGTAGCAGAGGCAGAAGATGCCCTGGAAGGACTTAAGCTTATTGAAAGACACAAGCCTGATGTAATTTTAATGGATTTGGGACTTCCCGGCATGAACGGTATTGAAGCAATGATTAAGTGCAAAGAAATGATGTTTGAATCAAAAATTATTGCACTGACTTCTCATGACAGATCAGAAGAAGTAATTGCAGCTTTAAGCTCCGGTGCCAGTGCATACTGCTTAAAAGATATTGATCCGAAAAAACTTGCCGATGTTGTAAGAGATGTATCAACAGGCGTTTGCTGGATTGATCCTATGGTTGCGCAAACTGCATTGAACTCTTTGCCTAAAATTGATAATGTCGGATTTCTGCCGAGCAAATCTCACTCTGACGGCAGAGTACCTCTTACTGAAAGAGAGTTTGAAGTTTTAAAACATCTTGTACTCGGTAAAAGTAATACTGAAATAGCAAAAGAACTTATTGTAAGTGTCCATACTGCAAAAGCTCATGTATGCTCAATTTTGCAAAAAATGTGTGTAAATGACAGAGTGCAGGCAGCGGTTAAAGCCGTAAAAGAAGGAATGGTCTAACAATTACATATATACACAATCACACTAAAAAAGAGGATTTATTAATCCTCTTTTATTTTTTTAATTATTTCATTTACTTTTTCTTTTAAAGTTTCATAATCTGAGTTGTTTTCGATTATGTAATCCCAGTCGTTAATATTATCAAGACCTGTTTCCGTAATATCTGTTTCACCAATAAGTGTGCCACGTTGCATTCTTGTTTCTCTAGAAGCTTCTACTCTGATTGATATTGCGCCTGCATTTTTAAAGACTTCATATTCATGCGGAACACGTACGTCTGTTACCATAATATTTCCGTCCTGTTCGATAATTTTTTTGAGCCAGTAATCTTCATCCTGCGCACGTCCCCAATTACCTAGATTAATCAAATCCTGACGATATAAAGGTTTGTTTTTTTCAATTTCTTCATAGGTAAGTCCCTTTTGTTCGCCGTATGTTAATTTTATAATATCGCCCATTGCACAGCGTTTAAAATCCGGCAAAGCTTCTAACATAATTTTAGCTGCGGTATCTTTGCCTGAGTATTGCTTTCCTGAAAATATTATTAATTTATCAACCATAGTTCCCTTTCTTTTTTTTCAAATTGTATCATATAATGAACAATATTGAAAATTATTGTAAAATATATTATAATAATGATAAATAAATGAAAGGGAGTAATTCATGAGAAAATTTAGTTATTTCGGGGGGGGGGCAACCTTTTAAGCTCTTCACAAGTATTTTTAGAGGGTTGTAAAAAGATTAAAATCTGTTATAATGATGATGTAGAACATCACAATTATGACGGAGTTTTTATGAAAGAAATGAGAGCATTTACACTTGCTGAGGTATTGATTACACTTGGTATCATTGGTATTGTTGCTGCTTTAACCATGCCGGCTGTAATTGGTCATTATAAAAAAGAAGAAACAATTTCCAAATTGAAAAAGGCTTATACTATCTTAAATCAGGCAATGAAGAGGTCTGAAGTTGATAACGGCGATTATGAACACTGGGGAAGTGCATTGGAGTTGGGACCGGAAGAATATATAAAGAAATATTGGACTCCTTATTTTAATGTCACTTCTATCTGTAAAACGTATGGTGAATGCGGATATAAAGCTTCTTACCCTTTTAAAACTCTAAGCGGTGTTCAAGATACGACAACTGTTACACAGAGCAATTTAAGAATACCATTTATGACAAGTGATGGTATTATGTATTCAATATCAGCATCATCCGGAGATGGGACAGTAGCAGCTGATACAATATATATAGACTTAAATGGCGGCAAAGGTCCTAATGTTTTCGGTAAAGATGTCTTTATATTTACGAGAGTAAAGAATAAAGGAATTATGCCGTTATGCTATACCTGCACAGAGGAAAGAATTAATGTAAGCTGCTCTAATGCCAGCAATGGATATTACTGTGCACAAAAAATAATGCAGGACGGCTGGAAAATTAATTATCCTTTTTAGCCTGCTACTACTTGCTTAATATTTTTAAACATAATAATTGCATTTTTAATGTGTTGGACGTAGTATGAAAAAAGCACGTTAAAAGTGAGTTTGTCATTGTGCGTGCAAACGAGTGTAATTAGTACAATATTGGAAAAGGTTATGGCTTTAAACTTTCAAGAACTTGTTTTTAACTTACAAAAATTTTGGTCCGATTACGGATGTATAATTCAACAGCCCTATGATATTGAAAAAGGTGCTTCTACAATGAACCCCGCAACCTTTTTGCGTTCATTGGGACCTGAACCCTGGAACACTGCAATGATTGAACCTTGCAGACGTCCGACTGATGCAAGATATGGTGAAAACCCGAACAGACTTGGTCATTATTATCAGTTTCAGGTTATTTTAAAACCTTCTCCCGACAATGCCCAGGAACTTTATTTGAAAAGTTTGGAAGCAATGGGAATTGATTTAAAAGAACATGATGTAAGATTTGTTGAAGATAACTGGGAATCACCGACTTTAGGTGCTGCAGGTGTAGGCTGGGAAGTTTGGCTTGACGGTATGGAAATTACTCAGTTTACTTATTTCCAACAGGTCGGCGGAGTGGAGGTTAAGCCTGTAGCTCTTGAGTTAACTTACGGTTTGGAACGTATTGCTATGTATCTGCAAAATAAAGAGTCTGTTTACGATATTATGTGGAATGATACCCTTAAATACGGCGAAATTTTCTTGCAGAATGAAATTGAACAATCTAAATATAATTTTGAAGTGAGCGATGCAAAATCTTTATTTACAATGTTTGATTTGTATCAAAAAGAAGTCGATAATTGTATTAATGCAAAATTAGTTTTACCGGCTTATGATTACGTTTTAAAATGCTCTCATACATTTAACCTTTTAGATGCAAGAGGCGTTATAAGCAAAGATGAAAGAATTAATTTTATTAACAGAGTAAGAACAATGGCTTCGGCTGTTGCAAGATTATATGTAGCACAAAGAGAAGAATTAGGATTTCCTCTTTGTAAATAGAAAAATAAGGAAACTAAATGGCTGAAAAATTTAATCGTGCGACGTTAACACGCAATTTTTTAAAAACGATTACCAAGATTAAAAACCCTGATGAAATGCTTGCTGAAGCTAAGGCAGAGGGATTGGAAAAAACTCTCGGAGTTGTGGACTTAATTATTCTTGGTGTCGGTGCTATTATCGGTTCAGGTATATTTGCGGTTGTGGGTATTGCTGCTGCCGGTAACGTTGACGGCTCAATAATCGGAGCTGGACCGGCTTTAATAATATCAATGATAGTTGCGGCAATTGCCTGTGTTTTTTCAGCACTATGCTACAGTGAATTTGCAACAATGATACCTGTTGCAGGCGGTGCTTATACTTACACATTTGCAACACTTGGAGAATTCGCTGCGTGGATGGTAGGCTGGGTGTTAATGCTCGAGTATGCAATCGGATTTATTGCAGTTGCTTGCGCTTGGTCAAACCATTTTGTACAGTTTTTGAGCGGATTTGAAAAAGTTTTGCCGGCTTGGCTTGCTCATCCTCCGGTATGGCTTGTCAATGATGCATTCAGTGCCGGAAAAATCGTTGCAGACAATCCTGACGTATTTGTTCCGCATATCTTTGGTATGCCTGTTTGTATAAATTTGCCTGCAATTTTGATAGTTCTTCTTATTACCATGATTTTGGTTAGAGGTACCAAAGATTCTACTAAAATGGCAGGAATTATGGTTTTTGTAAAATTGGCTGTTATTGCATTATTTGTTTTTGCCGGCGCATTTTTTGTAAGACCTGAAAATTGGACCCCCTTTGCACCTAATGGTGCGGAAGGAATTTTTGCCGGCGCATTTTTAATCTTCTTTGCATATATAGGATTTGATGCTCTTGCAACAGCGGCAGAAGAATGTAAAAATCCTCAAAAAGATTTGCCGATAGGTATTATCGGGTCATTAGTCATAACAACAATTGTATATGTTTCCGTTGCTTTAGTGCTGACAGGTATTCAGGATACAAGCAGTGCTGTTCCTCTTGAGTTTTTAAAAGCTCCTATGGCATATTGTATGTCATTGCATAAGATGAACTGGGCAGCAGGCTTAATATCAATCGGTTCTCTTGCCGGTTTAACTTCAGTGCTTCTTGTGCTTGAAATGGCAGCTACGAGAATTTTGTATGCAATGAGCAGAGATCATTTTATATCTCAAAGATTTCAAAAATTACACCCTAAGTTCAAAACACCTGCTTTATTAACCTGGACGGTAGGTTTACTTGCAGTGGTAGGAATTTTAACATTAAATCTTGATGTTGCGGCTGAACTTTGTAATTACGGAACATTTACTTCATTTATAATCGTTTGCGTTGCAGTATTAATTTTAAGAAAAACAGATCCTCAAAGACCTCGTCCGTTCAGAGTTCCTTTTTCGCCTGTAGTTCCTTCTTTAGGAATTCTATGCTGCGGCGGTTTAATGATTTACAAATCTATGCAGCCTTCAGGTTCGGCATTGTTGTTCCCTGTATGGTTAGGTATTGGTGCAATAATTTATTTGCTTTACGGATTTGTTAAAAACAGAATGAATGAAAACAAACTTCACAACGAAAAAATAGAACTTAAAAAACAAGAAATGATGAAATAATGGAATTAAAATCTATAATTAATAATGCTTTTAAGAAAAAAAGCCCCGATGAATTAATAGCAATAAGCAAAAAATCAGAGTTGAAAAAAACTTTGAATGTATTTGACTTGATAGTCCTGGGTATAGGTGCTGTAGTCGGTACAGGAATATTTACGATTATCGGTACAGCTATTCAGGGCGGTCCTGAAAGTGCAGGTGCCGGTCCTGCTATTGTTATATCAATGGTTATGGCAGCTGTTGCCTGTGTATTTTCGGCTTTATGTTACAGTGAAATTGCTGCAATGATACCTGTTGCCGGAAGTGCTTATACATACACTTATGCAACTATGGGTGAATTTATGGCGTGGATGGTAGGCTGGATTTTGATGCTTGAGTATGCAATCGGAAATATTACTGTTGCTTGTGCATGGACAGGATATTTTGTTCAATTCTTAAAAGGATTTAAGCACATTTTGCCTGATTTTGTAGTTAATTTCCCGATGTGGCTGAGAAACGATTATCGTTTTATGTTTTCATATTGCGATAAATTCGGCTTGGATCCGCATTCGCAAATGCCGTTTATCTTTGATAAAATCCCTGTTGCAATTAACTTGCCTGCAATGGTTATTGTTTTATTACTGACAATACTTCTTATCAAAGGTGTTAAAGAATCAACAAGATTTGCAAGTATTATGGTCGGGGTAAACATGTTTATGATTATCTCATTCATTGTAGTTGGTGCTTTTTATGTTAAGCCTGAAAACTGGGTGCCTTTTGCTCCTAACGGATTTGAGGGAGTATTTATGGGGGCATTTTTAATCTTCTTTGCATATATAGGATTTGATGCGATTTCAACTACGGCAGAAGAAACCGAAAATCCGCAAAGGGATTTGCCTATAGCAATTTTAGGTACACTTGTAATTTGTACTGTTTTATATGTGTGCGTGGCTCTTGTTTTAACAGGAACTGTTCCTTTGGGTTCTATTGATATTCAGGCTCCGATTGCTCATGCTATGCGTGCTGTTGGAATTGACTGGTTTGCAGGTCTTATATCTATCGGTGCTTTATGTGCTTTAACATCGGTACTATTAATTTATCAATTAGGTACTACAAGAATTTTGTATGCAATGAGCAGGGACAGATTTTTGCCTAAATCATTACGATTAATTCATAAGAAATTCAGAACACCTCATGTTTTAACATGGATTTCAGGTATTGTGGTAATAATTTGTGCTTTATTTATGGATTTGAATATTTCGGCTGAACTTTGTAACTTTGGAACATTTACTTCGTTTATAATTATTTGTATTGCAGTGTTGATTTTAAGAAAAACAGATCCAGAAAGACCCCGTCCTTTTAAGGTTCCTTTCTCACCTCTGTTTCCTGTATTGGGAATAATAACTTGCGGTGGATTGATGGTTTATTCAATGAAGTTTTTAACTACTTCTTCGTTATATTTCCCGTTATGGTTATTTATGGGATTTTTAATCTATGCAGCATACGGTTATAAGCAAAAACGTCTTGAAGAAAAACAAAAACTGATCAGACAACCGAAGGTGAAAGCTAAAGTTTAAAAAAATTAACATTTTATTTCCGTAAGCGCAATTTTTTCTTTTTTTTTATGTTTATAAAAATATAATTGGAAAAATTATAGGAGAAATTTCATGATTGAAGCAATTAATTCTGTTAAACAAGTTCGTGTACCCTTTTCGGGGGGGGGGCGCTCAGTGTTGAACCGCAGTTAACACAAGCACCGGATACATTTGAGTTATCTGTAAAAGAAGAAGATAAGAAGAAGAAAAAGAATAAATTATTATTGACGGCTGCTGCAGTTTTAACTGCTATTGGTGTTGGTTTGGCAATTTATAGAGGCAGAGGTTCAAAGGTCGTGGAAGCTGCTGAAAATGGAGCAGACAGTCTTGCTAAAAAAGGGCAGGAAGCTGTTACACATCAAAAAACTGATGTTCCACAAACAAAAACGCCTGATACTGCTGTACCGGAAAAACCGACTGGACAACCTAAAATAAAAGAAGATGCTAATCCTGAAGTTGGCAAGGCAGATGGCTTAGAGGAATTAAAAATTTTAAAGCTTAAAAAAGATTATTCTAAATTCCTTGATAATCAATACGGTATAGATGCGAAAATTGACGATGAGGTCTTGGAAATAATTAACAAAATGTACGAGCGTAAGGGCTTGAATCCAATATTCAATTTGGAAAGTAATTTAATATATAATCCTGCTTGTATCTCTGACGATTTGTTAAAAGCTGCCAATGAAGTATCGGACCCTCTTAAAAAAGAAGAACTCCTTGTTAAATCCTTCAATTTCCTTCCGAAAAAAGGTGTTCAAACTTATTGGAAAGAAAATATCGAGCCTGAAAAGCTTGAAACTTTATATGAAGAATTTAGAAATTTATACAAAGAAAAAGCTGATTTTAAGTCGAAACAACTGTTTGAAGAAACAATTCAGCCAAAATTCTTAAATGTTTTTGAAAATAAAAAATCAATAAAAGTTTTAAATGAAATATTAGGCTCAAAATGTGATTATGATTTATATGAACAATTAGCAAAGAAAAGTAAAACTTACAAAGATGTGTGGGGCAAAAACACAAACCCTATGTCACAATTTACCCTTGAATGGGCTGAAAATGATGTAAAAGAAAAAATGAGAATAGCATCCTTTTTAAACAATACTTTACAAGATTTAATTAGTGCAGAAACAAATCCCCTTAAAAAAGAAGATATGCTTATGAAATATTTGAATACAACAATTATCGAGGCTAACAATCATAAAAATACCGTAGAGGCGTATGATATTTTACGTCGGCTGGAAGCTTTACAGGCAAAGGGCGGTGCAGAATTTGTTCATAAAGATACAGTTTCAAAACAACTGAATGAAATGATTGATGCATATTTTTCAAAATTTAAGCTTCCTTTGACATCAGAAAAAGACAAACGTGTTCTTGCAGATATTGTTATAAGCAACACAAATCGCAGGTTTTTCTACTTTACACCTGATGATGTAAAATATTCACATATCATTGATGGTTTGACAATTGCAGGCAAAAGAAGCGGTGATGAAAAATATTACAGAGCAGCTGTTGATTTTGCCGTTCAGCAAAATGCGAGAGGAAATGCGCTCAATGTTATTGAAAAAATTAAAACTGATGATAAACTAAGCAACGCTTTTAAAGATGATATGATAACAGTTCAGAATAAGTTGAAGTCAGAATTGAAACAAATGTCTGTTGATATAGCAAAAATGTTTAATGCAAAACCTTTAAACGAAGCGTTTGAAACGTTTACCGCTAATTCTGAAGTTAAAAAAGTAATTGCAGATGCAGGAACAAAATTTAACCTTTCAACTGTAGATGTAATTAACAAGATGAAAGAAGGCGATGGAAAAATTATCAGATATGTTATGAAAAATTCCATAAGAAAGTATGAAAATGGTGCCTATAAAGATGTTCAATCAGCTTTTTGGGATGAGGCAATACAATATTTGTCAAAGGTTGATGAAGTTGTAAAAGACCCGAAAGAATTGGAATTTTTGAAAAATATCAGACTTCGTGCAATCGGTGCAAAGATTATGTCCGTAAGAAATACTGCACCTGAACAGAAAATGATTTATCATAACATTCTAAAATCAGAGATTATTGATATGTTAAATGGAAAAGATATTGCAGAAAAGATAAAAATTGAAGATAAAGCAATTGATGATATTGCAAGAAGAATCGGTGATATTGTTTGGGATTTTGATCCTGAAACTACACTTTATAAAGCTATAGAATATAATCTGGATGGATTCAAGCACAGGTATTCAAAAGAAACACAAGAAATTCTCGGGAACAAATTAAAAGATATGAAAGAAAGACTGAAAATAAGATCAGATGAAGATTTTTACGAAGACTTTAAACGACATTTCTTTGGCGGCGGTGGCAAAGCACCTGCATCAAAACTTTCAAAAGACAGTGCAAAAGAAATTTTAAATAAATATCTACCGCAAGAACAACAGTTAGGTGATAATTTAAAACCGGCAGATATAAAAAAAGCATACAGGCAGCTTGCAGTAAAATATCATCCTGACAAAGCCTCAAATGCAGAACAAGCTAAAAAGTTTGAGGAAATATTTAAGGAAATCTCGGAAGCATACGGAGTTTTGAAATAAAAAAAGAGCCTTTAAAGGCTCTTTTTTTATTACGGTAAACAATTATTAAATATTCTACACCTATCTTCTTGTAATTGCCCTTTCAGCATATATAATAAGTGTATACTGGTAACTTATTAGAGAGAAAATATAAATAGATAAGAAGGGGTAAACATGATTAAATTTAACTATCAAAACACTGATGAAGCGGTAATAGGCAATGAGAACGGTTTAAATATTCAAGCTGAATTTGATAGTTATAAAGACAGAATAGCAAAAATTATTGCAGACTTAAACAAAAGAAAAGATAAGCCGGGTCAGTGGCTTCAATGGATGAACTTAGGCTATAATGAGGAAACTCTTTGGTATGTAAAAGAATATGCATCTATGGTGCAGGGGAGATTTGAAAATATTTTGGTCCTCGGTATAGGCGGTTCTGCTTTAGGCGGTTTAGCTGTTACAGAGGCACTTTTAAAGCCGTTTTGGAATTTGTTAACGCCTGAACAGCGTGACGGACTTCCGAGAATTTTCTTTCTTGATAATATAGATCCTGATACTATCAGCGGTTTATTGAATGTTATTGATTTAAAAAAGACACTTGTTAACGTTATTACTAAATCTGGTTCGACAGCAGAAACAATGTCGCAATTCATGATTGTAAAAAATATTCTGGAACAGGAACTCGGAGCAGATTACAGAAAAAATATTGTTGCAACTACTGATAAAAAGACAGGTATCTTAAGACAAATTGCAGAACAGGAAGGGTATAAAACATTTGTTGTGCCCGATGATGTCGGCGGAAGATTTTCTGTTTTCTCTGCCGTTGGTCTGCTGCCGTTTGCACTTGTAGGAATTGATATTGATGAAATTATTAATGGTATTAAAGATATGGATTTGGCTCTTAAAAATACCGATATTAATGAAAACATCGCAGCTCAAAATGCTTTAATTCATTATTTAATGGATACTAAAAAAGGTAAAAATTTATCTGTTATGATGCCTTATTCAAGCAGATTAAAATATGTTTCTGACTGGTATGTGCAGCTTTGGGCAGAATCTTTGGGGAAAAATAAAGATAATGAAGGTAATGATGTAAATATCGGTCCAACTCCTATCAAAGCTCTTGGTGCAACTGATCAGCACTCTCAAATTCAACTTTATAACGAAGGTCCTAATAACAAAATTATTAACTTTATAAGAGTTGAAGAATTTGATAATACACTTGAAATTCCTAATATCTTTGAATATACAGGTATAGGTTATTTGGGAGGAAAGTCAATAAATCAACTTATAAATGCCGAAGCGGATTCTACAAGAGTGGCTTTGTCAGATTATTGCAGACCAACAGTAACCATTACATTGCCGAAAGTAAACGGATATTATGTCGGACAATTGCTTTATATGTTTGAAGTTCAAACTGCAATAGCTGGTGAATTATATAACATTAATACATTTAATCAGCCGGGTGTAGAGCAGGCTAAAAACTATACTTATGCTTTAATGGGCAGAGCAGGGTATGAGGAGTCAGCTCAAGCTTTGCAGGAAAAAATGGCAATTGTTTAAATTATAATTAAGAATTAATTATGAAATTTATAAAACAAATACTTATAATAATTGTATTTTTGCTCGGGATAACAGTTTCCGCAGAAACTTTGACTGCCGGAGTTTCAAAAGTTGAAATGGTTCCGAATTCATTTTACGGCAGCTGGCGTGTAATTGCAAAGATAGATAAACAATCTTCAAACGGTGTTTATTTTAAGCCTCAAACGGTTGATCTATGGAACTTATCACGTGAAGGCGACGTCATAAATTTAAACAATCCGTTTACAGGAGCGAGTGCTTCTGTTACAGTAGATTATGTAGATGGTAATATCATAAGGTTTACCAAAACCGGAGAGTATGATAATAAAAAGTTAACCGATACGGTTGATCTAAAGCTGAACGGTGACACTTTTACAGGGATTAATTCTCTGACCCTTGAAACTTTTTCAATACGGGATAAGTCTTTAATAAAAAAAGATACGGCAACGTATGTTTTAAGAGGTGAGAAAATATCCGGTTCAAGTATTACGGGAAAATGAGGAAACAGATGGCGCAATTGGAATTTGATACGGTTATATTAGGTGGAGGACCTGCAGGACTTTCAGCAGGA
>HF991484.1:70371-81525 GCA_000433095.1 Clostridium sp. CAG:967 | reverse complement strand
CTTTCAGCAGGAATTTATGCATCAAGAGGTGCGGTTTCGACAGCTATTGTTGATATAAACATGTTTGGCGGTCAGCCTTCAAATTATTTAGAATTGGAAAATTATCCGGGTTTTCAAATCGTTGGCGGATATGATTTGATGGAAAAATTTGAAGAACATGCAGATAAGTTTGGTGTAAAGAAGTTTCCTATGCAGGAAATTCAAAGTATTGATTTAAAATCAAAAAAAATTATAACAAACGAAAATGAATTTACCGCAAAAACAATTATTATTGCAACAGGTGCACAACCTATGAAATTGGGTGTTCCGGGAGAAAAAGAATTTGTGGGCAGAGGTGTTAGCTACTGCGCAGTATGTGACGGAGCTTTTTACAGAAATAAAGTTGTTGCGGTTGTAGGCGGCGGAAATGCTGCTGTTGAAGAAGCAATGTATTTGACAAAATTTGCCGATAAAGTATATCTTGTTCACAGACGTGATGAACTTAGAGCAGATAAGATTGTTCAGGAAAGAGCTTTCAAAAACGAAAAAATAGAATTTGTATGGAATTCTGTTGTAAAAGAAATTAAAGGTGAAAATTTGGTAGACACTGTTGTTTTAGAAAATGTAAAAACACATCAGATTTCTAATTTATCTGTTAACGGTGTTTTCCCTTATATAGGAATTGTTCCTAACGTTGAGCATGTCTCAGGTCAGATTTTACAGGATGCAGGCGGTTTTATAGTAACTGATGAAACAATGTCAACTTCATTAGAGGGTGTATTTGCAGTCGGTGATGTTCGAAAAACCCCTCTTCGTCAGGTAATTACAGCAGCATCCGACGGTGCTGTCGGCGCAGTTTATGCAGTAAAATATCTGGAAACTCACAAAGAAGCAGAAACAGTTGTTTAACGCAAAAAAAAAGTTGCCTAATTAGAGGCAACATTAAATAAACACGAGGATATTAAGAGAGAGAGTATAAAAAACTTTTTTATTTAATCTTGTTCAAAACAGTTGATGAACTTGATTACTATTTAATATCCAATTATTAATTTCCGTTTGATAATTTGAGATTTCCCTTACTCTTATATAAAGTAATTTTGTTTTGAGAAATTTACTTTTTTCTTTGCTTTGTTACATTTTCGTTACATTAAATATATTATTGTCAACTGCTTAAAAAGATGCTATAATCTCTCTAATGAGAGGTAGATTATGGCAGAAAATTATTCAAACAGCAAATTTAATATAATAGCTTTTCTTAAAAAAGCAGTAGCAGTTGGTGCATCTGATGTGCACTTACAAGTTGACGAACATCCGGCTATCAGAATTGACGGCAAGATTACAAAAGTAGACATGCCTGTCTTGACCGAAGATGACATTTCTATTGCGTATGATATTTTACTGCCTACACATTTTAAAGGTAAAGTTAATGCCGTATTTGACCTCGATTTTGCTTATGAAATTCATGGGGTTTCCCGTTTCAGGGTTAACTTAAGCCGTCAGTTGGGTAAAAGTGCGCTTGTAATCAGAACAATTCCTTACAGTATTAAAAGGGTTACCGAATTGACACTTCCGGAATCTATTGAGCAATTTGCAACTTTGAACAACGGATTGGTCTTGATTACCGGTCCTACAGGTTCAGGTAAATCTACTACTATTGCATCTTTGATTGATTATATTAATATCAATTATCCGAAGCATATTATTACAATTGAGGATCCTGTTGAATTTATTTTTACAAACAAAAAATCAATAGTTTCTCAAAGACAGGTGCTGATTGACACTCCGACTTTCCCTGACGGTATTAAATACGCTTTAAGACAAGATCCGGATGTTATATTCATCGGTGAAATCAGAGATAAAGAAACTGTTGTTGCCGCTTTGAAGGCAGCAGAAACCGGTCACCTTGTTTTTGCAACAATCCACACAAACGATGCTATTCAAACAGTAAACAGAATTGTAAACATGTACGAACCTTCTGACAGAGATTTTGTTCGTTCTCAATTAGCTGCTGTTCTTAGAGGTACGGTTTCACAAAAACTTATCCCTATTTCAAACGGTACAGGTCGTCGTCCGGCGTGCGAAGTGCTTGTTGTTACACCTACAGTTAAAGACTTTATTGAAAAAGATAAACTTGGTGAAATCTATGAATTAGTTAAGAAAGGTTCGTTCAATAATATGATTACAATGAATACTTCATTGTACAGATTATTTGAACAAGACTTGATTACAGAAGATATTGCGATGTCATATTCTGATAACAAGAATGAATTGCAGCAAATGTTCAGAGGTGTATTCCACGGAACATTCGGTCCTTCGGGAAAATAAAATTAAATATAAATTATATTGAGATAGTTGTATGAACAATTTTGTTACAGATGCAATTAATCTTAAGTCCTATAATTTGAGTGAAGCTGATAAGATTATCGTTATGTATTCAAAAGAAAAAGGGCTGATAAGAGGGGTTGCAAAGGGAGTAAAAAAGCCAAAAAGTAAGCTGGGTGCAAGAATGGATTTGCTTGTTGCCAATAAACTTATGCTTTACAAAGGTAAGAACCTTGACAGAATTTGTCAGGCTGAGGCTTTAAATACGTTTCACAAAACACGCCAGAATATGGATAAAATTTTTTATTCACTTTATATAACAGAAATTGTTAATAACTTTGGTGTAGAAGATGATCCGTGTTCTACAGAGATTTATGATTTACTCTATACGGCTTTGGACAAAATCTCAAATTCTGATGATACAGTTCAAATTCTTATTGCCGTTATTAAATTTCAGCTGAAAATGATGCAGATTTCAGGTTTTGGTATTGAGCTTGAATCTTGCCTTTGCTGCCGTGAAACCATTAAGGACAAAAACATGTACTTCTCACCTCAAATGGGTGGAGTAATTTGCGACGGGTGCAATGAAACTTTTAAGCTGCGTACAGTTATGCATCATAAATTAAGGGATTTTTTAAATGCATGTTTGCAGTTTGACTTCAATTATAAATCCGAATATGAGGATAAAGCAACGGAAAAAGTTTGTATGGTATGCTTTGAACTTTTAAAGGAGTATATAAACATACACTCCTCTAAAAAATTTAATTCAACCAATATTCTTCAGGACATAAAATAATATTCTTATTTGCATTTAGTTTTACCGTTCCAGCTAAGGTCATTACATTTTAAATAATCCATATTTTCGTTATATATTACCCATGCAGTGCAGCCGTAACCGTTTCCTGTCCCTGTTTTCTCAAGGTTACATCTGTTATCAAAAGTACTGTTTCCTGTTGCTTCGGCTAATCCGCCCGGAACCAGTCCGTATTTTGTAAGTACAAACCAGAATACATCTTTTCCTGTCGCATTTGGAGGCTTGCTTCCGTTTACATCATAAAAAACTTCACCGCAGCTGTTTTGTAAAGCTTTCGTATTCCCGAAATTTTTATTACATTCAGGGCTGGTTATCCAAAATGCGTTTATAGTACTTCCGTCAGCCAGTTGCATTATTGGAGTCCAATTTTTATTAGGAGTTCCGTCAAGAGAACTTCTTTTGGTGGTGCCCATACAAGCAACTCCTGCTTCACATTTTTTTACTACCTGTAGTTTTGAACCAAGTTTCTCAGCAAGGATATCTATTCCTTCTCGTGAATTACTCACATCAGCATCTGAGCTTCCATCAGGTGTTGCTGAAATTTTTAATCCCCAATCCGAGATTTCACCGTGTTCTTGTATTGCCATAATAAGTGCCTGGTTCATTACACTGTTAAATTTTTTTAATTTTGCGACTGTTTCTTTAGTTTTGTGTTCAGCAATCAATGACGGCATTGTCATTGCCGCAACTACTCCAATTATACCAAGAGTAATCAAAACTTCGGCAAGAGTAAACGCAAAAAATCTTTTCTTAATATCGTGATGCATAACATCACTAATATAACATATTTTTTCAGAAAAGTAAAGTGTTTTGTTTGAAACTATTCTGCCGCCTGTCTTTTCGGGGGGGGGGCAACTCTTAATGCTTCTCTTATCATAATTCCAGCCTCCTTTTTTTTTATTATTTATCATTTTCAATATTTTGTCAATAATTGTAAATATTAATTTAAAATTAATTTCAATGACTTTTCTAAAAATAACGTTAAAATTAAACTATAAGGTTATGTAAAAAAGGAGTTGATTTGTATGCCAGATTTTGAAAAGTTTACTAATTATTCTCAAGAGATATTGAATTCAGCAGGTGCTATAATGCAATCGCATAAAAATTCCGAATTGCAGCCTGCACATATTATGCTCGCTATGATTAAAGGTGAAGGGATAATCAAGGATTATTTAACTGAATTAAAACTTTTAAATCAAGGATTTATTGATAAGGTTGTAAGCGTTATTAATTCTTTTCCTACAATATCAGGACCTCCGTCCGGTCAGGTGTTTTTGTCTGCACAGACTTATCAGCTTTTAAATCTTGCAGGTCAACAGGCGGAAGAATTCAAGGATGAATACATTGGTATAGAATGTATTCTCGTTGCAATGACCAAATTGGATAACAGTGAAATGCAGCTTCTTTTAAGAAATTACAATGTAAACACAAACACTGTTTTAAATGTAATGAAGAAAATAAGAGGAAATAAAAAAGTGGATAATAAAAATGCAGAAGAAAATATGAAAGCGCTTGAAAAATATTCAACAGACTTAACAGCGCTTGCCAGAAAAGGAAAGTTAGATCCTGTTATAGGTCGTGACGAAGAAGTCAGACGTATAATTCAGGTATTAAACAGGCGTACCAAAAATAACCCTGTATTAATCGGTGAACCCGGGGTTGGTAAAACAGCTATTGTTGAAGGGCTTGCACAGCGAATTGTTCGTGGAGACGTGCCGGAAAGCCTTAAGGATGTAAAACTGATATCATTAGACTTAGGTGCACTTGTTGCAGGTGCTAAATTCAGAGGTGAATTTGAAGAACGTTTGAAAGCAGTGTTAAAAGAGGTGGAAGAATCAAACGGTGAAATTGTAATGTTCATTGATGAACTTCATACAGTTGTAGGCGCCGGAGCTACAGAAGGTTCTATGGATGCAGGAAACCTCTTGAAACCTATGCTTGCACGTGGTGTTTTACGAACTATCGGAGCTACTACAATTAACGAGTACAGAAAATATATTGAAAAAGACCCTGCGTTAGAAAGACGTTTTCAGCCGGTAATGGTTGGTGAGCCTTCTGTTGAAGACACAATCAGTATATTAAGAGGATTGAAGGAAAAATATGAGGTTCATCATGGTATACGTATTTTGGACAGTGCTCTTATTCAAGCTGCAAAACTCTCAGACAGGTATATTACTGACAGATTTTTGCCTGATAAAGCTATTGATTTGATTGATGAAGCTGCTTCTTCTTTGCGTATTGAAATAGATTCAATGCCTGAGGAAATAGATAAAATGATGCGCCAAAAAATTCAATTGGAAATCGAACGTGAAGCCTTAAAAAAAGAGGATGACGATGAAGCAAGAGCTAAAGTTGCTGATATTTCCAATCAAATTGTTGAACTTGATGAAAAAATATCAAAAATGAAAACTCAATGGGAACAAGAAAAGGCTTCAATTGTGGGCGAAGCAGGTATTAAAGAAGAAATTGATAAAGTCAGAAACAAAATAGAAGAAGCCGAACGAAATGTTGACTTACAAACTGCTGCAGAACTAAAATACGGTAAGCTTATGGAACTTGAAAAACAGTTAAAGGCTATACAAAATAAAGAAAAAACATCAAATCAACTTTTAAAAGAAGAAATTGATGAAGACGATATTGCAAATGTTGTAAGCAAATGGACAGGTATTCCTGTTAACAAGCTTGTTGAAAGTGAAAAACAAAAACTTATTAATATGGAGGACATTCTTCATAAACGTTTAATCGGTCAGGAGGAAGCTGTAGAAGTCGTTGCAGATTCTATCCGTCGTGCACGTTCAGGCTTGAAAGATCCAAAACGGCCTATAGGTACATTTTTATTCTTAGGTCCGACAGGTGTTGGTAAAACCGAACTCGCAAAATCACTTGCAGAATTTATGTTTAACGATGAAGATGCATTAATCCGTATTGATATGTCTGAGTATATGGAAAAACATAATGTATCAAGACTTGTCGGTGCTCCTCCGGGATATGTCGGATATGATGAAGGCGGTCAGTTGACAGAAGCAGTAAGAAGAAAACCATATTCTGTTGTGCTTTTTGATGAAATTGAAAAAGCTCACCCTGATGTTTTCAACATAATGCTTCAGATATTTGATGACGGCAGATTGACTGATTCTAAAGGAAGAACCGTTGATTTTAAAAATACTCTTATTATTATGACAAGTAATATAGGAAGTGACATTATTCTTGAAAATACATTAAACAGCCTTGTTTCAAAAACTGACTTTGAAGAAACCAAAAACAAAGTTATGGAAGTTTTAAGAAGCAGATTTAAACCTGAATTCTTAAACAGAATAGATGAAACAATTTTCTTTAAGGCTTTAAATTTACAAGAATTATCTCAAATTGTAGATATTCAAATGGATTACCTGAGAAAACTCTTGAAAGATCAGGAAATTGATATTGAAATCACTCCTGAAGCTAAAGAATTCCTTGCCACACGTGGATTTAACCCTGTATACGGTGCAAGACCGCTAAAACGTGTAATCAGACAGTTGATTGAAAATCCGTTATCAAAACAAATTCTTTCACAAAAATTTCTGCGTGGAGATAAGATAGTTATTGATGTGGATAATGATGAAATTGTCTTCAAAAAAGAAGCTTAATAAATATTAAAGGAACGGTTATGCCGTTCCTTTTTTATTTGTCAATCCATATGTTAAATTCCAAATTATCTTTTTCAGGCAGAATTTCAACCTCTTTGCCTCTGAATACAACTCCGCAATAATTAAAAAATTGTGCTGTTCTTTTACCCTTGTATTTTAGAATATCAAAACCATTGATAGAAACAGGGCTTGTAGTCTCAATTACTTTGCCGTCAATATTTTTTAATCTGAATTTTTTGAAATCTATTTGAGCGTTATCATAAGCCCAGCCGTTGTCGCTTACATAATCGACAACACCATATATTGGTGTCCCTTTTTTAATATATAATTTTCCGTTTTTGTATACATCTTTAACCACAGAGAATTTTATTTTATCGCCGACTTCAATTTCATCATAACAGGTTGAAATTTTTTGTGCAGGCTTTATTTTTATAGGAGTTTCCTCTGAATTTATAAAATCGCTAAAGAACACAACCAATTGAGTTTTTTCAGGCTTAAGAATGACTTCACCGCCTCTTATAAATCCTACAACAGGTACAAGTCCGTTATTGGCAAGTTCTTGATATTTTTTGTGTTCTCCGCCTTTTATGTATATTTGACCGCTTAATCTTTTATTGGAATTTTTATATTTGAAGTTGTCAATATATAGTGTTGCCTGTTCGCCTGCAAAACCGTTCGGTTTTAGTTCTCTAATAATACCTGTTATTATTTCTCCTGAATTAACATCCTTAAAATCAACGGCATTACCTTCTTTCAGGTTTTTGTCCGCTGTTGTGATTTTGCTCACAGGAGTTATTGTAACAGGAACTTCCTCTGCGAAAGAGGCAATTCCTGTTAATAAAATACATGCAGTAATAATTTTTTTTATCATTATATATTTTCCTGTTGTTTCATCTGACGTCTTTTTTGTTTTTGTTGGAATTCTCTGATTTCTTTTGCCATACTGTATTCAAAATTTTTGTATGACGGTGATTTTGTAAGAGGAGAATTCAAATATTGAGGATATTTAACATAAATATATTTATACATATCAATAAGTCTTTTAGAACCTTTCGGGTGTAAATATGTAAATCCCCAATCCCAAACAGGTTCTCCAAAGATTTTATTTCCCATTGTAATGGCAGCAATCGGGTCGTATCCTGCTTTTACCATATAATCAATGCCGTTAAGATCGGCTTTTTGTTCATATTTTTTTGAATTAGAATTTATTGCCATATATTTCATCATCCCGCCATAAGCTTCAACTGAATGTGCTATTTCATGGGATAGTACATAAGCAAGTTCATCATCGTTATCTATGTAGAAAAACATTCCTTCATGAATAACAACTTTTTTATCATAAAGTGAAGAATAAGCCTCTATAGTCTTTTTGCTGTCTACAAAAATAGGTATACGTCTTGGTATTTTGTTATCAAGCATAATTTTTTGTCCTACCTGAATAACTTTTTGTTCGTCAATACCTTTCTTTTTCCAGAAGTTGTCCATATTAACGCCACGAATAACCATAATTTCTTCAGCAAACGAGCATGTTCCGATTAAAAGCACACCCAGCAGTAACAAAATCTTTTTCATAATATTTCCTCTTATTTTATATACGTGATAATGTTACTATATTTTTTATATATTTGCAAGTCCAATGTAAAACTTTTATAAGGATATTTAAATTTGTATTTTTCAATGCTATAATGTCCCTACACAGATAAGATTTATGGGAGAGAAAATATATGTGCGGAATAGTAGGATATGTAGGTAAAAGACCTGTTGTGGATATTTTAGTTGACGGTCTTGAACAACTTGAATACAGAGGTTATGATTCTTCCGGTGTTGCAGTAATGTGCGATACTGACATAAAGGTATATAAAGCTATAGGTAAATTACAGAATTTGCGTGAAGAATTAAAAGGACATGTAAGTGAATATTCAAGCTCTACAATGGGTATCGGACATATCAGATGGGCAACTCACGGTGCACCTACTCTGTTGAATGCTCATCCGCATACTTGTACATGCGGAAACCTTGTAGTTGTTCATAACGGTATTATTGAAAACTATAAAGAATTAAGAGAAGAATTATCAAAAGACGGCTGTGTTTTCCGTTCTCAGACAGACACTGAGGCGGTAGCGCATCTTGTTGCAAGAAAATATGCAGAAACCCAAGATTTGACAGAGGCTGTAAGACTTGCATCAGAAGAAATAGAAGGTGCGTATGCATTATGTGTAATGCACAACAACTGTAAAGACAAACTTGTTATTACAAAACGAAATGCGCCGCTTCTTGTAGGAGAAGGCGACGGTGAATATTTTGCGGCATCTGATGTTCCTGCAATTATTAAACACACAAAGAAAGCTATTTATTTAAATGATAATCAAATTGCGACATTAACGCCTGACAGTTTAAATATTATTGATATCGAAGGTAATAAGATTACTCCTAAGGTTGAAGTTCTTCCATGGGAGCCTGTAGCTTTAAGCAAGATGGGATATAAACATTTTATGCTTAAAGAAATTCATGAACAGCCTGATGTTATTAGAAACATACTTGTAGGCAGACTTCATGCACCTGACGAAAATATTATACTTAACGAAGTTAAGTTAAATAAAGAAACTTTGAAAAATTTAAACAGAATTCAAATTATTGCATGCGGAACATCTTTACACGCTGCAATGATTGGAAAATATCTGATTGAAAGTTTTTGCGGTATTGCGGTTGATGTGGAAGCTTCAAGCGAATATATTTACAGAAAAACAGTTACTGATGAACATACTCTTGTAATAGGTGTATCTCAATCCGGTGAAACAGCGGACACTTTGACTGCTATTAAACAGGCAAAGGCAAAAGGTTCGCATATTTTAATCATTACAAACAGACCAGACAGTGCCATGGCAAGAGAAGCTGACAGCTTAGTGCCTGTAAATGCGGGAATTGAAGTTTCTGTTGCAGCAACAAAATCATATATTGCACAGTTAATGGCATTTTATCTCCTGTCTTTATATATGGCAGAAATTAAAGACAGTATAGCAGCATCAACATTAACATCCTTAAAAGCAGAATTGATGGTTTTACCTCAAAAGATTGAGCAAATTCTTGCTCACAAAGAAAATATTCAGGAAGTTGCAAAAGTATATGCTAACACTAAAGATTTTATTTATATAGCAAGAGGTATTAACTTCCCGACAGCGCTTGAAGGTGCTTTAAAATTGAAAGAAATCAGCTATATTAATGCAACCGGATATCCTGCCGGTGAATTGAAACACGGACCTATTGCAATGCTGGATGAAACAATGCCTGTATTATCAATTTTGATGAACGGCTCTGTTTATGAAAAACTGCTTTCAAACAGCGAAGAAGCAAAGGCAAGAAACGCAAGAATGATTGCCTTAACAAATTCTAAAGATGAAAAGCTTAATGATTTGTTTGAACACATTATCAGAGTGCCTGATGTTCAGGAGCTTTTCTCGCCGATTATAGCAATGATACCATTGCAGCTAATAGCTTATTATATTGCGGAATTTCTCGGCAAAGACGTTGACCAGCCGAGAAACCTTGCAAAATCAGTTACGGTTGAATAATAAAAAGAGCCTTAAAAGGCTCTTTTTTTATTTGCACTTAGTTTTACCGTTCCAGCTTAAATCATCACATTTCAAATAATCCATATTTTCATTGTATAATACCCAGGCTGTGCAGGCAAACATTAAATCTTCTGAAAAATCAGGATAAGGCGGGGTCGTATTTTTTTTGTTGCAGGCTTTTTCAAATTGATGAAGATCATCTTGTACTCCATAGGGAATTAATGACGTTTTTGTTACATAAAACTGAAATCTGTCGCGACCACTTTCATTTGGCAGTTTATTGCCGTTTAGGTCAACACTAATTTGTCCGCAAGTATTTTTTAATGCTGTATTTTGATTATCATAGGTATAGATAAAATTGCATTTACTGTTCCAACTCCTGAATGTAACAAGTGTACCGTCAAGTAATATAACACTTCTTGACGTGTTTTTAGGTCTTAAATTTGTACTGGGATTGCAAACTTTATTTATTGAAGCTTGGTCCATATCAATACAGTTTTCCGAAAGTTTAAGATATTTGGCAAACTTGGTTGCCATTTGATAATGGCTTATTTCATCATACATTTCTGCCATTCCCCATTCATCAGGTGTTCCGTTTTCCGCAACCCACCCCCCAGTCACCAGGTTTCCCTTTCCCCCCACCTGCCATAATAAATGCCTGACTGAGAGATGAATAAACCTTTTTTAACTGTGAAACCCGTTCTTTATCTTGTTTATCCTGAATAAGCGACGGCATTGTCATTGCCGCAACCACACCAATAATGCCGAGAGTAATTAGCACCTCAGCTAAGGTAAATGCGCATGAGTGTCCTAAAAAATTCCTAAAAGCCCCAATGTGGCGGGT
>HF991484.1:67337-70296 GCA_000433095.1 Clostridium sp. CAG:967 | reverse complement strand
CTGCTCTTGAATAGTTCATATTCAGCCTCCTTTATGCTTCTCAACTTATTATTTACTATATTTCGCTTTTTGTCAACTTATAGTATAATAGTATTATGATTAAATCGGAAATTGTTAAAATTAAAAAATTAGAAAAATTTGATAATATATATATTGAAAAAGAGTTGTTGAAATTAGGCAAAGCACCTTTGCGCTGGGCTATTACGGATATTGTGGACGATTATTTGATAATCAGTGTTTCATATGTTGAAAACGATTAATATATATTAATACATAATTTGATTTTAATAAGTTTCTGATGTACACTTTTTACTAATGATGTTGCCGGGTTGGAATTAAAAAACTTACCGGCAGGTACAAAAACAAATTAAGGAGAATTGGAAATGACACCAAGAAACTTTTTATTCACTTCTGAATCAGTAACAGAAGGTCACCCCGACAAAGTTTGCGATCAGATTTCTGATGCAATTTTGGACGAATTTTTGACAAAATACCCTCAATCAAGAGTTGCGGCAGAAACTACCGTAACAACCGGTATGGCTCTTGTTTGCGGTGAAATTACTGCGGATTGTTATGTAGATATCCCGTCAGTTGTACGTAATACAATTAAGAATATCGGATATATCGGCAGAGAAGGCGGCGGTTTTGATTACAAAACCTGTGCTGTATTAACAAGTATTGATGAACAATCTTGTGATATCGCAGGCGGTGTAAATAAAGCGCTCGAATCTCGTTCTGATAACGCTGATACAGCATCTTCCGAAACTGAAAATATCGGTGCGGGAGATCAGGGAATTATGTTTGGTTACGCTTGTAACGAAACACCTGAATTGATGCCGTTACCTATCAGCTTATCTCATAAATTGTCTTATAGATTAGCTCAAGTAAGAAAACAAGGTGTTGTTAATTACTTAAGACCTGACGGTAAATCTCAGGTTACTGTTGAATATGTTGACGGCAAACCTTCAAGAATTCACACCGTCTTGATTTCTACTCAACACGATCCTGAAATAAACGGTGAATGTGATAATCATAAAGTTCAGGAAATAATCAGAAACGATATTAAAAAATATGTTATTGATTATGTATTTGAAAATGAAGCTATTAAACTTGACAGCGAAACAAAAATTCTTGTTAACCCGTCAGGACGTTTCGTAGTAGGCGGACCTCAAGGGGATGCAGGTTTAACAGGACGTAAAATCATTGTAGATACATACGGCGGATACTCTCGTCACGGCGGCGGAGCTTTCTCCGGAAAAGATCCTACAAAAGTTGACCGTTCAGCAGCTTACGCTTCACGCTATGTTGCTAAAAACATTGTAGCTGCGGGCTTGGCAGAAAAATGCGAAATCGAATTAGCTTACGCAATCGGTGTTGCAGAACCTATTTCAATCATGGTTGATACATTTGGAACTGGTAAAATCTCTGATGATAAAATTTCAGAACTGGTTTCTAAAAACTTTGATTTAAGACCTGCTTCTATTATTAACCAGTTTGATTTACGTGGGTTGCCTGCTAAAAACGGCGGTAAGTTCTATCAATTATTAGCTGCTTACGGTCATATGGGCAGAACTGATATTGATGTGCCTTGGGAAAGAACAGATAAAGCGGATGATTTAAAATCTCAAGCTTGTGAATGCGGATGCTGCTCTTGTTCTAAGTAACAGAAAAAACATATTAAAAAGGAGAACAATTAAGTTCTCCTTTTTTTATTCTTTAGGTTTATCAAATTTAAACTCTACTTTTTCATCCTGTCTTTTAATTAAAACTGCTGCAATAACGGCTGTTATTGGTACACAGGCAAGAATTGCTATACTTCCGATTATGGCTGATAAAATTTCTGTAGCTACCTGATTTAGGTTAAAGAATTTGTTCATATCTATATTACTTGACAAAAGCACGAGAGGTAATGAACTTCCCAGATATACCAAAATCAGGGTATTTGACATTGTGCCTATTATATCTCGACCTACATTCATTCCTGATTTAAAAAGTTGTCTGACTGTCAATGACTTGTCTGTTTCATAAATTTCATTTACAGTACTTGCAATAGAAACAGCTGTGTCCATTAACGCACCCAGTGCAGCAATAATCATTGAAGCTGACAGTATTCCGGTAAAGCTTAAGTCAGGTCTTGCAGTGTATAAAAACATGTTTTCTTCACCTGCAAATCCTGTAAGGTGTGCAAAATAAATAGCAAGCATTGAAAGGGCACCTGCAAATATTAAACTGATACTTGTCCCGATTATGGCAGCAGAGCTTTTAGAATTAAATCCGCCTACTAAATAAATAGTTATAACCGTTGAAAGTATACCTGTCAGAACTGCTGATGCAATCGGGCAGAAACCGTTTAAAACCATTGGCATAAGCATAAAAAATATCAGTGCTATTGTTGATAATATTGAAATTATACTGGTTAAACCTTTTTTGCGGCCTATTATAAGTAAAAGTATACAGAATATGCCTGTAAAAATGTAGATTTGAGTGTTTCGTTGAATATCGGCAATAAATATATCTACGTCTTGGGGCCCTGTAACAGTGTCTGATACAGGCTCCATGTGCAAGATTACTTTATCGCCTTTCGACAGGGGAATATCATAAGCGGGATTTCCTGTAAGCATATTATCAATAATTCTTTCCGAACCTTTAAAATTACCTGTTAAAACTCTTACGGTAACTTCTTGTTTTGTAGTTTGTTCACCTTGATTTATGCTTTCGGCATCTTCATATTTTACACTTTCAACAATCCCTGTTTCAGATTTTAAAATAGTTTTGTCTTCTGCTTGAGCAGGTAAACATATTCCAATAATCAAAAACAATATGAGCAGTAATTTTTTCATGATATTCTCCCTTAATCAACCTAAGATTAGCATAAAAATAACCTTGAAGAAATTAGCAAGTAATGTTATAATAAATAATATAATTATGGAAATGAGCACTTTATGACCAGCGTAGACGC
>HF991484.1:43538-67293 GCA_000433095.1 Clostridium sp. CAG:967 | reverse complement strand
CCCGCATTATGGGGGGGGGGGGCAACCTTTTAAGCTCCTGTTGTAAGGCATTTACACTTGCAGAGGGCACTACGTGCGTAGCCACGTTAGAAGATAATCGTTTTAGTGCGTTTACCCTGGCGGAAGTATTGGTCACTTTAGGCATCATTGGTGTGGTTTCTGCAATGACCGTACCTTCTTTGATGCAGAATTATCAAAGGCAGTCTTATGTTACTCAGTTGCATAAGGTCTATAATGAATATTCTCAGGCACTTGTTGCATATCAAAATGATAAAAATGCGCTAAACTTAACTGAGGCTGGTTTAAATTCCTCAAATGCGATTGCAGAATTCATAAAATCTTATTTTAAAATAGTTAAAGAATGCGATTCTATGGATAATTGTTTCGCTGATAGTTATAAAACTTTAAAAGGAACCGAATATACAACTTACAGCCGTGATGTTAAATCATTTGTCCTTGCAAGCGGAGCATCAATAAGACCATCATATTCAAAAGAAGGTAATAAAATATCAAATGTTGGAATTGATATTAACGGTAAAAAAGGCCCTAATATTTTGGGGCGTGATTTTATATTTTTTGCTGTTTATAATAGTGGCTTAATAGATGATTTTATTGAAAATGGTGATGCTCCGTTAGACAAAGATGACAGGGAAAATCGTTTTAATCAACAGTGCAATGCCGGTGCTGAAGGCAACGGCTGGGGGTGTTTTGGAAAAATCCTAAATGACAACTGGCAAATGACTTATTAAAATAAATTCTGCTGTTCCGTGATTTTTATATCTTTATATCCAAGATGTCTGTATGTAGCGGGAGAAACTTTTCTTCCCCTCGGCGTGCGCTGTAATAATCCTGCTTGTAATAAAAACGGTTCACAAACATCTTCTATTGTTCTGACGTCTTCACCTATCGCTGCCGCAATTGTTTCAATCCCTACAGGACCGCCGTCATATTTTTCGATAATCAATTTTAAAAGACTTCTGTCAGTATTATCAAGTCCGTAATTATCTATTTTTAGGATATCAAGTGATTTGTTTGCTATATCTTCGGTAATTTTTCCGTCATGTTTAACAAGAGCATAATCAGAAACTCTTTTTACAAGTCTGTTTGCTATGCGGGGTGTTCCTCTGGAACGTCTTGCTATGGCGTATGCTCCGTCTTTTGTAATTTCAATATTTAAAATTCCTGCTGTTCTCGTAATTACCTGTGCAAGTTCGTCTTCTGTATAAAACTCAAGCCTGTGAATAATTCCAAAACGGTCACGAAGCGGACCTGAAAGTTCTCCGGCTTTTGTTGTCGCTCCTATTAGTGTAAATTTTGGAAGCGGAACACGTAAGGTTTTTACTGTTTGACTTTTTCCCGTTGTCATATCTAAGAAGAAGTCTTCCATAGCGGGATATAAAATTTCTTCGGCAACCTTGTTAAGCCTGTGAATTTCATCAATGAATAAAATTTCTCCGCCTTTTAAAGACATTAAAATTCCGATAATATCTCTTGGACGCTCCAGAGCTGGTGCAGAAGTTATTTTTATATCAACTCCCATTTGTTCTGCAATTACGCCGGCAAGAGTTGTTTTCCCGAGCCCCGGAGGACCGTAAAACAAAAGGTGGTCCAGCGGCATTTCACGTTTTTTTGCTGCTGCAATTGATATTTTTAATGTTTCTTTTAATGCAGATTGTCCAATATATGTATCAAAAGATTTCGGACGTATACAATTTTCAAAATTTTTATCAAACTCAATGCTTTCAGCTTTTACTACAGGATTTTTTTTAAAGCCCTCGTTTCGGCTCGCACTCTTTTGTATCTCGTTGTCGTCAGAAATTATGCTCATTGTTTTTCCTTTAATTTTATGATAGCATAAAGTTAAAATTATAGAAAATTATTAAGAAAAGGGAGTATAAATACATGAAAGTATCAGAACGTTTAGAAAAAATACCTCCGTACCTTTTTGCGGAAATTGACAGAAAAATAGATGAAGCTAAAGCTAAGGGAATTGATATTATAAGCCTGGGTATCGGAGATCCTGATACACCTACATTGCAGCCTGTTGTAGATGAAATGCACAGGGCTATTGATAATCCGAAAAACCATGATTATCCGCCTTATAACGGAACAGCATCTTTTAGAAAAGCTGCTTCTGATTGGATGAAAAAACGTTTCGGGGTTGATGTTGATGCAGACAAGGAAATCCTTGCAAACATAGGCTCAAAAGAAGCTATTGCACACGTTTTCTTCGCTTTTGTAGATAAAGGGGATTACACTCTTGTTCCTGATCCGGGATATCCTGTTTACAAAAACGCTACTATTTTTGCGGGTGGAACTCCTTATCAAATGCCTTTATTGGAAGAAAACGGATTTTTGCCTGATTTTGATAAAATACCTGAAGATATTGCAAAAAAATCAAAACTTATGTTTTTAAATTATCCGAACAATCCTACAAGTGCTGTTGCAGATTTGGATTTCTTCAAAAAAGCAGTAGACTTTTGTAAAAAATATGATATTTTGTTATGTCACGATATGGCATATTGCGAAATGACATTTGACGGTTACAAAGCTCCTTCCGTATTGGAAGTTGAAGGTGCAAAAGATGTGGCTATTGAATTTTATTCACATTCAAAATCTTATAACATGACCGGCTGGAGGGTTGGTTTTGTTGCAGGTAACGCAGATGCCGTTAAAGCTCTGGGTACAATAAAAAATAATATTGATTCCGGTACTTTTAAAGCTATACAAGATGCAGCAGTTGCAGCGTTCAATGTTGATCAGTCTTATATTGATAAATTAAATAACATGTATCAGGAAAGACGTGATGCAGCGGAAGAAGGATTGAGAGAGCTTGGCTGGAACATTAAACCTTCTAAAGCTACTTTTTATCTGTGGCTTCCTGTTCCAAAAGGAATGACATCAGAACAGTTTGTCACTGAAATGCTTGAGAAAGCTCATGTTGTTGTTCCGCCAGGAAACGGTTACGGCAAATACGGCGAGGGCTATTTCAGGGTAGCTTTGACAAAGGATGTTGAAACAATTAAAGAATGTATCAGAAGAATGAAAGAAGCAGGTATTCGTTACAGTTAATATACTCTGTTTAGATGAGATTATTTCCTTGTTTCAAATCAGCTTGCGTGGTATAATTTTCTTATGGAATGTCCAAAATGCGGTTTAGAAATTGATGATAAAGCAATGGTTTGCCCTAATTGCAAAAAGGTGCTTAAATTGGCGTGCCCGATTTGTAAGACTATTAACACAAATAATACTTGCAAAAAGTGCGGTTACGTTATTATTACCAAATGTCATAACTGCGGCAAAATCAATCAAACTATAGGTAAAAAATGTAAAAAATGCGGGTTTGATACGGAAAAAAGCGTTATTATGAATGAATCCAATACGGATGATTTTGTTATGCTTACCATTGATTTTCCGAACATGGATGAGATGAAAACGCATTTGGGTTCTGCAAAACTTTTAAATAAGTTTAAAGTTAATCTGGATAAAATTATAGCGGACTATACAAAGTCAATAGGGTTAAGACGCCAGCTAATCGGCAAAACTTATGTTATAAGATGCGATAAAGATTATACCTTCAGCAGTTCGGCTGCTACTGCCGTGAAAACTGCTATTGAACTGCTCAATCGTATTACTGCAATGAACTGCAAATTATCTCAAAAGAAAAATGCTTCTATAAGATGTAATATGTTCCTTTTGAAAAGAAGTATTGATGCTGACCCTAACGATTATCAGTCAGGATTTAATATCAGTCTATTGAACCAGAATGCAAAAACAAAAGAAACAAAGATTTTAAATACATTCCAGGTTCTTACAGATGATGAGGTCAGCGATGCTATTGATGCGGAATATAAAATTTCACCGTTAAACTCTGTAATGATTAATGATGAAATGGTTATGTTTTACGAAGTTGATTTGAGAGAGTTTGTAAAAGTTGAGTACCCTGAGGAGGAAGAGGAGCAGGAAATTGAAATTCCTAATTTTGTACAGAACATGCTTGTTGAACAGGATAAACTTGACGGTCAGGCATTAAATAATCTTGATTCTCCGGGTGATCCTGATGCAATTTATGATATTGAAACAATTAATTTTGATGAGATTAATTGTGAATTTATGAGAACTGAAAATATTGATGTTCTGTTCCATATTCTGAACAAATTCCAGACAATTCCAAAAGGTATACTTGCGATTAAAACAGCAGAACTGTATAAACCGTATTCTCTAAAAGTTTTGAATGCTGCTGCTGATACAGGTAAATTTAATAATATTATTTCTTTAACCTGCTATGATGAAATGAAATATTCACCATATTCGTTCTTTAGAGATCTGGTTTCTGCTATTTTTGAATACACTGTTTCGCAGAAATTGTTTTTCCAGAATGATTTTTCAATGTTTGCATCAGTCGATCCTGACGGATTAATCAGGGATTTGATTACTTTGCAGCAAAGAGGTAATGATAATACGGAAGATACAAGATATGTTTATTTTGATATTTTCTTAACTCTGTTGCAGATTATTCCGAAAACTCTTATATTTATTGAAGATTTTGATAAAATTGATGCCAGTTCTTATGATGTATTAAAATTCCTGTTTGAAGCTTTTGAACAGCTTGATATTAGTTTCTTGATTACATATGATAAAGATTTTTCTCTGCATAAGGACTGCCACTTCTTATTAAGTAAACCTTATTATACTGAAATATCTTTGAAACCTACTCCGTTTGAGAAAATGATTGAAGAAAATAAGATTTACTATAGAAATATATTGAGTAATTTTTATTTCCAGAGAATTGCAAAGTACTCCTGCGGAAGTATTCTGTTTATTGATATTGCTATTCAGTACCTGATAGAATCTGGAGTTTATGCTGCTGATGACGACAGTATTGAGATGATTAATCCGAAAACAATTATTATCCCTTCAAATCTCGACAGACTTGTTGCAAGAAGATTAAATCTTTTGCAGGACGATGCTGCTGCTATGAAATTTTTGACCTCTGTTGTGCTTTTGGGTACAAGAATTGATATGGGTACAATCGAAAGCTTAGGTTATGAAAATGTTAATGAAATAATTGAAAACCTTACTAATATGGGATTTATGTATCAGTACAACAACTGTATTTATTTCCCTAACTATAATCTTTTAAGAAATAATCTGCTCACAACAATAAGTAAGATATATTTAAAAGAAGTTGCGGAAGAATTATTTGAAAAAGTATTTAACCCTGATATGCCGAGTCCTGTAAAGGCTTATTTATACGGGCTTTTAGAGGATTATGACAATGAACGTCTTCAATGGGAGCAGCTTGCACAGGTTAACCTTTCTTTAGGTGATTTCAGCTCTTATTTAAATTGCACAAATAAGATTTTGCAAATTCTAGATAAAAATACTGATCCTGATCGTCAGGAAGAAATTGATACATATAAACTTCAATTATATGAAAATATATCTAACAATTTATATGAATATGTTCCGGACAAAACATCTGAAATAGCGGAAGTTACATTGAAAAATCTTGAAAAATCAACTGATGTTGAAAAGATTATTGTGCTGTGTAATAAGATGATTAACGGTTCACTGTATGCAGGAAACTATACGCATGCACTGGAACTTACTCATAAGGTCTTATCTTTGATCCCACCTTCATCTTTAAATCCGGCTGACGGAAATTTCAACAGTTATTTTTTCCTGATGTCAATGCTTCATATTCAAATCCTGTTTAATATTGGTGCACTTGTTGATGCTCTTGATGTCGGTTACAAGGTGTTGAATGTTATTAACAGAGAAACTATTGACAGTTTAAAACCTGATTATATGTCAAAAGAGGATTTTGTAGGTTTTATTACTGACTCTGTTGGTTATGTTGCATTGGCAAATGTTTTACTGCTTGTCGGAAATGTTCAGGAATTCTTGAAAATTGTACGTACCGATTTAGATTTTATTCCAAAATCTTACGATATTTTTATCACGCTTCAGGACTTACTTCATGGTGTAAAAACTCATCCTTCTGTTCAGCAGATAGATGCTAATGACAGATTTGGCGGTGTAATCCTGCATATTATAAATGCGTTTGTTAATTTCACAGGCGACTATAAGATGTTTGCTGAGGATATATACAGAGCAAAAGTTCTCGCAAAAGATAACAGACTTCACCAGTTAGAATTATTCTCCGACTTGCTTATAGGTTATGCATATTTGCAGCTGGAATCTTATAAAAAAGCTGATGCTATTGTTTATCAGATTATTAAGGCAACAAATGGAAACGGCATGACTACGCTTTTATATGTTGCGTGGTACGTAATGAGTGAACTGCATTTAAGACAAAACAAATACGATGTTGCTTTCGGCATTGTAAACAATTCCTTAATCCAGCTGGAAAAAAACAACACAACAAGCGAATACTTGTTAATGCTGTTTAAATACAATATGTTTAAAATATTGATGTACAAGAAACAGCCGGATAAAGCCGAAATTTGTATGGGGCATGCGCAGTATATTGCACAAAAATACGGTATTAATTTTGAATTTGATGCAGATCCTTCACATTATATACCTGTTGAAGAAGAAAGTGTTGAAGAAGCTTTCACAGAATCTGACACCGCTACAATTGATGATTTGCCGTAAGCCTTGATTAAATAAAAACTGCTTGTTATAATAACTTTGTAATAAGGAGGGTTTATGAAAGTTTTATTTGCGGCAGCAGAAGTTGCACCTTTTTCCAAGGCAGGCGGTCTCGCCGACGTTGTTGGAAGTTTACCGAAATATTTGGAAAAAGATGCTGAAATTGCTGTATTTACACCGTTACACGGTCTTATTGATATTAATAAATACGGCATAAAAGAACTTGAAAACTCTGCTTTGTGGCTGACTTTTAACGGAAAAGGGCATAAATTCAGATTATTTATGTGTAAACTTCCGGGAACTGATATTAATGTATTTTTTGTACACAATGACTGGTACTTTACTTGTTTTAGGGATGTTTATCCAAAGTGGCTGGATCCTGAATATGAGCATGAGAGATATATAGCATTTTCTCTTGCCGTAATGGAATATGCTAAACTGTTGAACTTTAAAGCAGATGTAATCCATGCTAATGACTGGCATACTGCAATGATACCTGTGTATTTGCACAGTAATTACAGATATGACGAGTTTTGGAAAAATACAAAAACAGTATTTGAAATTCATAACCTTGCTTATCAGGGAGTATGGTTTGAAAGCGTGCTGGATTTTGCAAATATGCGTAAAGACATTGTTTACAATGAATGGGGTGTTGAACATTACGGTAAAGTTAACTGGATGAAAGGGGCAATCAATTATTCAGATAAAGTTATTGCAGTTTCACCAAACTACGCAAGAGAAATTCTTACAGGTGAATACGGAGAAGGAATGGATTATACACTGCGTATGAACCGGCATAAAATCGTAGGAATTCTTAACGGAATTGATTATGATATTTTTAATCCAAAAACTGATAATTCAATTGCCAAAAAATTTGATTATAAATCTTTAAAATACAAAGAAGATAACAAGAAAAAACTTTGTGAAGAATTCGGTTTGAAATATAATCCTGACAGACCTATGTATGCAATGGTTTCACGTCTTGTTGAACAAAAAGGTATAGATTTAATAAGACAGGCTGAAAATGATTTAAAAAGCTTGAATGCTGATTTTGTCTTTTTAGGCAACGGAAACTCAGATTATGAAAATCTTTTGATATGGCTGTCAAATAATACCTCCAACATTAGAGCTTATATTGGTTATAGAGGCGACTTAGCCAATCAGATTTATGCAGGCAGCGACTTTTACTTAATGCCTTCAAAATTCGAACCTTGCGGATTAAGCCAGTTAATTGCAATGAAGTATGGAACGTTGCCTGTTGTTCGTGCTACAGGCGGTTTGGAAGATACTGTCACAGGCTATCCTCTTGCAGATTCAACAGGATTTAAGTTCTGGGGATACTCGGGCTGGGATATGATGCAGGCTATTTATTGCTCACTGGGAGTTTATCAAGACAAATTTACACTTGATGCAATGAGAAAAACAGCTATGCAAACTGATTTTTCATGGGGCAGAAGTTCTCAACAATATTTGAACTTGTATCGTGAATTAATTTGACATATTTAAAAATAAAGTCCAAAATATAGGTATGCAAAACGGAAAATTTGATTATCTAAAATTGCATATTTCAGTTCTTTTGGCAGGTTTTACAGGTATGTTTGCCAAACTTATTTCCATGAATGAAGTTTTGATAGTATGGTACAGAATGTTTTTTGCGTTTATTTTATTTATGATAATGCTTATACTTATGAAGAAAAAGCCTGTAGAAACACTTCCTAATGCTTTAAAAATCGGAGGGCTGGGTGCACTTTTAGCTATTCATTTGATGTTCTTTTTCGGAAGTATAAAATATTCCAATGTGTCTATCGGTGTTGTTTGTTATTCTCTTGTAGGATTTTTTACGGTTCTTTTGGAGCCTCTTATACAAAAGACAAAATTTTCATTTGTTGAACTTTTTTACAGCTTAATTGCGGTTGTCGGAATTTGGCTTATATTTAGTTTTGATACAAGTTACAGATTTGGTATAATTCTCGGGGTAATTTCTGCTGCTTTATTTGCACTATATACTTTATTCAATAAAATCCTCGAGCCCGGTAAATCATCAAGATGTATGCTTTTTTACGAGCTGCTGGGCGGAAGTTTGTTTATGAGTTTATTTTTACCTGTATATTTGCATTTTTGCCCTGCCGCAAATATACTACCGTCAGGAATTGACTGGTTCTGGCTTTTGATACTTGCTTTCTTCTGTACTGTGCTTCTTTATTTAATTCATATTTCGGTATTAAAATCACTTTCTGCATTTACGGTCAGTCTTGCAGGAAATCTTGAACCAATATACGGAATTTTATTTGCTATATTATTTTTTGGAGAAGCACATGATTTATCATTTTCGTTTTATATAGGAATGATATTAATCCTTCTCTCCGTATTCTTGCAATCATTTATGAAAAACAAAGAGATTAACTGGAAATTAACTAAAACTAACAAAGCATGAACTTTAAAAATATAAAATATATGTTATAATAAAAGAGTAGTATAAATTAAAAAGGAGCAGTATATGAAAAAAAATAGACACATCGGGGGGGGGGCAACCGTTTAAGCTCCTATAGTAATGGTTTCACGCTTGCAGAGGGCACTACATGCGTAGCCACGTTAAAAGATAATCGTTTTAGTGCGTTTACCCTGGCGGAAGTTTTGATCACACTTGGTATTATCGGAGTAGTGGCGGCATTGACTATGCCTGCATTGATTGCTAATCACAGAAAAAATGTAGTTGAAAACAGATTAAAACATTTCTATTCTACAATAAATCAGGCAATAACCCTTTCCGAAGTTGAAAATGGCGACAAAAATACTTGGCAGCCTATGGATACTGAAGATTTTTGGAATAATTATTTAAAACCTTATATAAAATATTTAAAAACAGAAAATTCAGAAAATGGTCAATATAAAATAGTTTATTTACCTAACGGTAGTTTATTTGCAGTTGATATTTATTTTTCAAAAAACTCAGAAGGTTCTGTAAGTTATAAAAGTTACGGCGGTCATTTTATATTCTATCCTGAGGCTAAAAATTATTCTGTTAATCCTAACAGTCCGTATGGTTCTAAAAATTTTCGTTTTGCATTTTGGCCTAATGAAAGTTCTGCAACCTTTAAATATCATAAAAGTAAAGGGGTCGAACCATATCTTGCAAACTGGGATGGTGATGAAGATGCGTTATACACAAATACAACATACGGCTGCAATAAAACCGGAAACGGGTCATGGTGCACGGCAATTATAATGCGTAACAACTGGAAAATTCCTGATAATTACCCTTTAAGATATTAAAAAAATACCGCTTATTTAAGCGGTATTTTTAGTTAGTTATATATCTTTTTGTTTAAATCAGATTTTCTAATTCTGACATTTTCAGGGGTAATTTCAACTAGTTCATCTTCTGCAATGTATTCCATACATTCTTCCAGTGACATTTCTTTATGAGCTTGAAGGGTTACCATAACATCAGCTGTTGCACTTCTCATATTTGTTAACTTTTTAGTTTTGCAGATATTTACTACAATGTCTTGAGGTTTGTTGCATTCACCGATAATCATACCTCTGTAAACTTTTGTTTTAGGGGTTACAAAGAATGTACCTCTGTCCTCGTATTGTGCCAATGCGTAAGGAATAGCTTCGCCCTGTTCGTGAGCAATAATTGAACCGTTTCTTTGACGTGGAATATCGCCGGCAAAAGGTCTGTAGTGCAAGAATGTATGATACATAATGCCTTCACCACGTGTCATTCTTATAAATTCGCTTCTAAACCCGATTAACCCTCTGGCAGGGATATGAAATGTCAGATTTGTTCTGCCGTTAGATGTCATCATATCTTTCATTTCGGCTTTACGTCCTGCTAAACGTTCAATTGTGCTTCCTGCATAAGCCTCAGGAACATCAACTATTAAGTTTTCATAAGGTTCGCAATGTTCTCCGTTAACTGTTTTGAATATAACTTCAGGCTTTGATACCTGGAATTCATAACCTTCACGACGCATAGTTTCAATTAAAATACCCAAATGAAGTTCGCCTCTGCCTGACACTCTGAAAACATCAGTACTTTGAGTATCTTCAACACGTAAACTTACATTTTTTTCAAGTTCATCGTAAAGTCTTTTTCTTAATTGTCTTGATGTTACGAATTTACCTTCGGTACCTGCAAACGGGCTGTCGTTTACAGAAAAGTTCATTTGCAATGTGGGTTCATCGACTGTAATCAAAGGTAATGGCTGCGGGTCATTAAGCGAACAAATACTTTCACCTATTTGTATATCAGAAAAACCTGCAATACCGACAATGTCACCGGCAAAAGCTTCTTCAATTTCAACACGTCCAAGATCGTGGAAGCCGTATAATTTGGTGATTTTGCCTCTTTCTTGTGAACCGTCTGCATGTATAACACAAACTTGTTCCTGTGATTTAACTGAACCGTTTTCAATACGTCCGATAACAATTCTTCCTACGTATTCATTATAATCAAGAGTTGTTGCTCTGAATTGGAATGATTTGGAAGCATCACCTTTTGGAGGCTGAATATTTTCAAGAATACAATCTAAAAGAGGCACCATATCTTTTCTTTCATCATCTAAGTCTTTTATAGCAAAGCCGTTTAAGCTGCTTGAGAATATGAAAGGAAAATCAATTAAGTCTTCTCTGTCAGTTAATTCCGTAAACAAATCAAAAACTTTATCCAGTGCTGTTAAAGGTTCGCCAGCCGGTTTGTCAATTTTGTTAATAACAACAATTATTTTTAAACCGAGTTCCAAAGCCTTTGACAATACAAATCTTGTTTGAGGCATAGGACCTTCAGCAGCATCAACAATTAACAATGCGCCGTCAACCATACCAAGTACACGTTCAACTTCTCCTCCGAAGTCTGCGTGGCCGGGAGTGTCTATAACATTAATTTTGGTATTTTTATAGTTAATAGATATATTTTTGGAAAGGATTGTAATTCCTCTTTCTCTTTCCAAGTCGTTGCTGTCAAGTACACGTTCCTGAACCTGTTGATTAGATCTGAAAGCTCCTGCCTGTTTTAAAAGACAATCAACAAGTGTTGTTTTACCGTGGTCAACGTGAGCAATAATTGCTATATTTCTAATATTTTCATTTTGTGTTGTCATTTTTCCGCCATTTATATTTAAATTAAAGTAACAAAGTAAAGTGTAAACTTTACACTAATATTTTATCTTAGAGATAATTATTTTTCAAGATTAATGTGTAGTTTTGTGAGGTTTGTAAGCAATGTATGCAAAGGAAAGGCAGAAAATTCCAAACAGAATTCCAAATCCCATTGTGCTTCTATATGCTGTTAAAAATGCTATATCATAAATTTTTCCTTCTTCAAGAAAAATATTTTTAAAGGTTTCAAAAAGTGTAATTGTTACTGCAACGCCTAAAATGTTGCCGAGGTTTCTGGATAGCGCAAGAATTCCTGATGCAATACCGAGTTCATCTTTATTAACGCTTGTCATAATAGCATTGTTAGACGGCGATTGGAAAAGTCCGTTGCCTATTCCCATTATTCCTGAAGCAAGAACAAGCTGCCACATTTGAACATTTTTATCATAAACCGTATACATAATGAGTGCGAGTATATAAACAATGGGACCTGCAAGTGTCAGGTATCTGCTTCCGTATTTTCCCGATAACCTGCCGCTAATTGGAGCTGTAACAGATAAAGTAATCGAATAAGGCAATATTAAAAGACCTGTAACAAGCGGGTTATATTTTAGTATTTCCTGTAAGAAAAACGGCAGAAGAATACTGTTTGTATACATAGCCATATATGAAGTCATTACGGCAAGATTTCCGAATGTAAAAGGCTGAATTTTGAAAAGCGAGAAATTTATTAACGGATAATTTATTTTGTGGTCCCTAAAATAGAATAACCCGCCGAATATTAATGTAGTAACTCCTAAAGCAATAATTTTTACAGAACCCCAGCCCCAGCTGTGACCTTCCGAAATTGCAAGGAGCAGTGCAAAAAGACTGATTGTAAAATAAATAAATCCTTTGTAGTCGAATTTGAAATTTTTTCTGTCTGTTTTTACGTTATGCGGAAGCATTTTCCAAGCATAATATGCTCCTGCAAGAGCAACAGGAATGCAAGGAACGAATACCGAATGCCAGCCGAAAGAATTAATAAGAATACCGCCAAGAGCAGGACCGCTCATTCCTCCGATTGCGACTATACATCCGTTAAGCCCCAGAGCTTTACCTCTGCGTTCATTCTTAAAAATACTTGCAATAATAGCCTGTGCATTAGAAAGCATTATCGAAGCTCCAAGAGCTTCAAGGCATCTGTAACTGACAAGCAGAACAAAACTCGGGGCAGTTGTATTAAGAAAAGCTCCTATTGCAAATATTAAAAAGCCTAAAGAATAAAGTTTATTTTTAGGAAAAATATCTCCGAGCTTGCCAAAGAATGGTAAAAAAACGGTTAATACCAGCATGTATGCTACCATTACCCACTGAATTTCTCCCATGGAAACATTCAAATCAACCGACATAGGATATAAGGCAAGATTAACTGTCGTAGAATCCAGCATGGCAATAAAATTTCCAATTGCCGCAATTACAAACATTGTCCATTTAATCTCTTTGGTGCTCATAGTACAATTTTAACATGAATAGCCTGCATGATTAACAATGTAAAGACGGGTTTTTAATCCCGCCTGTAAAACTTGTGCAAAGCACCTTTCATTCCTTCTCCCTAAAAAACACTTTAAAGCGGGAGGTTTTCCATAAATACATTATACTTTATTTTTTACCCAATTTTCAATAATCTTTAACGGAGCACGTGTAATTGCTAACGCCCATGCAGGTAAATTTTTTGTTATAACGCTTCCTGCACCTACGTTTGTACCCTCATTAATCTCTACAGGTGCAACAAGGACTGTATTTGAGCCGATTTTGACGTCATTTTTCAATACAGTTCTGCTCTTTACTTTTGTTAACGGATTGTAATTTGCCGTAATGGTTCCTGCTCCGATATTAACATTTGCTCCTATTTCCGCATCTCCGATGTAGCTCAGGTGACCTGCATTTGTATTGTGATCGATTTTAGCCTTTTTGACTTCAACAAAGTTTCCTATTTTACAGTTATCAGCAATTTCTACATCTCCTCTTAAATGAGCGCAAGGACCTATTTTACAGTTTTTCCCGATTTTGTTTTTACCTTCAATATAAGTTGCAGGGTAAATAATAGTGTCAGCATCTATTTCGGTATCTTCTGAAATCCAGGTTGATGACGGATCAACAATTGTAACTCCGTTGTCCATTAGTGAATTTAATTTTCTTTCATTCATTATTTTGGTCGCTTCAGCAAGGTTTGAGCGTGAATTTATACCGTAAATTTCATCGCTGTTTTCTAAAATAAATGCATTAACATTGAGGTTGTTTTTCTTACCCCAGGCAATAATATCCGTTAAGTAGTATTCCCCTTGAGCATTATTGCTTGTAAGCTGGCAAAAGGCAGGTTTTATTTTATCCCAATTTAAACAGTAAATCCCTGCATTAACCTCTTTTACGGCTTTTTGTTCGGGTGTTGCATCTTTTTCTTCAATAATACATTTTAAAGAATTATCGTTTTCTCTTATAATTCTTCCATAATTTGTCGGGTTGTCAAAAATCGTACTCATAACCGTTAAATCTGAATTATTGGAATTATGATAATCAATGAAATTTTTTAGAGTTTCTTCCGTAATAAGCGGTGTATCTCCGCAGAGAATTACAACCTGACCTTTAAAGTTTTCTAAAGAAGGACAAACCATTGATACAGCATGTCCGGTTCCTAATTGAGGAGATTGGAGTATTGTCTTTGCATTATTATATTTTTTCTCAACATATTGCGTAACTTCTTCTGCGTGATGCCCTACGATTACAAAAGATTCATTTACAATATTTTTAACATTATCTAAAACATATCCCAAAAGCGGTTTTTCAAAAATTTTATGCAAAACTTTCGGGGTGTTTGATTTCATACGTGTGCCTTTACCGGCTGCTAAAATTACGGCTTTAATATCCATTACTCTTTCTCCTTATAATTAAAATAATTTTACTATTCGGATTGCATTGTGTCAAATTATGTGTTAATTTACAAATATGGAAAATAAGAAAATAGCGGCTGTTGCAATGAGCGGCGGAGTTGACAGTTCTGTAACTGCGCTTTTATTACAGCAAAAAGGTTACGAGGTAATCGGTATTACGGGAAAAATGGTTAATACCGGAGCTGCTGATGCTGTCGTGCAAAATGCAAAACGTGTGGCTGATAAGTTAGGTATCAGGCATGAAGTTTGTGATGTAACGGAAAATTTTTCCCGCAAGGTTATAAGTTATTTCGAAAGCGAATACAAGTCTGGAAGAACTCCTAATCCTTGTATAATGTGCAACCAATTTATTAAGTGGGGTGAATTGTTTGATTTTGCAATTGATAAATTAGGTGCTGATGTATATGCTACAGGGCACTATGCTGATATAAAACTTGAAAACGGTATCTATAAACTTTATCCTGCAAAAGATGAGCATAAAGACCAGCTTTACTTCTTATACAGATTAGGACAAAGACATTTATCAAAAACTATTTTCCCTCTTTATCATTATAACAAAACTGATGTTAAACAGATGGCTGTTGATTTTGACCTTCCTCCAAAAGATTCTAAAGAAAGTCAGGATATATGTTTTATTCAAAAACCAATGACTACAAAAAAATATCTTATTGATAAATTCGGCTCCGTAAAAGGTGATTTCATAGATGTATTAACAGGCAAAAAATGGGGAGAACATTCAGGGTGCTATCAATATACAATAGGGCAGAGAAAAGGTATTGGTATAGCAGCTCCGTATCCTTTATATGTAATAGACATTGATGCCGATAAAAATATTGTATATGTCGGCAGGGAAGAAGATAATTACAAAAAGAATTTGACTGTTAGAGGTCTAAACCTTACTTATCCTATAGAAGCTGAAGAATTTGATGCGTGGGTGAAAATACGCTACAACATGGAACATAAAAAGGCTCATGTGAGAATTTATGATGATTGTGCGAATGTTGAATTCTTTGAACCTGTTAACTCTGTTACAGCAGGTCAGGCTGGAGTGTTCTATGATATTAACGACAAACATTTAATCGGCGGCGGCAGCGTAATAAAATAAGCGTTTACTTTACTTTTATTTTTGAAGTTTTATCATGTTCTTAGACCTAAGGAGGAGAGTTATGTATAATCCTAAATCACATAATGCCGATGAATTTATATCTCATGAAGAAGTTCTGGCATCATTAAAATATGCGGAAGAAAATAAAAATAATTCGGCATTGATTGATAAAATCCTTGATAAAGCCCGATTAGGAAAAGGTCTTTCGCACAGAGAGGCTGCTGTGCTTTTAGTGTGTGATAACGAAGAAAAAAATAGAGAGATTTTTTCTCTTGCAGAAAAAATAAAAAAAGATTATTACGGTAACCGTATCGTATTGTTTGCTCCTCTTTACCTGTCCAATTACTGTGTGAACGGATGCGTATATTGTCCTTATCACGCTAAAAATAAACATATCCCCAGACGTAAACTTTCTCAGGATGATATAAGAAAAGAAGTTGAAGCGCTTCAGGATATGGGGCATAAACGTCTTGCAATAGAAGCAGGCGAAGATCCTGTTAACAACCCTATTGAATATATACTGGAATCAATTAATACAATCTACAGCGTTAAACATAAAAACGGTTCTATCAGACGTGTAAACGTTAATATAGCTGCTACAACCGTTGAAAACTATAAAAAATTACACGAAGCCGGAATCGGAACATACATTCTGTTTCAAGAAACCTATAACAAAGAAAGTTACGAAAAGCTTCATCCTACAGGTCCAAAACATAATTATAAATATCATACGGAAGCAATGGACAGAGCTATGCAAGGTGGTATTGACGATGTAGGGCTCGGTGTATTGTTCGGTCTGGAATCTTATAAGTATGAATTCACTGCATTGTTAATGCATGCAGAACACCTTGAAGCTGTTTACGGTGTCGGACCTCATACTATAAGCGTTCCAAGAATTAAGAAAGCGGATGATATTGATCCTGATGAATTTGATAACGGTATAGATAATGATATGTTTGCTAAAATAGCTGCTTGTATCAGAATAGCTGTTCCTTATACAGGCATGATAATTTCTACAAGAGAAAATGCCGAATGCAGAGAAAGATTGCTTCATTTAGGTATTTCTCAGATATCCGGCGGTTCTAAAACAAGTGTAGGCGGCTATTTTAACCCTATGCCTGAAAACGAAAATTCAGCACAGTTTGATGTTTCAGACAGAAGACCTCTGGATGAAGTAATAAAATGGTTGATGCAGCTCGGATATCTGCCAAGTTTCTGTACAGCTTGCTATGGAAGCGGCAGAACAGGCGACAGATTTATGGAAGTTTGTAAAAACCAACAGATACATAATTTCTGCCACCCTAACGCAATTCTTACGTTAAAAGAATATCTGGAAGATTATGCATCAGAAGAAACTAAAAAAATCGGTTATGATTTAATCGAAAGAGAGGTTGAAACTCTGGAGGCTGAAAATATCAAGAAAACAGTTAAAGAAGATTTGGTAAAAATTGAAGCCGGCGGCAGAGATTATAAATTTTAATCTTCAATTATTTACTTTTTTCTACACCCGGAGCATCTTTAATTATAAACGGTCTTACAAAAGCCCATGTTCCGTATAAAGAAGTAAGAAGCCCCGCACCAATAAGAGTTTTATTCGTTTTCGGATGTTTATTTAGCAAGCCGCCGAGAGTAACAAGAGTTGTGCCTGTCATAATTCCCAGATATCCTTTAAAAATAGTCCTTGGTACAACGATAGTGTCTGTCATATCCGCAGAATTTTTTGTGCAGGTATGGAATTTTTCAAGAAAACCTTCACGTTTTTGTGAATTTTCATTCTTGAAACTCGGATGACTTTTAAATGTTCCTATCTTACTCACTAACATACTTTGATGATAACCTGATAGTTTTTATTTTTCAATTATAAATTAACTTTTTCTTAACATTTCAAATAGGCATACCTACTTGATTAGTTTTTTTGTTAATGTTATAAGTTACATGTTAAAGTTTTACAAAAGAAAGGGAGTAAAAACTTATGGTAAATGTAGCAATTAACGGCTTCGGCAGAATCGGCCGTAACACATTAAGAGCCGCTATCGAAGAAGGTATTTTTGACAAAATTAATTATGTAGCAATCAATGACCCGGGTTTAACACCTGCACAAGCTGCTCATATTTTCAAATATGATTCAGTTCAAGGCAAATTCTGCGGTGATGTAGAAGCTTATGATGAAGGTATCATCATTAACGGTAAAAAAATTAAATTCTTTGCAGAAAAAGATCCAGCTCAATTACCTTGGAAAGATCTTGGTGTTGAAGTTGTTGTTGAATCAACAGGTTTCTTCACAGATGCAACTAAAGCTAAAGCTCACTTAGATGCCGGTGCTAAAAAAGTTATCATTTCAGCTCCTGCTAAAAACGAAGACAAAACTATCGTTCTTGGTGTTAACGGTAATGAATATGATCCGGCTAAACACGACATCATTTCAATGGCATCTTGTACAACTAACTGCTTAGCTCCTGTTGCTAAAGTTGTTATGGATAAATTCGGTATCGTTAAAGGTTTGATGACTACAGTTCACTCTTACACAGGCGACCAAAGAATTTTGGATGCAGGTCACAAAGATCCTCGTCGTGCTAGAGCTGGTGCTTTAAACATCGTTCCTACAACTACAGGTGCTGCTAAAGCTGTTGCTTTGGTTATCCCTGAATTAAAAGGTAAATTAAACGGTTTCGCTATGAGAGTTCCTACTCCTGACGTATCAGTTGTTGACGTTGTATTCGAAACTGAAAAACCTGTTACAGTTGAAGCTGTTAACGCTGCTTTGAAAGAAGCTGCTGAAGGCGAAATGAAAGGAATTTTAGTTTATGAAGAAACTCCTCTTGTATCTTCAGACTTCATCGGTTCTCACCAATCTTCAACTGTTGATGCTGCATTGACAATGACAATGGGCGACAATATGGTTAAAGTTGTTTCTTGGTATGATAACGAAATGGGTTATTCTACAAGATTAGCTGAAACTACTTTAATGGTTGCTGAAAAATTATAATTATAATTAGCAATAATTAAAAAGAACCTGATTTTAATCAGGTTCTTTTTTTATGCTTTTAAAGAATTTAAGAACTGTTCGTTTTCTTTTAAAGTATTCTCTGTAGCAACTATTGAATATACAGGTTTGCCTGCGAAGATATAGTTTGCAGCATTATAAATATCATCAGCAGTTATGGCATCAATCATATCAAACATTTGATTTTCTCTAGAAATTCCGTATGGAGAATCAACTCCTTGATACAATAATGTAAGCTTCTCGCCGGCATCGTGGCAGGAGTTTAATATTTGATTTTTCAAATTCAATTTTGCATTGTTTAGTTCTTCGTCTGTAACCTTTTCTGATTTAATTTTTGATATGTGTTTGTTAAATCCGTTTATTGATTTTTCAACATTGTCAAAGCTTACTTCTCCTGTGTCCTGATTTTCGGTTGTTGTTTCTATTTTTAAAACAAAAACGCCTGTATCTTCATTGTTTTCAAAGTTCGAACGAACATGGTAAGCCAGCTTTTGGTTTTCTCTTAAGTCCATAAACAGTCTTGACGAAGGGTTACCGCCAAGAATTATGTTCAACAGATTTACAGTAATATTGTCTTTCAAGTTATGATTAATCTTATATTTAAATGCTTCAACAATTTGAGCCTGATTTTTATTATCAGTATCTGTTAAAACTTTTGTTTCTTCAACAGGGGTATATATATTTTTTGAAAAATGCTCAAAAGGCTTCACTGTTTGTAGGGATGCGACATTGGTAAATACTGTGTTATTCAAGCTTTTATCTTTTTCGAAAGGTGCTGAAATACCCATGTATGCTTTACCGTTATGTACTAAATAGTCATAGAAAGACTTAACATCATCAAGAGTTACCGTATCGAGGTCATTCAGGATGTCTTGCTTTGAGTTTCCGGTAGGAAGACCTTTGTAGATTTCTGTGTCGAGCTTATCAAATGCAGATTTCTCAGCAGTAAGAATCTTATCTTTAATACGTTTTTTAACCTGTTCAAAGTTTTCTTGAGTAAACCTTGGATTTTCGAGAACCTCTTTAAAAGATTTCATTGCTTTGTCTAAATCTTCTTTCTGGCAAATAAACGCCCCGCTTAAATTATCTGCGTTAGCTCCAATTGATACGGATATACCGCTTTTAGCCAAATCGGTTTCAAGTTCTTCCTCATTCCTGTATTTTGAGCCTTCACTTAGCAGCCCGTCTAAGATTAATGATACAGAGGGTTTTGCAGGGTAATAATTGTCGGTATAAAGCTGGAAAGAGCCTATAACGTTATTGGTTTTAGAGTTAGATGTTATAACTTTGTAGTTGTTTGCCAGATTATATTCTTTTACTTCAGAAAGGTTTACAGCTTCTTTTTTTGCTCCTGTAAAAGAAACATTTGAAACTTTTTTGTAGTTATTTTTGATGCTTTCTTCTGTTACACTGTCGGGGTGAACAACTGTTACCGATGCTTTGTTAATATCAAGGTATTTTTTTGCTGTATTAACAAGGTCTTGAGCAGTCATTGATTTAACAATTTGTTCATAATTGTTTATGTAGTCTTCATTGTTTTCAAGAATGGAGGTTCCTATCAGATTGTTTGTTGCAAAGGATTTTTCAAACGTACTTGAATAGCTGTAAAGCATTTTCTTTTTAATAATCTGCATTTCATCATCTGTCGGCGGATTATTTGCTATATTGCCTATTTCATTAAATATAGTTTTTAGTATATCTTCCGAGTTTTCATCAACACATTCTGATATAAGCATAATTGCTCTGCCGTCATTAGGGTTTGTGCTGATTTTTTCGTTTTCAATCCAGGAACCTGCATTATATTTTTTAATATTTTTGTCTATTCTTGAAGTCGGTGACATAGATAAAAGTCTGGATAAAGCTGAAATATAAATCTTATCTTTTGTATCGCTGCTTTTCGGTCCGTTAAAGCCGACAACAATTGTTGTTCCGGTTGCTTTATTTGAAATAATATCTTCCCTGACTGTTTTTTCTGTCGGGATTAATGTTTCAAAATGTCTTGCTTTATTGGGCTGCCTTTTGGAAGTAAAATGTTTTGAAATCAGCTGCATTGTTTCCTCAGGCTTAACATCACCTGTTATGACCGTTACCATATTAGCAGGGAAGTAGTTGTTGTTATAGTAATTTACAACATCTTCTCTTGATAAATTTGTTATATTATCTGTTGTTCCGCCTATTAAGTCTGTAGAAGTCGAGTTAATCCCGTATAGATTTTTCAAGGTTTTGTTTATTGCCAAATTTTCAGGTCTTGATAAAATCATATTAATTTCAGAATTAACAATTCCTTTTTCTTTTTCGAGTTTATCTATGGCAAAAATAGGAGTTTCAAGCATCGAAGCATGCAGTTTTATTTTATTTTCCAAATCGTTGTCATTTAAAAGATTTGAGCTTATGTAATAGTTTGTTTCAGCAAAACCTGTAGAAGCATTTGTAGATGCACCCATTTTATCAACAGCTTTAAAGAATTCTCCTTCTTCAAGCCCTTGAGAACCGTTAAACAGGTTATGCTCAATGTAATGACTTATTCCTCGAAGGTTATCAGGTTCATTCATTGAGCCCGAATTTACGTAAGTTCTAAGTACAGTTTCACCTTCCTGAGGCACTATTATGACTTTTTGCCCGTTTGCCAGTTTATAGCAGTATGCCTTAGTATCATAAGGAAAATTCATTTCTCCTGTTTTAGTGTAAGGCATAGGAGTTTTTACGGCATAGTCAGGTTTGACGTCGGGTAATTTTTCTGCCTTCGGCTTTGCTGCTGCACTGTCTTCACCTTTGAAACACGTCTTTTGCTGCGGTATTGCACTGTTTATATTAGATATGTTATTAATTTTAAGCATAATAGTACATGTATATTAAAACATGCAAATACAAAAAATTGCTTTTTTGAATTATTTTGTAAACTTATAAAACTCATGTTTAATGCTGTTTATTTAAAAATAGTCTGTTCTCTGTCAGGTCCTACACTAACTATTGAAATAGGAACTTCCAAAATTTCTTCAAGTCTTTCTAAGTATTTTTTTGCATTCTGTGGAAGCTTATCATAATCTTTAATTCCCGTAATATCTTCTCCCCAGCCTTTGTGGGTTTCATATACAGGTTCAAGATATTTGTGAATATAAACATCTGTCGGGTAGCTTGTATAAATCTTTCCGTCACGTTTATCTTTGTAAGCTGTACATACTTTAATTTCGTCAAAAGTATCAAACACATCAATTTTGGTTAAAGCAATTGATGTTAAGCCGCCAACCAGAACCGCATATTTCATAATAACAGCATCAAACCAGCCGCATCTTCTCGGGCGTCCTGTTGTTACACCGAATTCGTGACCAATATCTTGAATTTTTTTGCCTGTTTCATCGGTTAATTCTGTCACGAAAGGACCTTCTCCAACACGTGTAACGTAAGCTTTTGCCACTCCGATAACCTCATCTATCATAGCAGGACCGTATCCAGAACCTGTTGCAGCACCTCCGCCGATAGGATTTGATGATGTTACAAAAGGATAAGTTCCGTAATCTATATCAAGCATTACGCCCTGTGCACCCTCAAATAGTACGGCTTTCTTATCACGTTTTGCATCTTGAAGAACTTTTTGCCAGTCAAAACATACATAAGGTCTGAAAATTTCAGCATATTTAGCGCATAAAGCTGTAACTTCTTCTTTAGAATATGACTTTAGACCGTAAACATTTTCAAGGGTTTTATTTTTTAACGGCAAAATTACATCAAGTTTTTCAGAAAGTGCTTCTGGAGAATACAAATCCTGAATTTTTAAGCCGATACGTGCCATTTTATCAGTATAAGTCGGTCCAATACCTTTTTTAGTTGTTCCGATTTTACCTTTTTGGGCTGTGTCTTCGCTGTAACCGTCAACTTCTGTATGATACGGCATTGTTATAGATGCAAGCGGGTTGATTTTCAGTCCGGAAACATCAATACCTTCTTTTATAAGTCCTTGAATTTCTTCTTCAAAGTATTCAGGTAGTATAACAGTTCCTGCACCGATAAAACAAGTTTTACCTTTGTATAAAATACCTGACGGTATCAGGTGAAACTTAAATGTTTTATTATGTGCAACAACAGTGTGTCCTGCATTGCATCCGCCCTGATATCTTATAATTAAATCAGCATTTTGTGCTAATAAATCAGTAATTTTTGCTTTACCTTCATCGCCCCATTGAGCTCCGACAACAACCTTATTCATATCCCTTAATCCTTTCACAAAAATTGGTTTATTACTAATTTATTCTAGCACAAAAAGATTTTTCTTATAACTTATAGGGATAATCATCTTTAAATTCAAAACCATCCATTAAAAGAAGTCCGCTGCACCAATATCCTGATTTTTTGCAGTCAGCAAGTCTTTTGGCTCTGGAGTTATCCGTGTTTTGAGCGCTTCCGTATGCACAAAATGCTTTCTGATTTGAGCCGCAATGGTATTGTCTTGTTGATTCTGAAAAACACATTAAAAAAGCAAATTTGTCTCTCCCGAATTCATTTGGTTTTTTGTGACCGTTAATATCAAATGCAAAATCCATGCAGCTTCCGTTATTGAAGCTGAAATACGAGCCGTCGGCAAGGAAAACCTTAGTTGTTGTACCTGTTTTATTCCCGTCGTCGTCAACAGTATTTTTGCCTTCTGTAATGCTCGTATACTTGAAATATGGTGCAAGGTATGTCATGAAAAATTCTTTTGAAACTTTTCCCTGCGCATCATAATCTACATCACCTTCATCGTCATATTGCGTAGAAGCTTTAAACCATTCTTTTGAATCTCCGTTTTCCATTTCACTCATAAGTATAGCCTGTTCCATTAGTGAGTAAAACTTTTTAAGTCTTGATGATGCTTCTACTTTTTTGTAATTTCCTATTAAGTTAGGAATAGTAAGTGCCGCAACCACACCAATAATGCCGAGAGTAATTAAAACCTCAGCTAAGGTAAATGCGCATGAGTGTCCTAAAAAATTCCTAAAAGCCCCAATGTGGCGGGTCAAG
>HF991484.1:0-43529 GCA_000433095.1 Clostridium sp. CAG:967 | reverse complement strand
AACCCTCTTAACCCCCTAAGATAATGCAAACCTTGCTCGGGGGGGGGGCAACCCTTAATGCTCTTGACTCAATCATTTTTCAGCCTCCTTTTTTTTTCATATTCATTATTTACGATTTTCAAGACTTTGTCAAGATTATAAATTTAACTTTTCTATTCTTGCAAGATTATCAGAAAATAATTTTGAAGCATCATATAAAGAAGCCTGCGCCCATCCTAGAGGTGTATGTGTTCCCGGAACAAACAGAACTTCTCCTTTAGAGTTTGTTACTGCCTGATAGGCTTCGGGAATTTGAAACGCTGGACAAGCTTTTCCGTTAGCTTTGTAAGAGTTTTTACCTGTAATTCTTGCATATGCACGGTTGATAAATTCTGTTTGTTTTCTTATTGCAGTATCCAAAAGTTCCATAGTTTGTCTATTACAGGTTTGATATTTTTCTATTTTATCCAGCAGTCTTTGGGCTGCTATACCGTAACTTTTTGATATATCACTGCTCATAAACCATTGAGCTTCTGTTTTTTTACCGATGTTATTCGTTTCATTTACCTGATGACCTGACGTCATATTTAAATATCTGTCGCCGACATATCTTATAACACCGTTTTCTCTGACTAATTCAGGGGTTCTGTAATCACCTGTTTGTAAAAGCTCCATTCTATTAATAATTTGGAATGCATCTTTTTCTAAATCATCGCTGAATTTTTCTGTGTGAGGTATAAAACTTAATGCACCGTCAAGAATTCTTTCTTCATATTCTGGTAATACTTCATCTGATTTAGCTTTCATCTCAAGAATTTTTATATTGTGTCGTGGAACTTCTTCAAGACTGTTAAGTCTTATTCTGTGCTCTCCGACCTTCAGCATTTCCCGTAAACCCTTTTCATCGGCGAATACATTACCGTTGGGTGATGATAACAATCTCTGGCGTACTTTTAAGATTTCAGGATTTTTAGTAGGCGAATACATTAGATTTATAATTTTTCTAAAACCTTCGTTGATTATTGCAACATCGCTTGAAGGAGTAATCATAAACGTTTGTTCTTCCCATGCTCCTGTGGATTTGCCGTACGGGTATGCAATTTGTTTTAAATAAGCAGTTACATTTGCTATTGCATCAATAGAGTTTTGAGAAATTTGTTCGGCGGATTTGTAACCGTATTTTGCACCGTTCAAACCGTCTGTTATTAATTCTCCCATTGTTTGAAGGTAAAGTCCCGGTGATTCCAGTCTTGTATGAGCAAACCATTTATGTGTTGTCATATTATTAGGGTTGAATACGTGTCCAATACCGTTTTTGGCAGTGTTAGGCCAGCCATGATTTAGTTCATATTCAAGAGGATTATTTATAATTTTATTAAAATTACGTTCCTGTTTCTTATAGAATGTTGACATGTTTTCCATTAATGGCACTGCTGCTTCAGGGTATCTGTCTTTTAAAACAGGCATAAATCTGCAGCTGTCTGTAACCCATATTAATTTTCCCATTAAGGGATTTTCTTTAGGATCAATCAAACTCGTTGTAATATAGTGGGTACTGTCATTAATGTTTAAATCAAAAACACCTTTCTTTTCAGCAAACTCAAAAAGTTTGGAGAAAGTTTCACTTGAATAGCTTTCTTGAAGTTTTTTAGCTATTTCTTTGTTATGTATTTTGAGATTATAAGTTCGAAAACTTTCAACTACAGGATTGTATTTATCAAAAACATTTATTGCTTGTTTTGCAGCAGGAATTTTTCCTGCAAAAGAAACAGTATCATTGGACAAATAGTTAAAATTATGCTGAATTGCTTCTTTACGGTTAATATTATCATGTTTATATAATGATGCCTTGTACCCTGAAACAGGTGTGATAAACATACACTTTCTCCTTTTTAGGATATAAAAAACGTAAAAAAATTTTTTTGCTATAAATTTTTTATAAGAGCAGGAAGAACTTCAAATACATCGCCTACTATTCCGCAATCGCTGTGCTCAAAAATTGGAGCATCAGGGTCATTGTTTACGGCAATAATTTTATCACTGTCCTGCATACCTACAATATGTTGAATTGCTCCTGAAATTCCGCAGGCAATATATAGCTTTGGTGTAACGGTTTTTCCTGTTTGTCCGACTTGGATATCAGCAGATGCAAGTCCCATATCAACAGCTCCTCTGCTTGCTGCTATACATCCTCCGAGTTTATCTGCAAACTCTTTTAACAGGGCAAAGCCTTCTTCATTTTTCATTCCCTTGCCGCCTGCAACGATTATGTTTGCGCTGTCAAGTTCGTTTATTGCAGAATTTAAATTCTTTACAAAATTCAAAAATTCTACTTTTCTTTCGATATTGTTAATTTCAGGTTTGATATAAATAAACCTGGTATCTTTTACAATATTTTCCGGAGCAGGTTTAAAAACTTTCGGTCTGACAGTTGCCATTTGAGGTAGATTTTTACAAAGAATTGTTGCCATCAGTTTTCCGCCGAATGTAGGACGTGTAGCTGCAAGCTGACCTTTTTCATTAATATCAAGTCCTATGCAATCTGCTGTTAAGCCTGTATGCAATGTAGAAGATATTCTCGGAGCCAAATCACGACCTTGAGTAGTTGCACCTATCAGCATAATATCAGGTTTAACTTCATTTATAATATCAACGGCAATTTTTGAATAAAGCTCTGTAGAATAATTTTCAAGGCTGTTGTCTTCTGCAATGTAAACATAATCAAATCCGCTGTTAATAAAGGCTTCCTTAAAAGTTTCACCCAATCCTGTTTTACAGATTAAAAGAGCAGAAATATCAGCATTATTAAGCTTTTGAGAAAGTTCCTGCGCTTTGTAAGCAAGTTCAAAAAGAACCGTGTGGAGGTAATTGTCTTTTGTAACTTCTGCATATAACATAATATTACTCATCAGCAAGTCCTCCATATTCTTTTATTTTTTCTAAAAGAGTGTTGCAGTCGGAACAAATTTGACATTCACCTCTTGTCTTTTCAGGTCTAAATGCCCTGCTTACATAAGTGGGTGAACCTTTTATGCCTACTTCTTCAGGACTAAGACCAATATCTTCCATAGAATAAATTGCAATTTGAGAGTTTTGCGCTTTAATAATTCCGTTAATCTTTGCTCTTGTCGGTTCTTCAAAACCTTTCAAAACACAAACCAGTGCAGGGAATTTTATTTTAACAGTTTCAAAACCTTCTTCGAGTTCTCTTGTAACGGTAATTGCGTTTTCATTACATTCTACAACGTTTTTCACAAAAGTAGCCTGAGGTATATCAAGTTGATTTGCAACACTTGGTCCGGTTTGTGCTGTATCGCCGTCAACCGCAAATTGACCGCAGATAATTAAATCAAAATCAGGAAATTTACTTTTAATAGCACTTGCAATTGTTTTGCCTGTTGCGTAAGTGTCTGCGCCTGCAAATTTTCTGTCAGATATTAATACAGCGTTATCACAGCCTACTGCAACAGCTTTTTTAAGCATGTCTTCCGCTTGCAAAGGTCCCATTGTAAGCACTGTAATTTCAACATCTTTGCACGTTTTTTTTATTTTTAAAGCTTCTTCTATAGCATATACATCAAAAGGGTTGGTGATACTTTCCACACCTTCCCTTTGAATTGTATTATTTTCAGTCCACTTAATATCTGTAGTATCAGGGACTTGTTTTACACAAACAATAACTTTCATTTATTACCTTTGTTGAGCTGCCTTTTGTCTTGCGTTAGTTTCTAATAAAGCATTATAAGCTAACATATACATTGAGCATTTTCTTACACTCGGAACATACCAAGCACAGCTTTCAAGTGTACAAACTTTGTCTATGTCAGAGCCTGCACTCATTAGCGGGCAGTAAGGAATATCTTTAGCCATAAATTTTCTCTCCTATTTATTAGACATTGCTGCTGCTTGTTTTAACAAGTTGCAGTTTTCGTCACGTTTTCTTTCCTGGTCTTTGTAAATTCTTGTTCTGTTAATTACTTCATCAAAGTCGATTTTATGAGCATCAAAGTCAGGACCGTCTACACAGGCAAATTTAGTTTCTCCGCCTACAGTAACACGACAAGCGCCGCACATACCTGTTCCGTCTACCATGATAGGGTTCATGCTGGCTTCAGTATAAATGCCTTTATCACGTGTTAAATCCGCCACTGCTCTCATCATTGGCATAGGTCCTACAGCTATAGCATAATCAACTTTTTCTTGACCCATTATTCTTTCTAATACCTGGGTTACAAATCCTTTTTCTCCTAAAGTTCCGTCATCTGTAGTGATGAACAGTTCGCTGCAAGCATCTTTCATTTTATCTTGCCAGAAGATTAAATCTTTATTTCTTGCACCCATAATCATGTAAACTTTGTTGCCTGCTTCTTTAAAAGCTTTTGCAATCAAATAGCATGGAGCGGCACCGTATCCGCCTGCAAGACAAACTACTGTTCCGTATTTTTTGATGTGCGTAGGCTGACCTAAAGGTCCTACGATATCATGAATTTCATCGCCTTCGTTAAGAGCAGCAAGTTTCTTTGTTGAATAACCGACAGCCATAAACACAAGAGTTAATTCGCCTTTTTCCTTATTAACATCAGCAATAGTTAAAGGAACACGTTCGCTGTTGTTGTCTGCTCTGAATATGATAAATTGTCCTGCTTTAGCGTTTCTTACAACGTAAGGTGCATCAATTGTAATTTCGTATTGATTAGGACAAAGCTCTTTTTTTGATAAAATTTTATATCCCATAATTTTCTCCTTCTTATATACAAATATTATACTATAAAATGTTGAAATTAGGGAAGTGTTTTAATAATATTTTATCTTAATTTGCTAACAGGTATTTATAATCAGGATTTTCAGAAAGTTTTTTTTCTATCTCATCAAAGGTGAGCAAACCTTCTGTAGCTCCGAATTTAGAAACTACGCCTGCAGAATTCACAGAAGCATACATTAAAGCTTTTCCGATATTTACTTTAGTTTTTCCTAATGCTGCGCAGAAAGTTGAAGCAAAAGCATCACCTGCGCCTAATGTTGAAACAACCGGCCCGTCAAAAACAGGGCAGTAATAATAGTCCTTGCCGTCATAAGCGTAAGCACCTTTGCCTCCGTCAGTGATTACAATAATTTGATAATCTCTAACCTTTAATTTTTTAAACATTTCTTTTACATCAGGATGTATTATATTATCAGAGAATTTTTCATCTCTTGTATCAGGTCTTACCTGAATTTGGGTAGCAAGAGAAGCTTCTTCTTTATTTAAAACAACAATGTTGGCATTTTCAAGAATTTTTTTCAGGTAATTAAAACCTTTTTTAATACTGGAAGAACCGGCGTTAAAACAAACATAAACATTATTTTCGCCTGCAAAATTTGCAATATCATCAAGAACTTTGGTACTGTCGCCGTTCATCGGAGCAATGTATAAAAGTTTAGCATTTTTAATGGCATCAAAATTAATATCAGATTTTTTAATCTGAGCGTTTGCGCCTCTGTGAGCCAGAACAGTTCTGTCGCCCTGAAAGCTTACAAGAATTATTGAAAAGCCTGTGCTTACTTTTTTGTCTTGAACTATATTTGATAAATCAACTTTTTTGTCTTTAAAAGATTCTAAAATACCGTCAGAATAGATGTCATCACCTATTTTAAAGATTGCGCTTGTGTTATATCCGAGGTTTGAAAAGTTAACTGCAGTGTTAACTCCTCCTCCGCCCACTTTTGAATCAAAGTCTGTTATTTCTACCTTTGCTCCATAAGGGTAGCTCATAAATTCAGATTTTTTGTTTTTTGTATAAACAGATACGATATTTGCATCATCGCTTTCTACAAAAACATCCATTGTTGCACTTCCGATAGTTATTACATCGCACATCTTTTCATCCTCCGATAACAAAAGAATAGCACAAAAAAATATTTGTTACATTATCTTAAACAGCTGACAAAAAATATTTTTCAGCGTTTTAAAATAATAGAGTAAATATACATTATGAACAGCCGGAAAGAGAAAAATGAAAGTAGAAAAAATTACCCCGTTATTTTATGTGCAAAAAAATACTAAAAAATCTGACAACAAGAACTTGTTGTCAAAGAATAATTATACTAATTATTCTTATAATCCTCTTGCTTACAGGGATTACAATGTAAACTTTACCGCACGCCTTTTCAGAACTCCTGAAAATTTCTATGAACAGCCGTTTAATCGTGAAAATATGCCGCATACAATGAAGACATATCTTTTTAACGATTACGAAGACAGAAAAAACATGCCGCCTAATCAGATGATGAAACTTGTTTACGGTGATATTGAAGAAACAAAATCTCTTGAACAGGTTAAAAGAATTTTCCCTGAAGAACCATTGTTTGAAAATTTAACAGATTCACCTAACAAAAAAGCAAGAACAGGTGTTATTGCAGAAATAGAATTGATGCATCAGGATGGAAAAACATTATTCAAGAACGGCAAAGACAACTTAGGTCATTACCTTCTGAAAAAAGTTTATCTTGAAGGCAAAACTCTAAAAGAAATAAACACTGACTTTGCAAAAGATATTTCAGTTCATTATAAAGGCATAAGCCCTGTTCAATATGAAACTCTTTCAGCTTATGGAATAAAATTTCCGAAAAGCGCATTCTGGAAATCCTTTATTGCAACACGTGAAGATTTTCCGTATGAATACAAGCCCAGAAAAGCCGCAGAACATAGAAACGGAGTTCCCGAACGTGTAACAGCTAATGTTGATGTAAAACCAAAACTTGAACATAAAAAGTTTGCCGATGTTAAAGATTGGGAAATTGATAAACTCTCTGAAACTCTTATCAAAGGTAAGGGTAATATTGAAGAAACTAAAAAACAAATTAAAAAAATCAATCTCAAAAATACAGAAAGTTTGAATTTCGTATCTAAATATTTAAGCGAAATCAGTTCAATTGTATTGGAAAAAGTTCATGCATCAGATGAAATGAAAGATTTTGCCGAAAATTATGATAAGTTAACAAGTTCAGAAAAAAGTTTATTAGATGCATACTGGAACAGTAACCCGCAAATTAAAGAACATCGTTCAATTGCTATGAAAGATACTATTAAATTATTTATGGATTTATATGGCGTTGACGGAAATAATGAAGAATTTCGTGAATTAATAAATTATGCTCATGAAATTAAACCTGCAAGATTGGAAAGACAAAGATTGCATGATATAAAACAGGCAGAATATGATGAAATGTTTGCACAGCTCGCAAAGGAACAGGAAGAAACAAAGATTATGCCTTCCGAAGATAAAGTAAAACCTGTTCCTCTCAGTGAAGACAAGTCTTTAAGAACTTATACGGTTTTTCCCGAAACTCATGAAATAAGATATAACGGTGACCTTGATGAATATTTAAGAGGAGTTTTGAAAGAAGAATTATCTCTCTTGCCTGAACCGTTTGTAAAAAAATATACTCAATATTTAATTAATCACCCTTTAGTTACTGATAAGTATAAATTGACACTTGCAGTAGACGGCAGTGTTCCTGAAGGTTACGAAGATAAAATTTTGCCGGATGAAGAATTGCATAAGGTTTCTTATACAGTTAATAAAGATTTTTCTTTGAAATATTCGCAGGTTATTACTGCTAATGATCAATCTCTGGTAGAGTTAATATCTACAATAAAACCTGAAGGTGCTGAAAAATTATTGCCGCTGCAAACCGATGAAGTATTGAAGCTGGCAAGAACTCTCGGTTTGGATAAACTTAATCCTCAGCAAAAAGCTCAAATTAATGCCAATTATCAAGAATATTTAAGACCAGTTACGTCTAAAGAAGATATTAATAAAATTAATTCTATGATTGTTGATTTTGCTCTTAACTATAAAAAAAGCAGTTTTTATGAGAGCAGTTCACAATTAAATGCATTAATGGAACTTCTGTCAGCAAATTTAAAAGATAATCCTATTTTAAGGAAAGATTTACAGCGTTCAATAAAATATAACAAATTTATAGAACAGTACGGCGGTAGTGCGAAGATATTATTGAAAAAAGACATAACACCCGAAATGAAAAAAGCTAAGTTGGAACTTATGATTTCTGATTTAATGTCTGCCAATGTTCAAGATATTTCAGATATTCTTTCTGACAGTTTGAAGAATTTGGAAAAATATTTAAAAATTTCTGATTATGATTTATATAAACTTCTAAAAGAAAGATATATCAATAAAATGTTATTAATGAAATAGAAAAAAGAGCTGATTTAATAAATCAGCTCTTTTAATTTTTTGTTTGTATATTATTGGCAATTAGCTTTTTCTTCGTCTGTAACACCTTTTATGGTAAGGTTAACTCTGCCTTTGTCATCAATTTTGATAACTTTAACGATACATTCATCACCAATATTTAAGTGCGGTTCAATAGTTTCAATATGTTCGTTGCAAACCTGTGAAATGTGAACCATACCGTCTTTGCCTGGAGCAAGTTCTACAAATGCGCCGATAGGAATAATTCTTACGACTTTACCTTTCAAAACCATACCTTTTTCCGGTTTGAATGTAAGTTCTTTAATCATTCTTTTAGCGATATCAGCACCTTCCTGATCGTTAGATGTAATTGTTACTACACCGCTGTCCTGAATATCAATTTCGGCACCTGAAGCATCAATGATAGCTCTGATTTGTTTTCCGCCCGGTCCTATTACTGTTCCGATGTCTTCAGTCGGAATAGTTAATGTGCAAATTTGAGGTGCAAATGGAGATAAGTGATCAGCAGGAGCCGAAATAGCTTTTCTCATTTCACCAAGTATATGTAATCTGCCTTCTTTAGCTTGAGCAAGTGCACGTCTTAAAGTTTCGTTAGCAATACCTTTAGCTTTCATATCCATTTGTAATGCTGTGATACCTTCATCGTTACCTGTAACTTTAAAGTCCATATCGCCTAAGAAGTCTTCAATACCTTGAATATCTGTTAATACAACAGGTTCTTTGCCTTCTTCGGTAATCATACCCATTGCAACGCCGCCTATCATACATTTAACGGGAACGCCGGCATTCATTAATGCCATTGAAGAACCGCATGTTGAAGCCATTGAAGTTGAACCGTTTGATTCCAATACATCGGAGGTTACACGGATTGTATATCCGAATTCTTCTTGTGGAGGAAGTGCGGGAATGTTAGCTCTTTCAGCAAGTGCACCGTGACCGACTTCACGTCTGCCTGGTCCTCTTAAAGGTTTAACTTCGCCTACAGAGAAGCCCGGGAAGATGTATTTGTGCATATATGTTTTTTCGGTTTCAGGATCAACTCCGTCAAGTTCCTGCTTCATACCTGGACCTGCAAGAGTTGCAACAGACAATACCTGAGTTTGACCTCTTGTAAATACTGCTGAACCGTGAGCACGAGGAATAACACCAACTTCACACCAGATAGGTCTGACATCATGAGGTTTTCTGCCGTCAGCTCTAACGCCTTCATCAGTAATCATTGCACGCATAACTTTCTTTTCAGCGGCTTTGAATTCTTCTGAAACAAAGTCAATACCTGTTTCTTCCATAATTTGTTTAATATAATGGTCATCAGGCAATGCATCAATTTTTTCTTTAACAAGTTTTTTAGCTTCTTCAAGTTTTTCTTGTCTGTAAGCTCTGTCAAAATTATGATATGCATCATAAATCATTGCGCCTGCAGTTTCTTGAATAATAGCTTTTAATTCTGTAGTATCGTAAGGATTTACGAATTCTTCTTTTTCAACTCCGCATTCTTTAGCAAATGCCAGTTGAGCATCGCATTGTTTTCTGATTTCACCTTGAGCAAATTCAACAGCAGCCATAATATCGTCTTCAGTAACGAATTTACATCCTGCTTCAACCATAATTACGCTGTCATGAGTACCTGCTACAACTATATCTAAGTCTGATTTATCTGCTTGTTGGTGAGTAGGGTTAGCTATTAAGTTTCCTTGTTCATCTCTGGAAACTCTAACCGCACCGATAGGTCCTTCGAACGGAGCACCTGAAAGCATTAATGCAAAAGATGCACCTAACATAGCCAATGTATCAGGCTGGTTTTGCTGATCGTAGCTGAATAATTGAGCAACGATTTGAATATCATTTCTGTATCCTTTAGGGAAAAGAGGTCTTATAGGTCTGTCAATAAGTCTTGAAACAAGGATAGCCTTGTCGCTTGCTTTACCTTCTGAACGGTTGTAACCGCCCGGAATACGACCTATTGAAGACATTCTTTCTTCGTAATCAATTAATAGAGGGAAAAAGTCAATTCCCACTCTTGGTTCTTTAGAAACAACACAGTGAACAAATAACATTGTATCACCGCATCTTACCGTAACTGAACCGTTTGTAGATTGAGCGTACTTGCCTGTTTCAACAGTAACAGTTTTACCGCCGATTTCAATCTGTGTTTTTTTTGTTTCCGGTATCATAGTTTTCCTTTCTTTTTTGCACACAGCGAACTTCCTGTGTGCTTTGCGCTTTTCTGGCGCATTTGTTTATACACTTCTAATGTTCCATAACATTATACCGTAAACAAGAAAAAAAAGATATAATCTTTAATTTCACATAGAAAAAAAGCCCTTTAGGGGCTTTTCTATCGTATATAGACAAATAAGAATTAGTTTTAAATACTGCGCCTCGCATTAAACGGCACTGCCCGGCTTGCTAAAAGTGCATGTCAAATGATGAGGGCATTCCGTTAATTTTTTCATCTTCCATACGCATTGCAGAACCTATTGTGAAACTTTCTGCATACATTTTGTTCATTTTATAATTTATATCGCCTGTAAATACTTCTTCATTTTCTTCCAAAAACTTAAATAAAGGTTCTGTCGGAGCTTTAACAATATTGCTTAAAGTATCGCCTGCCTGTTTTAAGGTTCTTTCTCCGATTTCAGGAACTTTTACATTCATTCCGAAAGGTTTATATGGTCTGTTAAATGAAGCACCTGTATCTGCCATAACTTTATCCTTTTAACTAAGTACATTTAGTTAATCGGATATTTCTTATAAAAAGTTTAATATTTTAAGCAGATTTTTTACAATTGTTAATATTACTCGGCTTTTAGTTTTGATAAATCCACTTTTATACCTGTTGTAATATTAAAATTATCTGCCATTTTTTTAACATCTTTCGGACTGAAAATGTTTTGGTTATTGCAGTCATCGATTATAGTATTAAAGTATTCCTGAGGGGCTTTTCTGTCGAACGGATAATTAGTTTTTATATCGTTGCTCCCATGAATTCCGTTGCATTTTTTGCAGGCTAATGCCCAGTTGCTGATGTCATTAGCTCCGCCTTTGCTTGAAGGAACTATGTGCTCAATGGTTACCATATATTGATCAAGAAGATTATTTATAATCGTAATATTTGATGCATCTTTGTTCTTTACGATAAAAGCATCAATACTGTTGCTTGATTTCGGAAGTTTGCTGCAAATATTGCTGAATATTTCTTTGATTTCATCAGTGATTGATGAATTTTCCAACAGTTCGTTAATTTTATAGGTAAATGCTTTATTACTGAATTTTGAATATGCGGGTTGACCTTGAAGTCTTTTTTTAGTCATATCGCAAAGATTTATAATACTTTTATTATTTTCGTTTTCTGCTGCTTTTTTTATCTTGTTTATGATAAAGAGCTGAACTTTTTCCTTTGCAGTATTACCTGTCAAATCAATATTGTAATGCGGTGCTTTTGTTGTTCGGAGAATATTTGCCATTATTTTATTATTTAGCGGTGTATCGGCTGCTTTGTAGACGGGATGAGTTAATAAACCTGCCATATTGTTCACGTATGTTGCGGTTTCGGGATTATTAAGTGTTTCTGAAAGTTTTTTTACCTGATAGCTGAATTCTTTTCCGCTGTATTCTTGTATAAACGCTTTTCCGTTGATGCTGTCATAGGAATTTTGTATAAGACGGTCAAGCTCGGGTTGGGATTTTTCGGGAAGGAGTTTTTTCAGGTTTATTATTTGTTCAAAAATTCCTTTTTGCAAATCAATCAGTCTGTCTTCAGATGCAGGACTTAAAGCCTGTAAGATTTGGTTTATTTTTGCTTTAGGGTAATTCAGCGCCATATTATCCATTTTATTCAGCAGCTCTATTCCTGCTTCATCAAAATAATCAAAGAAGTTACCCATTAAAGTCGTAAAAACCGTTGCGGGCTGTTCTTTAAATGTTTGAGCGATAGCATCTCTTTCTTTGTTTGTAAACATATGTCGTTTGCAATATATGCAGCCTATATGTCTGTTTTGTGCATAATTTCTGAAAGAAGATTTGTGAAGATTAGTCAAAGAAGCAGTAAATGACGGTGTAAATTTGTCCTGCGGATTTGTGTGCAATACAGGATACCTGTATTGAGAATAATCATACTGATTATTCTCAAAGTTTCTTCTTTGATAAATATTATTTAATGTAATCGGCGCAATTTTCACATGATTAAAATACATCTGATAAAAACTTTTTGCCAATTTGTAAATAAAATTTTACCGTATTAATAAAGTTTTGATATGTCTAAATCTATTTCCTGATAAGAAAGGTTGTATAAGACTTCCCGAAGATTTTCAATATATTCTTTTTTGCCAATTCCTTTTTTGCAAAGCGCTATTAACTTATCAATATGAATTTGGGCATTTTGGGGCATATAAGGGTTTTCTTCTATCTGGACAGAAAGGGGATAGTGGTGGCGTGAATTGTTGCAGTAAGAGCATTCAAGCGCAAAATTTAATGAGTTATTTAATCCCTTTAAGCTTTTAGGCTGTAAGTGTTCAAAAGTCCCTACGGCGGGGTGAATAAGGTTTAAAGCAATGACTTCTGGACGTTTTCTTGCGTTTTTTACAACAAATGCGCATACTTCATCACTCGAACGTGGCAGTCTTCTTGCGATTTCAATGATTTCGTGTTTCATTTTTTTGTTATGAATATCTTTTACTATTCTTTTTATTTTTGTTATAAAAATTCTTCTGCTGAAGGGCTTTTTAGGAGCAGGATCGAAGATTATATCATTAGTTTTAATCATAAGGGAACGGAGCCGGTGAGCTTCTTTTTCCGGTAATATCCTTCGGTAAAAGCTTATTTTGTTAAAAATTATGCTTTGAATTCTTACAAGTGCAAGCTCATGAACGTCTTTTTTCATCATCAAAAGCTGTTGAAAATTTTTATCGGGATATTTAACCGACAAATTTTTGAGCATATTAAACACCTGTCTTTCAACAGGATACATAATTTTTTCATAAGGCTCTAAAATCGGAATAACAACAGAAGCAGTTGAAGCAAGAAGCGGGTTTTCTATAAGCTCGGTGTAAGTGTCGGGATGTATCATTTCCTGACCGCAGCACAAACACGGGATACGATAATTAAGAATATTGCGCAGCTCTTTACGTGTTAAAGGTATCTCCGATAACTTAAAAGAAATGTTTTCTGTTTTAACTATTCTTTTCTCCATAACAGTCCACAGGATTATGCTCAATAATATTATTCCCGTTTTTTGAAACTGTTAATCTTATATTCCCGGAGGCGGTTGAATATATAAAGGTTTAAGTTTTCTCCAGTTTGTTTCTCTGCCGTCAGAACAGGCAAGTTCAGCAAGGAATTCGCCTAAAGGATGAGATATTTCCTGATAAGAAGTTCCGCCAAGTAAGGGTTTTAATTTGTCGTCCGTAATAACTGTGTAATTCCCTGATTTAATTATTTCCTGCACTTCTTCAATATTTACTGCTCCTTTGATTTCTCCGTCACAGTATAGATATGCCGAATTTTTTCTTGCATCAAGTGCAACAAGAGGATTGCTGTCGGCAAGCTTTGAAAGAATTTCAAGTGAAGATACTCCTGCCGCTTTGCAGCCGAGCTGCTGTGCCATTACACGGGCAACTGTAACACAGGCTCTTATACCGGTAAAACTTCCGGGACCTATATTTGTAGCAATCAAATCAATATCCTGGGGTTTAATATTATTTTCTTGCATAATTTCCTGTAATGTAGAAATTAAGAATGCTGAATGATATTTTGTATCAGTGTTTTCAACTATTCGTGATGCAAGTATTTTGTCGTCTTTTTTTAATACGGCATACATTCTGTCTAAACAGGTATCAAATGCTAAAACTACAGTCATTTTGCCAGCCCTTCTATAATCTCATCTTTTCCGAAAGATTCAAATTCGTATATTCTTGCATCATCGTCTGAATATGTTACATTAATTTTTAAATGCTCAAACGGAGTTTCATCCTGATTAAATTCAGCCCATTCAACAAAAGTTACCTGCTTGCCTTCGGAATATTCTCTTAATTCGTCGAAAATAGTCTTTATACCTTCATTTTCAAGTCTGTAAAGGTCAAAATGATATATAGGTACAGAACCTGTGTGGTATTCGTTAAGTATTACAAAACTCGGGCTTGTAACCTTTTCTTTTACATCAAGAGCATCTGCAACAAGTTTGACAAACGCAGTTTTGCCTGCACCGATTTCTCCGTAAAGATTGATAAAACATCCGTCTTTAATCAAAGGTGCAAATTTCTCAGCTAATTTTTTTGTGTCATTAATTGTATTACATACTTGTTTAAACTTCATTTAATATATTTCAACCCTGTTTCTTCCGTTTTCTTTAGCCTTGTATAGTGCCTTATCGGCATTTTGCAGCAATGTTTCCTCCGAATTTTCTTTGCTGTATTCAGCTACTCCAAGACTTATTGTAACACTAATATTTTTTTCGGAACTTTCCGTATTAATTTTTGAAATGTCGATTTTTTTGTTTTCAACAGCTTTTCTAAGTCTTTCTGCAACCATTTTGGCTTCTTCAAGCTTAGTAAACGGAAGAAGTATTGCAAATTCTTCACCGCCGTATCGTCCTGCTATATCGTAATCTCTTAGCTGTAATTTTATAATTCTTGATACTGTTTTTAATACTAAATCGCCTGCTGCGTGCCCGTAGGTATCGTTAACGCTTTTAAAGAAATCAATATCAGTCATTATAGCGCATAAAGGTCTGTTGTGGCGTTTGGCACCCGATACCTCCTGCTTTATACGTTCTTCAAGCTGTCTTCTGTTATAAAGACTTGTCAGAGCATCAAGAGTTGCGTGCTTGAGAATTTCAGCATAAACGTTGGCTCTGTTGATTGTTGTTGCAGCCTGATTTGTAAGCTGTTCAAGATAATTAATCTCTTTTTCGCTTAAAACGTTATCTGTACTTTTGGTTACAATACATCCTAACAATTTATTTTCACTAATCAGCGGGAACAAACCTATTTTTTTGTCAGGAGTAAGAATATATTCTGATTTGTTATTCAAACATTTAATAAGTTCGAATATTTTTTCATCATTGCAAGCACCAGGCCAAATCAGGTGATTGTTTATAAATATATATATCAAGTGATCCGAAACAAATTTGTCAATCATCTCGCCTATTATCGGTATAATGTAATTTGTTTCATATTGGGTTTCGATAATTTTGGCAATATTTTTCATTGAATCGTGGAAATCAATGTTTTTCTGCATTTTTTCGGTAAGAATTACGTTTTGAATTTTTAAAGAAATCTGAAAAGAGGCAATGTTTAAAAACTGCATAAGTTCATCATTGATTTTGTGTGAAAATTCAAGAAGCCCTATCAATTTTTTTTGCTGATAAAGAGCATAAAAAAGGCAGTTACTTTCAAGAATAAATCTTTCATCTTTAAGATTTTCAAAAATTCTGTAAAGATTTTTTGACTTTTGTTTATCAAAAACCTCGTCAATACTCATCCAGCTTCTGGAAAAATCTCTCAAAGAGTTAGTTGTAGAAGAATAAATGTAAATATTTACCTGCCCGAAAAACTCCTCAAGAACCCTGACAATGCTTTGTGCATTGCAGGCTTCGTTGAGTTTTATTGAAAAATTTTCTAATTTATCAATCATATATCTTATCTGAATTAACCTTCAAGCTTCTGAATAATATCATCAGAAATATCAAAGTTTGCATAAACATTTTGAACGTCATCATGTTCTTCAAGTTTATCCAATAGTTTTAAAATTTGCTCTGCTGTTTTTTCATCAGTTACTTCAACAGTGTTTTGCGGTATTCTTGATAAATCAGCAGAACGGCTTGTAAAACCTGCAGCTTCAAGACCTTCAACTACTGTTTGGAAGTTTTCCGGAGAAGTGATAACTTTATAAGTTTCATCTTCTTCGGTTACATCGAGCGCATCAAGATTAATTGCTGTTTCAAATAATTTGTCAAAATCAACGCTTTCATCAAAAGTAATAATTCCACGCTGATCAAACATCCAGCCTACGCATCCGGTAGCTCCGAGGCTTCCGTTATATTTTGTAAAATAGCTTCTGATATCGCCTGCGGTTCTGTTTCTGTTATCAGTCATAGCTTCAACAACAACCGCAACACCGCCAGCTGCATAACCTTCATAAATTAATTCTTCATAGTTTTCTGCAGAGCCTGCACCTGCGCCTTTTTCAATTGCACGTTTAATATTGTCGTTAGGAAGACCTGCTGCTTTAGCTTTTTCAATAGCTGTTCTCAAGCGGAAATTCCCAGCAGGATCAGCACCGCCCAAACGTGCGGATACAATTAATTCTCTTGAATATTTTTGAAATACAACAGCACGTTGTGAGTCTACTTTAGCTTTTTTATGTTTAATTGTTGACCATTTTGAGTGTCCTGACATTTTTCTTTTCTCCGTAGTTTTGTTATTCTTATACGAGGCTAAAGCCTCTATAAATACTTATAAGACTATTTTTATATTATCACAAAAATTATTTTACAAAGAGTTGTAAAAAGATTTTTGTAAAGGATTTAAGCCCGTATAGTTTTACACCTGACATTTTTAAGGCTTTATTGTTGTTACAAGCGATTGTAATTGAGCTTGTGTTTACATCTTTATCAATAATTCTACCTGTTTCTCCTGACTTATTCACAATTTCAAGTTTGTAAGGATTAGGTATAAAGTAAAAATTTTTATACTCATAATAACACGGTAAAAAAGGATGAAAAGCTCTTATTCTTGCATGAATTTGTTCTGCTGTTTCTTTTTCAAAATCCAGCATCATATCTTCTCTTTTTATATTAGGGAAATATGATGCCTTATTCTCGTCCTGATTAACGGGAATTACAAGTCCGTAACCTAATTTTTTAAGAACTTCTGCGCATAAAAGTCTTGCATGAAAGACAGTTCTTTCTTTAAGCTCTTTAGAGGTGTCGCCGGGTATAATGTTTATACGTTTTTGAGCAAGTATCGGACCTTCATCGAATTTTTCGTTCATTAGATGAAATGTTACACCTGATTTTGTTTCTCTGTTTAATATGCTCTGTAAGTAAGGATTTGGACCTCTGTATTCTGGAAGATAAGACGGATGAACATTTATTGCTGCAATTACAGGTAAATCTATAATTTCTTTTTTTAGTTTTTCACACCAGGTTCCTACAAGAATTACATCAGCATTAAGTCTTAAAATCTCTTTTTTAAATTCTTCCGAATTTGCAGACTTACATTTTATTTCGTATAATTTATGCTGTTTAATCAAAGTATAATCCGGCGAACTTTTGAAAAAATCGTGTAATGCAAGCCTGAGTGGTGAAAATGCTGTTCTTTCATATCTGAAAACTCCTGCAATATCACACTTTGCATCGAGAGTTCCCTCGATTAAGTTTGATAACATTTCACCTTTTCCTAAAATCACAACTTTCATAAATTTTATATTACATTGTTTTTTACATAATTGCAATTTAACTTGAAAAGTCCGGAAAAAATTGTTATAATAAAAAAAATTATAGAAAGGAGCAAAAATATGAAAAGATTAAGTCACGGGGGGGGGGCAACCTTTTAAGCTCCTGTAGTAAGGGATTTACCCTTGCAGAGGGCACTACGTGCGTAGCCACGTTAGAAGATAATCGTTTTAGTGCGTTTACCCTGGCGGAAGTATTGGTCACTTTAGGCATCATTGGTGTTGTTGCGGCAATGACTATGCCTTCTTTAATTGCGCATAAAAAAGAAAAAGAATTTATTGTTGCCTGGAAAAAGATGTATTCTGATATTTCCAATGCAGCATTGTTAATGTCACTTGATGAAGTTGATTTATCTTCAGAACAAAAAATTGGTGAAACATTTGCAAAATATATAAAAGTTGATAAAGTTTGTTCAGCTAATCTTTCTGTTCAACAGGGATGTTGGAAAGAGAACCGCCCTATATACAGTTACAATGGCAATAAGGTTTATGCAAAAGATATAGGTGCTGTAGGCGGTGGTGGAGCTTGCATGAATACTGTAACCGGTGGTACAATATGCTTTGACAGCGGCGGCAGAAATACTATAGTTGTATGTGATGTAAACGGAGCAGCTTTGCCTAATAGAATAGGTGTTGACATTTTTGCTGCAATTTTTGATAGAGATATATACCAAATCAGAGTTGCACAAGGCTATACTTCCGGTTGGGGTGCAGCTGATGGTGTATTTGTTCCAGTAATTCAAGGTGACGGAACCTGTGAGGGCGATATATGGGGCTGGGGATGTTCAGCGTTTTATATTCTAAAATAGTATTAATATTTAATTTTAGATGCTCTGTCCATTTCCCGTTTCAAGTCTTTTTTAGCTATGTCATCACGTTTGTCGTGTAATTTTTTACCTTTTGCCAATCCTATTTCTACTTTGGCAAAACCGTGTGATAAAAATACTTCTAAAGGGACAATTGTATAATTGTCCTGTTTTACTTTGGAATGCATTTTGAGAATTTCTTTTCTGTTTAAAAGAAGTTTTCTCACACGTTCCGCATCGTGGTTAAAACGGTTGCCCTGTTCATAAGGTGAAATATGGCATTTATACAGAAAAATTTCATTATCTTCAATTTTACAAAAGCTGTCTTTAAGGTTTATGGCATTTTTTCGTATTGACTTAATCTCTGTTCCTGTCAGCACAATTCCTGCTACATATTTTTCAACAATTGTGTAGTCGTGAAAAGCTTTTCTGTTGGTTGTAACAATTTTTCTGTCCATACTCTGATTTTAGCATAAACAAATCAACTTTTTCTGATTGAGGAAATAATTTCTTTTAATTTATCGACTGCTATTTTAAATTTTTCGGGAAAATTATATTCTTCTTTTTCCCTTCCGTAAATTTTTTCGCAAATCAAATCAGGATGTTCGTCCTGAATTTTTTCAAGATATTTATATCCTTCATCAAAAGCATTATATTCTTCTGTCATACGGTAACGGCTGTTTTGCAGAAATTCAATTTGTTCTTGAGGTGTAAATTGTTGTAAAAAATTATTCAAATTTTCTTTTAATTCTTCTGCATTGAACTTTTTACGTGTGTAAAAATTTTCACTATAAAATTTTTCTGTTTTTTCCAAAAGTCCTTTTTCATGCATTTTTGCTGTTCTTGCTGTATGCTTTGGATTTGCAAGGTGGCTGAAATAGTGATATGTTTCATGCAGTGATATGTCTGTGTCAAGCAGTCTGATACCTTTATTATAAATGCCTTTTTCCAGGAAAATTAAAAGACCTTCAATCCCGTTTTCTTCGTCATTTAATTTAAAGCTGGTGTTTCCGCCTCTTTTATTGCCATAATCTTTAACGGATACCCCGATTTTAGCTGGAGTATTTTCTTGTAATGTCTTTTCAAAAACATCAAAACTTATTTCTTTTGTCGTAAATTTTTCACTTATTTTGTTAAAGAATTTATTGTTAAGCTTCTTTGCAAGTGCAAGCCGTTCTTCACAGCTGCCCTTGCAAATTTCCAGAGGAAATTTTGCTGTCTGTAATACTTTAATCATACCGACATAAAACATGTGAAAGCGAAAAATTGCTTAAATTAATTAATCGTATAAAAAGCATTTAACTTTATGTTCTACACCTATAACCTCCGGAACGTGTGTTTTACATTTTTCCATAACAAACGGGCATCGTGTATGGAATTTACATCCCGAAGGCAAGTTAGCGGGAGAAGGTAAATCGCCTTTTAATATTATTTTTGTAACTTTTTTATCAGGCTGCGGTACTGAACTTAATAAAGCTTTAGTATAAGGGTGCATAGGGTTTTTAAATATGTCTTCGGTTTGTCCGAGCTCGACTATTTCGCCCAGATACATAATTGCAACTCTGTCGGCAAGATATTTTATAACGCTCATATCATGTGTAATCAGCAAAAATGTAAGGTTGCATTCTTCTTTAAGTTCTTTTAAAAGATTGATTATTTGTGCCTGAATACTTACATCAAGAGCGCTGACTGGCTCATCAGCGAGAATAAATTCAGGATCAAGAACAAGTGCTCTTGCTATTGCTATTCTCTGCCTTTGTCCTCCCGAAAATTCATGCGGATATAAGTTAAGACAGTTTTCGTCAAGTCCGACAAGCCTGATTTTTTCTTTAACAATTTTTTCAATCTGTTCATCTGACAAATCAGTGTTTATTTGAAGTGGTTCTTTTAGCGTGTCAAAAATCTTCATCTTCGGATCAAGACTTGAATAAGGATTTTGGAAAACCATTTGTGCCTGTTTTCTGAAATTTTTTAAGCTTTTTTTATTTAGAGAAAGTGTATCTATATCATTGAAATAAATTTCTCCTGACTTAGCGGGTTCAAGCTGAATTACAGCTTTCGCAAGGGTTGATTTGCCGCATCCTGATTCACCTGCAACAGCAAGAATTTCCCCTTTTTTTATATCAAGAGATACACCGTTAACAGCGTGAATAGTTTTTTCTTCGCCGAAAATCCCTTTTTTGGATTTATATTCAACATATAAGTCGTTTATTCTGACTAAATTCATAACAAGATTTTAGCGTAAGTTTATAACAAAAGCAATTATTCTCATGTTGAAATTAAATCTTATATTTGATATAATCATATATAAAATTGGTGTTGTCACAGGCACTCACTCTTTCTGTTCAAAACTACGGCTGGAAGCCTGCTTACTATTATTGGTATCCTTCATCCTGCAAACCTCACAGTTGTGTAAAATACAGCAGTGACGGAAAAAGTTGTTTAGAATATCAGATGGCTGACGGCGCTCCTTTAGCATCTGATGTTTGCGGTTCAACTGCGGAATGTAAAGACTTTGAAAGTATATTTTTATCTAATTTAAAGATTATAAAACTTTGCTCTAAGAATGGCAACTAAATCAACTTCTGATGATTCCTTCTTTTTTGTAGGAAACAGCAGTATGGTTCAAAAGGGCGGAATAGATATTGATAAAATAATAACAAACAGAGATTAATTAAAGTTCACGTCTGCCTTCAATTGCTTTTGCAATGGTTATTTCGTCGGCGTATTCCAAATCTGCGCCGACAGGAAGACCGAACGCAATACGTGAAATCTTTATTCCGAAAGGTTTTATAAGTTTGCTTAGATAAAGGCTTGTAGCTTCACCTTCTACAGAAGGACTTAAAGCAAGGATAACCTCTCTAACTTCATCATTAGTCAGACGTGTAAGAAGTTCTTTTATTCTTATATCGTCTGCTCCGATGCCGTCCATGGGAGAGATTAATCCTTGCAGAACATGATAAAGTCCTTTGTATTCGTTAGTTTTTTCAATAGCAATTAAATCTTTGGTTTCGGAAACTATACAAATTGTAGAACGGTCACGCTGTGTAGATGAACAAATTTCACAAGGACTTGATGCGGAAAGATTAAAACAAACTTCACAAGTTTTAGTATTATGTTTGGCATCAATCATGCTTTGTGCAAATTTTTCAACTTCACTAACAGGCATTCTCAATAAATAAAATGCCATACGCTGTGCGGATTTGGGTCCTACAGACGGAAATTTCTGAAAGTGTTCTATAAGGGTTGCTATTGATTTAGGGTATATCATATTAGAAGTTTAATCCCGGAATATTAATACCGCCTGTAACAGCTCTCATTTTATCTTCCATTGTTTTGGAAGCTTTGTCGCTTGCCTGTGTGATTGCAGATGAGATAATGTCTTCTAACATTTCAATAGTTTCTGCATCAACAGATGAAGGATTATCCGGATTAATAGCTTCAGCGGAAAGTTTAATTGATTTAAATTTACCTTGACCGTCGCAGATAACTTTAACGGAACCGCCTGCTGATTCTCCTGTGATTTCAAGATTAGCAAGTTCTTCCTGTGTGTCTTTTAATTTTTTTTGCAAGCCTTGAGCTTGTTTCATCATTTGCATAATGTTCATAGTTTTCTCTCCTAAGTCTGTATATTTAGTAACTATATAAATTCTATAGTTTTTCTTTACTTTTTATTATATAATAAAAATATGCAAAAACACACCTATGTTGCTGAATCTTTAAAAAACGGCCGTATAATGCGGTGGACTTTTATGCCTTTGAACGTTTATATTGCGCCTATGAAATTTTACTCAAAGCAGGGACAGGATTTAAAATACCGCCATATGGTTATTCGTGCTTTGGAGGAATGGCAGAAAGCTACAAGAGGCAAAGTTTCCTTTAAAGTTGTTAACAGTTTGTTAGAGTCTAATGTTAACATTGATTGGAAACGTGTGGAAAGAAAAGCATTGGGGCATTGTTATTTCTCTTTTGACGGAGCTAACAGACTGTATGGGGCAGAAGTTGCAATCGGATTGACGGAAGGACTTGTTCATGCCGATTACATGGATGAAAGTGAGGTTTATCATACCATACTTCATGAAATAGGACATGCCATAGGATTGGGACATAGCCATAATAAGTCTGATATTATGTATACTCCTCATCAGCGTGGAGTAAATTCAATCTCTCAGGGCGATATATTAACCGTTAACTGGCTTTATTCTCTCCCGCAAGGAGCAACAACAGCGGAAATTGCATCAAGATACGGTGTGGGCGGTAGTGATATTGATGAAATTATCACTAAGTTTATAAATAAGAAGACACCGAGTGAATTTGAAAAAGTTAAAAGTTCTGTAAAGCTTCCTAAACGGGATTTGCTGGAGGAGCAGGAAACGCTTGCAAATTTGCGCAAATACCACATGGCTTTGCAAAATGTTCAAATTTCTGATGAAATGAAGAAGTTTTTTATAAACAAAAAGAAATAATAATATTGTAAAAAATTGCTATAAAATTTTTTTAGAGTATAATGGTTTTGTATTAAATGATTTATTTAAGGGATATATAATATGACAGTTCAAGATTGGTTTGAAAAACGTAAAGAGGCTCAAATTCAGCGACGTGAGTTGGAAGCAAAAGTTGAAGTTGAAATGGATCCTGATTTATGGACTAAATGTGTTCATTGCGATGCTCAGCTTCTAAAAGAAGATTTAGTTAAAAATGATATGGTTTGTCCGGTATGTGATTACCATTTCAGAATAAATGCAAGAACACGCATTAATCAGTTATTTGATGAAAATTCGTTTGAAGAATTGTTTACGGAAATTAAACCTACTGATCCTCTGGAATTCTTTGATACGGAATCTTATAAGGACAGACTTGAAAAAGCTAATAAAAAAACAGGTCTTGACGATGCTGTTATTACTGGAATAGCTTCTATCGAGGGCAATAAAGTAGCAGCAGCCGTTATGGATTTCGATTATATGGGCGGCTCTATGGGCAGCGTAGTCGGAGAAAAAGTTACAAGGATTATTGAAAAAGCTATAGAATTAAGACTTCCTGTTCTTGCTATTACCTCATCAGGCGGCGCAAGAATGCAGGAAAGTGCTTTAAGCTTGATGCAAATGGCAAAAACTTCATGTGCTGTTTCAAGACTTGATGATGAAGGTCTTTTATATATTAACCTTTTAACAGAACCTACATTCGGCGGTGTTACGGCAAGCTTTGGTATGCTGGGTGATATTATTGTAGCTGAACAAGGTGCCAGAGTTGGTTTTGCAGGAAGACGTGTTATTGAACAAACAATCAGACAAAAATTACCGTCTGACTTCCAAACAGCAGAATACCTGCTTAAATACGGTCAGGTGGATGTAGTATCTCCACGTAAAAGTTTAAGAGATACTTTAGCGAAGATTTTAGATATGCATAAATGTGCAAAGTAGAGGTGTATAATAATGACAGCAGTTTTGGATTTTGAAAAACCTATTATGGAAATTCAAGAAAAAATTGAAGAATTAAAAAAAATAAGTGTGGAGTCAGGCATGGATCTTAATAAAGAAATTGAAACTTTTGAACAACAAGCTCAAGATTACAGAAAAGAGTTATATTCAAACCTGAAACCGTCACAAAAATTGCAGATTGCAAGACATCCTGAAAGACCTAACTTTTTGGATTATGTAAATAATATTTGTGAAGATTTTGTAGAACTTCACGGCGACAGAGAAGGCATGGACGACAGAGCCATAATCGGCGGAATTGCTAAAATCGACGGTAAACCTGTTATGATTATCGGTACTATGAAAGGTAAATCTACTAAAGAAAACCTTGAATACAACTTTGGTATGCCTCAGCCGCAGGGGTACAGAAAAGCTCTAAGATTATTCAAGCACGCAAGCAAATTTAATCTTCCAATTATAACTTTAATTGATACTCCGGGGGCATATCCGGGAATTAGTGCAGAAGAAACAAATCAGGGCGGTGCTATTGCTGTTAATTTGCGTGATATGGCTAAATTGGAAGTTCCCGTTATTGCAATTATTACCGGTGAAGGCTGTTCCGGAGGTGCTTTGGGACTTGCAGTTGCTGATAAAGTATTCTTGCTGGAGCATGCTTATTACACTGTTATTTCACCTGAAGGTTGTGCTTCAATTCTCTGGCGTGATGCATCTAAAGCTTCCGATGCTGCTGATGCGTTAAAAATTACTGCTAAAGATTTAATGAAATTTGATATTGTTGACGGTGAAATTAAAGAACCTACAGGCGGTGCTCATACAAATTATGAAGAAGTGTCTGCTAATATGAAAAAGACAATTCTTGACAGCATAGAAGAACTTTCTAAACTTTCTGTTAAAGATTTGAAAGAAAAAAGATATCAAAAATTTAGAAAAATGGGCGTATTTTTACAATAATGAATAATTACTATGAACTCCAAATAAAAATTAACCCTGCATTGGAAGAGGTTATATCGGAAATTTTCTTTGAAAACCTTCCCTGTGAAGGTGTAGTTCTGGCAGAAGAAACTTATAAAGATTTGGAAATGATTTCAACAACACAAGGAACTTTAAAAGTATTCTTAACTTCTGAACCCGAAAATTTATCTCAATTCTTAAAAGATAAACGAGAACTTTTAAAAGCCAGAGGACTTACAGATGAAGAACTCGGAAGCTGGGATTATGTGATTTCCGACAAACCAAATGAAGACTGGTCTAAAAAATGGAAAGAAAAATGGGATATAACAAGGGTTACCGATAAAATAGTAATTGTGCCCGACTGGCTTGAATACAACGAAAAAGGCGGGGAAGTCGTTATCAGACTTGAACCGGGATGCGCATTCGGTACGGGAACCCACCAAACTACCCAGTTATGCATGAAAGCAATTGAAAAATACATGCCGATTAATGCAAAAGCGGCTGATATCGGTATGGGGTCAGGTATTCTTGCAATTTGTGCTAAAAAATTCGGTGCTTCTGAAGTTTATGGCTGTGATAATGATGAAACCGTAATTGACGTTGCAAAAGAAAATGCTCTTAAAAATAATGTTGAGTGCATTTTTGAACTCAATACCGCAGATAAAATTACAAAAACTTATGATTTCATTTGTGCAAATATTCTACATAATGTTTTAGCAGAAATTATGGGTGATTTGAAAAATATTATGAATGACGGCGCTATTTTAGTTTTGTCAGGTATTCTTGATGAAAAAAAGCCTGTTGTATCAGATGCTATAAAAAAATATAATCTTGAATTAATAGAAGAAGCTCATCAAGACCAATGGGTTGCTTTGATAGTCAGAAAGGTAGATTAATATGACAAAAACAGCAATAATAATCCCCGCAAGATACGGTTCCTCAAGATTAGAAGGAAAACCACTGATAGTTGTAGAAGGTAAACCAGTTATTCAATGGGTTTATGAAAAAGCTCAACAGTCTAAACTTGCCGATATTATTATTGTTGCTACTGATGATGAAAGGATTTTTGATGCCGTAAAAGCGTTTGGCGGAAATGTTGAAATGACCTCTGTTAATCATAAATGCGGCTCTGACAGAATAAAAGAGGTTGTTATGCATCATCCTGAAATTTCTTATATTGTGAATTTACAGGGTGATGAACCGTTAATTAAACCTGAAAGTATTGATGAGGTAGCCAAGAACGTTAAAGATGATGCTAATGCCGATATATCAACTTTAATCCGAAAAATTACACCGGTTGAAGCCGAAAATCCTAACCTTGTAAAATGTGTTGTTGATTATAACGGTTTTGCAATGTATTTCTCACGTTCAAAAATTCCTTTTGAAAGAAATGAAGGCAAATCCGAATTTTACGGACATTTAGGAATTTACGGTTACAAAAGAGAAGCGCTGTTAAAAATGACAGAACTGCCTCAAAGCTCTTATGAAAAGTCAGAAAGTCTGGAACAATTAAGAGCATTACAAAACGGTATGAAAATAAAAACATCTGTAGTTGATTTTATACCTGTTGGTATTGACACAGCTGAAGATTTAGAAAAATTTAAACGTATAGTTTCTAAGACAGTTTAAATAAACTGCTAGGGTTAACGTTGAATAAGTTTGCAATTTTTAAAAGCATGTTTAAACTTATTTTTTCTTTTCTATTTTCAACTCTGCTGATAAATTCTCTGGAGCAGCTTAATTTTTCAGCCATTTCTTCTTGAGAATACTTTGCAGATGTTCTTAACTTCTTGATGTTTTTTGATATGATGTCGTGATATTTAATTTCTTCGTTATCCATACTATACATTAAAGCTATATTTTAGTATTAAGGCTATGAAGAAGTACATCACACTAACGGCTATTTTTTAATGTTTAGCGTTATTTTAAATATTTTTTTTGAAAAAGTACTTGCAATTTTTCGTAAATTAAATTAATATATATATACAAATATTCAAAAAAATTTAAAAAAATAAATATTTTGTAATATTTAATAATGTATGTTATTATTAAGGTGTTAGATTATTTGAACGAAGGAAAAGACTATGACTGAAAATGCAGAATTGCCTAATGAAACGGAAGATCGTCAAAGGATACTTCTGGCTGATGACGAAGCCAGTATCAGACGTATTTTAGAAACACGTTTAAAAATGGTTGGTTATGACGTTTATACTGCTCAAGACGGAGAAGAAGCGGTAAATGCGTTTAACAAATATAACCCTGATTTGGTGGTATTAGATGTAATGATGCCAAAAATGGACGGTTACGGTGTAACAAGAGAAATAAGAAGAACTTCTGATGTTCCAATTATTATTCTTACAGCATTAGGTGACGTTTCAGAAAGAATTACAGGTTTGGAATTGGGTGCTGACGACTATGTAATTAAACCATTCAGCCCTAAAGAGCTCGAAGCAAGAGTTAAAGCTGTTTTAAGAAGAACAAATAACAGAGAAACAGTTACTCCAACAGGAAAAGTAACAAAGAATGTTATTACAACCGGAAATATCAAAATTGACACAGCACGTCGTCAAGTGTTTAGAAAAAATGAAAGAATTCGTTTAACCGGTATGGAATTCAGTTTGCTTGAATTACTGGTAAACAATTCAGGTCAAGCTTTTTCAAGGAACGAAATTTTGCAGCATGTTTGGGCATATCCGCCTGACCATAGAATTGATACTCGTGTAGTTGATGTTCATATTTCAAGATTACGTTCAAAATTAGAATCAGATCCTGCAAATCCGGAGTTGATATTAACAGCTCGAGGAATAGGTTATATGTTTCAGAGAATAAGCTAATCGACTTAATATAAGAAAAATTCCACCTTTTGAGGTGGAATTTTTTTGAATAAAAGTCTTGATTTCAATAATGTTTATGTTATTATAAAAAAGTAACAAATGGCGCCTGTCGTCAAGTGGTTAAGACCTCGGATTGTGGTTCCGATATGCATGGGTTCGAATCCCATCAGGCGCCCCATTTATTAAATTTGACCCTTCGGGGTCTTTTTTATTAGGAATGATAAGGGTGTATTTTTTGAGGTAGTTTAGGAATTCGGGACAGTTTGCGAAATTTGCCCCAAAGCATTGATTTTATTGAGTTTTAATTTTGAAAAATAGGCAAGAATAAAATTCTCAAACTGGACCAAAACGGACTTTTTTTACCAGTTTAGGAATTCAAATTTCCATGCCTAAAACCCTTGTATAATAATGGTTTCTGTTTAGTTTAGGAATTTTGGGACAGTTTAGGAATTTCGGGCAACGTTATTTTAAAATTTTAGTTGGTAATTTTTCTTTTTAAGTTGGTAAAAATTTTTCTGAAAGTCGGTAGATTTTAATCAATTGGATTTAGATAATTTATAAATCAGATGCATCATTTTTTTACTTCTAACATTTTTTATAAATTCACCACAGATTTCAGCCCCCAAAGTTTCAGCAACCTTACGAGACGGAAGATTATTTGGACGGATTTCAAAAATAACTTCATTTAACTTCAAAGTCTTAAAAGCATATTCTTTCAGAGCATTAGCAGCTTCTGTTGCATATCCTTTGTGCCGGTATTCTTTTTTTAGGATATAACCGATTTCGTAATATTGTTTGCCTTCAATCGTATCCGGCTCCAGTGCTGCTTGACCAATAATATTTCCTGATTTATTTTCAGATATTATAAAAAAGCCTAAGTTGTATTTTTTATAACGCTCTAAATTCTTGTCAATCCATTTTTGAACATCATTATCGGTAAAATCATATTCCCAAGCATACATAACATCTTTATCTTTTAAAATTATTTTTAATTCTTCAAAATCATCTTGAGTTATATATCTTAAACTTAATCTTTCGGTTTCTAAAAACACATTTTGCATGAGATTGATTTTAGCATAAATATATTCTACAAACTCGCATTAGCATAAGTTAGCAAAGCGCTTAAATTTAGTTGCTAACACGCCATAATAAAGATATAGAAAAACATCAAAAGGTGTAATATTATGGCAGCAGCACAAAATACATATATTAGCATTGATAAAATTGCAGAGTTAAAAGGCTTGAAAAGCAATCGCACACTTAGAATTGCAATCAATAATGAAAAGTACATTGCAAGAAAAATCAAAGTTAAGGGCGGTTATACTTATGAGATTTTGTTTTCTTCTTTAGAGCAAGAAATTCAAGAAAAGCTCATTGATGAAGAAATTAAATCTTATTCTCTGGTGCCAGTTGATAACCAAAAATCAGAATTCAAAACAGAAAAACTAAAACTTGAAGCTCTTGCAAAAGTTGATATTATCAATGCAGTTCGTGAGCTTAGGTCAAAATGCAGAACACAAAAAGAAGCTGATTTTACATTCTTGGAATTGTACAATTCCGGAGAATATTTAAAAGATGTATATAAAATAATTGGGAAAGTTTCGGCACGTTCCACTCTTTTAAGGTGGATAAAAAGCTATGAAGAAAACGGCGAAAAGTGGGAATCTCTTATTTCGAAATACAAATGCACTTCTGCTCTTGAAGTAAATACAGAACTTGCCAAAGAAGAAATTGAGCAGTTTGAAAAATTCCTGTTTCACCCTAACAAGTTTAAAATCAGTAAAGCAATAGCTCTTTCAAAATTCTGTTTGCAGAAAAAAGGTTTTGAAACTCTGCATTCCGATATGACTTACAGAAGGTATGCAGAAAAAATCAAATCAACAAAATATGACAAATGGGTTTTATTTAGAGAGGGTGAAAAGGCCTTTAACGATAAAGTAGAGCCATATATTGAAAGAGATATTTCCGCTCTTGAAGTTGGTGATGTTCTTATTGCAGACGGTCATATACTTAATTTTCAAGTGCTTAACCCATTTACTGGAAAAGCACAAAGAGCAACTCTTGTTGGTTTTTTAGACTGGAAAAGCGGTGCTCTGGTCGGTTATGAAATTATGATGTCTGAAAATACTCAATGTATCGCAAGTGCTTTAAGAAATGCCATTTTAAATCTTGGCAGAATTCCAAAAATTGTTTATCAAGATAACGGCAGAGCTTTCAGAGCTAAATATTTTCAAAACTGCAATTTTGATGAATCCGGCTTTAACGGAGTTTATGCAAATTTTGGGATTAAATCAGTATTTGCAAAGGTTAGAAACGCAAAAGCAAAAGTGATTGAAAGATTTTTTCTTGAGTTTCAAGAAGAATTTGAAAAGATGATGCCGTCATATATCGGAACTTCAATTGAAGAAAAACCGGCTAGACTTATGAGAGGCGAAAACTTGCACAAAGCTCATTATTTCAAAACAACAGGCGGGAAAATTCCGACTGTTCAACAAGTCATTAAATGTCTTGATTTTTGGTTGAATTATCATAATTCAAAACCTTGTTCAAATGTACCTGATATGACAATCAAAGAGGTTTTAAATACTGTTCAAAGACAAGATATAGATAAAAATTTATTAAATAATCTGATGATGAAAACCGAAACAAAAGTCATTCACAGGAATGGCATTAGATTTTTAGGAAATAACTATTACAATGAAGCCTTATTTGGTTTAAGAGAGCCTGTATATGTTCGTTACAGTCTTTTTGATTTGTCAAAAGTTCATGTTTATACAGTTAAAGGCGAATTTATTTGTATAGCAAGAAAAGTTGAGAAAATTCACCCAATGGCAAATCATCTCGGCTTGCCTGATGATATGGAACGATTAAAAAATATAACTCAAAAGCATAAAAGACTTAAAAACAAAGCTGTAAAAGAGTTTAAAAAGTATTTTGATATTGAAACAACTGGAATTCTTGAAATTGAGCCAGATGAAAAACCTATTGAAATAACAGAACAAAAGCCGAAAAAAGAACGAAAACAAACGGCTCGTGAACAGCAGATGAACAAGCCTTTATTTGTGGATAATTACCAAAAATATGAATGGCTTATGGCTCTTGGCTGTACTAATGCTGATGATAGAAAATGGCTTGCAGATTTTATTAGAAGTGATGAATATATAAATTTATATGGAGATTAAATTATGAAAAACGAATTTATTACAACAAGAAATGTTAAAAAGTTTGTGGCTCTAATGTCTGAGTTGCAGAATTTACCGCCAAATATTCCGAAAATGGCACTTGTCTATGGAGAGCCCGGACTCGGAAAATCTGAAACAGTTGCAAAGTGGGCTTTCAAAAACCCTTGTGTATATGTTCGGGCAAAACAGGGAATGACAACAAGGTGGCTGCTTGCGGAAATTGCAAATGAATTAGAACTTGAAGCCTACTGGCATATTGATAATACTTTTAACGAAATCAAAAAAGCACTTGCTAATAAAAGTTTTACGATAATTATTGATGAAGTTGACTATTTGATTGAAAAGAAATCTATTGAAACACTAAGAGATTTGCACGATACAACAAAATGTCCTCTTGTTCTTGTTGGTATGGGTTTGATAGACAAAAAACTTTCAAGATATCCTCATTTATATGATAGGATCTACAAAAAATTGAAGTTTGAACAATTTAACTCTGATGATATTAGAGAAATAGTTGAAAAACTTACAGACTTTGAATTTTCAGAAGGCGGTCTTGAATATCTTTCAAGACAAACAAACCAATTTAGAGAGCTTGTGAAACTTATTCACAAGATTGAAAAACTTGCAAAGACTAATGAAATTGATGTTTTAGATGAATATACTTTGAAAGGATTGCTCAATGAGAGAACAAATATTAAAGCTCTGCAGAAGGTTGGATAAATTCACGATTGATAATCTTTTGATGATTACAGAAATGGAAACAGAAGAACTAATGCCGATTGTTCGAGAACTTCTTACAGAGGGCAAACTTTCAGAATCAAACGGTCAATATTCTTATTGCAAAAAGGTTTTTGTAATGAGCAAATATTCAATCTTTAGTTTTTATAACTCAAATATTATTGATACAGTAATCAGAAGTTTTTGTTCTGGAATTCCTGCATATATTACCTCTCAAATTGCGGGAATTGGTAAGGACCAGACTGCAAAATTTTATGATATTTTTAGGGCTGAACTGTACGAAAAACAAACAAAAAAATTAAAATCTTTTTATCTGCAGAAACCGAAAATTGCAAGAAATAGAATGTTTTTCGATACAGAACTTCATTTTTATATCTATGGAAATCAAGTCTTTGTTTCTGATGAACTATTGGAATCAGAAAATGCTGAATTTTTGAACAAACTTGAGAATAAAGAATTCAAAAAAATATATTCTTATTTAACAAGATGTGCTTTTCACAATCAAACAAAACATCATTTGCCCCAAAAACTTAATGAATTCTTATGGAGAAGAAACAAAGATTTTGAACAGTTGTATTTTGAATTGAAAATATTGTTAGGCGGCAAATATGAAACTTAAACACAAATATTCACGAGTTAGATGCGAGGTATCCTACAATGCATTTCGACAACTTTTAAAAAGTGATGTTGAACAAGCTTTCAAGAATTTCCGAAAAGATATGATTAGCAAAGGCTTTGAAGATAACAATGTACTTGAATATACTTTTTATTTAAATATAATTGAAAATTTTAACAAATATAATGAAGTTAATCTTGATATTGTGGAAATATAACCTTGAAATGTCCAATTTAACATATGCTATAATCGAAAAAACGGAGGTTAACATGAATAAAATTTTTCCAATCAATATTTCAGGACAAATTATTACGATTGAAAAAGCTATAGCTACTTTTTCAGATATTATTGCATTTGTTAATGAACATTTCAATGCTACAATAAAAAGATATAAAGTTGCTCTATTTGTCTATAAATCTATACTAAATTCATTTAAAGGAATTCAAGATAGAAAACCCAGTAAAGAAGATTATAAATTGGCGGTTGATGTTTTAGAAGAAATTTTAAATTACAATGAGTCGGATGAGCAAAGGAAATTCCAAAACAAGCGAAATTGCGAAATATGCAAAGAGGTTATAGAAAAGTGTTATAAATAAAGTTAAAAAATTAAATTTGATGATACCAGCTCTGTTTTAAGAATAGATGTAATAAGTATCAAGTTATAAATTAAATTCAATAGCAAGCCTGTTGAACACTTTTTGAACAGGAATTTAAAATTAAGCACTAATTATTTAACAAGTTTTTTAAAGGGATACCATCTTTAGTTTTCCAATCCATCAACCCATTTGTATTTCCACCAATAATAAATGCTGCTGCATAACTTGGGCTACTAAACAACATATCATCTTGCAATAATCTGTCTTTACCTACTTTTACTTTCTGTCGTAATTCTCTAACTGTAGGATAAAGGACCTTCATATTTTTTTCGGCAACATAACTACCTTTAAATACAACAAAACCGTCTTTTGTTTTTTGCCCTATTGCTTTTACTGTAATTCCTGTTTCTCTATTTTTTCTTTCTAAGTAGAATACATTATTCTCAGTTGTATTTAATGATTTTTGCGTTTGCTTGATAGGAATAAATACTTTATAGTTTAATGCTGTTAAAATCAGTTCTACATCTGATATAAAACTATTTAGAGAACAAATTTGTTCCTCTGAAATGCTACCAATTGTTGGTTCATTTCCGTTTTTAACCAAGTATCTGTTTGCTTCTTTTGCAAGGTTACAAAAATAATTTTCCAAATAGTTTAATTCAGTAGAACCAAGTGCTCCACCTATTGTGGTAAAAGCAATAGCATAATTCCAATAGCCCTTAGTTGAATTTCTTTTATGTTCAATTAAACGATTCAGCAAACCTTCTCCGTTTTTACGTTCATTTGCCTGCCCAATATAAACAACTTCTCTTGCGTCTATTTCGTTAGGAGCACCAAATAAAAAATAAATTCCAGATTGTTTTAACTTATCAATATTCTTACAAAGGTCGATATCACTCCTACTAATTTTATATGCAAGGTATTTTGATCCACCAATCGTACATTTAATTCTGCCTTCCAAATTTTCATCCATAAAAAATAATGTTAGAACTTTTCCTTTATCTGCCATACTTCACAACTCCTGATAAATTTAAAATAGCACAAATTTAGTAAAAATAAAATTAGAACATATTGGAAGTATCAAAAAATATAACTTTACTATTGTTAGCAAATGCTTCTTTTATTTCTTCTGAAGGTTGAGCATAACACCCCACATATATTTTTTCGAGGTTAGGATTGCTATTTATTGCATCAATGATATGTTTATCACTATTCATAAAAGATAAACCATGAGTAACCAAAATACCCGATATATGTTGAAATTCATTAAAGCATTTTGTTAAATAAGGAGATTGATTAATTCTTGCAACTTTTTCTTCTGGTGAACTTTCAAGAACTGTTAAAGGTTCATATCCTTCATCCCATTTCTCTTTAACTTTTTCAATCATTTTCTTAAATTCGTCTTGAGTAACTTTTACTGTTTTATCACTGCTTTCAATCAAGTGTAAAGCACCATGAAGATAAAATACCGTTTGGTCATTATCTTTACTCCAACTATCACTGATAAAACCATCTCTTATTTTCAGTTTCATAGCTTCTTTATTATGTTTAACCGATTCTAACTTTGATTCAATTGTAGTATCTGCAATTCTATCTAATTTATCACTTTCTTGACATAATGTAATATTTTCAGCTTTCTTAGCTTCAAATGCCTGATAAACTTCTGGAATAACTTTAGTCCAACCACCAAGTATTTTCCCTTCAGCTTCTGCGATACTTTTTTCTAATAAAACTTCATTTTTACATAATATGTTTAGCCTATAGTCTTCGTTTCCCTTTAAATATACAGGGAACATTTCGTTTCTAACAGACTTAATACACTTATCATTCGTTGTATCAAGTTTTTTCTTTAATTTTGTATATTCTTTTGAATCTTCAGCAACAGAATTTAGTTGTTCCTTAAGGTCTGAATAATCAACAAATTCTTTGTCGCCATAGTTTATAAACCGCATGAGCATCCAATACAGTAATGGATCATAGTTTAAGGTAAATACTTTATCAAAAAAGTTGAAGAATTCTCTATACTTTGCAAGTTTATCATCAGTAAAATCTTCTACTTCATTTAAGGATTTAGGCATTAAACCATAAAGAGTATCTATAAATTCTTTATGTAACATACTTTTTATCCAACGTTCAATAATTGCCTTAGGAACAGTTTTTTCTGGTAAATCATTATTTACTTTCGCTTGAGTTTCTTCAATACACTTTTCTATATCAGATATTCCAGTTAAACCTTGTAATGACGGCATATGTTGTAATATTTCTGATTGATTAAAAGCATTATTGCAATAACTTCTTGAAAAGCCGTTTCCTAAAATTACAGAACAGCCATTGCCTAATTGATTCTTTATTTCATCCCATGTTAAAAAGTCTGTCATAAACTACTCCTTCTATGCTTATTATTTGGCAAGGGCAATATTTATGCAAGTCTTATGTTAATTTATTTTATATAATCAAGGTATTTAAGCAGTTTTTTCTGTTCAAGATATTTCATGTAATCTTCCATATATTGATAATCAGGTTCGCCTTTTGAATTCACAGGAAGCATTATTTTTTGTCGTTTCATTCTTGTTTCATTAAATTTATAGCCATATCTATATTTATCCCTTTGCATTAAAATTGAAATTTTGCAAAATAATAATATATATTTATTATCTGTTATGTTTTTTAAATGAAATCTTTTTACAGAATCCGAAAAAATTGTTTTATACGGATGATAAAAACTTATAACCATACCGCCATTGCCATCATAATTAACTCCCAGTACATTTTTATCCATGGAATCATTTTTATTAGCAATAAAATTTGTTACACCATTATTTTCCGCAGCTGCAGATACAAATGGTATATTCCCTGGAACCATGTCTAATTTTGTTAATCGTTTTCCTGATTTGATATTAAATATATCAGCAAGTTCAAAATCCTTCCAAGATTTTTTTTCATTTATTTTTTGTTGTAATTCGTTAACAGTATTTTTGATGTAATTTTTATATTGATTTTTTAGTTTTGTTTCACGTTCCTTTATGTAATCTTCCATGAACTTATAATCAGGTTCGTCTTTTGAATTTACTGGAAGCATTATAGACATTTCGCGTAATCTATCTTGACAAGCCTTATATCCATACGAAAATTTTTTTTGATTGTTTTGATTAATTTGTACTGTTAAAAACAGTGCTATATATTTATTCATACTAAACTTTGGAGTTAATATTTCTACATGGTCAGAAGCTGAAAAATCATTAGCTTGATAGGTACAGAATCCGGCGACAGCACTATCTACCGTTAAAACTCCGCCTTTTTCGGTAGATACATTATAATACCCCGCTTGACCATTTGTAGTTGTTTGAGTTGTAACATAAGGATATTTACCATTGCCAATTTGTTCTAATGTGCTTTTGGGTGTTGTTTTAGAGCCACTTATTTCAAATAATCTTGCAACAGGAATTTCTTTCCATTCAATATCATTCAATGTTTTAACCATTTTTGCCCTCGTCAAATAAGTATCCTCTACCTTGCGCAATCATTGAAAACTCAAAAGTTAAATAATCAGCAATAGTTTTATCAAAATCTTTTTCTGTTGGTATTTCATCGTTAAAATAATAAAACGCATGTAACCACTCATCTGTAGCTTCAATAGTTGATTTTACACAGAATTTGGTAGGAGCTTCAATTCTATCAAACCATACATCTAACAAATGTTGTTTCTTGTCTTTAGCATATTCTGTTTCGACTAGGCCAATGTGAGGAGCTACTTTGAAACCATCATCTTTAAAATCAATAAATTTACATTCTTTATACTTCGGATGTGGTTTATGCGCTGTAAATACCGCTATGCAAGGATTGACGCCTACTCCATAAAAAGTCTCACCACTTAAAGTAATTACACCTTCTAAAGTATGGTGTTTAAGAATATTTTCTTTGTAATTTTGTTCATCTTTGGTTTTGCCAGTTAAAGATGATTGAGGAATAATTACCACAGCCTTACCATCTTCTGCCAAGGATTCTAATAAATGTTCGACAAAACTAATCTCATATAATGAAGGATTCGCTTTAGAACCTTGACTATAAGGAGGGTTCATCATACCAACAGAGGCACCTTTTAGTTGTAATTCAGCTTCATTGCATCTTAAAAAATCTTCATCTATTAAATTGCTTTTTCCATCACCACGTATAATCATATTTGTTGTGGCAATAGTAAACATATATGGTTGAAGTTCTATACCGTGAAGTTGATTTTTACGAATGTTATCTTTTTGTGTTTCGGTTTTGGCTTTCTTTAACATATTATGCATTGCAGCAATTAAGAATCCCGCCGTGCCACAGCAAGGGTCAAAAACAATATCGTTAGGTTTTAAGTCAACAAGATCACAAAATAATTGAGTTATGTGTTTAGGTGTCAAAATAATCCCTAATGTTTGCCCATCACCGCCTGAATAACTCATAAATTCACCGTAAAATCTTCCGAGATAATCTTCTGCGGTTTTTGTATATTTTATAGTTTTGTAAATATTATCATAAATTTGTTCAGCATAGTATTTTAAAGGAGTTTTACCTAAAATGGGGTTAATTTCATTTAAAATCTTTGTATCTTTAATAACTGCAAATTGAGTTAATAGTTTATCTTTTTTTACAGTAGGTGAAACTTTAGAACGTTGTAAATTTTTATCAATGGTATTATAAATTTTATTTCCATCTGTGTCTATATCATCCCCTATAAGTTGTTCAAGATTAAATGACCCTTTTTCAATTTCTCGAAGAGCAAGCAAGATTCCAGAAACAACAAGAGGCTTCTGTGTATCTTGCAAATTACCATAATTTCTTAAATCCTCATGTAAATTTTTGGCGAATTTAAGAATTTCGGTTGTTTCTTTTTGCAAATCAGTGTTTTCGCCGAGAATTTCTCTTGTATAATATTCGTCGATATTTTCTTCATTAAATATATAAAATGATTCGACATCTGGCATTATCTTGCAATACTCACGTTCATTTATAAATAGAGGTGTAATTTTATGATGTTTTTCATTTCCGGAAACCCCAAATGCAATGACCTTTTTATAATTAGTATTATTTATAAGATGTTTTCCATAAAAATAAGCACCATTTACTGCGTATTGTTCGACAGATTTAGTAGCTGTACTTATTAGATTCTTGTCATCATATTTTACATGTTTTGATAGTTCTGATTTATCTTCAATGACAAGTATAAAATCTTTCACAACTCCAACATACTCAGGAAATCCAACATTTCCCGTCCCTTTCTTTGATGCTGTTTTTAATGCTTCGTCAATTTCTTTTATTGAACAGCCTTGTGGGTCTAAACAGATTTTTGCTTCTTTTAGTAAATCATAAACCCATAAATCAGTTTTGACTTCCTTTTTTGCCATATTACCTACCATCCTTTAAAATTTCATCAAACTTGCTTGCCATGTACAATGGAATATTATAAAGCCCATTGTTTATCTCAAAATCAGCAAGTGAAGTTCTTATACTTATCTCGGGTTTAAATTTTTCTCGATAAACCTTAAGACTTTTTGCTTGTAAATTTGTATTAGCTTTTACTTCAACAGGAATAACATACCCGTCAGTTTGAATAATAAAATCAATCTCAGCATTTCCAGACTTACTTATCCAATAAGCAATTTCCATATCTTCAATAGTTTTTAATTGTTGCAACACATACTGCTCTGCTAAAGCACCGTTAAATTCTGTAAAAATTTTATCTCCTTCAATCAAAGTTCTTGCCGGGAGCTTACTTAATGCAGATAATAAACCTACATCTAAAATAAATAATTTAAATGCTTTAGTATCTTCGTATGCTTTTAATGGTAAAGCAGGTTTTGTTATACGGTTTATTTTATAAACCAGCCCACAATTAATTAGCCAAGATAAAGCTTCCTCAAACTCATCGGCTCTTGCTCCGGATTTTATTTTTTTATAAACAAACTTCTTGCTTTCTTGAGTTAATTGACTTGGAATTGACTCCCATAGTAAATCAATTTTCAACTTGCCAGTAGAAGATATATGTTTTGAAAAATCCCTTGTATATGCATCTAAAATATTTTCTTGAACCTTACGAATTTTTTGAAAATCGTTTGTCTCAATAAATGTACTAACTACTTCCGGCATTCCGCCTATGTAATAATATTTTTTTAGCCATTCAATATATTTTTCTTTAAAAACTTTTATATTAGGAGATTTAGGACTTTTTAGTAATTCTATAAAATTACTTTCTCCTATTGCATCAAGAAATTCCATAAATGATAAAGGGTACAAATCAAGAAAATCTACTTTTCCGACTGGAAATGAAATATTCTTATGAATAGCAACTCCCAATAAACTTCCAGCAGCAATAATATTATATTCTGGAGTGTTTTCATAAAAATATTTAAGAGCAGTTAAAGCTTTTGGGCATTCCTGAATTTCGTCAAGTATTATTAGTGTATTTTGGGCATCAATTTTGGAATGGGTTAACTCCAAACCTTCAATAATTCTTTTTGTATCAAAATCTATTGAAAATAGATCACACATTAACTTGTCTAATTCAAAGTTTATATAAATAACCTTTTTGTATTCAGTTTTGCCAAATTCTTTCATTAACCAAGTTTTGCCAACTTGACGAGCTCCTCTAATTATCAAAGGTTTTCGTTTTGAACTATTCTTCCATTCTATGAGCTTATTTATTGCGTATCGTTTCATATAATCTCTCTCTTTAATCACATCTTAACAAATCTTAATATAAAGTAAAATCGTCCGTTTGAATGACATTTTTGCGAGGGACTTTTTATATTAATATCTCATTTATTCAAACGACTTTTGCAAAAATTAACACATTATTTTAAGCTACTTTTTTATAGAAATAAAGTTACTTAAAAATAACGTTGCCCGAAATTCCTAAACTGTCCGTGAAAAATTCCTAAACTGTTTGTAAATTTACAAAGGGGTTAGAGGATTCTAACCTTTGAATTTATAACTAGTAAAAAGATAATGGGTTACTGTAGTAGTTTACCTTTTCCATTAAGATTTATAATTGGTATTTGGTATCGTTCCGCAAGCTCAATGTATGCTTTATTCATAGTTGTAATATCATTGGTATAAAATGCCTGTATTGTTCCATTAGTACATAGATATTCTGGGGCTCTATTTGTCTTAATAGAAGTATTGACAATATCATCAATACTTTGTCCGTTTAATAATTTTGTACTCACTGATGTAGGTAAATTGGCAACGTCCATATTGATACAGTCATCTAAACTTTTACAAGTTGAGCCTAGACCAGAAGTGCTTCCTGCATGCACATTTCCTCTAGGTACATTCACAAAGAAACCACTATCATTACCCCATAATGGATATTTACCATTTGTTCCATAAGTATAGCATACTGGCGCACCATTGCTTGGTTTATTGAAAACATACTTGAAGTTTGCAAATCGTCTATAAATATCGTTTTCGGTGTGACCTATCAAACTATCTCCCCACCCTTGCGGAGTGTGAAAATATCCCGACAAATTTGGTATATCATCAATATTGCACACAGAAACTTTATGCCCACCTATGTCAACCACTCTTGATACTTTTAGTATTTCGCTAGTTGGAGTCTGATTTAAATTCAAAGCATTCTTCTCTAGTTGTTCCAGCATTTTAGTCAACTTATCTTTGTTCACCCTATAAAACTTAGGTTCAAGCAATGATACAATTTTTAAATTGTCGTTAGTGCCAATTCTGTATGCAATATGTTTTAAGTTCTCTGATGTTTGTTGTATAAGCCCTCGAGTTTCAAACAATCTAAATAATCTAACAGCGTTCTCATCAGATAACCCTAGTTTTTTCGACTGTATATTAATTAACAGTCTTGCTTCATCAAAGCTTTTGCCCTCTAAAGAATGAAGGAAGTCTGTAATCAGTTTGTCTGTAGTATTTAACGACCTATATGTTGCAAGCTGAGAAGGGTTTAGGCGCAAGTTGGACAATGGTTTAGGGTTAAATTCCCACACATATTTCACAATCCTTCCTTCTAACTGTTCCATAAGTTGTAAATATTCCTTAGGATTATCAGATAAGAAGGGTAATTTTACTTTTAAAGCATAGGAAGGGTTTATTGACCCATTTCTATATGTTTTAACTAATAACTCTTGAAGTTCTATACTATTTTCAATAGGAATATCCTCAACTGACCGTCCTACATATTTCTGTAAATCGTTTAGTATTCCTTCGTGAGCCTTACTTAATGGTTCTAGAGTAAATGTATCAGTTGACAATGGCGTTAAGTCTTGTTTGTATTTAGCTTTTCGTACTGCTTTTATTGCTTCTGCTGCTGTCGTTTCTACCTTGTTTGTTAAAATCTTTGTAGTATTCGTTACAGTATCTGTTACACCACTACTACGGTAGCGTGCAAGTCTTTCAGCCTTACTCAATATCGTGCTAAAATTAACCATAGATAATTCCCCTGTTCCTATACTTATATAAAATTCTTGAGCTTATGAAAATTGCCTAATTATAAGATACTTAATCATAATTGTTACAATCCAATCCAAAAAGAAACGATTTTATTTTTTCAATAGTATCTTTGTCGTGCAGGCATAAATGTAGAAAATGAAGGTAATAAGGTTCGAACATTAACCCATTGCTTGCCCCATTTAAAAACAGAGCTTAAAAAAGGTCTGTTTTATTGTTATAAAATGATAGCTTTTTCTTAAATGTAATTAAACTATTAAGATTCTTTTAAATGTTTTACATGCTTATAGATGTATAAAGCTCCTAAAATACCGAAGACTACCACAATTGCAATATCAAACTTATGCCAAATATGTTTAAATGCTTCCATATTTTGTCCCATTTTTACACCGACATAAACTAATAGGTAACTCCATACAAGTGAGCCTAAGAATGTAAGAGTAAAGAAAACTCTTTTTTTAGCTCTTAATATACCTGCAGGTAATGATATAAATGTTCTTACAACAGGAAGCATTCTGCATAGGAAGAAAGCCCAGTCTCCGTATTTTGCAACCCACTTGTCAGCTTCTTCAAGGTCTTTGTGCGAAATAAGGAAATATTTGCCGTATTTTTCAATAAATTTTCTGCCACCAAAATAACCTAAGTAGTAAGAAGGTATTGAACCTAATACGCATCCGAATGCTCCTGCAAATGCAGCGACATGGAAGTTCATTTCACCTTTGCTTACTATATATCCTGCAAATGGTAAAATAGCTTCACTGGGTAAAGGGATATTACAAGATTCGATAGCCATAAGTAAGCTGATGCCGAATGGTCCCATAAGTGTGATTATATATTCTATAAAATTGATTAAATATGACAAAATTAAGTTTATAAGTTCCATACTTCCTCCTCTTCCAACCCATATTGTATCAGAAAAACAATTTATTTTGACAATGTTGAAAATTTATACTAACATAACTTTACCGAAAGGAGTTTAATTATGAATAATTTTGAGTTTTATTGCCCGACTAAGGTTGTATTTGGTAAAGGAACAATCGCAAAGCTTCCGGAACTTATTGATAAATCTAAAAAGATTTTAATAACATACGGCGGCGGTTCTATAATGAGGAACGGTGTTTATGAGCAGGTAAAAAAAGTTCTGGAAGGATATAATGTTCTAGAATTTGGCGGTATAGAGCCTAACCCTAAATATGAAACATTAATGAAAGCTGTAGAAATTGTTAAAAGAGAAGGAGTTGATTTTTTACTTGCCGTAGGTGGCGGTTCAACTCTTGACGGTACAAAATTTATTGCGGCAGCTTCAAAATATTTTGGAGAAAAGGATGCTTATGATTATTTTATGGTAGAGCAAAATCCTGTTTTTGATGCGGTTCCGCTTGCTGATGTAATTACACTTCCTGCAACGGGTTCTGAAATGAATTGCGGCGGTGTAATATCAAGAATTTCAACTGATGAAAAACTTGCTTTCTCAGGCACTCCGTTATTTCCAAGATTTTCGGTTATAGATCCGCAAGTAACATATACATTGCCTGTTAGACAAACTGTAAACGGGATTATAGATACATTTGTTCATGTTATGGAGCAATATTGTACTTATGATGTTAATTCTCCATTACAGGATGATTGGGCTTTAGGAATTTTACGGACTTTAATTAAAGAAGCTCCGAAAGTTTTAGCTAACCCCGAAGATTATGAAGCAAGAGCAAATATATTCTGGTGTGCAACCTGCGGATTAAATTACTGGATTTCTGTAGGTGTTCCTCAAGACTGGGCTACTCATATGATTGGACATGAATTAACTGCATTTTATGGCATTGACCATGGGCAAAGTTTAGCGATTGTTGAACCAAGACTTTTAAGAAATCAAAAAGTAAGTAAAGCCAAAAAGCTTGCTAAACTTGCTCGAGAAGTCTTCTGCGTAAATGAGCCTGTAGACTTGAAGGCAGCTGACATTGCAATTGATAAAATTGAAGCTTTCTTTAATTCATTAGGTATGAAAACAAAACTTTCGGATTATGAAATAGATGCAAATGAGGCAGCAGAAAAAATTCGAGAAAGATTTGCATCACGGCACACTGTATTAGGAGAAAAAGGTGCGATAAATTCTGATACAGCTTATGACATTGTAAAAGCATCTTAAAAAAGAATATATAAAAAAGGCTAAATAATTTTAGCCTTTTTTATTGAAATATTCTACAAAAAGTATTATAATAGTAATGGTTATAATGAAAGGAGCACCAGCGTAGCCGCTGGACCCGCCACATCA
>HF991483.1:185404-190076 GCA_000433095.1 Clostridium sp. CAG:967 | reverse complement strand
CCCAAACCTTCCTGAGGAATGCCTGCTGATTTTGCTGCTGCGGCATACTGGCTGTTCAACACAACTCTGCCTAATGTATCGGTTATTGTTGTAGGCATGTAATCGTTTAATGTAGATGGTGTCATTAATATGCCATAAGATAAAGGAGTATTGGTATCGCCTGTTCCATAGTAATCATAGATTAGTTTTGATTGATTTAAGGAATTCTGATACTCGTTTGAAAGATCAGCAAGCTGACGTGACAGTGAAATCTTTTGATGAGAAAGGCTCATTGATCTGAATTCACAATCAGATTTTCTGGCTGTTATTGTTAATAACCGGGCTTGACCTGCTGCTAATCCCATTTTTTTTACCCTTTCTGCAAATTTTCGTTGGATTTGATGTACTTATGCCGGTCGCTGCGCTTCTTTCGGTCATTGACTGCCTTGGTCATTTTATACGTGCGCTTGCTCCCGTTTTTCACTCCTTGACATTTTTGTACACAATTAATATCGGGACTGTTTTTTGAAAACTGGCTGTTATTGTTAATAACCGGGCTTGACCTGCTGCTAATCCCATTTTACTATTGCTCCTTGACTTAGTAACAATTTGAGTATCGGGATTAGCAGCAAAAAACTTTATACCTCGCCTCGCATCCTATCCTATCCTATCCTATGAGGGATTATAACTGGATTTCAGCCTTTTTAAATTCATCGTTACAAATGTTTACATGTTAAGTACCACTTCAATATTTATTAAGCGATGTTACAAGATTGTAAAATTATTTGTCTTTTTACTATATATAAAATAAAATATTAGTGGGAAATTTTGAGGGATACAAGATGATATTAGAACAAGAGTTGAAGGGGAAAACTTTATCTCCACAAGAAGTGAGAAATATTTTAAAAACAGATAACAAAGAGATTGTTGAACTGTGCAAACGAGCTTCTATTATGCCTAAGAAAAACAGTAAAGGTCAAACTTATTTTTCTTATGAAGAAGTAAAAAACCTTAGAAAAGTACAGGCAATGAAAGGCGTTAACAAACCTTTGGCTAGAACAGAAGCTAAACCCTCAGCTATGTTAAGTATTTTAAGTTCATTAAAAGAGATGGAAAATAAGTTGAGCAGCAGAATTGCCAAAGTTATTGACGAAAAACTCGAAGGCATGGATGAAGTTGTAGTTGAACTTATCCGCTGCAAAACAGATAACGAAACATTAAGACAAAAAATTATTGATCTTAATAAAGAAATCTATCAGCTTAAAAATGACCTTCATGCCTATAAACCGGTAGGTTTAGGCTTCTACAAAAAAAGAGAAAAACAAGCTTGGGAATAAAAAATTAAAAGGGATAAATTATGGCTGTAAAAGATAAAGAAGCTGAAATTTCATCTAATACAGATGAAAGAAGTAAAGCATTAAAACTTGCTATTGAAAAAATTGAAAAAGATTTTGGTAAAGGCTCTATCATGAAACTTGGCGATAAAGCCACCGTTAACGTTGATGCAATTCCTACAGGCGCATTATCATTAGATGTTGCACTGGGAATTGGCGGAGTTCCACGTGGACGTATTATCGAAATCTACGGACCTGAAAGCTCAGGTAAAACAACTCTTGCCCAACATATTGTTGCAGAATGCCAGAAAAGAGGCGGTATCGCAGCTTTCGTTGATGCCGAACATGCTCTTGATCCTGAATATGCAAGAAACTTAGGCGTTCAAGTTGATGATTTGTTAATTTCACAACCAGATACAGGTGAACAGGCTCTTGATATTACAGAAGAACTCGTACGTTCAGGAGCTGTTGATATTGTCGTTGTCGACTCTGTTGCCGCACTTGTGCCTAAAGCAGAAATCGAAGGTTCTATGGAAGACCAGCAAATGGGCTTGCAGGCTCGTTTGATGAGTAAAGCTTTAAGAAAATTGACAGGTATCATCGGAAAAACTAATACTACAGTTATTTTCATTAACCAGTTAAGAATGAAAATCGGTGTTATGTATGGAAACCCTGAAACTACAACAGGCGGTAATGCTTTGAAATACTACGCTTCCGTTCGTATGGAAATTAAACGTACAGAAGGTCTTAAAGGCGACGGCGAAGATATCGGAAACCATGTAAGAGTAAGAGTGTTGAAAAATAAAGTCGCACCTCCTTTCCGAACAGCAGAATTCGATATCATATTCGGTAAAGGTATCTGCAAAATCGGTAATATCTTAGATGTAGCAGTTAACCTTGATATCGTTAAAAAAGCAGGTTCATGGTTCAGCTTTAACGAAGAAAAATTAGGACAGGGAAGAGATAAAGCTAAAGAATTTTTAGCAGAAAATCCGGATATTCTTAATACTGTTGAAACTCTTGTAAGAGAAAAATTAGCTGCTTTGTAACAAGTTTATTACAATTTGTAAACTGCTAAAAAGCAAATATAATAAGAAATTTAAGAAAAAGCATGTTTTTGTTATTATTATGTAGCAATTAAAAACATGTTTTTTCTTTATATTATTACTCACAAGTGTAGAAATCGGAGGTTAAATACTAAAATGGAAGTACAAGCAATTAACAGTACTAATGTTTTAAGCTTTGAAGGTCAAGCAAAGAAGCATAAAAAACAAAAACAACAAATTCAAAACAATTACCCGCAACAAACAACACCTGCATCAACTAATGCAAGCAAAGCCATGAGAAATCTTACGTTAGGTCTAATGGCATTAGGCGCAACAGCAGGTACATTATCAAGCTGTGGTCCAGATGATGTTATAGCATCAGCTTCATCTTCTTCATCATCATCTTCTTCAGCTTCTGCTAATGCATATATTAATATCGGCGGCGGCTGCCATCACGATACAATAACAATTATTAAACCTGATACAATTCATGAAACAGATACGATTATACATACTGTAATTAAACCTGTTCATGTAAAAGATTATCCTTTCCACTTAGCAGATTCTTTAATTGCTCAAGGTATAAATATAGGTATTCCTGTTGACGGTCCCGAACCTGACGGTTCCGGCAGAGACAGCGTTGCATACGTAGGTTCTAAAGCCCATAACAGATATGACAACAAATTCTACGAATCAATGGTTGACAGCGTTGACACAAATAAACGTCAATTGGGAGTTGTAACTAAAGTTGTAGATATGTATGACGACAAAAATCCGAAAACATCTTATATGAAAGCTGTAATTAATGACGTTCCCGGAAAAGGAATTAAAATTACAAGATACGTGGCTGACACTGCTAAAAAACCTGAAGATGACGAACAATATTTATACAGTTATGCAGGTTATGAAATTCGTTCAAACGGAAGAAACGGTCAAAGAAATATAAGATCAATCTTTGATAAAAACAACAACTTAATCTATCAAGGTGACTATGAAAAAGGAGAAGAACCAGGTACATTCTTATACGGCGCTATCATCTATGACCCGGAAACAGGCGAACCGTATTATGATGAAAATGGAAATCCTGAATTCGCTCAATATGACTTTGATCAGGCAGTAATCTATTCTGATTATGCAAAAAGAAATGACTATAAACATGATGGCTGGGATTACGGCGACTAATAAAAAAAAAAAGAACTTTTTCTACACAATAAAAAAAACACCCTCTTGAATAAAGAGGGTGTTTACGTTATAAAATATAAATTATGAAGACATTAGCACAATTTATACAACATAAAAGAGATGATCTGGGACTTTCCGCTAAAGGTTTAGCAATGGAAACCAACCTTCCGCTTGAAACAATAGAAGATATTGAATCAGGAAAAGATTTATTCTTATCTGTAACCGTCCGTCAAAATCTTGCAAAAGTTCTAAGATGTACACCTGAAGAAATAAAAAAACTTGAAAAAGATTATTCCAATAACGAAGTGTCAGAACAGATTATCGAAAGTCTGAAAGAATTAATCTTAAACGGAGCAGGCGGTCTGAAATGTCCTGTATGCGGCGCACCCCTGGTAACAAGAATACAAAAACTGTATGACCTTGAAGATAATTTGATGTATAATCCCAAAGCACATTGCACAAAATGCTCATTCCAGCTTCATCAATAATAAAAAAGATTGAAAAATCAGGAATACAAGTTATAATAAAATTACAGTACATTAAAAATTAAATATGGGGACGTTTTGAAACGTATCAGCCGGAGTGAAATCCGAATTTGGCGGCGAATAGCCGGCAAACTGAGGATTGAACTTAACGACAGCGACGTGGGAGCGCAGGCGAAAGCCGAGCACAACAGGAGCAAACGTCCCAAACAACCATTCATGGGGACGTTTTGGATTTGACAGGATGTTCGGTGAAAACAGGTTGCGGGTTCGAGCGCTGTTCTCGGTTATCAACGAGCAAAACAAATTAAATGCTAACAACGTAATTAAAGCAGACTTCTCTAGAGCACAAGCTTTAGCAGCGTAGTCGCTAATTATAGCTACTCATAGAGCCCAGCTTGCCGGTTTTATGGGTCCATTATGCAAGCGGCAGTGCGTCGATGACGGTAGACGTATCAAGATAACCGTTAAAGGTTAGTGTTTCCGCAAAAAACACTTTGGATTATTTAAAAGGTTTTGATATTCCCTGAATAATCCGAGAGAATAAATATCTACACTCGTAGAAGCTTGTTTTAATCCATTTTGGACAGGGGTTCGACTCCCCTCGTCTCCACCATTAAAATCGAGAAACTTTTTATGGCCGCATTTT
>HF991483.1:174851-185326 GCA_000433095.1 Clostridium sp. CAG:967 | reverse complement strand
CGCTGATTAAGGAGAATTTATTTGATACAATTTTTAGAGAATTTTACCCAGGTTGCATCAAAATTCTCTTTCCGCAAATAAAAAAAGTCCTTTCTTAAATACAGTCATTGACCATGCAGTCGACTTTCCAAACTTAAAGACAATGGGAGACGAATTTTTGTCCTTTATTATTACAAATGAATAACCTCTACATCATTTAAAATACTTTTTAAGTATTCCGCCAAAATCCGTCTATGACATTGTTTCGGGTCGAATTCACTGCAAAGAAAACAAATATTTGAATATTTATCTTCTATATCATTTTTGAATAAATTCTCAACTTTTCGCTCTGAAATCAATTTTTCATATTGGACTTCATAAGCTTGCCAAGAAATTTTATTTTTTTTATAATCACTCAAAATATCTTTTGTTGGTGCGTATTTCACATTGTGAAAATCTTCATACATTCTCCAATCTATATCCGATTTTTTCATTTTGTTTTTTATAAGCCTGTTCAATTAATACTTCTTCAGCGGGCATTTTCTCAAATAGCCTCTGTTGTTTGCGATTGGGAAAGTAAATGTTCAAAAGTCGTTGTTCTGTCTCACTTTGTCGTTCAATTTCTCCATTTTCCAATATGTTTAAAACTTCTATTCCGGTTTTTTGCAAAGCATGAGCAATCATAATACTGCGATGACAATTTATTGGATCTTTTTCAGCGCACATAAGAACGCAGTTATAATTTTTATCAAATCCCGCTTTAACTTTAGCCAACCCATTTTTAAACTGTTCAGATTGTGTAAATTTTTCAAAATCCACATAACCTTCGTCTGAGAAAAATGCAGGGTCGTCCTGTCTCGCACCAAATTCACGTGCATAAGAACGATAGTGTATATCGTGTTGTTTTAATATTTTTTCTAAATTATACCCGTTATAATCTTTATAATATTCGCTAGACATAGGATTGCTTCTGACATCGACAACACAAACTATTGAATTCTTTTGTAATTCATCTATAAACTCATCAATGTCAAAAGCACTATATCCTATTGTAAAAATATTTGCCATGGATTACCTCAAGCCACCTTGAATATTTTAGCTGCAAATTTATAATATTTTCCGTGTTCTTCGCTCCAATCTCCATCCGGGAGGCTGAATACTATATTTGCCCTTACAAGTTTTTCATTTTTATCACGATAATCAGGATCGGTGACGGCAATATTTTTATATTCTTCAGCATCATTGTCATAGTGCATTTGATCCCCTGATAATGCGCCCTCTTTGTCATCATTGTGTGACATCAAACGGACAAACTTACTGTAGCACAGTCAATACCTGCAACACAATACTCATGATGCTTACTGGATTTTGTCAAAATCATAAAGTCCCTTTGTGCTTGCTCTGCCCTTTTGATTGGATTATAGCATAAATTCATAAGGCTCGCCAATTCATTTATCTTCCCGATTTCTGCGTTTGCCTCATTAGTTAATCCGTTTTTTAAAAGTATTTCATACCTGTAAAGTGATTGACCTAAATCCTTCAATTGTTTGTACAAACTCATTGCATTAGCCTTCTCAGCCTCCGGCAATTGCATATATTCTCTTGTGATTGAATCTCTGATTGTTTTGATTTGTTTTAATAATTCTGTATTTTTTGTCTAATTTAAAAATTAATCATATTACTCATTAAATGGTAACTTGAAAATTTTTATTTTTTATAAAATTAGCTTTCTTTTTAATTCACAAACCAGTTAATATTGTAGGTTTAGTAAAACCGACCTACATAACTGACCGATAAGCGTAAAATTGTCAGTCTGTATATTTTATAATCTTTGCAGGATTTCCAGCAACAACTGCATAATCTGGAATATCTTTCGTGACTACGCTTCCTGCCCCCACAATTGAGCCCCTACCAATTGTTACCCCTTTCATAATAATAGCGTTAAATCCTATCCAAGCATTTTCTTTGATAACAATAGGCTTAGATATAATATTAGAGTAATCTATATTTTGCCCCATCGTATTGGTACGAATTGCTTCTCTAGCTGTTTGCGTATCTCTTAATCGGTCAGCAGAATGCATTGAGTGCATATTACTATCAACTATATTGCAACCCCAGGAAATCATTACATTATCCTTAATAATAATTTTGTCAGCACTGAAAATTCTTGTGTTTTGATTGATTACCACATAATTACCAATTACAATACTTCCTGTCGTACATACAAGTTCTCCGTTAATTACACACTCTTTACCTACTGCTAAGCTCCCTAATGGTGAAATCATTTTATGCTCTACTATCGAACTATTATCAATCACAACATTAGACTCATTCATCATTTTATCTCCTTTTTATATGCCGATTTGTCGGTTAGTTTGCTAAACCAAGTATAGCATATCAAGATAAGGGTAAATGCATAACAGGCAAGTATTGGTATTTATACTTGCGATACTATCAGTTATAAAAAATATATAATCATTGTTATAAATTTAAGCACTATCATATCTTTTATTAAAATAAAACAGTACAATAAAGCCTATTAATGCAAAAAAAACTCCGGGTAGCGCTACATATTCATAACCCAGACCATTTGAAACAGGTATACCGCCCACAAATGCTCCTAATGCATTTCCTAAATTAAACGAAATTTGTGAACTTGAAGCACCTAGCATTTCACCGCCTTTTGAATTTTTTATAAGTAAAAGCTGCTGTGGTGCAGAAACAGCAAAAAGACAGGCTGTACATATACACATTAAAACAACTGAAACAACAGGATTTGATGCATACAAAAATATTAATAGAAGTGAAATACAAGCAATAAACTGGGTCCAGCCTGCGACCAGTGAAGGTGAATATCTATCTGAAAGTTTTCCCCCGAGAATATTGCCTGCACACATGCCTGCACCTGCTAAAATCATTAATAATGATACGTATTTCTGAGCAATATGCGATAAATTTACCAAAAGAGGATTTATATAACTGTACCAGCAGAATATACCGCCGTTACCCATTATCACAGCTATGATTAAAAGCCATGGAGCAAGAGATTTGAATATTTTAAACTGACCTTTAAATCCAGTATCAGGCAATGGTTTTAATTCCGGAATAAGTTTATTAACAGAGTACAATACTAAAAAGCCAAATAAACCTATTAATAAAAATGTAATTCGCCAGGAAAAATTATGACTTAAAAAAGTACCTAAAGGTATTCCAATAAGGTTTGCAACAGTCATCCCTGAAACCATTATTGCTACAGCTTGATTAGCTTTTCCTCTGTCTGCAAGCTTGTCTGCAACAATTGCTCCTACTCCGAAAAAAGCACCGTGAGGCAAACCTGCGATAAACCTAAGTATACTGAATATATGATAATTTCCTGCAACTGATAATAATAAATTGGCAATTGTAAAAATAGAAACAAGCGTAAATATAATATTTTTTAAAGGCTTTGCTCTTCCAAAGCATATCAGCAGAATAGAACCAAATACAACACCTAAAGCATACATAGAAATAAAATTTCCTGCTGCAGGTATAGATACATTCATAGCTTTTGCCGTATCAGGCAAAATTCCCATCATAACGAATTCTGACATTCCAAGTCCGAATGTTCCAAACGCAAGGGGTAAAAGACATATACTTTTTCGCATTATTCTTCTCCGATATTTACAATAAAAATTATATAGCAAATACTATTTATGCAAATAATTCGGTAATTTCAAATTTATTCACATCAATTAAACCTTTATCAGTAATTTTTAATTCAGGGATTACAGATAAAGATAAAAATGCCATACTCATAAACGGATCAGCTATCTTACATCCGATTTTCTGCGCTGAAAGTTCAAGTTCTTTTATCTTTGCCTGAACTTCATCAGAAGATTTGTCAGACATAAGACCAGCAATAGGCAATGGCAAGTGAGCCAATGTTTTTCCATTCTCTACAATTATCTTGCCGCCTTGAGATTTAACAAGTTCTACAGCTGCATAATACATATCATCATCGTTTGTACCTATTACTATCATATTATGGCTGTCATGAGCTACTGTTGAGGCTATTGCGCCAGATTTTAAACCAAATCCTTTTACAAAACCTAAACCTATATTGCCTGTAGCTTTATGACGTTCAATAACAGCAATTTTCAAAATATCATTTTCTGTATCTGAAACTGCAAAACCGTTTTGAACTTTTGCTGTCTCTTCAGATTTTTTAGTTATAAGCTGTTTAGGAATAACATTGATTACTTTTATTTTATTTTTTTCTTGAGGAACTTTTATTTGTATATCTTCCATGTTCAGGTATTTAATATTAACAGAACCTCTTAGCGCAGGGGTTTTGAATTCTGTTGTATCAATAATCATTCTGCCGTGTTCAGCGGCTACAACACCATTTTTTATAACCATTTGCGGTTCAAAAACTTCTAAATCTTTAAAGATTGCGATATCAGCTTTGTACCCCGGAGCAATTGCTCCCAGATTTGTAAGTTTAAAATATTCGGCTGTATTTATACTTGCCATCTGAATAGCTTTAATCGGGTCTACACCGAGCCTTACAGCTTTTTTAACCATTCTTGAAATGTGTTTTGTAAGGTGTTTTGGGTGTCTGTCATCCGTAACAAACATACATTTTCGGGTATTATATTTTTTCAAAACAGGAATTAGCGGTTCTAAATCTCTTGCACCTGTAGCTTCTCTAATCATCAAATGCATGCCTAGTCTGAGCTTTTCAACTGCTTCTTCACAAGTTGTACACTCATGATCAGATGCCACACCTGAAGCAACATAAGCATCTAAATCTTTGCCGCTCAAATGCGGAGCATGTCCGTCAACACGTTTACATTTAGATGTTCCCAGCTGAATTTTACTTAAAACACTGTTATCACAATTTACAACACCGGGGAAATTCATCATTTCCGCAATACCTAAAACCCATGGTGCATCAATAAGTAACGCCAAATCATAACTGTTAAGTTCCACCCCTGAAGTTTCCAAATCAGTTGCTGGTACACAGGAAGGAAGCATCATATAAACATCAAGCGGAAGATTTTTTGTAGCTTCTCTCATAAAACTAATCCCTTGAAGCCCCATAACATTAGCAATTTCATGCGGGTCAGAAATAACCGTTGTAGTACCTGATGCAAGCACAAGCTTTGCAAATTCTGACGGCATAAGCATAGAACTTTCGAGGTGTACATGCCCGTCTATAAAAGAAGGTGATACATAAGCTCCATTCACATCAATTTCTTTTTTACCTTTGTAACCTTTAGAAATTCCTGCAATAGTATCACCAACTATAGCAATATCAGTTTCATAAATTTCTTCTGACAAAACATTAACGAGTTTTCCGTTTTTTATTACTAAATCAGCAGGTTCTTCACCTTTGCCTACTTTTATAAGTTTTTCTAAATCCATTTTTAGTTCCTTTATTTTTATATATATTACATCAAAAATTTAATAATTCTAATTTTTGAGTTAAAATAAATACAAGAAGTATGATAAATTCAATCTCAACCAATATACCAACCCGGAATGACAACAGGCGGAAAGCTCATAAAAAACTGGTTTCCGCAACAGGTTATGCGGCAATCGCATCAGGGACAGCCTGTGGAATTACCGGACTTAAAAGTGTTAAGTTCCAAAATAAAATGAAAGTTCATAAATATACAGCCTATTTAGCAGCTGCTTTTACTTTTTTACATTTAGGGATTGCAAAAGGATTGGATAAACTATTTTATAAAGACAAATAAAAGAGAACAATAAAAATGACACAGAGCCTGAAAACAGAACAAGAGTGGCATCCCTCGATTAACCCCTGGTTAATGATTGTACCCGTAATGCTTGCAATATTTATGTTTGTATTGGATGAAACTATATCCAACGTAGCTTTAACATATATTGCCGGTTCAATGTCAGTGAGTTTAAACGAATCAACGTGGGTTTTGACAAGCTATCTGATAGCAAGCGGAATTGCAATTCCTCTTGTGAGTTCTGCTTCAAAGTTTTTCGGCAGAAAGAATTATTTTATAATTTGTACGATTATTTTCACTTTTTCATCATTTTTGTGTGCTGTTTCCAATTCAATGATTATGATAGTTCTTGCACGTTTTTTACAGGGACTTGGAGGCGGAGGGCTTTTGCCTTTAGGACAATCAATCATGCTTGAGAGTTTTCCTCCGCAAGACAGACCAAAGTCTATGGCAATATTTGGAATTGCAGTTATCTTTGCACCTCTAATCGGACCTGTTCTCGGAGGATGGATTACAGAAAACTGGTCTTGGCCGTGGATATATCTCATAAATATTCCGCTGGGATTTTTATGTGTATTTCTTGCCAAAAATCTGCTTGAAGATCCTCCTTATGCGAAAAAACAAAAAAATGTTAAATTTGATTATATGGGGATGATGTTTTTATCAGGCTGGCTTGTTGCTTTGCAAGTTGTTCTTGATAAAGGTAATGATGCTGACTGGTTCGGGTCAACGTGGATTTGCTGGTTAAGTGCATTTTCTTTAATTTTTGCTGTTTTGTTTTTTGTTTCACAGGCAAGGAATAAAAATTCTTTAATTGATTTAAGTGTATTAAAAGACAGAACATATTTTTTCGGAACTCTTGTTCAGGTAATATTAATGGGAGTATTCCTTTCATCAGCAGCCCTGCTTCCGTCAATGCTGCAAAACCTGCTCGGGTATACGGCATATTTAAGCGGGCTTTCAATGGGGTCAAGAGGGGTAGGCAGTTTCATAGGCGTTGCTTTGTATTTAACTCTGTCAAAAAAATTAGGGGACAGACGTATTGTTATGATTGGCTTAATTCTTCTTGGATTTGGAAGTGTATTTTTCGGAATGATAAATCTTCAAATCAATCTTACTACAATTGCATTGCCAAACATTTTATACGGTTCGGGATTGTTTATGGCTCTAACGCCTTTGATACCTTTATCCTGTTCTACTACCAAAAATGAGAATATGACTAACGCTACAGGTTTACAAAACCTGCTTAAAAATATAGGCGGAGCAATCGGCACATCCATTGCTACAACAATGGTAGCAAGATATGCACAAGCACATCAGCATATGATGACAAATCACCTTCATGAAACAAACAACATTTTTACGGAACGTGTTGCCGCACTTGCAGGAAGTTTCTCACAAATTGCAGACACTGCAACAGCTCATGCTATGGCACAGGGGCAAATTTATCAGCAGCTGGTTCAGCAGGCTCACTTATGGGCATATATTGATACGTTCAGATGGTTTGCTTTTGCAACCTTCCTGCTAATACCTCTGCTTGTGTTTATTAGAAAATTCCTGCTAATACCTATGCTTGTGTTTATTAGAAAACCGAAGACTAAATCTTTTTAAAAATCAATGAAGTATTAATACCGCCAAATGCAAAGTTGTTTGACATAACAATATCAGTATTAATTTCACGACCGCAGTTTCGGATATAATCAAGTTTTCCGCAGTTTTCATCAACTTCATTAAGGTTTAATGTCGGATGAAACCATTTCTTGTGCATCATATCAATAGTAACAACAGCTTCAATCGAACCGCAGGCTCCAAGAGTGTGACCTGTGTAGCTTTTTAAAGAACTTACGGGAACAAGGCGTTTAAAAACAGCTTCAGTAGCCCTGCTTTCTGCTATATCACCTGCAAAAGTTCCTGTTCCGTGTGCGTTGATATAGCCGATTGCATCAGGAGAAACACCTGCATCTTTTAATGCAAGTTCCAGAGCTGTACCCATAGTTTTATAATTAGGATTAGTAATATGAGTTCCGTCAGTGCTTGTTCCAAATCCTATAATTTCAGCATAAATATGCGCATTGCGTTTTTTAGCATGTTCGTACTCTTCCAGAATTAAAGTTCCTGCCCCCTCGCCTATTACCAGCCCGTCTCTGTTTTTGTCAAACGGCGAAGGTGTAAGTTCGGGAGTAGTATTTTTCGAACTTGTTGCGTAAAGCGTATCAAATATTGCAATCTGTGTCGGATGCAGTTCCTCTGCTCCACCTGCTATCATAACCGTTTGATAACCATTTTTGATTGCTTCATAGGCATAACCAATTCCCATAGAGCCTGATGTACAGGCTGTAGATGCAGGAATTAATCTGCCTGTTGTTTTAAAATAAAGTGAAATATTAACGGCTGTTGTCTGCGCCATCATTTTCACATAAGATCCCGAATTCAGACCTTTAACTTCTTTGTCCACTTCCATTCCGTAAAAATCAATGATAGCATCTAAAGAACCTGATGACGAACCGTAACTTACACCGCAATCTCCGTTAGTAATAATCTCGTTTCCCAAAAGTCCTGCATCTTGAAGTGCAAGTTCTGCCGTACGCACAGACATAACAGATACAGGTCCCATTGTTCGCAAAACTTTTCTGTTATACGAAGCCGGCACTTCAAAACCTTTTACACGGGCACACAAACGGGTATTAAGCTTATCATACTGATCAAGTGATTTGTCATATTCGACACAGTTTTTAAACTTCTGCAAATTTTCAAAAACCGTATTAACACTGCATCCTAGAGGACTTGCAAGCGCCATTCCCGTTACTACAACCCGTTTCACAGATAAAGTCCTCCGTTAACTGAAATTACCTGACCTGTAATATATGAAGCATCTTCACTCATAAGATAATTTGCCAGGCTCGCAACTTCTTTTGCCTGACCGACACGCTTCATCGGAATTATCTTTTTAACTTCATCAAGAGGCACATCTTTTATCATCTCGGTATCAATAACACCGGGTGCAATACAGTTAACAGTAATTCCACGTTTAGCAAGTTCTAAAGCAAGAGATTTTGCAGCTCCGATAATTCCTGCCTTTGATGCAGAGTAATTCACCTGACCTCTGTTGCCCGAAAGAGCTGATACAGAAGACATTGTAATAATTCTTCCCTTAATCCTGTTTGAAATCATAGGCATTACAAGCGGTTTTAAGACATTATAAAAACCGTTTAAATTTGTATCAATAACCTCATCCCACTCATCATCTTCCATAGCAGGGAAAACGTTATCTTTCGCAATTCCTGCATTTAAAACTACTCCGTAGTAGACTTTACCGTCAAGAACCTTTGCACATTCCTCTCTGTTTTTTATATCAAATTTCAAAATTTGTGCATCTCTGCCAAGCGCCTTTATTTCTTCTGCAGTTTCAACAGCCTTCTGCTTATTATGAACATAGTGAATATCTATATCATAACCGTTTTTAGCAAGATAAAGCGCTATTTCTTTCCCGATACCTCTGCTTGAACCGGTTACAAGAACTTTCTTCATATCACTCAACTCTTTACTCATAATCCCTTTAAATATTCTTCTGCATTATTAGGTTGAAAAGCATTAACTACTGCCTTTGCTTTTATACCTTCATTATAAATTAAACATTCAAACGAAACAAGTTCATCATCACAGTAAATTTCTTTTGCGGTAATTGTATATGTTTTTCCGTTTTCAAATTTTTCAAGGCTGTTTTCATAAAGCCTTGTGCCTAGAAGAAAGCCTATTTTAGGAATTTTTTCACCAGCTTTAAAATAAGCATAACATCCGATTGTCTGCGCCATAAATTCTATTCCCGCAAGCGGAGAAATCCCGTTAATTTCTTTATTAAAAAATATTTTATCTTCACTGATTGTAACACTTGCTTTAACAAAATAATTTTCAAGGTCAACTTCCAAGAGTTCATCTATCAAAATCATCGGTTTATCGTGCGGTAAAATTTTTGCTAAATCTTTTTCCATATCACTTTCCTATAATCAAAACTGCGTTTGTTCCGCCAAAGCCAAAAGCATTACACATACAAACTTTTACATCTTTTTCCTGAGGAGTATCTTCGTTTACCAGATTAATTTTCGGGATGTTATTATCATATTCACCATCATACAAATGAACAGGCATCTTTCGCACCCCTTTTAAAATCTCGTAACAAATATATGTTTCTATACTTGCAGCAGCCCCAAGACAGTGACCTGTCAGAGGTTTTGTCGAACTTGCCGGTGTACTGCCGCCAAAAATTTTGTAAACAGCATTTGCTTCCATAATGTCGTTTGAAATTGTTCCTGTTCCATGAAGATTAATATAATCAACATCTTCTGCATTTAATCCTGCATCATTAAGTGCCAGCTCAATCGCTGCGGCAGCCTGAATACCGTCTGGATCAGGAGTAGCCGCATGGTATGCATCGGAAGTTTCACCTATTCCTAAAATTTTTATTCCGTCCTTGTTTTTTTCAAGCAAAAATAAAGCCCCTGCCTCGCCGATACTTATACCTGAACGATTTTTGGAAAAAGGATTTGTCTTATCTCGTGACAAAACCTCCAAAGCATCAAATCCGTATACAGGCATACTTGCAACAGTATCAATTCCGCCTGTTATAACAGCTTTGCAAATATTGTTTTCAAGAAGTTTCCTTGCAAGCGAAAAAGCTTTTATCCCTGATGTACAGGCAGTGGAAACACTTGCAGCATAATTGTTTAATCCGAGATATTTCTTTAAAAATTCAGCAGG
>HF991483.1:107783-174824 GCA_000433095.1 Clostridium sp. CAG:967 | reverse complement strand
TCAGCAGGATTTCCAAGCTCAGCGTGGTGCTTATTTTCTGTGGTTTCAAATTCCTCAATACCTGAATTTGTAGTTGCGATTACAACACCGATTTCATCTTTATCATATTCTGACAAATCGAGTTTATCAACAAGATATTTTAAAATTCTGTTGCAACGAAGGTTATACTTTTCATCACTTATTCCAGGAAATTCACTTTCGATTTTTCCGAAATAAAAAGACTTCCCTCTGACAATACGCTCATCTTTAGAAAGCCCGTCAGCACATATAGCAGCTGCATTTGTAATAACTATTGCATCCATGATAATATATTAACATGAATAGTTTGGAATTTTTTATTTACAGACACGCTTGTTCAAGAGGTGAAAATATTGACCTGTCTTCTATCCCGATGATGACAAAAAGAAAACTTTCACCTGCGGGAAAAATTGCAATCAGTACAATGCTTGAAGTTTATGACGGCGATACAAATACTGATCTTGTTTTTGCTTCACGCTACGGTGAACTTGAAAGAGTAGTAAAACTTATTAAACAAAAGCAGGAAGAAAATGAGATTTCTCCGGCAGGTTTCAGCTTCTCCGTTCACAATTCCACTATCGGACTTTTTTCATTGATAAAAAATATTCATAACAAATACAACTCTGTTGCAGCAGGAGAGAACTCTTTTTCCTCCGGACTTTTAGATGCCGTAATGAATAAAACAAAAACACTCTTTTGCTTTGCAGAATCCGTAGACAGGTATGAGAGTATATCAATACTTCTCGGACCTGAAAAAACTGATGATGCAATAAAAGTAAAAATTATACCAAACAGCGGAAACCTTGCTCCAAACAGTTTCTATGACTTTTTGAACGGCAAAGATTATATTTGCCCCTTATACATTATGACGAGGGCTGATAAATGAAAGTTTTAAGAGGGTTTCTTGTTATATTGAGTTTCATTATTTTTGGAATTGGTTCGTTAATACTCAGTTTTTTGTTTTTACCGATTGCAGGTATTTTTTTGAAAAATAAACAAAAAAGAGAGTATTTTTCAAAAATTATACATAAATTATGGAAAATTTTTACCGGATTTTTAATTTTTATACGAATAATTAAAATAAAAGTCGAGAATTTTAAAAACGTAAAAGGCAAAATTATCGTTGCAACCCACCCGAGCTTCATTGATATTTTGATTTTAACAGGGCTTTTTGAAAACTCTTTATGTCTTGCTAAAAAAGAACTCTTAAATAACATTTTTTTGAAAAATATTATTAAAAATGTCTATATTCCAAATAACATTGACATTGAAGAATTTAAGACAGAATGTGTAAACGCATTAAATGACGGTTACAATATAATTATTTTTCCAACAGGCACGAGAACATCAAAAACAGATACAATTAAAATTCATAAAGGTCCTGCTCTGCTTCAAATTGCATCAGGCGCAGATATTCTGCCCGTAACAATCGAATGCGATTACCCTTTTCTTCAAAAAAATCAACCGATATATGATGCAAACTACAAAACAATAACTTATTACATAACTGTGAAGCCCGAAATCAAGCTGTCACAGTTTTCTGCACCTGATGAAATCAAGTTACGAAAAGTAATTTCAGAACGCATCAAATTTGACTTTAGCACCTGATTGGGTTATAAAATTATTAAAGGTGAATTGAGAATGTGTTTAGAAAAAGAAATTAAAACTCTAATTATTGAAGCGCTCGAATTAGAGGATATAACTATCGAAGATATTAAAGACGAAGAACCGCTTTTTATAAGCGGACTTGGGCTGGACAGTATTGATGCGCTTGAACTCGGGATGGCTTTAAAAAAGAAATATCACATTGACTTGAGTGAAAATAAAGAAGAAAATAAAAAACATTTTTACTCTGTTAAAACAATAGCCGACTTTGTACGCAGCCGTAATAAGGATTAATGCAGTGAATAAATACACACGTGAAGAAATTTTTGATAGATTAAAAAGTATTCTGGTTGAGGATTTTGAAATCGAAGAAAGTCAAATTCAGGCAGAAACTGATTTGTTTGAAGATTTAGAACTCGATAGTATTGATGCTGTTGATTTGGCTGTTAAACTGCAAAGTTTTACTCAAAAGAAAATTTCACCCGAAAACTTTAAGCAAATCAGAACGATTAATGACGTTGTTCTTGCTGTTGAAGAATTATTATGATTAATTATTTAAAAAAACTTAAACGTATATTGCCGTTTTTAATAACAATTTTTGTTATAGTTTTCTTTCATTACAGCAGAATTTACGTACTTAAATTTTATCCTGTGATTACAAATTCCTTTATTTTTACTGTTTTCTTTTCATCACTTTTTTGCAAGGAAACGGTTATTCAGAAAATCGCAAAAAAAATGGACAGCGAATTAACTGACTTTTCAAGAGATTATACAAGAAAACTCACGTATGTCTGGTGTGTTTTTTTATTTATAAACCTTGCGATTTCAATAATTACCGTGTTTCAGCCCGCAAAAATATGGATACTGTATAACGGCTGCATTTCATATATTGCAATAGGTTTGCTGTTCGGGGCAGAATATATTGTAAGAATTATTTTGAGAACAAAATATGAAAAAGGATGAAAACAATAAAGCCATGGGGAGTAACAAAATAATAGACGAAAAGGGTAAAAACGGGAAGATATGGCAAATGATAAGATAACCGGCAAAGAGGACAAAAAACAATTTATTTTTCACACATCAGGTTCTGCGGGAGAACCCAAAATTATTCAAAAAAGTTACGAATGCGTTCTTAAAGAAGGACGTGATTTGGCTGAATTCTTTAAATTTTCGTCTGACACTGTTTTTGTATCAACTGTTCCAAAAGAGTTTATGTACGGCACAACCTTTACCGTAATGCTGCCGGAAGTTCTCGGGTGTAAAGTCGACACAGAAAGGGTTTTGTATCCGGAAGATATTAAAGATTATGAAAAGTATGTTTTTGTTTCAACCCCCTCTTTTTTGGAAAAGCTTGCAAAATACGGATTTAAATTTAAGCACAAACCGCAAATGATAATCAGCGCAGGTGCAAAACTTGATGACAATGTTTTTGAATATCTGGAAGCGGCTGCTCACGGTGTCACGGAAATTTACGGAAGTACAGAGGCGGGAGTTATTGCATACAGACAGTCTGCACACGACAATCTTAAATTTTTTGATAATGTAATTTTTGAAAACAACAAAATTAAATCTCCGTATTTTGACGAAGATGAGTTAATTTTGAACGATGACCTTGAGTTTTTGGCAAACGGTTTTCTTGTGAAAGGGCGCAATGACAGAATTGTTAAAATTCAGGAAAAAAGAATATCTTTGGATGAAGTTGAAAATATCTTAAATTCAAATGAGTATATTGAAAAATCGTATTGTTTAAAACTGGATGATAAACTTTGTGCAGCAGCCGTTCTCAATACGGAAGGATGCAAGTTTTTAGCTTCTAAAGGAAAGTCAGAACTGGTTAGACTTCTGAAACAATCATACAAAGTTAAGAAATGGCGTTTTTTATATGACCTCCCTGTTAGCGAACGTGGAAAAATCAACAGAGAACGGATTACGGAAATCTTTAATACTAATGTAACCTATCCTAACGTTACAGGTTTTTCGATAAATGATGACTGCGCAGAATTTAACCTGATTTTTCCTGAAAACAGTAACTTTTTCAAAGGTCATTTTACTGACTTTCCGATTTTACCCGGAGTTGTTCAGCTGTTCTTTGTAAAAGAATTTATAAAAGATGCTTTCGGACTTGAGTTTACCCCCGAAAAAGTTAAAAAAATAAAATTTTCATCTGTAATCAAACCCGATGTACAGGTTACTTTAACCTTAAACCGAAGAGAAAAGAATATTGATTATAAATTTACAAATGGTGACATAACTTTTTCTTCAGGCTCTTTTGTTTTATAATAATGCTATGAAAAAAATCAGTGCTGAAACTTTAATAGAAGTGCCGTTTTATGACCTTGATCCCATGAATGTTGTCTGGCACGGAAACTACATAAAATATCTGGAAACCGCAAGATGTGATTTGCTTTTCAAAATCGGATATAATTATGACAATATGAAAGCCGACGGTTTTGCATATCCTGTTGCAACTATGGATTTAAAGTTTATTAAACCTGCCGTATTTGCACAAAAACTTAAAATCAAAACAACTATTGAAGATGTTGAACCGGCTTTAAATCTTAAATATGAAATATATGATGCGGGTACAAACGAAAAAATCTTTAAGGCTAAAAGTATGCAAATATGTGTTGATATTAAAACACGTGAAAGCGTTTATACCGCACCTGAAAATTTTCTGAAAAAACTGAGGGAATATGAAATATAAATTTTTGATTATAACAGCAGCATTATTTTTATGCGCAAACGTATGTTTTGCTCTGGAAAGCGTATTTTCTCATTCCGAAACAAGTAAAAATATTGCTAAAAATATGCCTGTCTTAAAAAATGCCGTATGCACTTTTACACAGGAAAAAACAATCGGCTCGACAGTTTTAAAATCAGGCGGAAATTTTAAGTTTATAAAAAACAAAGGTGCAATTTTCGAAACAGAATATCCTATCAAATCAACTGTTTCATACACATCTTCACAAAACAAACAAATGAATGAAGTAATTATGGCTATTTCCAACAAAAATTACTCATATCTCGACAAAAATTTTGATTTATATTTTGTAAAAAATAATGATATCTGGACTGTCGGATTGAAACCCAAACAAGGTTCTGCGGCTTCAACACAGATAAATAACATAATCGTAAACGGTCAGGTCGATATTAAACAGATAAAAATTTCCACAATAAAGAACGGAACTACGGATATCTCTTTTAAATGCGGAACAAAATAATTAAAATATCAAGAATATTATTTATTGTTGTGTTGGCTTTTTTGTCAATGCTCCTGATTTTTCATCGTCCTAAAACAGAAACCAATATTTTAAAAGCAATTTTTTCAAATAACGAAAAAACAATTGTTGATTTAAGCACAAAATTCTCTGCAAAGATAAATGTAATTGTCGAATGCGACAGTGCAGAAGTTTGCGAAAATACAGCAAAAAATTTCTACGGACAAATTGACCAGACAAAGATGCAAACATCTGATGCTGATATAAAAGGCATATTAGAAAATTACGAAAAGCATCATTACGGCTTGGTTTCCAACAAAAGCGAAAGACTTTTGCGGGATAAAAATTATGACCGGATTGAACAGAATGCGCTGGAGCTTCTGTATAACCCGATTATGCAGCCTATCGGCTCAATTGAGGATGATCCGTTTCTCCTTTTAACAGATTACGTAATGTCATTGAGCACTAATCATGATATTTCGAACTTCACACCCGTTCAACTCAACGACAAATATTACAGTCTTGTCATGCTTAATGTAGACGGAGATACCGCTCTTTCACCGAGTATTATGAATGAAGAAGTAAACAGGCTTGTTATTCTTCAAAAAGAGTTCAGCAAAAATAACGTCAAACTTTATCTGACAGGAACTCCTGTGCATTCCTATTATGCAAGTACCCATTCCGCTCTTGAAATAAATATTATCTGTATTTTATCTACACTTTTTATAATAGGATTGATATATTTTTACTTTAAATCTTTTAAACCGCTTCTGCCGATTGCACTTACAATAGGATTAGGAATTTATGCGGGATTTCTTGTGACTTCATTGGTATTTCCGTCCGTTCATATTTTGACGTTTGTATTCTCTACAACCTTAATCGGAATTTGCGTGGATTATACTTTACACTTTTTTGTTTCTCATGAAAAAGATACAAGTTGTGATGAAGTTATAAAAGAAATATTCAAAAGCCTGAGCGTAAGCCTTTTAACAACTGCAAGCGCATTTATTGTGCTGTTGTTTTCAAACTTCATTCTGCTTAAACAAATAGCTGTATTTACAGTAACCGGATTAACTGCTGTTTATCTGTTCGTAATTTTATTCTACCCGCTGTTTTGCACAAATATTTACAACCCCTCGCATGTAAAGCATTTTGTCATACCGGAAAAATTCAATAAACCGATTGTCATTATGGCAGGTTTGATTATTTTAATCGGTTTATTCAGAATTCATTTTGACGACAATATTAAAAACATGTATGTTCCTCCAAAGCATCTTTTGAACGCTGAAAAACTTCAAAGCGATCTTGTAAAATCAAATGAAATGATGTCAATCTTTGTTATTGAAGGGAAAAATCTTCAGGAACTTTTGGAAAAAGAAGAAAGCATCACATACGAATTGAGCACAAAAAATATTGAATATCAGGCTTTTAGCAAGTATCTTCCGTCGTTAAAAAAACAAAAATCAACACAAATTCTAAAAAAAGAATTATACGTAAACAGACTAAATGAGTATGCTGTTTTCCTTCCTCCGAACAAACGTGCAGAAGTTATTAATGAAGCATTAACTTCTTATCCTTTAGATTACAACGTAAGATTTGAAGCTTTAAAAAATAACTTTTTCATAAATGATAACACATCAATTGTTGTTGCATTCGGCTACGACGGCGGAGAAATTAACGGAAACAAGGTAATAAATTTCCAAAAAGACATTTCATCACAAATAAAAAAATGCAGAAAAATTTGTCTTGGATTATTAATTCCAATCTTTGGACTTCTTTATATTTTACTTTCAAAAATCTATGATTACAAATCAGCAGGCAAAATTCTTTTGCCGTCAATCCTTGCAGGCGGCTTATCTCTTGCGCTTCTGGGAATTTTCAATCAGCCTGTTAATTTGTTTCATGTTATTGCAGTATTCTTAATTATAGGGTTCGGGCTGGATTATTCGGTTTTCCGCTTTGGCGGGGCAAAAAAATCAGCTGATGCTGTTTTGATTTCTTGTCTTACAAGCGTTTTTTCTTTTACCCTGCTTGCTTTTACAGGATTTAAACTCATAAGTTCACTCGGTTACATCCTTGCTATCGGGCTTGTTTTCTCATATATTTTCAGCCTTGTGTGTATAAAAGAGAGATGATATAATCGGATTATGAAATATAGAAGAATAAAAAGACACGTATCACCGCAGGTTAAAGCTCTTGCCGATGCACAAAAAATAGCTTTTGCACCGTTTACTTTTCAGGCAGTTGCATCAATGCTGGATTTAGGAATTTTGGATTTTCTACAGGATAATCCAGCCGGTCTGGATGAAATAATTGAAACCTGCAAAGTGTCCAGATATACGGCAGAAACACTTTTAGAAACTGCATTATGTGCAGGTATAATCAGTAAAAACAATGATTTATATTCAAATACTGCCGTGGCAGATGCGTTTTTAAACAATGAAATGACAAAAGTTAATTTCAATTTTGTAAAAGATGTGTGTTATCTGGGCGCATCAGAACTTACACAATCTTTTAGAGATGAAGAACCTGCAGGGCTTAAAAAGTTTATCGGCGAACACAAAACAATATATGAAATTCTTCAAATTTTACCGCAAAAAATGAAAAAAAGCTGGTTTGAATTTGACCATTTTTATTCTGACAGATGTTTTGAAGAAGCTTTAAAAATAATTTTCCGTAAACCTTTAGAACAAATCTTTGATATTGGCGGCAATACAGGAAAATTTGAACGTGCCTGTCTTAAGTTTAATTCTGATTGCAAAGTAAATATGATAGATTTGCCGGAAAATATTGATGCTGCAAAGAAAAATTTGTCAGATGACAGACTGAATTTTTACGGGATAGATGTTCTTGATAAAAATTCAAAATTTCCCAGAATTTCAGGCGCTGTTTTTATGAGCCAGTTTTTAGACTGTTTTTCGGAAGAACAAATCGTATCAATACTTTCCAACATAAAGAATTCAATGACGGATGATACAAGGATTTATATTCTGGAACCTTTTACAGACAGGCAGATTTTTGACGGAGCTGCTTATTCACTTGCACATATTTCACTTTATTTTACCTGTATGGCAAACGGCAAAAGCAAGATGTACACTGAAAAACGAATGCTTGAACTTGTTGAAAAAGCCGGTTTGAAATTACATGAAAAACATGAAAATGTCGGTGTTCATGACTATACGCTGTTAGAAGTGGTGAGAAAGTAGCAAAATGGATTTCACAAGGATTATCAAATGGTAAAATGGTACGAAGTTAAAGAACAGGCGGCAGGTCAAAAAAGATTGATGCTGTTATGGTATATCTACAATATTGCAGGAAAAAATGCCGTTAAATTTATTGTTTTTTTTGTAACATTGTTTGCTTTTACATGTGCGCCCAAAATAAGAAAATGTTCACAGAATTACCTGAAAATTGCTAACGGAAACGGCAGTATTTTCAGTTCATTCAAACATTTTTTGAGCTACTCTTATGCACTTGTTGATAAAATGGAAATGTTTACCGACAACTTTAATATTAAAAAGATTTACTTTTCCGACGAAGATTTAAAAAATAAATTATTTTCCGATTTACTTGAAAAAAAAGGGATTTATTTCTTATGCTCTCATCTCGGCAACATTAATGCAATGCGCACATTTTTCAGATCAGGTACTGTTATTGAAGACATAAAAGTAAATATATTTTTAGAGGCTAATCAATGTTCTACATTCAAAAACTTTATTAACCGTATCTCATCAGACAATCCTATTACCGCATATCCGGTTGAAAATATTGATTTGACAACTTCAATTGAAATTAAAGACAAACTTGACAGAGGCGAAATTGTTTTTATGGCAGGTGACAGAATTGCTCCTAATAACGACAATGCAGTGTTTACATCCGATTTTTTAGGTAAAAAAGTTAATTTTCCGATAGGAGCATTTAAATTCGGATTGCTCACAGGTGCACAGATTTATTTTATAGTCTGTACCAAAGAAAAAAACGACAAATATGCTATCCATATCAAAAAATTTGAATTTGAAGGGAAACGTCAGGAAAAACTTGCAGAACTTGAAAAACAGTATGTAAAATTTTTGGAAGAATTGACAAAAAAATATCCTTATCAATTCTATCATTTTTACGATTTTTTTGATATATAATCTTAAAGAGGTGTTTATGGTATTTGACATTCAAGAATGGCTTGAAGAATTAACTAAAAAATTATTTGATACTTTTGAAGGAAGAATAAAATTTATCGGTTTGCAGGGAAGCTACAAGCGTAACGAAGCAACAGATACAAGCGATGTTGATGTGATAGTTATTCTGGATAAGATAACTGTTGAGGATTTACAGAGCTACAACAAAATTATAAAGTCAATGCCTTTTAAAGAAAAAGCCTGCGGTTTTGTATCAGGACTGGATGAAATTTATAACTGGCCGAAATACGAACTTTTCCAGCTTTTTAATGACACTGTTTCTTTGTACGGCGAATTTAAAGATTTTGTACCTTTAATTAAACGTACTGATGCAATCCCAGCAGTACAGACAAATATCGCTAACCTTTACCACATGCTCAGCCACTGCTATTTGTTTGATGACAATTTAATTGATACGCTTAAGCTCGGTTATAAAAATGTTTTTTACATTCTGCAAACTGAATATTACATAGACAACTACAAATACATAGAAACAAAAAGCGAACTCCTTGAACTATTACAGGGAGAAGACAAAGAAATGCTTACAATATGTATTAATATGAAATCACTTGATTTCAGCGTTAACCCTGATTTTTATTTTGAGAAAATATTTAACTGGACAAAGAAAAATCTCGGTAAATACTAATATCCCATCATATTAGGCATAACATTCTGCATCATCATCATACTGTTTGAGCTGTCATAATTTTGTGTAAAAGCGTTCATCTGCATAGGCATTGTAGCTCTGTCAGGTTTTGCTGTGGAATTTTCATTTTCATACTCTGATTTCATTACTTCTTCGGCAGCAGACAAAGGAGGGTATTTAGGTCTTGCAGTTTCATATGTTCCCGAAAAACTTTTCATTTTATTTTCGTTTATTTTTATTTCTTCTTCACTAAAAGCAGGAAGCGCAATAAGCATTAAAATTAATCCTAAAATAATTTGTTTCTTCATCATAACCTCCTGTTTCATTATAGCAGAAATTTTGTTATACTCAAATTATGATAATATTTTCAAACAAATTATTTACAAAATCAATTAAAACCATTAAGGCGTTCACATCCGGTGAACTCAAAAAAGCATTTGACGAAATTGAGGAACTCGGTAAAAAATATTATCTTGCAGGTTACATAAGATACGAAGCTTTTTCAAAAACAAATTCTGAATTCCCGCTTTTATATTTTGAAGTATTTGAAAATTATGAACAATTTTTACCTGATAAAAGCAGAAATTTTGTGCTTAATCCCGTCCCATGCATAACCTTTGAAGAATACTCAAATGCAATTAAAACAATTAAAAATGAAATTGCAAAAGGAAACACTTACGAGGTTAATTACACTTACGATTTTGAAATTCCTTTTAAAGGAAATGATTTCGAACTTTTTCAATCTTTGCTTGCAAAACAAAAAACTCCGTATAATTTTTACCTGAAAAACGAATATGACACAGTACTCTCGTTTTCACCCGAATTGTTTTTTTCATTAAAAGACAGCCATATTTTAACCAAACCTATGAAAGGTACAATAAAACGTGGAAAAAATAGAGATGAAGATGAACAACTTATCAAATTTCTTCAAAACGATGAAAAAAACCGTGCAGAAAATGTAATGATAGTTGACCTTTTAAGAAACGATTTAGGAAGAATTGCAAAGACAGGTTCAGTAAAAGTATCAAAGCTCTTTGAAATCGAAACCCACAAAACGCTTCATCAGATGACATCCCAAATTGAAGCGGATTTAAGAGAAAACATAGCACTTTATGACATATTCAAAGCAATCTTTCCCTGCGGCTCAATTACAGGCGCCCCTAAAATCAGCACAATGCAAATAATTGAACAGGTTGAAAAAGGTGATAGAAATATTTACTGCGGAGCTATAGGACTGATTTGCCCCGAAGAAACTGTTTTTAGCGTACCTATAAGAATTCTGCAAAAAAAGAATAATGAAAAAAATTTTAAATATCGTGCGGGCGGAGCAATTGTATGGGATTCGGATATTCAGGACGAATGGGAAGAAACAATTACAAAAACAAAGTTTCTTAATGAAGAATTCCAGATAATTGAAACAATTAAAGTTGAAAACGGCAAACTTCTGTTTGAAAAAGAACATTTTGAAAGAATGAAAAACACTGCCGAACATTTCGGTTTCAAATTTTCTAATCCCGTAATTAAGCCTCAAAAAGACGGGATGCTGAGGGTTCTACTTGACAGAAACGGAACAATTACCACCGAATATAAAGATTTGAAACCGCCCGTTACAACAAAAATTTCAATTTCACCGGTTATTGTTAACAGTTCGAATGAATTTCTTTATTACAAAACAACTTATAGACCGTATTATTTCGACAGTTACAAAAAAATTTCAAAAGGTGAAATCTTCGACGAAATTTTCTTTAACGAAAACAAAGAACTAACAGAAGGTTCAAGAAGCAGCATTATATTGCAAATTAACGGAAAATTATATACACCGCCCGTTAAATGCGGATTATTGAACGGAATTTTAAGACAATCAATGAAGAATGTTTCAGAAAAAATTCTATATAAATCTGACCTTGAAAAAGCAGAAAAAATATTCTGCATAAATTCTGTTCGTGGTATCGTTGAGGTGCAATTATGATTTTGATAGATAATTATGACTCATTTACCTATAACATAGTCCAATACCTCAAAGAACTCGGTGTGCAGCCGAAAATTTTTGAAAACGACAAAATTACGGTTGAAGAATTAAAATCACTGGATTTTGAAAGAATAATAATCTCTCCTGGAGCAGGAAATCCTGATACGGCAGGAATATCTTTGGATGTAATAAAAGAATTTCACAAAAGTAAAAAAATTCTCGGCATCTGTCTCGGACATCAATGCATAGCACAGTTTTTCGGAGGTCAAATCATAAAGTCAGCTAACCCGATACACGGCAAAACTTCTCAAATATATTTCGATGAAAACTGCCGAATTTTCAATGGTTTGAAACAGGGATTTTATGCAACCAGATATCACTCTCTTGAAACTGCAAACCTGCCTGATGTTTTAAAAATTACGGCGCAGACAAAAGACAAAATTATTATGGCAATAGAGCATAAAACATATCCTATTTACGGTGTACAGTTCCATCCGGAAGCTGTTTTAACAGAATACGGACACGAAATGCTAAAAAATTTTATAACTTTATAACTGCACTGTGACGGTTAGTTGTAGCATTTTCTTTTCTGTACGAAAAAAATAAATTATTATTGCAAACAGTACAATAAGGACAGACATCAATGTTTTCTTCCTTTACACCTGATTGAACAAGCTGTGTCTTATTTATATTTTTCAAATCCACAAAAATATCTCCCTGACGGATTTCATACAACCCCGTAAAATCTTTCACAGTTTGAGAAAGCTGTCTATATACGTCTTCTCCGACATTGTAGCAGCAGAATGATATTGCAGGTCCTATTGCAGCCTTCAAATCATCAGTTTTTGAGCCGAATTCAGATACCATTTTTTCAACCGTTTTTGAAGCTATCATGCCTGCCGTTCCCCTCCAGCCTGCGTGAGAAACCGCTGCAATATGTTTTTTGCCGTCATAAATTATAACAGGAGTGCAGTCTGCAAAATTCAAAAATACAGCCTGTTCTTTATTTGATAAAATTAATCCGTCAGTATCAGGATAAGATGTAACTCCGCCTCTTGCAACATCAATATTTGAAGTATGGGTTTGCGAAGGATGGATTAAATTATCTTCTTTAATGTTTAAATATTCACATACATCCCTTATATTTTCTTCAACCGTTTTTTCAAATTCAGGCTCTTTAGTTTTTATTACACTTTCACGTGTAGTAAAAAAATGATTTAGCCCGTCTAAAATACTGCTTTTTAAAATTCTTTTTCCGTTAATTTCATCAAAATAAAACATAAATGAATTATATCATAAATTATACATCATATTGAATTTCGATTTCTCCGTCTGTAATCCTGTTAATGTAGTCGGACAACTCTTCAAGATATGCAAAATAATTTTCGGAAAGAACGTTTTCATGAATTTTATCAGTAATAAACCTTGCATAATTATTTAAATTTTCTTTCATTTCCGGATGCCTGTGAATCCAGTATTTGAAATCAAAATTTGTCTTATCCTGATTGCAGTCTTTGCACAAAACAATAAGATTGTTCAAATCATTGGTGCCGTCTTTATCTCTTGCCACAACATGATCTTTAGTAGCAACCGACATTTTTATTATATCCTGCAAAATAACTTTCAGTTCTGATTTATATTTTTCTGCGGTATCAGCAATAGGGAAAAGATTTGTTTGCACAACAAGCAAATTCTTTACCGGAATTTTAACAAGATTTATATATTCCGTCCTGTTTTTTAACTCCATATTTTTCAGGGTGCTGCTGATTAAATCGTTATAGCTTTTATAATCAATTATTTTCTTTGGATTTACATCAATAAAATCATTTTTGACACCTGCTATATATTCATTAATTTTGTTTTTGTCGTTAGAAGATAAATTTTTCTGTTTAAGAAGTCTATGCATAATCTTTAAATTATTCTTCATAACATTTTTTATATCCCCTGCCGTATGTTCTCTCAAAATTTTAACGACTTCATCTTCAGTGATATCAGGATTATTTTTTACAACAGAATGGAATTTATTTATGACAGGCATATACTTTTCACGAATAATCCCGTTATTATCATTAATTATATTATCCATTTCGTTAATATTATTTGCTTCTGCTATTTTTTCAAATATTTCAACCTTTTTTTTGTGGGTAATAGTAGATTTTCCGCAGCAAGCACAAGGAATGCCGTCAATATTCACAGGATCAAACTCAATAACGTTTCTATTCAAGTAAAAAATCTTAGTTTTAAATCTGCTTTCATTCAAAAATTTTGAGGCATCTACATTCCCTTTAGTAACCCTTTTCATTAATCCGTTAACGTACAGCGGATATTTGTCGCTTCCGCTGTAACGATTTTCTAAAACCTCACGTGACATATCTGCAATGTAAGTTTGATAGTTTATCTTTTCAATTTCATCAGGAGCTCTTAAAAGCTTCTTTATTCCGTTGCTTTCAGAGTTCGAACATTTTGAACACACCAGCAGGGTGTTGTATTCTTCTTCTTTTTCTTCGGATAAATTCTGGAGCATCCTGGTTTCAACAGCTTGCGAAAAATCAAACAAATTCTTTAACACAAGGTATGCAGGAGCTTCTCCGTTGATTACTCTCTCAAAATCGTAGTTAAAAACACTTTTGTAGATATTTGCTTCAACTACAGGATTTTTTGCATTGGAATATATTTCCCATTTATTATTTGTTTCAAGCTTTGCCAGTGTTTCCTGAAGAATTTTTTTATATTTTCCTAAAGGATACTTTTTATCTTCTTCCAGAAAAGCATTCGTTTGATTTATAAACTCATCGCATAAAAGTTTATCCTTCTGTGACAAATCGTTGTTCTCTTTGCATGCTTTAACGTATTCAACAGCATCCTGCATTCTATGTTCAACTTTTTTGTTTGCGCCTGCTCTGGAAATATTTAACAAATCTTTTATGCCCAGTTCAGGTCTTGCTTCCAGAAGGTTAGAAGCAAAATCGCTATAATTCCCGAATTTTTTAGGAATATTTTCTTTATATTTATTCAAAAACTCCACAAATTCAGATGCAGTTTTAACATTTTCAGCCTCTTTTATTAAAGCCTCTTTATCTGTAATCATTTCCACCCCGCAGCAAGGGCAGTGAACATTTCGGACTTTATCAAAATAATTTCTGTTATCCTGTGCTGTACAACAGCCGAAATTTATCGGCATATAATAAACAGCAGGAATAGCGTTTAATTGGTCTTTCGGGATAAAATTGTTTTCTGCCTTTTTATTATTGTTATGCAGAGGAAACTTATAATTATTTAAGGCAATTAATTCAACTTTCATATATAAATTTAAAACAAAATATAAAATAAATTGTTATTAATATTAAGATTAATTGCATAAACTTATAGAATGTGTTAGAATTTTTAGCGAAAAAAGGAGATTTATATGAAAGAACTTTTTAGAAAATACCTTATGGAATTTATCGGAACATTCTTTTTGGTTTTAACAATCGGATGTTCGATATTTCCTAACGGACGTGGTTCAATCCCTGCAATAGCAATAGGATTGATACTTATGGTTATGGTTTATGCCGGCGGAAGAATTTCAGGAGGACATTACAACCCTGCTGTATCTCTTGCAGCTTGTATTAAAGGTGCATTATGCTGGAAACAGTTTGTTCCTTATGCTGTAGCTCAAATCTTAGGAGCAGCCGCTGCTGCTGGAGCTGTTCTTTACTTAGTAGCAGTTCCGCCATACTCTGATGAAATAAATTTTAGTATTCCGGCACTGATTATATGCGAACTGTTATTTACATTTGCATTATGTTTTGTTGTATTAAGCACTGCAACATCTAAATCAACAGAGGGCAATTCTTTCTACGGACTTGCAATCGGCGGAACACTTGCAGCTGCAATTTTTGCAACAATCGGAACCTGCATCGGCGCATTTAACCCTGCCGTTGCAATAGGACTTTTAGTTCTGAAAGCAGTAAAATTCAAATTTATTTGGATAACTATCCTCGCAAACCTTGCAGGCGGCGCAATTGCAGCTTATGCATATAAGTTTATAGCAGCAGAACACGATTAATAAATAAAAAAGCCGGTTAACAACCGGCTTTTTTTGAGTAGCCCGAAAGTATAGTTTATGCTATCATATATCTATGAAAAAGATTTTTTTGTTATTATTCAGTGCAATCCTTTTACAAAATGCCTGTCTGGCTAATTCAGGCGTAAGTTTTATATATATTAACGGTTCAAATAATAACGATGCAAAAATGAGGAACTGGTTTCTTGACGGGGTACAAAAATTACACCCTGTTATGAAAAAAAAGTTTGAAACTAACAAACAAATAAAAAAAGTTTTTGCGGATAAAGAATTATACACTATTAATAAAGAACCCGTAATATTTTTCTGGGGTGATAAAAGTCAGAAAGATTTAGAATTTGTTCACAAACAACTTGACTTAACTAAAGCTTTCAGCCCTACTATTGCTTATGAAGTACGTTCAGTTCTGGCTTCTTTTTTACATGATGCAATTTGGGTTCAAAAACAACACAATATGCTTCCTATACTTGATGAGCTGAACGAAGTTATTAAAACCGAAGCTTCTAAGGGCAACAAGACCGTACTTTACGGATATTCTGCCGGCAGCTTTATTACTTATGAATATATGTTTAATAAACTGCCGTATATTAATCCTGAAAATCTTTTTAATACGATTAATGTCAGCGACGAAGTAAGACAATTTGTCAAAGAACACCCTGTTCAAAACACTTGTATTTCGGCTCTTTCTAAATCAGAGATAGGTATTGTTTCTCAAAGCGGTCACCTTGTCTTCAGAAATGTTGATAATTCACTGGAAGAAAGCTATTTGAAACTAAAAGATGCAACTGAAACTGCCTGTGCACCTCCTAATTCTTTAAAAGGCGTTGTAAACTTTGCAAGTCCGCTGGTATTATTTTACTCGGATCTGGCAGATCCTGAATATGAACTCAATTACTATAACAAATTAATGATGAAATATATCATTGAAAACGGTCTTTTCTTTATTACTGTTAACTATCGTGAAGACCCTTTAGGATTTCCTTCAACCAGAAATCTTACAATAGAAGAAGTGGAAAAACTTGCAGACATTGAAATAAATAACCCGAAAGGTTTTATCTATGATAACTCAAGTGTATGGAGCAAACGCCCCTGCTTCTTTGCTCACACTGCATACTGGAGCACAAAAAGAACTTTTTCAAATGCAGTTGTAAAAGCATTTACTAACGGTTACAGATTGCAGTATGACAAAGAGTTTCAGGAAAAAGTTTTGAAAAGCAACAAGAAAAAAATTAAATACGAAATGCTTTAGTAATAAGTTTAACGAAAATTAACAGAGAGGGTAAAAAAGATGAACTTTGATGACGGCGTACAATTTGATCCGGGTTTTATACAGCATATTTCGGCTTTCACACCAAACATTGAATATGTTTATGATTTGTTAAGCAGATATAAAAATTTTGCTCAAAAAAAACAGCAGTTTAAATTATTTTATCCCAAAATCAGAAGTCTTCTTGAAAACTATTTAGGATTTTATCTCGGCTGCATTTTGTGGGCGGTATATATCAAACACCTTGATAAGAAGGAACTTTTAAACAACATCTGCTACGGCGGAGAATACTCCGAAGAAGAAACTTTGTCGGAAGTTGATTTTATAACAAATTATATTGAACAACTGAAAAAGGATGTGAAATATTATACAGGACAAAATTTCTCAATTGATACAACAAGCACAAATATTTTGGCTGCTTACAGAGAATTTTTAAAAGAAAATAAAGGATTTGTCGAAACAAAAACAACTGCTGATATTGTAATCCCTAAATCTTTCAAAACACCTGATAAAAAAGGGCTGGATGAAATATTGAATAAAATTGAAGAAGTTATTGATAACGGCAAATTAAAAGATTTATACGCTCTTGCAGAAAAGGTTTTGTAATGGATATCAGAACAAAATTATATCAAATGTTTATTCTCGGAACTGAGGGCGGCGGTTACAATGACGCTTTAAAAAACGGGCTTGGCGGTATGATATTTTTTACCAAAGATATTCAATCGCTCAAACAGTTTAGAGAACTTATAAATGATATTAAATCAGCATCAATTACAGCTCCTTTCTTATCAATTGATCAGGAAGGCGGAAGGGTTGAACGCACCGAAAATATACATAACGGTAAAAAATATTTATCTGCAAAATTTGCTTATGAAAAGGGCGATGCATTTCTTAGAACACAGACACAAGAAATCGCAGAAGAACTCAAAAGCTTTGGTATCAATTTAAACTTTGCACCTTGTATTGATGTTAATACAAATCCTGATAATCCGATAATAGGTGAACGTGCGTTTTCAAATAATGCTGATGAAGTAATTAAGTGTGAAAAAATTGTATCGCAAACTTATCGGGAAAACGGTATAATCCCCTGTGTAAAACATTTTCCCGGACACGGTGATGCAAATGCTGACAGCCATTTAACTCTGCCGGAAATAAATCTGTCATTGGAAGAAATGGAAAAAACACATATAAAACCGTTTGCTTTATGCGCAAAAAATATTGAGATGATTATGGTTGCTCATCTTCATTGCACCTGCTTTGAAAAAGATGTAATCCCTACATCTCTGAGCAAAAACGCAATCTCATATTTACGCAATAAACTCGGGTTTAAAGGTGTTGTAATCTCTGATGATATGATTATGCGTGGAGTTGCAAAATTCGGAACAATTCAAGCTTGTGAAGCAGGAATAAGAGCAGGGTTAAATATGTTTATATACAGAGATTCAAAACCTGAAACCATTAACATCATCGAAACAATAGCCGAAAAAGCCCAATGCGATATGGAATTAAAAGATAATATCGAAAAATCTTACGAAAAAATAACTGCACTTAAAAAACAATTTTTTTGTAACTAAACAGTATGCATTTTATCAAAAATATCTTTTCTCTGAACCCATATTTCCATACCGAGTTCTTCGCCTGTTTTTGTTAAAGCTTCTTTTATTTCTTTAAAAGTATAGTTTGACTTTTCTATATTTCCAAGCATGAACATTACGAAATGCCCCTGCATTAATGTTTGTTTTATATCTTCAATATTTACGCCGTATTCAGCCAAAACAGTTGAAACTTTTGAAACAATCCCGACTTTATCAACGCCTGAAACTGTTATGATAATTTGTTGATCTGACATAATACCTCATCTTCCTCTGCTTCTGCCTCGACAGGAACAGGCTTTAACCAATCACGGTTAACTAATTTGCCCATTTGGTGTATTTTACAATATTCAGCTAAATCCTTCTTGATTTCAGGAGCTAAAATATACATTGCAATAATGTTAGGTATAGACATTGCAATCATCATCGCATCTGTAATATTAATAACTGAAGTTACGTTTAAAACAGAACCGATTACGATAAAAGAACAGTAGATAAATTGGAATGTAAGTGTTCTTTTCTTGCCTTCTCCGAAAAGAAAGTTCCAGGATTTTTGACCGTAATAAGCCCAGCTGATAATTGTAGATAAAGCGTATAAAAGAACAATACCTGCAAGTAATGTCGGGAAGAACGGCATAACTGATGAAATAGCATCAGATGTCATTTCAATACCTGAAGTTTGACCTGCATGGGTTTTGTATACCCCTGTAATTACAATCGCAAACGCTGTCAATGTACACATAAAACCTGTTAAGAACGGATCAAGCAATGCTACAAACCCTTGAGATAAAGGTTCATCCGTTTTAACTGTTGCATAAACAATAGGGGCAGAACCAGTACCTGCTTCGTTAGATTGAACAGAACGTCTTAAGCCCATAATCATTGCAACAAACATACCGCCGTAAATCGATTCGGGTCTGAAAGCTTCTTTTACAATAACCCAGGCTGCATGCGGAACTAATTTAATATTACATACAATTACTGCCATTGCTGCGAATAAATAAATAAAAATTTTCAACGGAACAATTTTTTCGGTAACTTTTACGATATTTTTAATACCGCCGATTACAATCAACCCTACAACAACAGCCATAGCCAAACCGATAAGCCAGTGCAAACCGTGTAAAGGTCCGTTTGCACCGCCACAAACATTAACAAACTGGTTTGCAGCCTGATTTATTTGAATCATGTTTCCGCCTGTAATACCACCGCAAATACAAAGGATAGCAAACATTACGGATAAAGGCTGTCCTAACCATCTTAATTTTTTTCTTGTCAGACCGTGTGCCATATAATGCATTGGTCCGCCGGAGATTGAACCGTCAAGGTTAAATCTTCTGTATTTAACAGCCAGAGCTGCTTCGACAAATTTCAATGACATACCCAGAAGCGCACCGATTATAATCCAGAAAGCCGCACCCGGACCGCCCATAGAAATCGCAATTGCAACACCTGCGATACTTCCCAATCCTATTGTACCTGACAAAGCTGTCATCAATGCCTGAAACGGAGAAGTTTCACCGGAACCGTCATCTGATTTTTTTGGTTTAAAAACAAGATCAATTGCATGCTTAAATCCCCAAACAGCAATTCCTCTTAAATAGAACGTAAAGAATATACCCGCAAATAAAATCCAGAAAATAATAATAGGTACATCTGCACCAAAAACATGAACAGGATGAAAAATAATTTTCGCAATTGCATCCGATACAGGGGCAACATTTTTGTCCATAAAAGCATCAACGTTAAATGCATTTGCCTGTTGAATGTTAAATAAAAGTGTCAAAAGTACAATTAAAAATTTGTTCATTAAAAGTTTTCCTTTCGGGTTTATCCTATGTTGGGGAAAATTATTCGGCTATAACAAAAATTCTACACACCAACTTTATTTTTTAATACTACCAAAAACATGCCTTTACCGTGTCAAATCTTTACAAAATCTTAAGCAATTGTTGCAAATATTCATTACAGCAGGAGTTTAAAGTGTACCTTTGAATTGTATGAAAACTATTGTATCGCAAGGTTTTTAACCTGTCATCATCCATGTCTTTTATATTAAGGAGTATTTTTCTGATTTCTGTTGAAATCGGAAGGGTTAAAAAACCGTTTTCGCCGTCTTTAATAATTCCCGATATACCGTCGTCTTTTGTACAAACAGTAATACAGCCCTGTGACATTGCCTCTAAATAAACCATACCAAAGGTTTCGTTCACGCTCGGCAGTATAAAAACATCGCTTTCACGCATCTTTTCAAGAACTTTATTATGTGAAAGTCTTCCTGTAAATTTTACGGATTTATCAATTCTTTTCAGTTTTTCAAATTCTTTGCCGTCCCCGATTACAGTCAGCTCAAAACTCTCCAACCCTTTGCAGGCTTCAATTACTTTATCTATATTTTTTCTTTTTTTGAATTGCGCACAGGTCAAAACTTTAACAGGATTACGTAAAGGAGCCGAACGTAATTCTGTAATTAAATTTTCATCAATTCCTGACGGAACAGCAAAAGTTTTGTTTTTTAAATCAGGCAGCAAATTTATGAGTTTCTGCTCAATAACATAAGAACGGCAGGCAACAGCTTTTGCCTTATATAATGCAGTTTTCAGCCTGTTTTTAAAATAGAATGAGTATACAGGATTTGTCAAAACTTCCAAATCAGAATTATGAATACCCGCAACAAATGGCAGCCCGAGTTTTTCCGCAAACAAAATTCCCGAAGGCATATGGGCTATAACAATATCAGGTTTTTCAATAACTGGAGGAAGTTTTACGTTTACAAACGGCAGCCAATAATTTATGTTATAAACATCGCCGTACTGACCTGTTTTATAAAAAGGTTTTCCCCGCAAAAAAGAATTCAAGATAAAATTCGGTTTTATAACATTGACATCGTGCCCTGCTTTTTTGAACCCCTGAACAAAATCATAAAGAGTTCTGGGTGTAGTTTTCTCATCTTCCTTAACAGGATACAAATCTGTTATAAATAGTATTTTCATACAAGGATTATAGCATAAATTTGTATATGTAAATTGTTTCCTTTTTTATAATTTCAATGATATAATATTTTCAGGAATAGCAGTGTGGTAAAAATTTTATGATGAGCCAAACAAAAAAACTTTCTATAGCATTCTACTGGCACATGCACCAGCCCGTTTATCAATTAACACCAACAGGTGATTATTTAATGCCATGGGTTAGACTGCACGCAGTGAAAGATTACCTTGATATGGTTTTGATTTTGGAAAAATTTCCTAAGATTAAACTTAATTTTAACCTCGTACCTGTTTTGCTTGACTCATTAATAGATTACGGCGAGAACGACTTACACGATATCCATTCAAGATTAACTGTTACGGATGTGGAAGACTTAACTGCCGATGACAAAGAATTTATTATAAATAACTTTTTTGATGCAAATTTTCATTCAATGATACTTCCGTCAGACGAATACAACAGACTTTACCAGACGTATCAGCTCAACCCTGAAAATGACATCAATATGTTTTCTAATCAAGAATATTCAGACCTTATGGCTTTGTTTAACCTTGCCTGGTTTGACCCGATTTACAAAAATATGTATCCCGAACTGAAAAAACTTATTAAGAAAGGAAAAGGATACACTACAGAAGACAGAATTAAAATTATTGATATTCAAAGAGATATAATAAGGAAAATTATTCCTACATACAAAAAATTCTCTGATGAAGGAAAAATTGAAATTACCACAAGCCCTTATTATCATCCGATTTTGCCTATCCTGCTTGATATCAAAGGGATTAAAAAATCATCGGAAACCGATTTGCCGCTAAATTTAAAAATGGAACTGGATGCTAAAATGCAGACAGAAATGGCGCTTGACAGAATGGAAGATATTTTCGGCAAACGCCCGAGAGGCATCTGGCCTTCCGAGCACTGTGTCAACGGAAAAGAGCTTAACCTTTTCAAAGAACTTGGCGTGGATTGGACTATCTCTGATGAAGGTATTTTATCAAACTCAATTAATTTTGAATTTGTAAGAGATTTCAGAGGTTATCTGGAAGATCCCTACCACCTTTTAAAATCCTATAAATATAAAGATGACGGAGTTAACATCATTTTCAGGGATTCTGTTATTCCAAACCTTATAGGATTTGAATACCCGAACCACCCCGCAGAAGGCGCCGCAAACGATTTGTATGACAGAATTAAAGTTATACAAAGCAAACTGCTTTCTTCACCTGATGAAAACCATTTAATCACAATTGCTATGGACGGTGAAAACTGCTGGGAAAATTACACATCTGACGGCTCTACTTTCTTATCAACAATTTATTCGCTGATTGAAAACGATCCTAGTCTGGAAACCGTTCTTATAAGCGACTACCTCGACAAAGATACGCAAAAGCCTCTGAACAAAATAAGTTCAGGCTCCTGGGTAAACAGAAACTTTAAATTGTGGATTGATGAACCTTTGAAAAATCTTGCATGGACATATTTGAAACAGGTTCGTGATGATTTTTCAAACTACGTTAAGCAAAATCCTCTAAATCCCAATATCGAAGCTGCAAGACGTGAACTCTTTATATGCGAAGGCAGCGACTGGTTCTGGTGGTACGGTGAGCCTAACGATTCGGGACGTGACAATATATTCGATTATATTTTCAGGGAACACTTAAAAAATATATACCTGTTTTTGGGGCTGGAAGTTCCGCAATATCTTGATACACCGCTGCTGTCAGCAATCACAAAACCTTCAAGATATCCTAAAGGCGAATTTACACCCGTTATGGACGGAAAAGAAAAAGACGATGAAAACTGGATGAACGCAGGTTGTATCAAAATTCCCGACGGTCCTGTGCTCAAAGAAGATAAATTTTATGACAAAATCTGCTTCGGATACGATAAAGATAATTTGTATTTAAGATTTTATATAAACGAATACCTAAAAGAAACACGGCTAATGTCCAAAAGAGTTAATCAAATGTATGTTTATATGAGAAATCAAAGCCGTAAGCAGGCGCTTTCTCCTATCAGAATTATTCAGAAAACAGAAAGCCTTCTGCCGATTTCCAAAGAAAAATTCCACAACGAAATGCAGATTTCAATTTACGACGGTGAGATTAATCTCGTCAGACTTGTAAAAGCAATTCCTAACAACTTATGGGCAATCACATCATCAAAAACCATAAAAGCTGTTTATGACAAAGTTGTGGATATAAGTATTCCGTTTGAAAGTCTTGGCGTTGAACATGGGGAGGTATTGGAATTCTTATTCGTAAACGCCAATTACGGGGTAAAAGATTTTTACATACCTAATGATATGTTATTAACTATAAAACGAGTGTAACAAATTCTTAATAAAAGTATGAAAAATCCTAAAGTTTTTTTCATGTTTGACGTTAAGAATAATAAGCAAAGGAATATATGTATGGTTGAATTTAATAGTGAATTACCAAAAGGACGTCCGCAGCTGGATCCTGACTATTGGACAAAACTAAAAAATGCAGAAAATCAAAACCCTAATGCAATCTTCGATGTTAACACAAATTTTGCTTTGAAAGACTTATCAGACATATCAGTTTTCAAAGGCAAAAAGTAAAATAATTATTTTCCTCACTTTTTCTCGTGTAAATTAAAAAAAGATATAAAAAAGAACCTCATTTCTAAGGTTCTTTTTTTATTTGTAATTTATATTAATGAACTGAATTTAAAAGAGCTGTTGCAGCAGTAGCATTATAAATAATACTTACAACCAGTAACACAATCCAGACAAAAAACATAGTTTTACCTAATTGCGGATTGAAATCAGCTAATTCATTACCTTGAGCATCTTTGTATTTTCCGAAACAAAGGCTTACAAAATCAATTAATGCCCAGACCCCGCATCCGCCGGCTGTCAAAAGCTGCAAAATACCCAGTCCGATATAACCTGTGTAAAATCTGTGAATTCCAAAACCTCCTAAGAAAAACGACAATAACAATGCAGCAGTGTAAGATTTGTTACCAACCATTCCGTTTCCTTCGTTTGCCATATAATCATCCTTTCATTTTTGTGAACAGAAGAATATTAACAGAAGAATTATATTTTCGTATCATCTGATAATATTAATTTAACCCATAAGAATAACATCAAGGGTGCAATAACAATTATGAAATGATTAAATTCAAATGCCTGATGAAACCGTAAATGAAACAGTGCATCAAACGCCCTTGTAATTCCGCATCCCCAGCATTCGTGCCCTGTTAAGAGTTTCCACAGGCATATTGAATTATGGCTGAACTTAACAAGCAGTTCAACAGCAATAATAAACAGGAGCGGCAAAGAATATTTAAAATATTTCATTTTCCCGTAGAACCAAATCCGCCTTCACCACGTGATGTTTCTGTCAGTTGAACTGCAACTTTAATTTCCGCATGTTCAACTCTTGCGATAATCATTTGAGCAATTCTTTCATCGGGTTGAATTGTATATGTTTCGTTCGAAAGATTAACAACAGGCACGCAGACTTCGCCCCTGTAATCTTCATCAATTGTGCCGACACAATTAATCAGAGTAATACCGTGTTTGATAGATAAACCTGAACGGGGTCTGACTTGTGCTTCGTACCCATGCTCGAGTTCAATCTTTAAACCTGTAGGCACTAAAGCTCTTTCGAGCGGTTTTAATATAATCGGTTCAGAGATTGCGGCACACAAATCCATGCCTGCGGCGCCTTCTGTCTTGTATTCGGGAAGGAACTTGTTATGCGGTAATCTTTCTATTTTTAATACAGTCATATAATTCTCCAGCTTATTTCTTTTCAATAACAATACGATTATCTTGAACAGTTAAAGTCATTTCATCTGTTTCAGGATTAATATCTAATATTTTCAAAAACCAGGGCGGAATAATCACTCCCCAGCTTCTTCCAAGCTTTACAAATTTTTTGTCAAACATAAATTTCATATCTATATTATATCACCAGAAAGTTGACCTAAACTAACATTTAATTTTTCTGCAATTATTATCAACCTTTTAAGACTGGGAGTTTTCTTACCACGTTCTATTTCAGATATATAATCATGTGAAATTCCACATAATTCTGCAAGTTTTTCCTGTGTCAAACCACTTGCCAATCTATACCTTTTTATATTATTTTGAATTATTTTAACCGTGCTATTTGACATACAAAAATTATGAACTATAATTAAGTAAAATACCACAGGCAAATAGCACGAATTAAAAGGAAATATAATGGAAGATCAACATCAATTCAACAAAAAAAATGCACAGCTTTTAACGCACCAAATAAACTGTTTTCTTATTGTTTTAAAGGCATATTGCGATAAATATTATATCATTGAAGATATGGATAAAATTATAATGATATTAAAACATATTTTGAAGCTGGCAGATAGTTTATACTGCGAACTCGATACCTGGGAAGTTATTAATATTGACTACGAATAAAAAATCGGGGGGGGTAAACTCCCCCCCCCACGATTTTTATACTTTTACAGATTTTAGTTCTTCCTCTACTTTAGAAAGGATTTCTGTCAGCTGTGATTTTTCTTTCACGCCGCCCTGTGCAAAGTTTGGACGTCCGCCGCCGTTTGCACCCGTCGCACGTGCTATCTCTCCGACAATTTTGCCCGCATTATAGCCTTTTTTTACAAAGCCTTCTGTTACGCTTGCTATGACCATATTGCCTGAAACAAGAACTATTATGCTTTCACCAAGCTTTTTCGCAAGAAGCTCTACACCTGCTTTCACTGCTTTTGAATCAAATTCTTCTATTTTTGATATAAACAGCTTGCCGCCCTCAATATCTTGTGCTCGTGACAAGAATGTTGAGAATTTCGCTCTCGCATTTTCTTCCTGTGCATTGGCAAGTTGTTTTTGAAGTTCTTTATTTTCTTCCTGCAATTTTTCAACACGTTCAATTACTTCATCGTAGTGAACTTTGAACATCAAAGAAAGTTTGTCCATTTCTTTAACTTTTGCATTCATAAATTCAAATGCAGATTTTGAAACAACTGCTTCAATACGTCTTGTACCTGCTGAGATTGCACCTTCGGAAACTATCTTAAATAATCTCAAATCACGTGTATTTCCTGCGTGAGTACCTGCACAGAATTCTTTTGAAATACAGTGTGCCGGTGTTCCCATAGAAACAACTCTTACAACATCATCGTATTTTTCTCCAAACAGTGCAACAGCTCCTGTAAGTTTTGCCTGCTCAATATCCATTTCCTGAGTTGTAACATCTAAACCTTGCGAAATCCAGTTATTAACAATATCTTCCGTTTTAAAGATTTCCTCAGGTGTCATTGCACGTGAGAATGTAAAGTCAAAACGCATTCTGTTTTCTTCTACCTGAGAACCTGCCTGCTTAACCTCATCTCCAAGAACTTTTGTCAAAGCTGCCTGTAAGAGGTGAGCAGACGAGTGGTGAAGCCTTATTTCTTCACGTCTTGCAAGGTCAATTACAGCACTAACATTTTCACCTATTGTAATTTCTCCGTTAATAACTTTTGAACGGTGAACAAAAAGTTTATTTACTTTGAAAGTTGTTAAAACTTCCGCTTTCAAATTTTCATTTTCTATATATCCGCTATCGCCGACCTGTCCGCCGCATTCAGCATAGAAAGGAGTTTTATCAAGAACAATGTCAACGTATCCGTCCCCTTCAATTGTCGCAAGAATTTTGGCATCGCATTCGTTTTCACTGTAGCCGACAAATTCAGTTGACCCTACTTCATCCTCAACTTTTGCATATTTAATATCACCTGTTACGCTGATTTTTGCAGTTGCTGCTTTTGCACGGTCTTTTTGTTCCTGCATTGCAGCCTTGTATCCTTCTTCGTCTACCTTCAAACCGTTTTCTTCTGCAATTTCTCTTGTTAATTCAAACGGGAAGCCGAATGTATCATAAAGTCTGAATGCACTTTCGCCATCAATATCTTTCTTTTCGGCAATGAATTCATCAAGCATTTTGTAGCCTCTGTCAAGAGTTTTTGCAAAACGTTCTTCTTCTTTCTTAATTACATCTACAATTTTTGCTTTATTCTTAACCAAATCAGGATAAGCTTCACCGTAGTGTTCAACAACAACATCCACAAGCTTATACAGGAACGGCAAATCCATTCCGAGAATTTTTCCGTGGCGCAAAGCACGTCTTAAAATCATTCTTAAAACATAACTTCTTCCTTCATTACCGGGGATTACTCCGTCAGAAATCAGGAACGTAACACATCTTGCATGGTCTGTGATAATTCTTAAAGAAATATCCGTCTTTTCAGATTTTTTGTAAGGTACTCCGCTCATCTCGCAAACTTTATCCATAACAGGTTTTAACAAATCTGTTTCAAAAGTTGAACGAACACCCTGACATACCATTGTTATACGTTCCAAACCCATGCCTGTATCAACGTTTTTGCTTTCCAAAGGTGATTGGTTGCCTTCTTCATCCTGATAAAGTTCAGTGAAAACAAGGTTCCAAATCTCAACCCAGCGGTCGCATTCACAGGTGTCAATTCCGCAATCGTCAGAACATTTTAAATCTTCACCTAAATCATAGTGTATCTCAGAACAAGGTCCGCAAGAGCCTGATGCCCCGGGAGGTCCCCAGAAATTATCCTTTTTGCCCTTACGCTTAATACGTTCTGCCGGAACTCCAACGCTTCTCCATATTTCATAAGCCTCATCATCAGTTTCAAAAATCGTAATCCATAATCTGTCTTTATCCAATTTTAAAACTTCAGTAACAAATTCCCATGCCCAGGGAATAATTTCTTTTTTATAATAATCACCGAAAGAAAAATTACCCAGCATCTCAAAGAAAGTATGGTGGCGTGGCGTTCTTCCGACATTTTCAATATCACTGTCTTTTCCGCCCGCTCTTGCACACTTCTGGCAGGAAGCAGCTCTTGCAGGATCATACGGAGATTTTGTAATCCCTAAAAATATAGGCAAAAATTGCAGCATACCTGCTGTAGTTAAAAGTACGGTAGGGTTATCAGGCACAAGGCTCGAACTCTCTACTACTGTATGTTGATGTTTATCTTTAAAATAATCCAAATATAATTTTCTTATTTGATTTCCGGTTAGCATAATCTTTTATTCCTTATTATTAATACGTTATAAGAATATTATATATTAAACAAAAACGAAATAAAATGATAAAATATTTTATAAAAACTTCTTGCCAAAAAATTTTTTTATGATAGCATAAAACGTATGAGGGATTATACAGGTACCCCAAGAAACCAAACGCTTGTCTAAACCCTCTGGATCCAAGCCCTGGTAGCTCAGCTGGATAGAGCAACCGCCTTCTAAGCGGTAGGTCATGCGTTCGAATCGCATCCAGGGTAAATTTTAAAAAAGAGGCTTTCAAGCCTCTTTTTTTTTAGTGGAATTATAGCTAAGATTAATCATGAATTTTATAACCGTTTAAGAATTTTGCTGTATTTGCTGTGTAATGGTTTATTATTTCACTTTTACCTGTATCCATACTGCAAATCTTTTGCATATCATCATTCGATAGTTCAAAATCCCATATTTGGAAATTTTCGATCATTCTTTCTTTACGAACAGTTTTTGGAATTACAACTACTCCCCTTTGGATATTCCATCTTAAAATTACTTGAGCAGTTGTCTTATTATACTTTGATGCAATCTCGCTTAATACAGGGTTAGAGAATATACCTTTACTTCCTTCCGCAAATGGTCCCCAAGCTTCAGGGAGTACGCCGAATTCTTTCATTGTATCTATTGCTTCGGTTTGTTGAAAGAAAGGGTGGCATTCAATTTGATTTATCATAGGTTTTATTTTCGAATTAAGGCACAAATCTGCAAGCCTGTCGGGGTAGAAGTTACAAACACCTATTGCTCTAATCTTTCCCTCTTCATAGAGTTCTTCCATAGCACGCCAGGATCCGTAATAATCATTGAAAGGCTGATGTATCAAGTATAAATCAAGATAATCTAGCCCTAATTTATTTAAAGAAACTTGAAAAGCCTTTTTAGCGTTTTCGTAACCGGCATCTTGTATCCATAGTTTTGTTGTGACAAATAATTCTTCACGTTTAATCCCGCTTTTTGCAATTGCTTTGCCAACGCCTTCTTCGTTAAAATATGCTGATGCTGTATCAATTAAGCGATAACCGGCTGCAAGCGCATCTGTTACAACTCTTTCGCATTCTGTGTTATCAGGAATTTGAAAAACTCCAAAACCTAAAAGCGGCATTTCTATTCCATTATTTAATTTTACGTATTGCATAGTTTACCTCCTTATTGAGCTTTAACGTGTCCCATTTTTTGGATATCTTCATCTGTTCTGTTTCCGTGAATTTTTATTTTATCAAGTTCCTGCTCAATCTTATTAAATTCGTCATCTGTGAGTTCTACACTTGCAGCACCGAGATTTTCATCAATCCTTTCGTATTTTCTCATGCCGGGAATAGGAACAAGAAAATCGTATTTTTTCAGCATCCAGGATAGTGAAATTTGTGCAGGAGTTGAATTTTTAATTTTTGAAACTTCATATAGCAAGTCTAAAAGCGGCTGATTTTTTTCCACGTTTTCCGGAATAAATCTTGTAATTGCACGGCGGACATCATCACCATAGTATTTTGTTTCCTTGCTGTATTTACCGCTCAAAAAACCGCTTGCAAGAGGAGAAAACGGTACAAAACCTATATTTAACTCTTTACAAGCAGGGATAACATCTTTTTCAAACATTCTCTCCATCATTGAATATTCACTTTGGATTGCGGTCAAAGGAGTAATTGCATGAGCTTTTCTTATTTGTTCTTCAGTTGACTGGGACTGACCCCAAGCCTTGATTTTACCTTCCTTAATAAATTCACCCATCCAGAGTGCAACTTCTTCACAATTGCTATCTAAAGGAACCCTATGTTCATAGTACAAATCAATATAATCTGTATCAAGTCGTTTGAGGGAATCTTCAAGGGCACCCTTTATAGCGGCTTTTGTTAATTTGTTATCTGCATATTTTTCCTGTCCCGGAAAAAGGTAAGGAGAAAATTTTGTTGCGATAACGACTTTATCCCTAAAACCTTTAACAGCTTTGCCAAGCAGTTCCTCATTTTTAAAAGGTCCGTATGCTTCCGCCGTATCAAAAAAGGTACACCCTTTTTCATAAGCATATTTAATCATTTTAATTGCTTCTTCCTCAGGCGGTAATTCTCCGTATCCGTGAGAAAAACCCATACATCCCATACCTATGGCTGAAACTTCTAGATCTCTCAGTTTTCTGTTTTTCATAATCAAAACCCTTTCTTTTAACTTTTTACAATATATGGTTCAAACATCGCATAAAGTTGGCTTTGGCAGAACTTCTCCGTCCAGTCCAACGGTTCAAATTTACCATCTGACATACACCAGCAGGTCATCATACCATATAATTCACAAATTATGATATGTGTTAAAAGTTCAACAGGTGTATCTTTTTTTAGTTCACCATTTTTAACTGCATTTTCTAAAATACCTTTCAACATTTCAAAATCATAAAACCATTTTTTACCGTCTTTATTATCGGGAACATTGTTGGGATCAAGTACATCTCTTGTCCATTGGCGGCAAATATGAATTCCGCTGAATTCCACACATTCCATAAACCTGTGAAAGTAGTGCATTAATTTTTCTGATATATCGGCATCTTGCATTTGTGCAATTTCATCTGCTATTTCTGAAAACGGAGTTCTTGATATTTCAAGAACGATATCTTCTTTCCTTTTAAAATATGTATAAAATGTTCCTTTAGCAACTCCGGCTGTGCGGGTAATATCTTCAACATTTATGTCATAAAACCCGTTTTGTTTAAATAACTCAAGTGCTGTTCTTATCAGTTTATTCTTTGTTTCTTGTGCAGCTATCTGTCTTTTATTCATGAAGTACTCCTTTTAAAAATTATTATATCATATTATTGACCAAAAGTCAATGACTTTTAGTCAATATGTTTACTTAGAAATTTTACATAATTTAAAAAAAAACTCTTGACTGATAGCAGCTATCAAGTTGTAAAATGTAAATTGTTACTAAATATAGGAGAAACAATGAATACTAAAATATGGATTATTATCGGTTTGTTTATTGTAATATGCGCAGGTGCAGCATATAAGGTTTTTGCTAATCAATATAAGGAGGTCAATATGAGTGATAAAAAAATTCTTATTGCATATTTTTCACATTCAGGAAACACTAAAGCAGCAGCTGAAAAAATTCAAAAAATTACAGGCGGCGATCTATTTGAGATTACCCCGAAAAATCCATATCCGAAAGAATACAATGCTGTTGTTAATCAAGGAAAACTTGAAAAAGAAAATAACGTTTTTCCTGAACTTAAAAATAACGGCAATACGTCTGATTATGATATAATCTTTGTAGGAACTCCTGTTTGGTGGTACACAATGGCGCCTCCGGTAAAAACTTTTATTGCTAAAAATAACTTTAACGGAAAAACAATAGTTCCATTCTGTACACATGGTGGCGGCGGAGCATCTTCAACATACACTGATATGCAAAAACTTGCACCCGATGCAAAAGTATTGGCAGGGTATACGTCTTATGAAAATTCCGCAGCAGACGGTGAAATAAAAAAATGGTTAAATAATCTGAAATTTTAGGGAGATACACAGGTGAAACGCAGAGAATTTATTATTAATTCAGCTCTTGCCGTAGGAGGAACAGCGCTGCTTTCAGGCTGCGGCAAAAAACAAATAAAAAAATCAGAAAATCAGGTTGTAAGAAGAAAGTTTGATAATACCGATATGCCTCTAATTGCACTTGGCTGCATGCGTCTGCCAATGCGCAACGGAAAAATAGATATGGTCGAACTTGATAAAATGGTTGCTTATGCAATGGAACATGGAGCTAATTACTTTGATACAGCTTACATGTATGTTGAAGGCAAATCAGAAAATGCTATCGGAGAAATACTCAAACAATACCCGAGAGAAAGTTTTATACTTACCGATAAAAATCCGGCTTATCTTGTAAATTCTCCTGCTGATGTTCACAAACTTTTCAACGAGCAGTTAAAAAAATGTCAGGTTGAATATTTCGACAACTACATGGTGCACAATATTAACAAAAACACCTTGAAAAATTACCGTGACAACAATATGTATGACGAGCTTTTAAAGCTTAAAAAAGAAGGTAAAATCAAACATTTGGGATTTTCATTTCACGGAGATCCTGCTATGTTAAAAGAAGTTATCAATGAACATAAATGGGATTTTTGCCAGCTTCAGATAAACTACCTTGATTGGGAGGTTGTAAATGCTGATGAACTTTATAAAATTGCAGATGAGGCAAATGTTCCGGTTATTGTAATGGAGCCTTTACGTGGCGGCGTGTTGTGCAATCTTCCCGACAAAGCTGCACAAAAACTTAAAGAAAAATGTCCTGACCAGACTCAGGCATCATTCGGTCTGAGATGGGTTGCCAATAAACCTCGTGTATTTACAATTCTAAGCGGGATGAGTAATTTGCAGCAGCTGAAAGAAAATGTAGATACATTTGTAAATTACAAAGAATTTACCCAAAAAGAAGAAGAAACCGCACATGAAATAGCGCAAATTATCCAATCTCAAGGCGCAATAAACTGTACAGCCTGCAAATACTGTATGGAAGTCTGTCCGAGAGGAATAAATATTCCTGCAATTTTCGGACTTTACAACATGTATAAAGGAAACAGTGCACCAAATGCAGGTTTCATGTTCGTTTATAACTATAACGCACTTGAAGAATCAACCCGTGCAGACAAATGTATCAAATGCGGATTGTGTAACAAAAACTGTCCTCAATCGCTTGATATTCCAAAACTTCTGGCAGATGTTGAAAAAACACACAAAGAAGCTGAACAGAGGATGAACAAATAATGAAAAATGCATATAAAATAAGACTTGTGACAGCAGGAATAATTTTCACCCTTGCAATTTTAGGAATTGCCGGTCTGTTCTATCCTGTAAAAGTTTTTGATTTACAGTTTTTGCCTCTATTTCAGAGAGTAATAACCGATTTTTCCGTTATTGCACTTCTTGTTTTATTATTTCTTGCAGGTTTAACCTTTTTTTGCGGAAGAATTTACTGCTCTACAATCTGTCCTTTTGGAATTGTTCAGGAAATTATCGGCTTTGTTAAAAACCGCTTTAGAAAAAATAAGTGTACCCCGCAGGCAAACTTTCCTTTAAAATACTTTGTTGCCGCAATTACGTGGGGAATTCTTATAGGAGGAAGCGCTATTGCAATAAGATATATTGAACCATATACGTTGTTTGGTTCTGCCTTATCGCATGCAGCTATGGGGATTACCGCCGTAATAATAATTTTGGCTGTAGTTTTACTTAAAGACAGAATTTTTTGTACAAACTTTTGTCCTGTCGGAACAGTTTTAGGTTTAGTGTCCAAATTTTCGCTAAACAAAATTTATATGACAGATGATTGCTTAAAATACGGAATGTGTGAAAGAAATTGTCCATCCGGCTGTATAAATTCAAAAGAAAAAATTGTTGACAACGAAACTTGTATTAAATGTCTTAAATGTATTGATTCTTGCCGTAAAGATGCTGTCAAATACGGAATTGAGCCGAAAAAAGCCGTCAAGTTTAACCTTAAACGTCGTGAAATTATAATAGCCGCCGCAGCTTTTGCACTTTTCGGCGGTATGATTAAAGCAGGTATAGAATTAAAGGAGAAAATTACAGAGAAAATAAAAGATGTAATTTTACCTCCAGGAGCAGATAATAAAGAAAAATTTTTCAATAAATGTCTGAATTGTAATCTGTGCGTTGAAAACTGTCCGAACAAAATTATTAAGAAAGCAAACTCTGAATACGGTGCAGTTCATTTAGATTATTCAGAAGCTCCTTGCAAGTTCGACTGTAACAAATGTTCGCAAGTTTGTCCTTCCGGTGCGATTAAGCGTATAAATTTAGAAGAAAAACAAAGAACAAGAATTGCAATGGCAATGATAAAAGATGATAAATGCAGTGCTTGCGGGCTCTGTGCAGAGGCTTGTCCTACCCGTGCTATAATTACAGTTGAAGGAAAAACTGTTCTGAATGCTGCTAAATGCATAGGATGCGGAGCCTGTAAAAACGCCTGTCATTTTAGTGCTATAGAAATTTTCCCTATAAAGGAACAAAAAACAATATAAAAGGAGAATAAAAATGTCATTAGGAATTACCGAAATTTTACTAATATTAGTTGTAATTTTATTACTGTTCGGCGGAAAAAGAATTCCCGAAATCGCAAGAGCTTTAGGCAGAGCATCTTACGAATACAAAAAAGCAAAAAATATTTTGAAAGAAGAAGCACAGGGGCTTAAAGATGCTATTGAAAATGATAGTGATAAACCGGAAGAATACCAGCCCAAAGACGTATAATTTATGAATGAAAATAAAGATGAAAGTTTAATAACACATTTGGAAGCACTAAGAGAAACCCTGCTAAAATGTATTATTTCTCTTGGTGTAATGCTGCCTGTCGCATTAATTGCAGCGCCAAAATGTTTGAATTTGCTGATTGATATAATTATTTCAGACAGCAAGGTTACTCTAAACTTTTTCTCACCCGCAGAAGTTTTTATAATACAAATTAAAACTGCACTTGTTCTTGATTTAATTATTTGCTTTCCGTATATTGCGAAAAAAATATGGGATTTTATACTTCCTGCACTTTATGAAAATGAAAGAAAATTTATAAAAAATACTGTATTTATATCGACTTTTCTTTTCGTATGCGGGGCAGCATTTTGCATTTTTGTTATTCTGCCTCTGGTTATAAAATTCGGCTTAAGCTTTTCATCACAGAACATAAATCCCATGTTCGGGATTTCAAATATAATAAACCTGATGCTTATGATGTCAGTAGCTTTCGGCTTAATGTTCCAGATGCCTCTTATAACAAATGCACTCATTAAATCAGGGGTAATTTCGTATGAATCCGTAAGTAATCTTCGTCCTTATGTTTTTGTGGTTATTCTGATTATTGCGGCAATTCTAACGCCTCCTGATGTTGTAAGCCAGTTGATGCTGGGTATTCCGACATATTTACTTTTTGAACTGGGACTGTTGTTTTCAAAAGGAGTAAAAAATGAAAATAATGAATAGTTCCCACAAACAATCACCGTCTTTTACTTCAACAAGACTAAGCGGCATTATAAATACCGCAAATGATTGCAGTACAATTCATGCCTGTCATTATACCAACCTTGCCCGCAAAGATTACAATTGGGAAAAGCTGCCTGCTCTTTTATATGACAGATTTGAAAAGCAGGGGATGACAAATATAAATTTTTACGGTGGTTCAGACGGCTCCGATGCTTACACATTTGTAATAAATGCAATCAGAACACTCGGTGCAAAAGCTAAGAAATTTTTCCCTGTATTATCCTCCGATTTGTCACCGTCAATTATAAAAGAAGCTGATGAAAGTAAAATTTTTCTTCATAACAGAGATATAGAATATCTAAAAAATCTTGATGCCTTAAAATATTTTGAAAAAAATAACCAGGAAGATGTTCAGATAATGAGCGGTATTGAATTTTTCCCATACAAAGTCAAACCTGAATTACGTGATAAAGTTGAATTTTCTGTTCAGGATATCCGCAAAGCCGTTATGCAAAAAGATTTTGCAGACAGTGCACTTTTTTTCAGAAACGGCTGGGGATTTAATAAATTAGATGAGCAGAACAATATTGCAAAAGATTTGTATGAGCACAGCAATGCTAAGACCATTATAGGAATAGGGCAGTCTGATTTGTACAAAAGCGATGCTTCAGATTCTCTTCAGCGCAATGGTTTTAAAGGTATAAAAACAGAAGTATTCACAAACGCAGAAACCGATTATCCGGCTGTATACGCAGGAACACCAAAAACCAAACCCGTGTATGAACAATTTGTATTTTTTGAAAAGTAGGAGTTATGTGTAGTTTATCAGTTGCAACAAATGTTTTAAAAAGTTTAGAAACAAGCTCTTCAATCGGGATGTTTGCAAGGGATACCGGAGGCTGCCTCATTTCAAGGCTCGGGTTGTCACGGACAAAAGATGAATCTAAAGAAATCAGTTTTGCAGAAATATCAGAATCTGTTGTATTTTATTTTTCCGCACCTGCCGCTGCCAAAACTGCATCATTAGCTTTTACAAAAGTCAACGGCTTAAATAAAGAGCAGCTTTCAATGCCTTTTAATGAGCTTAAACATTTAAATGACAAAAAATTAGCAAAATCGATAAAACTTGGTAAATTCGGACAAATTGCATCAACATTCAGTCTTATTCTGCCGCTTGTTTTCGGAATTGCACCTTTAAGAAACCTTATGACACTGTCAAACAGCGGAAAAAAAGAGTTTACATCCGTCGTTGGTTTGGAACAAAAAAAACAACAAAATGAAAAAGAACAAGCGAAACAAAAAGCAGTAAAACTTTTAAAGACACTTGGTTTAACAGCACTTGCAGGACTGGGAGCAACAGGCGGAGTGCTAGCATTATCTAAAAATAAAAATATTTATAAAAAAATTGAACCTGCCTTAAATAAAACCTTAAAACATCTTGATTTTACAAAAAACTGTGACTTGGAACTTGCTCATTACGGAGCCTTAATATATCCTGTCAGTATTGCAAGCTACTTTTATGCAAGCAGAGATAAGTACGAAAAACTTGAAAATGCAAGGCGTTTTGCCATAACAGTTCCATTGATGTTCTATGGAGAAAAGTTAATCCAAACTCCGATTTACAAAAAATTTGACAGATTATTTAAAACAAATGTTATTGAAAACGGAAAAATAAAATCATATAAAGAAATTCTTTCATTGCCAAAAGAGCAGCAAAAATTAATGTTAAAATCCAAAAATTGGGCTTACGGTCTGACATTTTTCACAAACACAATGGCAATAGCCGCTGCTGTAGCTCTATTAAACAGGATAGCCACAAAACAAAAATTTGAACGAGATAACAGGGAGAGTCAAAATGAAAAAATACATTGACTTAGATTTTGCAAAACTTGATATTGAACGTCAAAAACGACGGGGATTTTCAGAAGCTGTTTTTTGCGAATGCAAGACAAATGAGCAATTAACGAAAATCTTTACCGAATTCAAAAATCAAGGACAAAATGTAATAGGAACAAGAGCTTCATTAGAGCAGGCAAATGCTTTAAAAGCAGCGTTGCCTGAAATTAGTTATAATGAACAGGCAAGGGTTGTTACTTTAATTCAAAATAAAATTGATAAAGTCGGCGAAATTGCAATCTGTACAGGCGGAACAGGAGACATTCCCGTTGCGGAAGAAGCTGCTGCTGTTGCGGAATTTTACGGGAGCAGTGTCAAAAAGTATTACGATATTGGAGTTGCAGGAATTCACAGACTTTTTGACAATCTGGATAACATAAAGAAAGCAAACGTTATAATAGCTGTTGCAGGTATGGAGGGAGCTCTTGGCGGAATTTTAACCGGACTTGCAGATATACCGGTTATTGCTGTTCCAACATCAGTGGGATACGGAGCTTCTTTAAACGGACTTTCCGCCCTTTTAACAATGTTAAACTCTTGTGCAGAAGGAATGACGGTTGTAAATATTGATAACGGCTTCAATGCAGGTTACAGCGCCAATCAAATTAATCAAAAAATATGCGGAGGTAATTAATGAACTTATATTTTGAATGTAAATCAGGTATATCCGGAGATATGTCAGTTGCAGCGCTTTTAGATTTGGGTGCAAGCCGTGAAAAACTTGACAAAGCTCTGGCTTCTATGAAGCTTGATAACGAATTCGGTTATGTTATTTCTAAAAAAGCAGTGAATGCAATTATGGCATCGGATTTCGATGTAATTTTACCTGAGCATCACCATCACGGACATCACCATGAGCATCGCAATCTTGATGATGTAAATGCGATTATTGACAGAGCAGATACAACCGAAAATGCCAAAAATCTTGCTAAAAAGATTTTTAAAATTGTAGCAGAAGCAGAAAGTAAAGTTCACGGTAAAGATATAAAAGATGTCCATTTTCACGAAGTCGGCGCAATAGATTCTATTGCTGACATTGTAAGCTTTGCCGTACTTTTTGACGACCTGACCCCTGAAAAAGTCTATTTTTCAACTCTTACTGACGGGCAAGGCTTTGTTGAATGCCAGCATGGAAAAATTCCTGTTCCTGTTCCGGCAGTTTGTGAAATTGCAGCAGCATACCGTCTGCCATTGAAGATTTCGGATAATAACGGTGAAATGGTTACACCAACAGGAGCAGCTATTGCAGCAGCACTTTATTCTGAAGAAAGACTGCCTGATGAATTTGTTATAGAAAAAGTCGGATACGGGGCAGGAAAAAGACCTTATGAAAATCCGATTTTAAGAGTAATGATTATAAAATAAAAGGAGATAAATTATGCATTTAGGAAACGGTATTATTTGTCCTGTAACAGGAATTCCGATGCTTGCAATCGCAGCCGGAACAGCATTTTACGCTTACAAAAAAGCAAGAAAAGATTTTACGAAAGATAAAATCCTCCCGACTGTAGCTTTAACTGCACTTGTTTTTGCTTTGCAGATGATAAATTTTGCAATCCCTTCTACAGGTTCAAGCGGACATATTGTAGGCGGAATGTTATTGGCTGCATTATTAGGACCTTATGCGGGATTTCTTGCAATGTGTTCTATTCTGATTGTTCAGGCTGTATTTTTTGCAGACGGCGGTCTTCTTGCACTTGGATGCAATATATTTAATATGGGATTTTTAGCCTGTTTTGCAGCTTATCCTCTTATTTTTAAACCTCTTGCCAACAGAAACAAAGCAGTTTTCGGAATAATTTTGGCATCTGTTGCAGCACTGCAATTAGGTTCAATAGCTGTCGTAATCGAAGGGGCATTGTCAGGTTCTATAGCTATATCAAGCGTTCTCAACTTTACAGGATTGATGCAAGCTATTCATCTTCCTATAGGAATTGTTGAAGGTCTTGTATCAGGTTTGGTTATGGTAGCAGCAAAATTTGTTGACAGCAAGAAGTTGTCAATCGGCTTTGGCGCAATCTCACTTATTCTTGCAGGAATTATTTCTCAATATGCTTCAACAAAACCTGACGGACTTGAATGGTCGTTATTAAATATTTCCGGTGCAGTTACAGAACAGACTCAGGGAATTCTATATAGTATTTCTGAAACTGTTCAGGCTAAAACTTCAATTCTTGCAGAACCTTCATTTGGCGGTATTGCAGGACTTTTTGCAGTTGGTATGATTATGTATCTGGCGTGTATTTTTATGGCACGTCAAACGGTGAAAGCTGATGTACAATAAATTTGAAAACTTAAAAAAATATTTGAACGAACTGAATGAGCAGGGCATATGCCTTGCTTTTTCAGGCGGAATTGACAGTACACTTCTGCTGTATATTTTACGGGAGATGAACATTTTAACCGTTACTTTTAATTCAAATTTTCAAACAAATGAAGAGATAGATTTTACAAAAAAACTTTGTAAAAAATACGGCATAAGACAAGCTCTGCTTAATATTGATATTTTTTCTAATCCCGTAATTCTCAACAATCCTAAAGACAGATGCTATCATTGTAAAAAAATGCTTTTTGAAAATGCAATAAAAATTGCACATGATAACGGACTGAAATATATTTTAGACGGAACAAACTTCGATGATTTAAGCTGTTATCGCCCGGGGAGAAAAGCTCTTAAGGAACTTGGAATTATTTCACCGTTTGCAAAATTCGAAATTACAAAAAAAGAGATAAGAGAATTTTCCAGAGAATGCGGGATTGAGATATTCAACAAACCTTCAACCCCTTGCCTTGCAACAAGATTTCCGTACGGCACAAAACTGACAAAAGAAAAACTTGATTCAGTTGAAAAAGCCGAAAAAGTTTTAAAAGATTTCGGATTTGAATGCTGCAGGTTCAGGCTGCATGACAATATTGCAAGAATAGAAATATTGCCTGAGAAATTTCATGAACTTATTGAAAAAAAAGATAATGTACTTCAAGCGCTCAAATTTTTAAATATACCTTATATAACCTTTGATATGGAAGGCTTTAGAAGCGGAAGTATGGATTTATAAAAATAGCCTTATAATTAAAACTAAATCTGTTATATATAAAGTTAATCTGGGTATTATAAATTTACAGGAGAGTTATATATGAAGAAAGTTGTTTATTTTTGGCTATATTTCGTTGCTATTGTAGCCTCTTTAGGGGGATTACTTTCAGGATTTGACACAGGTGTTATATCAGGAGCATTATTATTTATTAATCAAACCTGGGATTTATCAGATTATACACAGGGATTTTTAGTAAGTTCCGTACTAATTGGTGCAGTAATCGGAGCTGCAACAAACGGTATTCTGGCTGATATTTTCGGACGTAAAAAAATTATTATAGCTACTGCCGTGATTTTTATTATCGGCTCAATTCTATGTGCATTGGCTCCGAATATATATGTTCTTATATTGTCAAGAATACTTGTAGGTCTGGCTGTCGGTATTGTTAACTTTATTGTACCGCTTTATTTATCGGAAGTCGCACCAAAACATATGAGAGGAAAACTTGTATCACTTTATCAATGGGCAATTACAGCCGGTATTTTATTCTCATATATAATTAACGGTGCATTTGCATCTGCTGTTTACAACTGGAGATGGATGCTGTTTGCAGGTGTTGTACCGGGAATTGTCCTGCTTGTTGGAATGACATTCCTTGGAGATACACCAAGATGGCTTATCAGTAAAAACAGGGATGAAGAAGCCAAAAAGATTTATGGAAAAATAGAACCTGATGCTGATGCAGAAAAAGAAATTGCCGAAATTAAAGAAACATTAAAAAGCGAGCTTGGTTCTGACAAAAAAATTAAGTTTAAAAAATGGATGATTATGCCTTTTGTTGTAGGTATCGGTATAATGTTTGCACAAATTTGTACAGGTATAAACACAATCATTTATTACGCTCCTACAATATTTAAGCTTGCAGGATTTGAAGACAATATAAGTGCAATTTATGCAACCGCAGGTATAGGATTAATCAATTTCTTAATGACAATTATAGCTGTATTCTTTACTGATAAATTCGGAAGAAAACCTTTACTTTATATAGGTTTAACAGGTGTTATGCTCAGTCTTTTGGGGTTGGGATGCGCATTTAACTTCGCAGGATTATTGGGCGGAAGTTTGAAATGGGTCGCTGTTGGAAGTTTGGCTGCCTATATAATTTGTTTTGCTTTCAGTTTAGGACCTATAGGCTGGATTATAGTATCAGAAGTATTCCCGCTTAAGATAAGAGGGCTTGCGATGAGCATGTGCACCGTTGCAAACTTTGCATTTAACTTCTTTGTAGTCGGAAGTTTTCCGGTTCTTCTTAACAGAATAGGCGGAGCATATACTTTCTGGATGTTTGCATTTGTTTCATTACTTTGTATATTGTTTGTTTACTTCTTTGTGCCGGAAACTAAAGGTATATCACTTGAAAAAATTGAATCTAACTGGATTAGAGGAGTAAAACCCCGAGATTTTACTGCCGGTGAATAAATCAGGGTTTACGCCAGAATGGCTTTTAAATCTTCATCAGGAGAAGTTACCGGCTTAATCTTAAACTTTTCAACAAGAATATTTAAAACATTTGGTGAAACAAAAGCAGGTAAACTTGGTCCCAATCTGATGTTTTCTATTCCAAGATAAAGCAGGGTAAGTAATATACATACAGCCTTTTGTTCATACCAAGAAAGCACAAGTGATAATGGAAGCTCATTTACAGAACAATTAAAAGCTTTTGATAATTCGACAGCTACTTTAATCGCACTGTAAGCATCGTTGCATTGCCCCATATCAAGAAGTCTTGGCAGTTCACCTATGTTACCCAAATCCAAATCATTAAATCTGAACTTACCGCAGGCAAGAGTAAGGACAAGTGTATCTTTTGGAGTTTGTTTAACAAATTCCGTATAATAATTTCTTCCGGGTTTTGCTCCATCGCATCCGCCTACAAGAAATATATGTTTTAAATCACCTGATTTTACGGCATCAATAACTTTATCTGCTGCCGAAAGTACTGTTTTATGTCCAAAACCTACGGTTAAGGTATCACCGCCGTTTATTCCCGTCATATGTCTGTCTTCACTGTACCCCCCGAGTTCCAGTGCTTTTTCAATTAACGGAGTAAAATCTTTGTCTTCTCCTATATAATTACATTCAGGATATGCTACAACCGATGTTGTAAAAACACGATCTTTATAACTGTCTTTAACAGGCATTATACAGTTCGTAGTGAAAAATACGGGAGCAGGAATATTATCAAACTCTTTCTGCTGATTTTGCCAGGCTGTGCCGAAATTTCCTTTTAAATGAGGATATTTTTTAAGTTCTGGATAAGCATGGCAGGGAAGCATCTCGCCATGAGTATATATGTTAATTCCTTTGTTTTTTGTTTGCTCAAGCAAAAGTGCTAAATCATGCAAATCATGTCCTGTAACAACGATAAACGGTCCTTTCTCAATATTTGTAGTCACTTTTACAGGTACAGGGTTACCGTAAGTTTCTGTATTTGCTCTGTCCAAAAGCTCCATACACGCAAGATTTATCTCACCCGTTTTTAAAACAAGAGGAAGCAATTCATCAATTGAATTTTGGTTTGAAATTGCTTGAAGCGCTTCATAGAAAAAATTATCGACATTTTCATCTTTATAGCCGAGAACTCTTGCATGGTGAGCATACGCTGCCATACCTTTTAAACCGAAAAGAATAAGTGATTTTAAACTTCTAATGTCTTCATCACAATTCCAAACACTTTGAACAGAAAAATTAGTATCACACTTTTTTTGACTTTTCACTTTATTTAAAAAATTTTGGATTGAATTGTTATCAAAATTAACGTTAGTTATGGTTATGAACAAACCGTCAATAAGTAATTCAGTATTAATCTCGTTTTTTTCGCCGCAATTTGCAAGTTCAATCAAATTGCTTGTTAATTCATCCTGAAGATTTGAGGTGTCTGCTTTTTTACCGCAAACTCCCTGAATTGTACAGCCTTCACCCTTAGATGTCTGTTCACATTGAAAACAAAACATATCCATAAATTTTTTCTCCTTAATTTTGTTAAATGTAACTTTAAATATAAGGACAACTAATATTTTTTGCATTGCCGTCTAAGGCACAATTTTATATAACAAAAAAAGAGTAAAATGATATGTTTTACTCTTTTTCTTATCTTCTTTTATCTCATTGACTTAAGTATATCTTTTGCTGATTTATTCGCATTTTTTTGACTACTTTTGCCTGATTTAGGCTTATACCAGTCAAACAAGTATTGTGCGCCAAGCTGGAATCCGATACCGGTTCTTCCGCCGTTTCTCAATGTTATCTGCAAGTAAGAGTTAAATCTGTCCTTCCAGGTTTTTGTAACACCGATACCGTATTGAAGGTATCCGTGGCGCATTTCTATATTGCTCAGATTTACATTACCTGCTCTGCCCACTATCTGGTCATTAATATTGAATATATATTGAATTGTTCCGTATAAGCTCCAGGTTTCTCTGGCATAAATAAGGTTTAAGCCGGGTGCTACGTTTACACCGTTTAAGTATCCCGAACTCATACTCATAGAACCAAAATCAGTGCCCCAATTTTGTCTTCCGAATATGTTATATGAAACAAATGCAGTAGGCTGAATTGTAAAATGTTTTGTTGCATGGATGTTATAAGCAAGTTTTGCAGCTGTACCGGCAAACCAGTTTCCTGCATTATCAGTGTATCCAGCAACATTCATCTCATTAAAATAACCGCCGCCGTAAGCAAGTATAGAACCTATGAAATCATCTTTCATAAATGTACCCATAAAACCGCCCTGTCCGCCATTTTGGTACATACTTACCTGATTGAAATACTGATGACCGCCGTTATAAGCAATATAAGCAGTAGGTAAGAATTTCCAGCCGTTTTTCAAATTAACTACAGGGAAATCAGCACCCATTAAATATCCGTAAGCGTTATTTCCGACATTCAAATTGTGGGTCATAGAAAGAGTTTCAAATGTTGCATATGATTTGAACCACAATCCGCCGTCTTCTTTTTTATATTGATATGGAGCAAATTGAGGTAATACTGCCGCATATCTGTTTGCATCCTGACCTTGCGCCAAAAATCTTTCGCTTTGAAGGCTTACGTGATTTAACAGCATATCATCAATAACAAGCTGGTTGTTATATGCTGCAAGTGTTGCAACCTGACCTCTGAATACTTGAGGGTTATAACGTGTAAGATTTGATGTGAAGTATCCGCCGCCAGCAGGACGAAGATTATACCAGCCTATAGGCGTAAAGATTTCCTTGTCTGTTGCATCAAAAGTCACGTCTTTAATATTGTTTACATCAAAAACTTGAAGTAAGATATGTCTGTCAACAGGAGCTAAGCCGACAAAATTAAAATCAGAAATATTTAAAACACCTTTACTGTCAGATGTTAAATTATCAATAATAAGTTTATCGCTTTCCCAGCCTCTCGGAAGAATATCAATTGTTATGTTATTTTTTCCGTTAACTGTCATAATATTAGTTTCAGGTTCTTCCAACACACCGTTAATAAGGTGTAATGTTGAATTATTACTCATTAATAATTCTTGAGTTTGAAGTTCATATTCAACATTCGGTCCCATAAACAAACTTGAATTATTTAAAATAGAAACTTTTCCGCCTTGAATGTAGCTGTTTGGATCGGTTATCGAAATATGTGAATTATTATCAAATACAGATTCACCGCTAGTCTGCTGTAATCCGCCGCCTCCGTTATTAACAAGTTCGGAAGTAGTCAACTTACCGCCGCTGTTGTTAATCATACCGTTCCATTTATCTTTGCTATCCAGATTGAAAATACTGTTATTAGTTAAGTTTACAAGAGCTCCTTTTTGAATATCAACATTAACCTCGTTTGCTACCTGACTTGGAGTTTGAATATTTAATATTGATCCGTTTAACAAATTTAAATCGCCTGTTACGGCAGACAAAGTTCCGCTGTTAGTGGTGCCATAGTTTAATACACCTCCGTTAAGAGCTATTGTCCCGTCCCAGATATCGCCGTCATTAATTGTAACAGTACCTTTGTCTTTAATATCAATTGTTGAATTAATATCTATATAAGTGTCAACTTTTGAATTAATAAAGGAACCGTTTTCAACAGTAAGATTACCGCTGTTAACATTTAAGTTTCCGTCTGCTGCCTGAATTTTACCGTTTGATGCTACATCTTCTATATTTAGAGTTCCCGAAACAAGGTTAACGTTACCACTCCAGGTATCATTAGAATTTAATGTAACATCACCGCCTGTAACATTCAGATTTGCATTATCAGCAATAGTAACGGCTGGATTGGCTCCCGAACCCGCAATTACACTGTTATTTCCGACATTTAAGCTGCCTGAATTTAAGTTTAGGATACCTCCTTGAGCATCAATTATGCCGTTTGAGTTTATACCGTTTAATGTCAGGTTACCGTCAGTTAAAGTAATCTTACCTGCCCAATTGTCATTACTGTTTAATGAAACATCTGCACCTGCAATATTTAAGATTGCATCTTTATTAATATTGGCAGCAGCACTTTCAGCAATAGAACTTCCTGATTTTAATGTCAGAATAGCATTCAAGCCGTCTTTGCCAATATTAAATCTGCCGTTTTCCACTATTAATTTCCCGTCAGCAGGTAAATCTTTATCGGTATACCAGTTCAATGTACCATTACTTATAGTGCTAGTTCCGCCAAAGAAATTGTCAGTAACGGTAGTTGTACCTGCTGTTTGAGAAAATGTACCTTTGTAACCGGAATTATCTCCGCTTAAATTTAAATTACCAGTATTTGTTATAGTACCTGTATCTGCGCCGATAATATTACCTGATACATCATTTGTGCCTGCAAAATTTAAGCTTCCGTCATTTGTAATATCACTTGCAAAAGTATTTTTGCCTGTTGTTGTGATATTACCTGCGTTATAGATATCATTTTTTGCTCCGCTGTTAACATTTTCAGCCGCAAAGTTAACATTATTCAGTGATACTTCACCAGAAGCATTGAATATTGCCCCACCCCCGTTGTCGGCGTTATTATCAGCAAAAGAACTGTCAGTTATTATTATTTTTCCGCCGTCATTATATATAGCACCGCCGTTTCCTGTTGACGAATTATCCTTGATAATAGTGTTATTCAGAGTAATAACCGCATCTGCGCTGTTGTTGTCAATTACAGCACCATTACCATTTTTATAAGCATCCTGGATTGTAACATCTGAAATTTCGATGTTGCTTTCCACACCGCTTGCTATATTGATGAAACTGCCTCTGTCACCTGTCAAAGCACCCGTGCTGTCAACGATTGCTCCTGAAAGAACGCTGTCTGCCGCATTATCAGAACGACCTGAAATATAAAAATCACCTTTTGCAGTCGCATCCAATGACTTTCCTATATGATATTCGGAAGTATCACCTATAGAGAATTGGAAAAATCTGTTACCTTCAAGTGTATTCATATCATTCAATGAATTCTCGTTGGTAATACCGGTAGCACTTAACTGAATTGATTGCTTGTCATCAGTAACCTTCACTTCATATTGGAAAGAGGTTGTTGCACCTACTGATACAACTTCACCTGACTTATCGGGAACAAATTGGGCATTGCCTGATAGTACGTCTTGAGAAGTATTATATTCAGACTGACCGTTTTCTTCACCTGTAATATATACTTTACCGACTTCAAAAACAGCATTGCCGGATTCTACGTTTAATGTATCTGTTTCAATAGCTTTTACGTTCGGATCAGATGTATCAACAATATTTGCATTGAAATTAAGTTTATTTGTTCCGTTTGTAGTTAAGTTTGAAAAATTATAGTCATCAAGATTGCTGTCAGCTGATAAATCAAGTGTCGAATTTGTAAGATTATAATTTGTATTGCCGGTATAATCTGTTGTTCCCAGAGTAACATTACTGTTCGAAACGGAAATTGTATTGGATTTTCCGTTATCAATATTTTCCGCAATATTGTAATTTCCCGTAACACCTGTTGCAGTGAAGTTGGCAGAAGCTCCTTGAGCATCAGCCGAAAAATCAACCGTATTTGAAGAAATTGTATTCTGGTCAGTTGTAGTTGTTGTATGATTTAACTGTGTTCCGCTTGAAAGATGAACGTTTGTGTAATCTATAGCATCAGAACTTGTTATATTTAAGCTTCCTGCCTGAATATTTTTATCACCGCCAAAAACTTTTCCCGCTGTATCAACTACAGTTGAACCGTTAGTTTGGGTAAATGTACCGGTAAAGCCGGATTCATCACCTTTTACAGTAAGATTACCCTCATTCTTAACATCTCCTGTTCCTGAAAGTGCTCCGCTATATTCGGAAGTGTTTTTGAATGTTAACTGTGTTATTGAAGTTCCATCTACTGTTAAATCAGCACCGGCGTTAGAGTTATCAACAATAATATTCAGGTTACTGTTAGTCCCGCCATTTAGAGCATTTAAAATTTCATTTGAATTTGTTGAATTTGAAATTATTGAAACAGTGGAATTTACAGAATTAAAAACAGTTCCTGAAGAAACGCTTGAACCTGAATTAAAATTGAGTTCACCGTCATTTATGGAAACATTTTTGAACAATGATGCACCGTTATTTACATTTGTTACTCCGCTGTTTTGGATAAAATTACCGTTAAACCCTGAATTATTGCCATTGACGGTTAGAGTAATATCATCTGCTGTCAAATTGCCTGTTCCCGAGTAATTACCGTTGACGGTCGTATTTTCTTTTAAGATTAAATCTCCGTTCAAATCTACACTGACTGTGTCCGAAATTGAACCGCCATTATCAATTGTAAGCTTACCCGTATTTCCGACAATCAAGTTTCCGCCGCTTAAAGTTAATTTAGGTTTCTGAGTTTGAGTATAATCTAAATCATTTGAATTTAACCATTCAAATGTTCCGCCGCTGACAGCAGTTTCTCCATTGAAAAATTCTGCACCGTCATTAACAGTAGTTTTACCTGCTGTTTGGGAAAAAGTTCCTGTGTAGTCCGAATTATCACCGTTAAGCACAAATGTTCCGTTACCGGTCTTATTTATTTTACCTTCGCCTGCAACACCGCCGTTTATGGTAACAGAACCGCCTTCTCCTGCAATATTTGTAACACCGCTTGAAGTTTGATAAATATCAGCCCCAAGATTAGCTGTATTGTTTTCAAAAACCACATCTCCCGAGGCAGAAGAATTTATATTCAAAACACCTGTGTTATAAACTGCACCGCCATTTTGGTCAGCACTGTTATTTATAAACGAAGTACCTCCGTTAACGGTTACTGTACCGCCGTTATTTTGTATTACTCCGCCGTTTTCGCCTCCGTTATTGTTTTGGAATTTTGTTCCTGATACATTAACGGTTCCGCCGTTATTTATTACAGCAGTTTGGAAACCTTCATAAGATGTTACATTTTCAATATCTATCTGCTGGTCCGAATTAATTATTATACCTTGAAGATTACTGCCGATAAGTGATTTGCCATCGCTTCCGCCAAGTATTTGCAATCTTTTTCCGGAAAGATTGTTATTACCGTAAATCCAATGGCTTACTATTTCATTTTCAGAGCCGATTATATATGTTCTTTCAGGATTGGCAGCATTTATAAGCTCATAAGCAAAATCACCCGCTTCTCCCTCTTTTACAACGGTAATTCTGTTGCCTTCAACATCTACGGAATAGATTACTCCGTTAACGGTTATTGATTTGTTTACATCTTCAATAGCTGTATTAACATCCTGATTTATAAATTCCGCATAAATAGAAGTTGTACCGTCTGTCATTTTGTCTGTAATATTTACAGGTCCTACCCAAATAGTACCGTCTCCGCTGACTGTATTGGCAGTAATTTTATCAACCTGCTGATTTGCTGAAAGATTAATATCCAAAAGCAGTTCAGAAGAATTGTTTATTGTCATGTCAGTAACGTCAAGCGTATCAATCTGACCGTTTTGCAAGTCTAAAGTGCCGCCGTTTAAGGTCATTGCAACGTTATCAAAATACTTATCACCCGCAGCAAGCAGGGTTGTGTCTTTTCCTATTTGCAAAGTTCCGCTGTTCAAAGTTAATAGTGAATCAGCAACAGTATTATTGAAAACAATATTTCCTAAATTAGCATCAGTTATGTTAATAACACCGTTATTTCCTGTAATTTTATCATTAAATGTTATAGAACTGTTTTTATCGGCATATAAGTTTAAGGTCCCGCCTTCATTGTGGATATCTGTTGTATTTCCTGAAAATACAATATTTGCAGAATTATCCGCAGTAATATTTAAAGTGCCTTCATTATAAACAGCACCGTTTTTGCCTGCTGTTTGGTTAACCGAAAAATTATTTACAGAAGTATTTCTGAGTGTCAGAGTTGAACCGTTTACGACGTCAAAACCTCTGTGTTCAAGCCCGTCGGAAGTTATTGAATAATTACCGCCGCCGTTGACAGTAACTTCCGAACCTGACTGAGTAATTATTTCAGAAGCTGATTGAATATTATCTGTTAAAGTAATATTTAATATTGATCCGCCCGAAACATTTTGTATTTCACTTTGTAAAGTATTAAAATTGTCTACATTGATATCAGCTGCAGATACCTTTAATCCTGTAGACAACAAACAAATATAAGCTAAAGCAGCTACTTTAAGTTTATTTCTCATCACATCTTATTCCAACAATATTCTTAACTGTATATTTTATAATAATACAAAATAAAAAAAAATAAATATTATTTAGAAATAAATAATAATTATTCTTAAGATTTCTAAACTAAGGACAAGTCCGGCACTGTTTGCATACTGACAAATCTTCGCAAAGTATTACGGTAATCTTTTCACCTGCTTTTGCATGATACTTTAGCCCGGGAGTAACAAGACCTGTAATCAGACCTACAGTCGTACCCACAGGAATACCGATTGCATAACCTACTCCAAGCTTTGCAGGATTTGGAATAAACGCAAAACCTGTACCTGCGCCCGCACCTACTATGCCAAGACCTAACGTATAAGCTGTTAATTTTCCTGCCGTATGCCAGCCGTCTTCTTTTAGTGAAGAATCTTTTGTCAAAGGTTTTGCAGACATAGCAATTGTTGTACCGTCAGGAAGTAAAAGACATTCGAAATTTAAATATACACGGGCATTTTAAAATTTTAAAAACTTTTATTAGCCTTAATATCCGGCTGACAAGGTAATGGTAAAATCAAGGTTTTATCTCAAAATTATTTTAAGGAGGTAAAAATGAAAGAACCATCATCAAAAAAACCGTATTTAGATAAGACTGCAAAAATTTTTATTAAAGAAGTCGAATTAAAAGGCGGAAAACCGTTATATGAATTAACACCTGAACAGGCAAGGGAATTCCTTACAAATTTACAGTATCAGTATCACAAAGACCTTGATGCTCATGTCGAAGACATCGAAATTTTCACTGAAATCGCAGGCACAGTAAGCTTAAGAATTATCAAACCTCAAGAATATAAAGACCAAAAACTGCCGCTCATAATATATTGCCACGGCGGCGGCTGGGTTATGGGAGATGCTCAAAGTTTTGATATGACTGTAAGAACAATTGCAAAACATACCAAATCAGCTGTTGCATTTGTGAATTACTCACGTTCGCCCGAATTTCAATATCCAACAGCATTAAACCAAATTTACGGAGCAATGAAATACTTATACGAAAACCCTGATGAGTTTAATATTGATTCGGAAAATATTGCAATAACAGGGGACAGTGCAGGAGGAAATATGGCTGCCGCTGCAGCAATTAAAGCAAACAAAGAAGGCACCGTGAAATTAAAATGCGAAGCTCTTGTATACCCCGTAACAGATGCTGATATGAAAACAGAATCTTATGACCAGTTTAAAGACGGTCCCTGGCTTACAAAAAAAGCTATGGAATGGTTCTGGGATGCTTATATGCCGGAAAAAAGCAAACGCAAGGACATTTATGTATCGCCCCTAAAGGCAGATATTGATGACCTTGAAGGACTTCCGCCGACATTAATTATTACTGCGGAAAATGATGTTTTAAGAGATGAAGGTGAAGCTTATGCACGTAAACTCATTGAAGCCGATGTAGAAACAGTATGCGTAAGAATAAACAACATTCATCATGACTTTTTACTTCTTAACGGTTTACGAGAAAGCAAAGCAACTAAAACAGCATATAAAATTCTATGTAAGTTTTTAAAACATTATTTACACGATAGCTACAGTAAGCATTAAAAAATTTAAGCCCCATAATGTGTATATGGGGCTTAATTATAACTTATCTTTTGACACAGCGGACATTGAACCCATAGGACTTAGTTGCCATGTTGCGATAGCCATTAGCAAAAGCCACGTACCAACCCAACTCAGCAGAAGCCGGAGTGACAGACCAATAGTAGGCATTCCAATCAATGCCTAAAAGATTGTTGTTATAAAACATAGCTCCAAGTTCGTCACGGTTAGGAGGTGTATATTCCTTGTTTTGAATTGAACATTTTGCACCTATACTGTCAAAGTCTCCTCCTGTATTTTGTTTTACAACATCAGGGGCTACGGCAATAGAACTCTCATCCGGATATAAAATTGTTACAAAACCGATGTCTTTACCGACAGTGTTCGGTTTTCGAAGACCGTTCATATCATATATAGCATTTACACATACCATGTCCTGTACATAGTGACCGCCTACTTTATTGTCACTCAGACATTTGGGGTTGTAAAATAAATTTACGGAATAACCGTTGGACATCAGAAATCCGTAACTTTTTGAGGCTGTATCGATTGTATACCCATTTGACATATAAGGTGACAAATCATTTATTCTTGTTTAAAGGAATTGGATGCAAAAGTTGCGGCACAGGACAAAAAGATAAAAGAACTTGAAGCACGAATAGAAAAACTTGAAGCCAAATTGAAATAATTTTTTTCATACGAAAAGAAGCCACTACCGTTTAATTCACACAAAAACAACAGTGGCGGGTTAAACGGCACGCTTACTTTCATTCCTTCTCCCGTCTTAATGGCGGGAGTTTTCCTGTTTGATAATTATCTGTAATTTGTAAACTGAAGCGGATAATCATATTTATCTTCATTTGCACGAAGAAGTCTTATAATTTCTTGTAAATCGTCTTTATCTTTGCCGGAAACTCTTACCTGATCGCCTTGAATTGAGGCTTGAACTTTCTTTTTAGAGTCTTTAATATCCGCTACTATTTTTTTAGCAAGCTCTTGTGTCAACCCTTTTCTTAAATTATAAACACGTCTTACATTTCCGCCTAAAGCACTTTCTATAGGTTGAGGATCTAAAATTCTTATGCTTAAATTTCTTTTAGCAAATTTAGATTGAAGAATATCATAAATATTTCTTAACTTCATTTCATCAGAAGTTGTAATTGTAATGGATTTATCGCCTTCAAGTTCTACAGTAGAATTAGAATCTTTTAAATCAAATCTTGAAGATATATCTCTTTTTACCTGATCAACTGCATTTAGCAGTTCTTGTTTATCGAATTCGGACACAACATCAAAACTACAATCTTTAGCCATTTTTACCCCCTTTTTTATGGATTATAACATAAAAAATGCAAGATAAAAATATCTTGCATTCCTGTTTTTGGGGTTGTATATATTTATAATTGGTTATGGTGTTGTTTTCCTTGAAAATTTATTTTTAATTTTTTGCCACCAGCTTGTTTTTGGAGGTTTATTACCTTTAAAAGTATTTACAACATTTGTCCATTGATTTTTTAAATACTTACCAATACCGCCTGCACTTTTAATACTTTTACGCAAAGGTGCTATACATCCTATTGCAACAATAACACCCAGTGCTGCAAGTGCTTTTTTCATAGAAGATCTGTCTTCTTTTTCTTTTTGGTTCATCAAAGAAATCTTGTCATGGTCAAGCTGGCGCTGCATTCTAACACCGCCCAGATATGACGTATTATAATAACCGCCTGTAATTCCGCCAAGAGGCGGCATTGCCATCGGCCCCATTGTACTATTTGCTAAATCCTGGTACACCATAGGTGTATCAAAGTCACCGCCTATCATAACGATTCTCCAAAGTTTATAACCTAACCTTTATATTTATATAAAGTATTTTTCGCCAGAAAAATTTACTTGAATATTAAGAAATGTAAAAAGACCCCTGAAAAAATTCAGAGGTCTTAAATTAAAATCAATTAGAAAAAATCAACTATTTAGCAGATTGAGCAGCTTCAAAAACTACTGAAAAAGCTTCAGGATCTTTTACTGCCAAATCAGCAAGCATTTTTCTGTTAACAATAATGTTAGCTTTTTTGCAAGCGTTAACAAATCTGGAATAGCTCATTCCACGTTCTCTAACAGCTGCATTAATTCTAACAATCCAAAGACGTCTCATATTACGTTTATTAGTACGTCTGTCTCTGTAAGCATATTTTAAAGCTTTCATAACAGCGATGTTAGCAACTTTAAAAATTCTGCTTCTTGCACCGATATAGCCTTTAGCTAATTTTAATATTTTTTTATGTCTTTTGCGTAATACATTACCACGTTTTACTCTCATTATTCTGCCTCCTATCTAGAATATTTCTTGTACGGTAACTCTTTTGATATCAATTTGAAATGTGAATCAGAAATTGATATTGTTTTGAAAATTCTGCGTTTTCTAGAAGCAGATTTGTGTTGAAGTAAGTGGCCGATGCCTGCTTGTCTTCTAACGATTTTACCTGTTGCAGTAACTTTATAGCGTTTTGCAGCAGATTTGTGTGTCTTCATTTTTGGCATTTTGTCCTCTTTCTGTGCATTGCACGGTTAAGTGTCCTTTCAAAAAAGCTTTTGGCATACCAAAGCCATAAAACTTTCGCATAACAATTATATTATGCAAAATATTGATTTGCAAGCACATTATTAAAAATGTTAATTAAAAGTAAGCTCAAGACCTGAGTAAACGTCGTTTACTTTTAAATATTCCGATAAAATAATTTTAGAGTTGAGATTACAGCAATGGCAAGGGTAGAAATGCTGAATATTTAGCTCTCTTAAATAAATACCAATCTCTCTGATTTTATATTCAGTTTTGTTATAAAGATGTAAACCTCCGATAAGTGCGTGTATCCGGTTATCTTTAGTAACATATTTAGCATGTTCAATAATATTTCTTATACCTGAATGAGAGCAGCCCGTAATTATAACAAGCCCTTCTTGCGCCTTGTATACAATAGCCGAATCATCATTATATCTGTAGTCTGTATTATATCTTTTAACAATTTCACCGAGAAATATCAATTTAGGCGTAATTTCTCTCGGAGCAGCAGTGTACTCAACCTCAAAAATATCGCATAGAGTTTCAGGTTTCCCCGGATAACCTATATTAACATTGTTTTCATCAAGATTTACATCAAACACTTCAGGGTGTGCAATAATTGTTTTTAAATTAAGGCTTATACCTGCTTTGAGCATTTTTCTGTATAAATCTTCAAGTCTTAAAAGACCTCCGGTATGATCATTATGACCGTGAGAAAGAATAATTTCGGTTATATCACTCAAATCAAGTCCGAGTTTATAAGCATTTTTAATGAAAGCATCACTGTACCCGCAATCAAAAAGCGTTTTTTGATAGTCATTTTCAAGCAATACTGAAAATGCAGGTTCTCCCAGCAAATAACGGTCATTACAAGTATTATTATCAACCAATACTGTTAGTTTCATTAATTCCTCGTGCTATATAGTTTATTATAACAAGTTTTTTTCAGAAATGCAATTATTTTATTTATAAAAACTTGACACATTGAAAATATTAATCGAATTTAGTTAATTCAGAAACTGATGTATCTAAAGCTTTCGCCAGCTCTATTAACGTATCAAGCGAAGGTTTAGAAAAGGCAACTTCGATTTTACCCATAAAATTTAAACTTATATTCATCTTATCGGCTAACTGTTGTTGAGTTAGACCGATTTCTTTGCGCCTTTTTTTTATTTTATTCCCTAATAACTTATAAAATTCGGAATTCATACGTACAGTTTATACGTAAATTTTTGTAAATTATACGTACTGTCAATACGTAAAATATGTTATTATTATATACAGGAGGAATATAAAATGAAATTAAATGCATTAAAAGATGTTCAACACTATGCATTTACTCTAGCCGAGGTTTTAATTACACTCGGCATAATTGGTGTAGTTGCAGCATTGACCATGCCGTCATTAATTGCTGATAAAAGGGCAAAAGAGCTTGAAACAGCATTGAAAAAGAATGCTTCCGTAATTCAGCAGGCAATCTTAATGATAACTTATGAAGACGGAATAGAACCTTCACCATTAAATTTGCAGTCAGGTGAATTGAAGGGAAAAATAAAACCTCATTTAAATGTATTGAAAGATTGCGGCAGAGGAACCACTGATTTAGCTGCCTGTGTTACAAATACTTCTTACGTTCCGGATGCAAAAAATACTTATAAAAACTATACTAAATCAGGTAATATAACTTACAATTTTCTGGATGACGGTCAGCTTCTTCTTACAGACGGAACACTTTTGCTGATTGAGAACAGCAACCCTGATTTTAAGCAAGTATTCATAACAGTTGACGTCAACGGTTATCTCAAACCGCCAAACGCTTGGGGACATGATTTGTTTACGTTTGACCTCACAGAAACAGGAAAATTACTGCCTATGGGAGCTGAAGGTACAAAATTTTCAAACGATGCACAATATTGCTCCAGAACTTCTAATAATAGTTTGAACGGCATAGGCTGCACATACAAGGCATTATCCGAACATGATTATTTTAAAAATTTACCTAAATAAAAAGCCTCTGAATGAAACTGTTTTATTAATAGAATTTTTGAACAACAGGCATATTTAAACCGTTGCAGAATGAACGTTCTGTAAGGCGAACACCCAAACAGCACTGGTGACGTTTAAACTGCATTCTGTAAATCTTTTTGACAACTTCATCAACCAGAGATTTATCATATTTTGCATAAATTTCTTCAAACGGTTTATTTTCTTCCGTATACATTTCAATAATATCGTCCAAAACTTCATATTCAGGCAGTCTGTCCTGATCCTTCTGTCCCGGGTGAAGTTCTGCAGACGGAGCTTTATCAATTATTTCCCGAGGAATAATCTCTTCATCTCTGTTAATGTAGTTTGATAGTTTATAAACATTTGTTTTGGTCAAATCACATATAAGGTTGTAACCTCCAGCCAAATCTCCGTAAAGAGTTCCAAACCCCATTGCACTTTCAGATTTGTTTCCGGTTGAAAGAAGCAGATAGTTATCTCTGTTAGAATAAAACATTAAAATTAAACCTCTAAGACGAGCCTGTAAATTCTCCTCTGCCAGATCATGTTTTCTTGAACGTTCAGTCATAAATTTGTCAAACAACGGAGTTATAGGTTCTGTAACAGTTTCAATTCCGAGATTTTCTGCAAGTTTTAAGCTGTCTGTTACACTTCCTTCTGAAGAAAACATACTTGGCATTAGAATACCCAATACATTTTCAGAACCCAATGCCTTTACGGCTAAAGCAGCTGTAAGTGCACTGTCTATCCCGCCTGACAAGCCCAGAACAACTTTTTTGAAACCTGTATTTTCACAATATTCTTTTAAAGCAAAAGTTGTAACAGATAAAACCTGAGCTTCCATAGGTTCATTAGTAAATTCTACTACCCTTGAAAAATCTACCGTATCAATATCTTCTCTACAGAAAGGCATTTGAAGAACAAGGCCGTTATCGGAGTTTTTGGCAAAACTTCCGCCTGCGTAAACATTTTCATCTGCAATACCTATAGCACTCACAAATACAAAATCATATTTTACGTCTATACTTTCAACAAAATCTTTATATGTATTCATAGCAAAATATCTGTTCTTTGCCAGCACATATAAATCACATTCAACATCATCAAGGAAAGTATCTGAAACATAAACTTTTTCACCGCAAATATCAAAAAATCCGTCTTCCGAAACCTCGATTTCTCCGTTTCTTATTAAGATATCACCGATTAGAATGCTAACAGGAAAATTTTTATCAGCGATTTTTTGGTAAAATTCATACTGGCAAGTACGGCATTTTTCATCCAAAACCAAATCTTTACCGCCTGTTTCTTCAATATCAGCCTGCGGAAAAATAATTAAATCACAATTCGTTTTTATATTTTCAACAATATTTTTATAATTAAATTCAAAATCTGCTGTTTTAAACTTTATCTGAGCTAATGATATTTTCATAATGACCTCTTTTTTATATTACTGTAACTTCAAATAGTTAACCTTTTCCCAGCTTAAATCAAGATATTTTACCTTAGAATCAACAAGTTTTACCTGAGGCAATATTGAAGGAATTCTTTCAATCCGTTTGTAAACCGTATCATCAAGTTTTCCTAATCTTATATTAACCGTTTCTACCTTAACAAATACATCGTTAGGATTTCTGAAATCAACATACTCAACAGGTTCTTTAGAATAAGTTTCTATATATTTAACAATTTTCCTTATTTGCTGAATTTTCGCCAGATCCCATTTGTGATAATCATCACCCTTGTTGCCGTAGGACAAAACAAGTATAGTTTTATAATCCTTGCTTAACGGCAAATATTCACGTCCGATAAGCTTTCCGTCCGTAGTGAAGAATGCAACGGGAGCTACTTTTACGTCAGGAGAAATAGTAATTGCAGGAATTCTTTCTCTGATGATAATTTGTATTCTTGCAGGGAAAGCGTATCTTCTGATGTAAACATTTTCAATAGGCGGAAGCTGCATGAGTTCTTTTTTAATTTCATTGGTACGTGCCATATATACAGGCGCATCAGGCACGTTACTTCTTTTTAACAAAGCAAGAACTTTATGAGAAGGTACAATTTTATTATTGATAATCTCAACAGCACCTCCGCCGACATAATTAAATGCGTTTTTATCCATATACCATCCGTGGCATCTTAACGCATATCCAAGCCCCAGAAGAAGGAATAATGATATGAAAAATCGCATAAAACCACGAAAACGTTCTTGTTTCATACGTCCTTTTCTAATCAAACGTTCCCTGCGTTTTTTCTTCACAAGATGTTTTCCGTCAGGAATAGGCGGCTGCTGCAAATCTACCTGTTCTACAACTTCGACATATTCTTCCTGAATTTCAATTTCATCATTATTTAGTTGATTTAATTCATCATCCATTATTTATTTAATCCTGCGCTGTTTAAAATTAATTGTACCAGATTAGCATAATCAATACCCATAGCTGCGGCTTGAGCTGGCAAATCACTGGTTTCTGTCATGCCGGGACTTGTGTTAATTTCAAGAACATAAGGTACATCATCAACGATATGAAAATCAACTCTTGACACACCCGAACAACCGGCTGCTTCAAAAGCTTTCAAGGCAATCTTTTTGACTTTTTCAGTCATTTCTTTTGAAATCTCTGCCGGAAGAACAAATTCTGTCATACCTTTCGTATATTTGCACTCATAATCGTACCATTCATGCTTAGGGCGCATTTCAAGGATTTCAGTGACTATACGTTCAGCACCGTCACCTATTACTCCGACAGTAGCGGCTTTCCCGACAAGATATTCTTCAATAAGCACGTCATCATTGTATTTTATTGCATCTAAATAAGCGCTTTCCAATTCATCAGGAGAATTTACTTTTGTCATCCCAAAACTTGATCCTTCATTAACCGGTTTAGTAATCAACGGATAATTCAAATCCTTTGTTTTTTCAACAACGTCTTCACCTTTTTTCACAAAAACAGATTTTATCAAAGGAATATCTTTACAGGTAGAAAGAATTCGTTTTGTATATTCCTTATTCATGCAAACCGAACTTGACATTACGCCGCAGCCTGTATAAGGTATTTGAAGAATTTCTAAAACTCCCTGTATGCATCCGTCTTCACCGTATTTACCGTGCAAAGCATTATATGCATAATCAAACTTGCCGTTTTTTAAAGTTTGCGCAATATTCTCATCAACAACAACTAACTCCGCATTTACATAGCCTAAGCTTTTCAATGCATCAAAGCAGCCTTTTCCGGATCTTTTTGAAATTTCTGCTTCCGATGACATTCCGCCGGCAAGTACGGCAATTTTAGCACTCTTATCTATTTTTGATACAATATTTTGCATATCTCAACCTCTTCTTCATTATTTCCGCCCAAAAATCTAACCTCGGGCATTAAGTTAATATTATACTTCTCTTTTACCCTTTTATGCATTTCAAACATTAATCTTAAAACATCCAGCGATGTTGCAGTTCCGTCATTCACGATAAAGTTTGCATGATTTTCCCAAACTCTTGCACCGCCGCACACAAGACCTTTTACTTCAACACTTTCCAACAATCTGCCTGCAAAATCTCCTTGAGGATTTCTGAATACACTCCCGCAATTAGGCAACGTCAATGCAGGCTGTTTATTTTGTCTGAATGACAAATTCTCATTCATTTTTTCCTGAATTTTATCTTGTGCTAGAGGTGTTAAAACAAACTCAGCTTCAAGCACAGAATAAGGCTTTCTTTGACAAATTGATGTTCTGTAGCTGAATTCCATTTCATCCTTAGATAAATTTATAACACCTTTATCAGGACAGTATACTTTTGCCGTGCTTAAAACATCCGCAATCATCTGACCGTGCGCCCCGGCATTCATAAACACTTCACCGCCCACAGAACCAGGAAAAGCTATCATAAACTCAAGTCCGCTTAACCCGTTTTCACAAGCAAATTTCGAAAGTTTAGTTCCTCGAACTCCAGCCCCTGCAATAATCTTATTCCCTTCAATTTTAATATCATTTAATTTAGATGTTGAAATAACAGCTCCATTATATCCGGATGAAGACACAAGAACATTTGAAAGATTACCTGCAACAAAGACATCAGGTTCTTTTTTTGCAGCTTCAACGAATTCTTCTATGCTTGCCGGAAAATATATTCTTGCAATTTCGCCGCCAATTTTATACGAAGTTAATTTTTGAATATTAAAATTAGTGTCCAATGGCTGCTACCTCATTATTAAGGTGCTGTAATTCTTTTCCTAAATTTGTAATTGTTCCTGCTCCAAGCCCAATTACAACATCATTTTCTTTTAAAGTCGGATAAAGTTTTTTAGCAACATCACGAATACTTCCTGAAATGTATTCACAGTTAGCTTTTTCTGACAATTCTTTAACAAAATTTTCGGAATTTATACCTTGAATTTCATCTTCTGATGCTGCATAAACATCAGTAACAACAACTCTGTCTACACCTCCGAAAGCATCAAGAAACTCATTCCACAAGTTTTTAAGTCTTGTGTATCTGTGCGGCTGGAAAACAGCAATTATGTTTTTGTCATTCATCCCTTCAGCAGAAGACAGTGTAGCTTTGATTTCAGTCGGATGGTGTGCGTAGTCATCGAATATTGTAACCCCGTTGAATTCGCAAACCTTTTGGAATCTTCTTCCCATACCCGTGAAAGTTGCAAAATGCGGTTTAACAAGATTTACATCAACGCCTGCCTGATGAAGACTTGCAAGAACTGATAAAGCGTTATAAACATTATGTTTTCCACGCAAAATTATTTTCATATCAGTTAAAAATTCACCTTTATAATAAACATCAAACGAAGTATATTCAGAACCAAACTCTATATTTTTCGCAGTATAATCAGCATCTGATAAACCAAAAGTCAAAACTTTATGGTTGTGCAAACTCATTGCTGCTTTACAATCCTTGTTTACCAGTAAAACCGCATCATCTGACATATTTGAAATAAACTTTTCAAATGTTTCCAATATGGATTTTAAACCATCTTTATAAAAATCAAGGTGATCAGCTTCCAAATTGTTAACCACACATATATTAGGAGAATATTTAACTATTGTCCCGTCACTCTCATCAAGTTCCGCCGCAAAGAATTTTCCCTCCTGACAATGTGCATTGCATCCTATTTCCGGAATAATGCCGCCTACTACATAAGAAGGTTTTAAGCCTGCCTTTTCTAATACATAAGAACAAAGTCCGCTTGTTGTTGTCTTGCCGTGGGTACCTGAATATCCGATGAAAAACTTACCCCATTTTGAAATTTCAGCCAATATATCCGAACGGTGATAAATTTTAAGTCCCAACTCTTTAGCTCTTATCATTTCAGGATTGTCTTCCCTTATAGCAGTACTTGCAACAATTGTTGCATCTGACGGAACATTTTCCGCTCTCTGTCCTATATAAACAGTTGCGCCCAAATTTCTCAACTTATCAATATATTTACTGTCACAAATATCAGAGCCTGAAACTTCGCATCCGTTTTCCAACAAATACTTAGCCAAACCGCTCATTCCTACACCACCTATTGCAATAAAATAATATTTCTGTGTCAAAGACACTTTCCCCTCAGACTTTGGAGTAATTTTAGTAAATCTTTCAGACATTATCAAAACTCTATCCCTAAATTATGTATATATCAACAACTTTATTATAATACAAAAAAAGCATTAGGATTATAGTTATAAACATAAGTATACATTTTTTAGCAATTAAAAACCGCCTGTATTTTTCAGGCGGCTTAAAAAATATATTTATTGTTATTTTATAACGATATTGACAAGTTTCTTTGGTACAACAATAGTTTTTACTATAGTTTTACCTTCGGTTAATTCCTTAATTTTCGGACTGTTAAGCGCTAACTCTTTCAGTTCTTCTTGTGATAACGCTTCATCAGCCTCAATTTTATCTTTAACCTTGCCGTTAATCTGTACAACAAGAGTGATTGAACTTGCTTTAGCCAGATTTTCGTCCCATTCAGGCCATTTTTGTTCATGAATTGAACCTTCACCGCCCAAATCGTTCCAAGTTTCTTCTGTCAAATGGACTGCAACAGGTGACATTAATTTTACAAGTGTTACAATCGCAAAACTAAATATTGATTTATCTTCATCATCAAGTTCTGATTTCTTAGCTTTCCAATCATAGATTGCATTAACCAGCTCTCTGTATTTCGAAATCACTGTATTGAATTGGAAATCATTAGAGATATCATTTGTAATACCCTTTATTGCCATATGAACCGCACGAAGAAGATCGTCATTATCTTTTTTCTTTAATGAACCGGCAGTAAGTACAGGATAGTTCAAAGAAATATCATCAGCGCTGGAAGAAATTAATCTCCAAACTCTGTTCAGGAATTTATAGCAGCCTTCAACCCCTGCATCTGACCAGTCAAAATCTCTTGCCGGAGGTGAATCTGACAGAATAAATAATCTTGCTGTATCAGCACCGTAGTTTTCAAAGATTTCATCAGGATCAACAGTGTTGCCTTTAGATTTAGACATCTTTGAACCGTCTTTTAAAACCATACCTTGTGTCAAAAGATTTTCAAAAGGCTCATCAAAATCAAGAAGCCCCATATCTCTTAAAGCTTTAGTGAAAAATCTTGAATACAACAAGTGCAAAATAGCGTGTTCAATACCGCCGACATACTGGTCTACAGGAAGCCACTTATTCACTTTATCTTTTGCAAACGGCATCTGGTCATTCTTCGCATCCGAATAACGCAAATAATACCAGCTTGAACATACAAATGTATCCATAGTATCAGTTTCACGTCTTGCAGGACCTCCGCAGCAAGGACAGGTTGTTTCTACAAAAGATTTAGATGTAGTAATCGGAGATTTACCTGCAACACTGAAATCAACGTCTTTTGGAAGCAATACAGGAAGCTGCTCTTCAGGTACTGTTTGAATACCGCATTTTTCGCAATATACAACAGGGATAGGAGCCCCCCAGTATCTTTGACGGGAAACAAGCCAGTCACGAAGTCTGTATTGTGTTTTGAATTCACCAAAACCTTCTCTTACAGCTTTTTCTGTTATAGCTTTTTTAGCCTCTTCATTTTTCATTCCGTTAAATTCATTGGAATTTATAAGAATACCCTCTTCTGTATAAGCTTCATCTTTGCAATCCGAAGGATTTTCAGGATTTTGTATAACAACTTTAACAGGAAGGTTATATTTTTTTGCAAAATCAAAGTCACGTGTATCATGAGCAGGAACCGCCATTACAGCACCCGTACCGTATTCTGCAAGCGCATAATCCGCTGTCCAGAGAGGGAATTTTTCACCCGTAAACGGATTTATACAGTGCGTACCGAGAGGAACACCTGTTTTTATACGGTCAGTTGAAAGTCTTTCAATTTCAGTCATTTTACGTGCGTTAGCTCTGTAAGCTTCAACCGCTTCCTTATTTTCAGGAGTTGTAAGAAGTTCTATATCTTTATATTCAGGCGCTACAACAAGATATGTAATACCGTGAACAGTATCAGGTCTTGTAGTATACACAGGAATATTTATATCTTTTTCTACAACTTTAAATTCGAAAACAGCCCCTTGTGATTTTCCAATCCAGTTAGCCTGCATTGTTTTTACATTGTCGCCCCAGCCTGTAAGTTTATCTAAATCTTCAAGCAGAACTTCGGCATAATCAGTAATTTTCAAGAACCACTGAGATAAATATTTTTTCTCAACAACATGGTCGCATCTCCAGCATTTGCCGTCGATAACCTGTTCGTTTGCAAGAACCGTACCGCATTCTTCACACCAGTTAACGGCAGCTTCTTTTTTGTATGCCAGCCCTTTTTTATACAATTGCAGGAAAAGCCATTGCGTCCATTTATAATAATCAGGTTTGCAGGTTGTGACTTCTCTGTCCCAGTCATAGGACAAACCTAACATTTTTAATTGTTTTGTCATATAAGCAATATTTTCAACAGTCCATTTTTCAGGATCAGCCCCGTGCTTCATAGCCGCATTTTCGGCAGGAAGTCCGAAACTGTCCCAACCCATAGGGTGAAGAACATTAAATCCGTTCATTTTTTTGAAACGTGCAATTACATCTGTAATAGTGTAATTTCTAACGTGTCCCATATGAAGTTTACCTGACGGATAAGGGAACATTGACAATGCATAATATTTAGGTTTATCGCTGTCATCAGGAGTTTTAAAAGCTCCTGTTTCTTCCCATATTTTTTGCCATTTTTTTTCTATCTCCTGCGGAAAATATGCATCTTTCATATAATATATCTCTCCTTAGCTATTTTTTATACAAAAAATATTAGCACAAAAAAAAGTTTTTATGTATAATAAAATTATGAAAAAGATATCCGTTTTAATATTGTTAGCTTTATTAATCAGCATAAATTCACCGCTTCAATCTCAAGCAGGAATATTTAACACTTATAAATTAAAAGCTGAGCAAAACAGAGAATACAAATCAAATTATGAAGCAGTAAAAAAAGTAATAGACAGCCAGACGGTTTATACAAACAAGTATGACCTAAAAGGACTGGCTACACTATATTCTGACAATTTTGTCAACTCTGACGGGTTTAATAAGGATATCTATTTTAAACTTATTGACGAAACATGGAAAACTTATCCTGATATCACTTATACTACAGAAATCAAAAATATTGATTTTAATGAAAACTATGCCACAGTATTTGTTCACGAAACAGCTGTAGCAACAGCTACAGATACCGTTGGAGAAGTTCAGGTAATAGGCGAACTGTATTCAACAGCCAAATGCGTTTATTTTCTTGAAAAAACAGGAAGCAAATGGGTTATTTCTTCTGAAAAAATAGTTGAAGAAACATCATCATTAAGATACGGCGATGCAAGATACATCAAAATGGAATTAAACAGTCCGAAACAAATCGGACCTAATAAATATTACACAACAACATTAAAAGTTGATGCTCCTTCAGATTCTGTAGTTATAGCATCAATCAGCAAAGAAAATATTGTTTATCCGCAGACAAAAGCAGACGATGCTTTCAGAAAACTGCCTGATGACAATATTTTAGAAAGAGTATTTTTATCAAACAAAAATAACGTTAATGAATATACGGTTGCATCTGTGGGAATAACAAAGGCTGAACCATATAACGAAAATGAGGTAAAAGTTTATATGGGCGGTCTTGCTTTCATTATGACAAGAGTTAATGTAATTCCGGAAAACAAATACATTAAGATAGAACCGGAAAATACTGATGAGGTAAAAGACAGTGGAAAAGGCAAGTAAATTTATATATTTTGCAGTGTGTTATGCATTTTTCATCTTTGTTGATATTTATTTATCAAATGAACTCGTTTCAATGCTTACACATGGCTACAAACTTTCAAACCCTGTTTTTACACTAAATTATATTAAAAATACCGGAGCAGCTTTCAGTATTCTTCAGGATTCCAGAGAATTGCTGATTATATTATCCGTAATTGCGCTTGTTTTGCTTGCAATGCATGTTATTAAGCATATAAAATCTATCTCATTAAAATCCATTTTCTTTATATCTTTACTTTCCGCAGGTATTGCAGGAAATCTGCATGAAAGAATTATCTATGGATTTGTAAGAGATTATTTTCAACTCAATTTTGTAAACTTTCCTGTATTTAATATTTCTGATATATTTATCAATATCGGCGTGATTGCGTTGATTATAATAATTTTAATTAAGAAAAAATAAAATGATTATATTTACTGATGAAAATGACGAAAATAAACGCATTGACAGTTATTTGTCAGAGATAACTCCTGATTTTTCACGTTCCAAAATACAAAATTTTATAAAAAACGGGGATATATTAATTAACGGAACTGTCAAAAAGCCTTCATATACAATAAAAGAGGGGGATAAAATAAGCTTTGAAATACCCGAACAAAAAGATTTGGCTATTAAAGCGCAAAATATTCCTATTGAAATAGTTTATGAAGATGAGAATATGGCTGTTGTAAACAAACCGTCAGGGATGCTTACACATCCTACAACCATAGAAAGAGAAGGCACTCTGGTTAATGCACTGTTATATAAATACGGCGACAATCTTTCCGATATTAACGGCGAGTTCAGACGTGGAATTTTGCACCGCCTTGACCGCAACACATCAGGACTTTTGATGATTGCAAAAAATAATAAAGCTCACGAATTTCTCGCCGAACAAATTAAAAATCATTCACTTACAAAAAAATATCTTGCCGTTGTTAAAGGAGTTTACCCCAAAGACAATGATGAAATAAATCTTGCAATAGGCAGAAACCCTCATCAGCCGCACAAAATGATGGTGCGGGAGGATGGAAAAGAAAGCAGAACTCTGGTTAAGGTTTTAGAACGATTTAAAGAACATACATATCTTGAGCTGACACTAATAACAGGCAGAACTCATCAAATCCGGGTACATCTGAGCTATAAAAAACACCCTATATATAATGACACCTTATACGGAGCAGGTCAGGGAAAGGTTAAGACAGAAGAACAAGTATTACAATCCTACTATTTGAGCTTTACAAAACCTTTTGGTAATGAAATAATAGAGTTACAAATTGAGCCTGACGAAAAAATTAATAAGGTTCTGAAATATTTAACCCAAAGTATGGAAAGAAGGTAAAAATGCAAATTATCTCCATAATATCTACATTAGTTATATGTATTTTAATCCTGATGAATTATCAGGATACAGCAGGAA
>HF991483.1:101620-107735 GCA_000433095.1 Clostridium sp. CAG:967 | reverse complement strand
TTACAATTCTCAGCAGCAAAATTGCAGAGATTTTAAGGCTTACTCCTCATACTATAACTTTAAATATGGCTCTATATACACTTATAATATTCATACTCGGTGAAATAGCAGCAATAACATTTTTCGGACCGCTTTATCAATCCTTAAAAACAAAATATAATGCTTACAAAAGAGAACTTGAAAAAGGTTCGATAACAAATTCATCAAGCGAATCAAAAATTCAGGTACTGGAAAATAAAATTACAGTCCTTGAAAAAGCCCTTGAAGATGCACTAAAAAATAAAGATTAAATTTATTCTATAAAACTTATATTTTCCTTCAAATTTTGCTTTATTTTTATTATTAACTCCTCAGGAGTAATATCTAACGCTTCAGCAATTCTCCAAAAAGTGGAAAATTGTAAATCAGACTTGCCAGCCTCTGCATCTGACCAAATAGATTTCGACACATTCAACTCATTAGAGATTAAGCTTATAGATTTTCCTGTTTTAAACCGTAATTCTTTTACGGTTTTAGCTAACGCCTGCAATAATAACTGCCTTTTTTCTTTGTTTTCAGCTTGCATAATTTTCATGCTAATGTTATAATACTTATACATTGTTCGGAATTACCTACAAAAGGAGAAATATGGATAACGGATTTACACTATCAGAAACATTGATTACGCTTGGTATAATAGGAGTTATTGCAGCTTTAACAATTCCTGCTCTTATCACAAAACACACCAAAATGCAGACAACAGTTAAATTAAAACAGACTTATTCGGTAATGGCACAGGCACTAAGAATGGCTGAAAACGACTTAGGTATTATAGAAAACTCGTCCCTTAGCAGTAAGACATTTACTGATCAATATTTAAAACCATACTGCAAAATTATTGAAGAATTCTCTCCTGATGAACTTTCACAGGATTTTCATATGTACTGTAGAACCGGAGCGGTATGTGATGGATATGGACAGTTTAAACTTGCACAAAAACTGATACTTACAAACGGAGCACTTATTGCAGCATACCCGCTGTATAACGGGTTTACAATAATTGTAGACATAAATGGTTTAAAACGACCAAATAAATACGGCAAAGATGTATTTATGTTTAGCTTTGATGATAAAAAAGGATTGAAACCTTATGGCCTTGGTCGCATTGCCGAAATTCCGGAAGAAGAACACTTATCAAGAGATAGTTTATTGAAAGGACCTGACTCTAGAGCTTGTCAAAAAAACGGGATCTACTGTGCGGCTGTAATTATGCTGGATAACTGGGAAATCAGTGATGATTATCCATGGTAATAAAAAAAGGGCTTTCGCCCTTTTTTGTTAAGCTTCTTGTTTAGTTTCTTTCTGCTGATTAATAAGGTTTTGAAGTTTTTCTTTAATTTCATCACCTTTTCTTTGCATATCAGAAACAACATCATCTGCTTTAGATTGAATTTCTTTTACTGTTTCATCTGCACGTTTCAAAGTATCTTTTGCAGTATCTGCAATCATTGCACGTGTTTCTTCTCCTGATTTTGGAGCAAGAAGAACACCTGCGATAGCTCCGATTGCACCGCCTACTATAAAACCTGCTAAAAATTTAGTTGCTGACATAAAAATTACTCCTTTACTGTTTTTCGTTTACATTTTAACGTTTTCGGACTGACTATTAATTACCAAAAACGGCTATCTTTTTTTGGAAAACATACCATATACTGTTGAGAATCCTTTAATTATTCCACCGATAATAGATTCTGATATAAGTTTTGTTCTGCCAAAAGTTTTTTCAACTGCGCTTTTAAAGTTATCCACACCTTGATCGGTACTTTTAACAATAGCATTAATTGAAGCCAGTGTTTCATTTAGTTCTTTAAGAGTAGGTTTAAGTTCTGTATTTAACAGAATTGATGTTTCATTTACATTCTTTGCAAGAGTTGATAAATCAATTAACAATTTTACCAAAAATCCTGCAACCACAAGGACAACAATACCTGTAGACCACGCTAAGAAAGTTAAACCTTGATTTAAAGCTAATTGTGACATTTCCATTTTTTTATTTCCTTACATTACGTGAAAAATACATCTCCTAAAGGTTAGGATTGTATTCGTCATCCATTTCTTCAAGTTCTTTAGCTTTCAAAAGCTTTTTAGATTTAATCATATTGTTGAATTTTCTCAACTGTCTTTCAAGTTTATATTTCATCAAGTCAATATTTTCAAGCGCCTGTTTTTTAGCTTCTTTAATTGCAGGTGAATTTTTTTCATATAATTCGCAAGCTGCTTCTTTAAGTTCACGTCTTGATTCTTCACCCGATTGCGGAGCCAGTAAAACGCCTGCTACAATGCCGCCTACAACACCTGCAAGCAAGCCCATACCAAACATAAAAGATTTATTTTTACTCATAACATAACCTCGTCTTTCGAATTTGATTATAACATATTTTTTTACAGTTTACAAGTCAGACAGGCAAACTGTCCCAGTAGTCTTTGATTAAGACCGCAAGCCGGAAAAATGTTCCTGCCTTTTTATATTTCCCCTTAAATAAAAACAGGGATATATACATAACCGCAGCAATAATGATTTTCATTGTAAACTGCTGACGTTTACGCCTTACAATGCAAATACAATTGTCAAATGTTTTTTGAAGATTTTTAACCGTATCTTTTACCGAAATAAGACATTTGTGAATTACCGGCTTACATTCCACAACACGCTTATTTAAAGCACACACCTTTCTGTCTGCTTTTACCGTGAAAGATATCAGTGTAAAAGCAATAATCAGCTCAGCTATAAAAATTATTGCGATAAATAAATACATTTTTATTATTCTTACTTTTGTATTATATTAATTAAGGATAGAATAATATCAAAGAAAATAGAATACGTCTAAAGGACTATTTATGATAAAACTTATAGAATTTTACCTGGCTTTAATCATCGCAAGGTGTGCATATATGGGGATACGACTTTTAAATAAGTCATCAGGAACTTCATTTGTAGGTATGCTTACCTTAAAAATCTGCCCTGATTTTCTGGCACACTGTTCTAAATATATAAAAAAGAAAACAATAACCGTTACGGGCACAAACGGCAAATCAACAACTTCAGGACTTATTGCCCATATACTTGAAACTGCAAACCAAAAAGTAATCCACAATCTTAAAGGTGCAAATATGCTTACAGGTGTTGCAAACGTATTTGCATTGTCAGTAGAACCTTTTAAAAGATATGATTATGCTGTTATTGAATCTGATGAAGCTTACCTGACCAAATTGTATGATTTTATGAAATCAGACTATCTTGTTGTAACCAACCTTTTCAGAGATCAGCTCGACAGATACGGCGAGCTGAATACTACAGCCGGATTTATTAAAAATGCAATAGATAAAAATCCTGATTTAAAACTTATACTAAATGCGGATGATCCGATTGTTGCAACTTTTGACAGGACAAAATATGCGGTTTATTACGGTTTTGAAAACGTAGAATACGACTGCAATTATGAACACAAATCAAATGCACCGTCAGAAGTATTCAACTGTTTATGCGGTAATCCGCTGGAATATTCAAAACAATTTTTTGCACAACAGGGACATTATTTTTGTTCCAAATGCGGCTACAAACGCCATGAATGCGATTATCCGGCAGATGTTAAAGTATATAACGATTACTCAATAATTACCGTAAAAAATCGAGGGGATGCTTATGAATTCAAAGTGAACCTTGCAGGATTATACAATGCTTATAATGCTTTGGCTGCAATAGCATTCGCCTTCGAAACAGGTCTAAACCAACAAGAAATACAAAAAGCACTTGATAATTACAAAGCAATATTCGGAAGAACGGAAAAACGCATTATTAACGGGAACCCTGCTGTAATTCAGCTTATTAAAAACCCGACAGGAGCAAGCGAAGTTTTAAAAACAGTTGACTTAAAATCAAATATTGTAATTGCAATCAATGATAATTATGCAGACGGTCGTGATATCTCCTGGCTGTGGGACAGCGATTTTGAACAGCTTAAAGATGCACAAAAACTTGTAATAACTACAGGCATACGTGCCAATGATATGGCTACACGTCTTAAATATGCAGGAATACCGCAAGACAAAATTATTGTAGAACCAAATATAAAAAAAGCAATTGATATTGCAAGTTCAAACGGCAAAACAACAATCCTGCCGTCTTATACGGCTCTTTTGAAAATTACACGGGAGCAGGCATTAAAAAAATAGAAAAGAGGTAAATATGTTATTAGGCGTAAATATAGACCACATAGCAACTTTAAGAAACGCAAGAGGAGGTATTGAACCAAGCGTTATTAAAGGAGCTGAAATTGCAGAAGAAAACGGCGCAGCTTCAATTACAACCCACTTACGTGAAGACAGAAGACATATTAAGGATGAAGATGTTTATACACTTATAAACACTCTTAAAACAAAATTAAACCTCGAAATGGCAATGGCTGAAGATATTCAGCAAATAGCCCTTGAAATCAAACCGCATTCTATCTGTCTTGTTCCAGAAAAGCGTCAGGAAGTTACAACCGAAGGAGGTCTTGATGTTGCAGGACAGCTTGAAAAAGTTACGGAATTTATTAAACCACTCCTTGATGCCGGTATAATTGTAAGTTTGTTTATTGATCCAGATGAAGAACAGGTAAAAGCTTCTGCCAAAACAGGCGCACAGTTCATAGAAATGCACACAGGTACTTACGCTGAAACATACGGCTATCCTGAGGAAGAAGAAGAATTTCAAAAACTTAAAAAATCGGCAGAATTAGCACAAAGCTTAGGTTTAAAAGTAAACGCAGGTCACGGACTAAACTATGAAAACGTTCACAGAATGCATGAGATAGACGGGCTATATGAATTAAATATAGGTCACAGTATAATTTCTCGTGCAGTATTTACAGGGCTTGCCGAAGCCGTAAGCAAAATGAAGGATTTAATAAAATAATGAAAACAGAAAAAGAAATAGCCGAAGAAATGGCGCAGGTAGTTGAACAAATGAGAATTGACGACATAGAAGATAATCCAGATATCGTTGATGAATTCTTTGATTGTGACTGCTGCGGAGAAAATAAATGCCTTGCAGGCTCAATAGAATATGAAGGTTACAGATTATGTAATGACTGTGTACTGCTTGCAGAAACAGGATTTGCATTAAAGAAAATCAACAGCATAACTGACCTGATTAATGCAATGGAAGATAAGCATTTAGAAGGTTTAGTAGAATTTGTAAGAGAAGAAGAAGCTCGCAAGAATAACTAGTGTTGACATTACATTTGATTACATCTTAAGTATTAGAACAATCGCTAACTAATTCTAAAGAATTAGAAATATTTCTTTACATATAGTTAAATAGAATTAGTTATTGGGCATATATATAATATAAGAGAGAGCTTGAGTGACCAATACAGAAACTATCGCAACAATACATATATAATTCATAAGCTTGACGGTATCAGAAATATAGGCCGTCATTTTTTTTGCAGGCAAAGCCTGCCTTTCCCACACTGGATAAAGAGATCCTTATCTTACCTCCTGACACAGCGGACCTCGAGCACAGTGCGCTTATCGGTTCCAAAGCGGGCGCCAGTGCCGAAATCTTGTGCCCAACCATACTCTGCGGAAGCCTCAGTGGCAGACCAATAGTAGTATACCGTAATTAGCAAGAGATAACCGTTATAATACATAGCTAAGAGCTCGTCACGATTAGGAAGTGTGTATTCCTTGTTTTGGGTTGTACAGCTTGCAGCTGCGTTGTCAAATTTTGCAGGTGCTGCATCTTGCTTTACAACATCAGGGGCTACGGCAATAGAACTCTCATCCGGATATAAAATTGTTACAAAACCGATGTCTTTACCGACAGTGTTCGGTTTTCGAAGACCGTTCATATCATATATAGCATTTACACATACTCTGTCTTGAGCAAAATTGTAGCCTGTATCTTTATTGTCACTCAGACAATTCGGGTTGTAAAATAAATTTACGGAATAACCGTTGGACATCACAAAACCGTAACTTTTTGAGGAAGCATCAACTATACTTCCAGTTGAAATGCTCTCAGCCAATTCTTTTATTATTGTTGGCATTTTCATTTTTGTGCCTGCTAATGAAGTTATTTCAGCAGGAA
>HF991483.1:58277-101597 GCA_000433095.1 Clostridium sp. CAG:967 | reverse complement strand
TCGGCAGGAATGCCACAAGCTTGTAAATCATTATTAGAACACGTTTTAGCTATACTAAGCTGCTTTTTAAGATAATGTTCCACAAAATCCTCAGCATCTTTTCCTGAGGAAATCTCACCATGTACTGTGATTATTCGGACTGCTTCGCCGATTGTTGCTAAAGCCTTTTTACGGGCTGCTGAATATTCTTTATCCCGTGTTTCATTGATTACGGCAGGTAACGTCATGGCGGCTACTACACCGATAATGCCAAGCGTTATTAAAACCTCAGCAAGTGTAAATCCTGGAGCTTTTAGGTTGCCCCCCCCCCGAAGTAACTATACTTTTTCATAAATTGCTCCTTTCTATAATTATTATGCAAAACCCGATGTGGCGGATCCAGCAGCTACGCTGGTGCTCCTTCATTATAACAATATACTAAAACATTTGCAATAATCATACATCCTTTTTTACAAACCCTGTTTGTATAATATTCTTACCAAAACGGCTTTCAAGTTTATCAAAACATTTAGTAAGTTTTTCTTTCTTTATGTCATCTTCAGGATTATCAAAGATTGATAACTGAGCTTCGGTATTTTGTTCAAATATATCTAAAATAACTCCCGTGCTGCGATAGAGAATTTTCGGGTTATACAATTCATCCAAAAGCTCAAAAATTATATCGGATATTTCAAGCTCAAAATTGGTAGCCTTATTTAAAACACGCTTTTCACAAAAGACTTTAAAATCTTTTGTTCTCAAATATATGCTTATACCAAAGCATTTTGCATCAAGTTTTCGCAGCTTCACACAAGCTCTGTGAATGTGATAATTCAGAGAATTTTTCAAATACTCTTTATCGGAAGTAAATTTTGCAAGTGCACTTGTCTTTTGGATTGACTTAGGGAGTTTGACACTGTCATCCACAGGAGAAATCATTTCTCCCAACAGCTCATGTTTCATCTCCAGACCACGTATTCCTATTTGCTTATTAAGCCATAAATCATTCTGCTGAACAAGTTCGTAAGCAGTAAGTATTCCGTTTTTTCTGAACAATGCAGACAGATTTCTTCCAATTCCCCATATTTCATCAATACTTGTTTTCAAAAGTTCGGGCTGAATTTTCCTTGAACCAATCAAAAATACTCCTTCATCGAGTTTTTTTGCTTTATCTGATGCAAGTTTTGCAAGAGTTTTTGAAGAACTTACACCTATTGATACAGGAATATCCGCTTTATTTTTAATTTCTTCTCTGATAAATTGTGCAATTTCGTAATAATTTTTCTTATAAAGTCTTTCTAATCCCGTTAAATCAACAAAGGCTTCATCCACAGAATATACTTCAACTTTGGGGCTTATTGTTTTAAGCACATTCATAACTTTTTCTGAAATTTCGCAGTACAAATCATGGTTTGCATTTATATATGTTGCTTTTTTCATCGCACCTTCTATTTGAAAGTAGGGCATCCCCATTCTTATCCCGAGTTTTTTAGCCTCTTTTGAACGTGAAATTACACACTGACCACGACCTGACATAACACATACGGGTTTTCCTTTTAATTCCGGATTAACCGCCTGCTCGCAGGACACGAAAAACGAATCACAATCGACAAGTGCTATAACATGTTTCTTTGCCATATCAACATTATCAGTTATGTTTAAAATTTCTTCCAACATCAAAGAATAATTTCCCGTTCGTTTTTATAAGTAACATAGCCTAAGTTAGCAGCGGGCGGCTTTTTTAAATATTTTCTTTTTGTATAAATCACACCTACTTTAGATGAGTTTTTACCTTTTGAATATTCTTTGGCAAGTTCAGCACATTTTAAAATCAGTTCATCCGACGGATTATCGCAGCGCAAAAGCACATGCGAGCCGGCACAATCCTTTGTATGCAGCCAAATATCTTCATCTCTCGAAAGTTTAGACACAATATAATCATTCTGCCTGTTGTTTCTTCCTACAAACACTTTACAGCCGTCAATATTCAGCTCAAGAGGTTCTACGGCAGACTTTTTGACAGATTTTTTTTCTTTCTCCGTTTCTATCTCTGATGTTATTTCAAATAAATCTTCAACGGAAGAAGCTATCTCCAGAGAATACAGAATTTGTTCATAATAGTTTATTGAATTTCTTAAGTTGTCTGTCAATTCAGTAAGCTTTTCAACAGAAGTTTTCCCTTTGTTATAAAGCTTATAAAACTTGTTGGCATTGTCTTTTAAGGTTCTTGTTTCATCAAGTTCTATAGTAATATCTTTATTGTTTTCATAATCATAAACTTTAACAAATTTTGAATAATCTTTAAGATTGTACAGGTTTGCCATTATCAAGTCACCGTAAAGACGATATTTATCAGCATTGAATTCTTTTTCAAGCCTGTACATCATTTTTTTTAACGAGTTTTCATCTTTCTTTAATCTGCGTGTAATCAGTTGTTTATATGTATCCTGTATTTTTTTAAACTTGTCATTATGAATACATTCAGCGTAATAATCATCAATTTTAGAATTAAAATCATCACATTCCACAGACAAAGAATTTTCGTTTGAATACCAGTTTTTCGGACGTCCGGGCGGATAAATATACGGCAGACCTCCTGCCATTTCTCTTTCTTTGCTTTTCTCTGCTCCTACATTATGTGCACATCCTATAATCAAATTTGTATCATAGCTGTATAAAATAACGTTTGAGTGCTTTCCCATAAGCTCGATTGCAAGACAGAGATATATTTTCTCGGAAAGTTCATTGAAAGTTTCTATATAAAACTCTAAAATCCTTTCATAAGGCGGCTGTTCAACTTTTGAAATAACAGCATTTTCCAGATATTTTCGAAGAAGCATACAAAACATCGGAGGTTTCTGCGGAATTTCAATAAGCCTTTTTGCCTCATTTTCTTTGTTCATAAAACATACATGGTAGCATTGCGGATTAATATTAATATAAAGTTTTTTTGTTTCTCCACCTTTTCGTATAGAAAAAACAAAATCACGACGTGTAGGCTGCTGAATTTTTTGAATTCTGGCACCTTTTAAATATTCCTGATTTTCTTCAAGCCACGCTTTTAATGTTAATGAATCAAAAGTAATCATATTAAAATATTACAACAAAGAGGATATTACACAACCGCAGACAATTGACGGATTCTGAAAAATATGCTATTATCTGGGTATAAAAAAGGAGTCGAAAATATGGTTTTATGGGAAATTTTCGCAATTGTAGGGCTGGTTTGCTTGATACTTGAGATGGTTGTGCCGTCCATGTTCTTTTTAAACCTCGCCTTTGCAGGTTTTGCGACTGCCATTCTGGCATTGTTTATTCACAGCTGGGTAATTTTAACTGTTATTTATGTAATTTTATCAATTTTATTTATAGCACTTCTTCGTCCTGTTTTACTGAAAAACAGAGAAAACAAATTGCAGGAAACCGGAATGGAAGGTAAATACATCGGCAAAATTGTAAAAGTAATTGAACCGGTTACAAGATTTTCAGGTGCTATTACTATTTATGATGAAAGATGGGAAGCAAGAGTTACTTCCGATGAAGAAATTCCTGCCGGTACAGAAGTAAAAATCGTTAAATATGACAGTTTAGTTTTAACAGTAGAAAGAATATAGGAGACAATTATGGGTATTTTATTATTAATACTGCTCGTTGCACTTTTAATTTATGTATTTAAAGGTATTATTATCGTTCAACAGCAGCAAGAAGTTATCATTGAAAGAATGGGACGTTACGAAAAAACTCTTCGTGCAGGTCCTAACTTTATATTCCCGATTTTGGAGGCTCCGAGAAGCATTCTGGAAAAAGTTTCACAAAAAGGCTTTGACGGAAGAAACGTATATTATCTTAAAGCAGTTGACAGAATTGACTTGAGAGAACAAATGTATGATTTTCCACGTCAAAACGTAATTACAAGAGATAACGTTTCAATTACAATTAACGCTTTGATTTACTTCCAAATCGTTGATGCTAAAAGTGCGGTTTACGAAATTAAAAACCTGCCTGAAGCTATTGAAAAGTTAACCCAAACAACATTAAGAAACCTTGTCGGACAAATGGATCTTCAAGAAACATTGACTTCAAGAGGTAAAATTAATGATGAATTGAGAACAACTCTTGACGAAGCAACCAACAAATGGGGTGTAAAAGTTAACCGTGTTGAAATTCAGGATATTTTCCCTCCTGCTGATATTCAGGCATCAATGGATAAATTGATGAAAGCTGACAGAGAAAAGAAAGCTACAATTACAGAAGCTGAAGGTCTTAAAGAAGCAGCTATCAGAAAAGCGGAAGGTGAAAAAGAAGCTGCTATCCGCTCCGCAGAAGGTGCTAAACAAGCTGACATCCTGAAAGCAGAAGGTATTGCACAGGCTCGTATTATTGAAGCTGATGCTGAAAAAGAAGCAATTCAACGAATTATTGGAGCATTAGCAGACAAAGGACAGCCTGACAAATACTTAATTGCGATGAAATACTTAGAAACAATGACTGCTATCACAAGCGGAGAAAACAATAAAGTTGTATACATGCCATATGAAGCTACAGGAATATTATCTTCTGTTGACGGCATTAAACAAATGTTCGACAAAAAATAAATCAGACTTAAAAAAGCAGGGGATTTTACCCTGCTTTTTTATTTTTTTAACGAGGAAGTAATTGAAAAATATCTGCATATTAATACCTGCCTATAATCCTGACAACAGGCTAATTGAACTTGTTGAAGAATTAAAGTGCAGCTTGCCAGAAACGCCGATTGTTATAATAAATGACGGAAGCAGCTCCGATTTGGTGTTTGATAATTTGCTCAAAAAGTGCCCCCCCCCCGAAAAAGTGCTTACACACAATATTAATTTAGGAAAAGGCGAGGCTCTTAAAAATGGTATTAATTATATTATAGAAAATTATCCCGACTGTATAGGAATAGTAACCGCAGATTGCGACTTACAGCACAGTGTGGAAGATATAGTTAAAATATGCCGGGAATTAAACAGTTTACCTGATAATCTTTATCTTGGAAGCAGATTGTTCAAAGGAAAACATATACCTTTACGAAGTATTCTAGGAAATATTTCTGTTTCATTTTTTATGAATTTGGTTCACAGAATAAATTTAAAAGACACACAAACAGGGCTTCGTGGAATTCCTGTAAAATTTGCTAGAAATCTTCTTGATGTTAATCTTTCTGATTTTTCATTTGAAACAGAAATGCTCATTAAAGCACGAAAATATAATATTGAAATAACAGAAATACCTATAAAAACAATTTACATAGATAAAAATAAAAACAGTCATTTTAAGCCGCTCAATGACTCATATAAAATATGCAAAACAATTTTAAAAGGTGCAAAATGAAGTTAAATCATCCTGAAATATTTTTTGCAATATTTGCTTTTGTTTTTGGAATTTTGATAATGTTTTTGACACCGTTTAACGAGGTTCCCGATGAACTTACTCACTATGTTCGTGCAAAAGAGGTTTCCCTAGGAAAACTATACAACAAACCGCCTGAAAAAATGACACAGGAAGAATTAAAAAACAGTACTTATAAATTCCACGGTGCAAGCGGTTATTCTCCTGTAATGTATACAGCATCGGCTCTTGGAATAAAAACATTTCCCGATAATGTGCATGCAGGTAGAATTTGTAACCTTTTAATATGGATTCTGCTAATCACCGCTGCTATAAGAATTACTCCTGTATTTAAATGGCTGTTTATGTTTACGGCTCTGCTTCCTATGTCAATATTTGAAGGAATGTCTTACTCTGCCGACTCTTTTAGTAATGCTTTTGCTTTCTTGTTCTTTGCGTATATATTTAAATTAATTTATCAGGAAAAAGAATTCTCATATAAAAAAGACATTCCGCTGCTGTGCCTTTTCGGTATAACCGGAGCCTTATCTAAAGGCGTAATATTACCGTTGTTTTTAGTTCCGTTTATTCCTATAAAGAAAAATAAATATCTCATTTTTTTATTTTTAATTTCAATAACATTATTCACAAGTTATCTCTGGTCAAGCAGCAACTATCTGGCAACACAATCTCTTACGTACACTGAATTAAATAAGTATTTTGTACTTCACTGCCCGGTTTCTTTCTCAATTATACTAATTAATACAATAAAATATTTTTGGATTGAATGGGTAATGAGTACAATAGGAATATTGGGATACTTCAACATAAGATTAGACAACGCAATATATTACCTTACTATAATTTTATATTTTTGCATATTTATATTTATTAAGGAAAAATACAAAATTAAGTCCTCGCTTAAAATTTTTGCAAGTTTTGTATTTTTATTATACATATTAATGACCTGCATATTATTATATATTATGGCAACACCTTTCGGCTGGGAAAAAATTGTCGGTATACAGGGAAGATATTTCCTTCCCGCATTACCGTTACTTTTTATAATATTCGGGCAAAATATAAATAACAACAACGATAAATACAGCGAAATGTTTAAAAGGATTACAATAACATACATTTTCTTATTACTATGCTATACTTGTTTTATCCTTAAACAAACATACCAACTTATCTAATCAAAGGAGATAGCAAAATGATGATTAATGATTTACCGAGAATGCAGGTTTTAATCACTACAAATGAACAACATATTGAAGGCGAATTGCTTTTACCCGAAAATATGAGATTTAGCAATTCAATTCCCGATAATATGCTGTTTTATATACTCAATGGCGGTTTCCAGTTTATAACACTAAAAAACTGTGAAGTTAAAGACAGAAAAAATCTTGCATTTCGTCCTGACAAATCACCTCAGCTTCACGTAAATATTTCCTGTATTATGACTATGCAAATCATTGAGATATTGCCTGATGACTATGAATACGACGATTATTACGAAGATGAAGAAGAGGAAGACGGAGAAGAAAATTCCAAAATGCAACAACGCCAGCAGCCACGACAAAGAGCTCGCAGCAGACGCTGATTAGTTAACAACTTTCTTCATATTTATGTTCTTTTTTCTATGTTTTTGATAAAATAGGCTTAAGTCTATATCCAAATAAGAAAAGGAAGATAAAATGATAAAAACAAAGATGAAAGACCACAATTGCGGAGAGCTCAATCTTAACAATATCAATGAAGAAGTTACCCTGTCAGGCTGGGTTTCAACCGTAAGAGATTTAGGCGGTATTTTATTTATTGAATTAAGAGACAGAAGCGGTTTTTTCCAATTAGTTGCAAACCCGCAAATTAACCCCGATGTACACAAAGTATTCGAAAAAGTACGTTCCGAATACGTAATTACAGTAAAAGGCAAAGTTACACGCCGTCCTGAAGAAACATATAACGAAAAATATGCTACAGGACAAGTTGAAATGTATCCTGAATTTGTTGAAGTTTTATCAGAAGCAAAAACATTGCCGTTTGTATTAGATGATGAAAACGTTTCTGAAGATATTCGTTTGAAATACAGATATCTTGATATCAGACGTGAAAGTATGCTTAAAAATTTGACTTTGCGTCATAAAATTTGTCATGCAACAAGAAATTATTTTAATAATGAAGGATTTTTGGAAATAGAAACTCCTATCCTTAACAAAACAACTCCTGAAGGCGCAAGAGATTATCTCGTTCCTTCACGTGTTCAGGAAGGTAAGTTCTATGCGTTGCCCCAATCACCTCAAATTTTCAAACAATTATTGATGGTTGGCGGTATAGAAAGATATTACCAAATTGCAAAATGTTTCCGTGATGAAGACTTGCGTGCAGACAGACAGCCTGAATTTACTCAAATAGATATTGAAATGTCTTTTGTTGAGCAGCAGGATGTTATAAAAATGGTTGAAGGTTTGATTGTCGAAACTTTCAAAGCTGCAGGTGTTGAAGTAAAACCTCCGTTCATTCAAATGCCTTGGCAGGAAGCTATGGACAGATTCGGTTCAGATAAGCCTGATACACGTTTCGGATTGGAATTGTTTGATATCGGTGATATCATTATGCAGTCTGAATTCCAGATTGTTAAAAATACTCTTGAAAATGGCGGTATTGTTCGTGGTATAAGAATTCCGGGCGGTGCTAAATATTCAAGAAAAGATATTGATGATATTACTAAATTAGCTGTATCATTCGGAGCTAAAGCTTTGGCTAATATCATTTACAACGAAGACGGAACAGCAAAATCACCTGTATTGAAATTCGTAACAGAAGAACAGGCTAAACAAATTCAAGACAGAGCAGGTGCACAAGCAGGAGATATTATTTTCTTCGTAGCTGATAAGCCGAAACTTGTTTACGATATTATGGGAAGATTAAGACTTCACTTTGGTAAATCTTTAAATCTTATTGATGAAAACAAACACAATCTGTTATGGGTTGTTGACTTCCCTATGTTTGAATGGTCTGATGAAGAACAACGCTATAAAGCAATGCACCACCCGTTCACTTCACCTTGTATTGAAGACTTAGACAAATTAAAAAGCGGTGATTTAGGTAATGTAAAATCAATTGCTTATGACATTGTATATAACGGAACAGAGCTTGGCGGCGGTTCGGTAAGAATTCACTCATCAGAAGTTCAATCAGCTGTATTTGCGGCTCTTGGATTAACTCAAGAAGAAGCTTTAGAAAAATTCGGATTTATGGTTAACGCTTTACAATACGGTACTCCGCCTCATGCAGGTCTTGCAATAGGTTTAGACAGACTTGTTGCGTTGTTATGCAGAACAGAAAGTATACGTGACGTTATAGCATTCCCTAAAAATTCAGGTGCTAAAGACCTTATGAGCGATGCTCCAGGTGAAGCTTCATTACAACAAATGAGAGAACTTCATTTAAAAAGCACAGCACATAAATAATAATTAAAAAAAGAGCCTTAAGAGGCTCTTTTTTTTAATATGTCATTTGCCAGTTATCATTTAAAAGTTTACCAAAACAGCCATGCCAGTAAGATGAATTAGTACTTGTACAATAAGTATCAAAGGCTTCTTCTCTCTTTTCTTTTGATGCAGGGGGCACAACTGTATTATCATAAAACAAATCATCTAGCACACCATTTTTGTATAACAAAATATAAAATGCATCTCGACCTATAACATTTGGTCCTTTTGGTCCGTTAACATCAATATCAAAAGCTACAATTGTATTCGTGCCATAATTTCCAATTTCTAAATAATTACCTATTGAAGCACCGCTAGCAAGTGTAAAACAATTTTTCGTACAGCTAAAATGTGACTTAACACCTGATATTTTTTTGTATTCTGCTGCAAAACAAGGCGTAGGGGTATCTCCGCAATCCTGCACAATTCTAAAATATTTTTTGAAAAACTCTGAAAATGCAGGAAGTGAATTTAAACCTGCTTCAGTCAAGTTTACCGCATTTTTATCAGTTTGGTATTGTATAAGAGCTTGATTAAGCTCGTTATAGACTTTATGCAGCTGGGTAACATAACTCTGGCGCTGGTAATTCTGCATCAAAGAAGGTACGGTCATTGCAGAAACCACACCAATAATACCTAAAGTGACCAATACTTCCGCCAAGGTAAACGCACTGCTAATGGAGCTTAAACGGTCTGCCAGGGTAAAACCACTGCTACTGAAGCTTAAAAATCTGCCCCCCCCCCAACGTGACTAAATCTTTTCATAAACGCTCCTTTCTTTATAACCATTACTATTATAACAAATTTTTGCAAGGTTTTCAATATATATTTGTAATATAATTAGCTTATGCAAATATTTTCCGAATTAAACAAAAATCCTAATTTATCATTAGCACTGGGCTACTTTGACGGAGTTCATCTCGGGCATCAGGCTGTAATTAAAAATGCCGTTGATTTTGCTCATCAAAACGGAAATAAGTCAGCTGTAATTACTTTTTCAGACCACCCATGCTGTTACTTTTGGGGTGTCTGCCCTAAGTACATTCTTACACGGAAAGAACGTGAGGAAAAAATTGCAGAACTGGGAGTTGATTATTTGTATGAACTTGATTTTGAAAGTATATCAGGTTTAACTGCAGAAGATTACTTAAAAAACATTCTGGTAAAACATTTTACACCCTCATCAATTTCCACAGGCTGGAACCACAATTTCGGGTATAAAAAATCAGGAAATGTTAAATTTTTAGCCCAACACGCAAAAAAATTCGACTATAAATACTTTGAGCTTCCTCCTCAAAAAAAGGATAATGAAATTATCAGCAGCACATCAATAAGAAAGCTTTTGTCAGCAGGTAAGATAGAAAAAGCAAACTCAATGCTGGGCTACAACTTTTTAATTTCAGGAGAAGTTATAACCGGAAACCGGATAGGAAGAACAATAGGATTTAAAACAGCCAACCTGCTTTACCCTCCTGAACTTATTGATTTGCCTTTTGGGGTTTATTCTGTGGATACACAATTCGGCAAAGGTATAGCAAATTTTGGGACACGCCCCACTGTAGACGGCAAAGGAACTCTTTTGGAAGTGCATATTCTGGATTTTGATAAAGATATATATGGTCAAAACTTAACAGTAAAATTTAACAAAATGATACGCACCGAGAAAAAATTTCCTTCTCTCGATGCGCTCAAAACTCAAATAAAACTTGATATTAATTCTATTTAATAAGTGCCTGAACTTCTTTAAATTTAGGATTTTTAGCACCCTTTAACCATTCAAACAATGCAATCTCTACACAAGAAACTTTTACACCGTTTGCCTGCATAGCATCAATTCCTTGTTTAAATTCATATTTAGAACGGCTTGCACAAGCATCTTTTATAACATAAACCTCAAACCCAGCTTCAACAAGTGCAGAAGCTGTTTGGTGAACACAAATATGAGTTTCAATACCAAAAATTACAATCTGCTTTTTGCCGTAAGATTTTATTTTATCCAGCATTCCATCCTCCAACAAAGCATTGAAGAAAGTCTTTTCGACAACATCCGAATTTTCAGGCAACACCTCATTCAATTGTGGCACAGTATGCCCTAAACCTTTCGGATATTGTTCTGTCAATAGAACAGGAATACTTAATAATTTTGCTGCACTTGCAACTTTTACAGCGTTTGTCACAATGATGTCTTTATCCAGAGCAGCTACCAATCTATCTTGAATATCTATGATTAATACCAAACTGTTTTCTGCGGATAATGTGTTCATAATTTTCTCCTTTTTATACTGCAGTATACTTAAATTCCTTAATAAAGTCTTCTACTATTTTAATCAGCTCTTTTTGTGAAATCTTAGTTAAAGCCAGTTGTATTTCACGGTTTTCAGGGCTATCAAGCCCCTCATGGGTAATGTAAACAATTATTTTTGCAAATCCCGGATATACAATCCTTAACGTACTATCCTGATTTTTATTTTTCAAATGGAAAACGCACTGTTCATCATCAGTATACTGCTCAATTTTAGTATCGAACAATTTTTCTTCATAAGCTTTTTGAAGTCTGAAAAATACAGGAGCAATAACTTTTTCCATTTTTTTATTAAAAATTTGTCTGAAAATTTTATAATTTCTTGGCATTTCAACGGAATCATCAAGCCACTCATCAAGAGTATCTTCTTTTTCCGTTGCAATAACATAATCAGAATTCGTAGCAATTGCTTCGGAAAGAGCATGTAAAGCATCATGTTCAATTTCGCTGAAATCCTTATGTGCAATGGCAGATATTCCTGCACATACTCTAAAATCAGCACCATATACTTCTTTTATTTTATTCAAAACGGTGATTGAGCCGTTAACATCTGTTTTAGGAAGAAGTATATATACTTTAGCACCTTTACCTAAAGCAGCAATATCCTGACTTCTTATTGATGCCAAAATAACAGAAGCCATTTTTTCGATTGAAAAATGAGTTTTGCTTTCCTCATCAGGCGACAAAGCCATAAAAGAAGCTTCATCAAGAAGATTATCATCAATCTCGTTTTCCATAACCTGCTTTGCATATTTATAATTATACAAACCTGTCATGTCATCTATTACATTCAGCTGCTCCAAAAGCTTCAAATTTCTCAAAGCTTTAAACTTAACGGAAGTATGTTTAATGTTATGGACAGTCCTGATAACAAGCTCAAAATTCTCCGCTTCTGCCAAAGCATAATCATCAGCTCCTGCATCATAAGCATTTAAAATCAAATCAGCATTTATACTATTAACAAGCAAAATTATGCAAAGATTAACATCCTTTTTTAACTCGGAAATTAATTCCACTGTTTTAGTTTTTGAATTTGTTTCATGAACAAGAACAACTTGAGCCTGTGCAAGCTTTACAGAACTGACAGCATCATCGTAACCGGAAAATAAAACCTCATCATTATTGCGCAAAAATATTAATTTTGATGCAATCTTTTCCGATAGATTTTTATCATCTGATATTAAAACTATGCTGTTTTTTGAGTTCATTAATTATACCTGTAAATGTTTCTTAATACACAGGAAGCTTCCGCCTGCCCCAAAAAGAATAGCCATTGTAAACATAATAGCAATTACAAGATTTTGAGCATACAAAGGTGTAGGCACCATAAAGAATTGGTGCATGTTATTCAAACCGTTTTGTACAAAGTTCAAAGGAAGCAGCGCAATAACCGCCCCGGAGAACCCGTAAAAAGCACCCTGCATAATTAACGGGAACCTGATATACCAGTTAGAAACTCCCATAAGCCTCATAATTTCAATTTCTTCTTTTCTGGACTGAATTACAAGCTGAATAGTGTTATTAATAATAGTAATAGTCAAAATTCCCATTATAATTACGATAAACACCGTAATAGTATTTACAACATGGTTCATTGCTTCTATTTTCTTAGCCAGATCCTGTGCATAACTCATGTCTTCAACAGATTTTAACTGTTTAACATTTTTAAACACAACATCAATATTTTCTGGTTTATCAACCTTAACATGAAGTGTATCAGGAAGCGGATTTTCCATATCAGGCAAATCCATTTCACGTTTCAAATTTGACCATGAAGAAGCTTTAGGAATAATAGTAACATTTTCCACATGTTCAAATTCTTTTACTCTGTTTTTAACCACGTTTGCATCTGCATCCTCTTTCAAGTAAACAGAGATTTCAAGCACATTTCCCAATTCATGTGCAAAAGCAGATATAGACAAAGCAGAACGGAAAAACGAAGCGAAAATAGTTAAAATAGCCGCCATAGTTGTGATAATAACAACATTAACAATACCGGTTCTGCTGACATCATGTATTGTTTCCTTAGTCAAACGATATAAAATTCTAAGCTCGCACAGCCAATCTTTAGGAATGTGCTTTTTAACTTTTTTCTTTATTTTTAATTTTGAACTATTCATACGTACCTGCTTGTATATCCCTTACCACTTCACCTTTATCGAGTGTAATAACTCTTTTTCTGAAATAATCTACCATGGCATTGTCATGGGTAGAAACAATAACAGTAATACCTCTTTGATTAATCTGATCCAAAATCTGCATGATTTCCATAGAGTTTTTAGGATCAAGGTTTCCTGTAGGTTCATCAGCAATCAAAAGCGGGGGACCGTTTACAATTGCACGTGCAATCCCTACTCTCTGCTGCTCACCGCCTGAAAGTTCAGAAGGTGTTGCATTCATTTTTTCGTATAAACCTACAATTTTTAAAGCACCTGACACTCTTGCATTAATCTCTCTGGAACTTATCCCCAGCGTTCTGATTACATAAGCTACATTATCATACACACTTTGATTTTGAAGCAATTTATAATCCTGAAAAACAATTCCCATACATCTTCTTAAATTAGGCACTTTATCATTAGAAAGGTTTGCAATGTTAATACCGCCTATAGTAACAGTACCGCTTGAAGGGCGTTCTTCATTATACAAAAGTTTCATTAAAGTAGATTTACCTGCACCTGATGCGCCTACAATAAATACAAATTCACCTGAGAGAATGTCAAGGTTAACATTTTTCAATGCGTAATTATCATTTTTGTATTTTTTTGTAACAGCTCTGAATTGTATCATAATTTTTCCTTATAACTTTATTTAACAAGACGATATTTATCAACATATCGTTTAATACTTATAGCAAGCTTTTCTGAATTTAAACCGTAGTATTCAAGCAATTGTTCCCATTTTCCGCTTTGTCCGAAAGTATCGTTCACTCCTATTCTGTGAACAGGAACAGGATAGTATTCCGAAAGCAGTTCACAAATTGCACTGCCTAAACCGCCAATGATAGAATGATTTTCAACAGTCATAACAAACTTTGTCTTTTTAACATGTTCGATAATTGTTGCTCCGTCTAAAGGTTTTACAACAGGAACATGAATTATCTGGATTGAATATCCTTGTGTTTTAAGTATTTCAGCAGCTTCAATAACTTCTGCAAGAGTTTCACCGTTAGTTATTAAAGTAACATCTTCGCCTTCTTCCAAGACCTGTGCCTTGCAAAAATCAAATTCATATTTTTCATCAAAAATATTACATACATTTGTTCTTGGAATTCTTATATACATAGGACCGTAATTTTCAGCAGCAAACTTAATAACTTCTTCGCATTCACGGCAATCAGCGGGAACAATTACCGACATATTAGGAATTCCCCTCATTAAAGCAACGTCTTCCAAAGCCTGATGGCTTGCACCGTCTTCCCCTACAGTAACACCGCCGTGAGTTCCGATAATTTTTACATTAAACTCGGGATAACATGCCGAATTCCTGATTTGGTCATACGTCCTGCCGGTTGCAAACATAGCAAAGCTTGCAGCAAAGGGTATTTTACCGACAGAAGCAAGTCCGACAGCCATGGCAATCATATCCTGCTCGGCAATCCCCGCATTAAAAAATCTGTCAGGAAATTCTTTAGCAAAAAACTGGGTTTGTGTCGAGCATGATAAATCAGCATCTAAAACCACAATATCAGGGTTTGTCTTGCCTAACTCTGCTAACGTTTTACCAAATACAGAACGTATAGATTTTCTATCATTTTTGTTAATTAACATAATTTTTAAATCCCGTAAAGTCGTGTTCTCTTACATTATAGCATAAACAAAATTTTATTAGTAATTGTAAAATTATCCATAAATTTTGTTAAGAATTATTAAAAAATTCTATATTTTTAGCAATTTTATATCTTGAGGATTATTTAAACAGTAGAATAAAAATATGGAAGATATTTTATCGAAAGGAAGAAATTAAATGATTCAAGCTCCAAATTTAGTAAATCCTTACTTGCAGCCCCAAATGCAGCCTTACATGCCTCAATTATCACAGGCAACTCCTGCTCCTAATTACAATGCAGTAAAGATTGACGTACACAATCCTTCAGTGAGTGCACCGGGTGTTGGTCAAGTTGCAATGAACGTACCACAGTATGCTCAACCGACTATGCCATATTATTCTTACCCGCAAGCTCAATTATATGATTATCCGCAAGCGCAAAATCAACCATATTACTTGCCGCAGCAACAACCTGTAGTTTGTCCGCCATGCCCTGCTTGCATGCCTCAACAATCTGCAGCTCCGGCTCCTCAAATAGCAGAACCGGCAGTAGCTCAAGCTGTTGCACCACAACAAGTAATTCAACAACAAAACATCAATGCTCCGGCACCTGTAGTAACTCAACCTGCTAAAGCAGAAGCAGCTCCTGCAGAAACTCCGAAAGTTGAAGTTGAATCACCTGTTCCTATGGCACCGCAAGTTGATTTGAATTCTTTCATCGCTAAATTGACAAACCCTGATTATGAAGTTCAGGCAAATGCTATGGAAGAAATTGCAAATATGGTAAAAGACGAACCTCAAAAAGCAACTGAATTATTAGACGAAAAAGTTATTAATGCGTTAACTAATATCGTAAATAATGATTCCAGCAAATTAGCAGGTCCTACAGCAGAACAAATTGCTGCAAGACAAAAATTAATGAAAGGCGAACAACTTTCAGAAGCTGATAAAAAATTAGCAACTACTATCACTCCGATGGAACAATCTGAAAGAAATAAAAGTTACGCTATGTTCACAGCATCAATAATGCAAAAATTGTATGGTGATGAAGTGGCTAAATTAACAGGCTCAACAGTTCCTCTTACAGAACTTCCGGGAGCAGTTACAATCGTTGAACAGTTGAAAAACAACCCTAACCCTATGGTTAGAACTTCAGCAATTGAAGCATTAAGCTACATTCAACAACCTGCTTATAAACAAGACTTGAACACATTGTTTACAATCGCTAAAAACGACCAGGACAAAAACGTTCAAGATGCAGCCGCTGCAGCTTTAGACAAATTAAGCAAAATGGGTGAAGAACCGGCAGCACAAGCACCTGCTCAAGCAGCATAATCAATAATTTCTTTCTTTAAATCATAAAAAAATCCCCTGAAAAATAATCAGGGGATTTTTCATTTATTAAACATTTTGGATTTGCTTTTCTTTATATGATTCTGGAATTGGGGCACCGTTTTCGTAGTCCGCCAATTCTGATATCTGTTTGCACCATTCATAAATAATTACATCTTCTGGAAGTTTATACGAAATAGGTTTTCCCACATGGATTTGAACATTTCGTCTTGTAAAAGGTTTTAGTTTAGGATAACCGTCCCAGCCTGCGATTGCAACAGGAATAATATCAGCCTTTGCATTTTTGGCAATAACTACAAAGCCTTTTTTAATACCTTCAAGTTTTCCGTACGGTCTTATCCCGCCTTGCGGAAATACACCCAGCGACCAGCTTGTTGCAAGAATATCTCTAACGGTTTTAAAAGTAGCCAATTCCGGTTTTGTTCTGTCTACGGCAAAAGCTCCAAGACGTTTTACCAGGAATTCAAATTTATCACCTTTTTGAAACAATTCTTTTTTAGCCATATAAGCTATCGGTCTCCAGCAAGCCAAAGAAACCATAGGCGGATCAAAATGCGATACGTGGTTTGCTGTATAAATAAACTTACCTGACTTTGCTTTAGTCGGCAAATTTTCTCTGCCTGTAATCTTAAAGTTATAAAATATTTTCATAAAAGGTACAACAACAAAAACCAGAAACCACATATAAAAAGCAGTTCTGAATATATTATATTCATAAGGATAACGTCTGTTATAATTCCTTTGTTTCTTTGCCATTACAAACTCCTAACTATTCTTCTTCATTTTTAGGTTCATACTTAAAACCTGTAAGTCCTTGTATAGCATCTATCCATTTTTCAACGACCTCATCAGGATTTTTACTATATGGTATAGGTTTACCAATTCTTACGATAATTTTTCCGGAGAAAGGCCACCTTTTTACCTCTTGTGTTCCAATAATTCCAACGGGCAGGACATCGCACTTGGTAATCTTTGCCAGTCCAGCAAAACCTTTTGTAACACCGCTGATAGTCCCGACTTCACCACGTGTTCCCTGTGGAAAAATACCGAATACCCATTTACTTTTTTTAATTTCCATTACGGTTTTTATAGTTGAAGGGCCAAGACTTTCCCTGTTAACGGCAAATGCCCCGAGCCAATCAATCCACCAGCGTATGAACGGGATATCAAACAATTCTTTTTTTGCCATAAAAGAAACTCTTCTCGGCATAACACCGCATATTAACGGAGGGTCAAGAGTTGACAAGTGATTAGGGCATACAATATAGGCATTATCTTTGGGAACATTTTCCAAGCCTTGAACTTCAAGTCTGTAAACTAACTTATATCTAATCATATAGAACATTTTGCAGACAAGAATTTGGAAAAAAGATCTCCAGCAATTAAATTCCGATGCAGTTCTTTTAGTATATTCTTTTTCTTCATGTCCAAACATCTAATTCCCTCGCAATATAATATACTAGCTATTTTCTTAAATTATATCCTCAAAGATTGCATATTACAAGTTTTTTATATATATTAATTACAAGAAAATTTAAGGAGAGCATCATGAAAACTTCAAAAACACCACTTGAAAATGAATTATTCAAAAGCGTTTATGAAAAAACACCTGATTACATAAAAAATTTAAAATTAATGGATTTTTCAAACAAAGGAGAGTTTACTTTTACTTTAAAGAAAGAACATCTTAAACCATATGACAAAGATAAAAATCCTGAAGGATTAAATCTTGAAGAATGGTTTGCCAACTATGCAAAAGAAGCAAAAGTTTCAACAGCAGGCATCAGAGGTCCGCAAAACATTCTTTATCCGGAAGATACCAGATTTCCTATTAATTTAGTCGGAATTGTACTTGCAACATTAGCTAAAACACTTGTTGCAAAAGAAAAATATGCAGGAAAAGAAATTGTAAAAGTTGCAGGCAGAGAAGTACGCTATAATTCAGAATTATTCCTTGATGCAATTGCAAGAATTCAGGCGGCAAACGGTATTAAAACTCTTGTACCTCAGGACAAAAAAACAATTCCTATATGGCTTGCATCATTCCTTGCATTTAAACTGGATTTGGTAGGCGGGGAATATATTACATCAAGTCATGGTATCTCGGTTAAAAATGCGACTAAAGACTTAAACTCTCAAGGAAGCCAGTATTTGCCGGAAGAATCTTTGGAATTTGTTGATAAAATTCAGGAAATTTTTGATGAAACCAACAAAAACGGAACTTATGAAATAAAGATTGCAGCAGAAGATAATCCGTTGATAGATGAAAAAATAATGACAAAACTTAATGACGGAGTTGATTTATATGTAGAATATTTGAAATCAGGCGTAGCTCAAAAAATCAATCTTGACCTGATAAAGGAAATTAAAGATAAAATTGTTATTGAAAATGTAGGCGGTTCTGCATACAGAACTTTAAGCAGAGTACTTGAAAAACTCGGGATTTCAGATAAATTTACGTGGTTTAATATTGAAGAAGATCCGTTCTTCCATTCAATTGGAAAATATGATGTAACCCCTAAAGGAGAAAAAGCATTTTATGACTATTCGGTTGATGCAACTGTAACTGCAAAAAGACGAAGCGGCGAAAAATTCTTCCCTGTAATAGAAACATTACATTACGAAGATAAGTTAACTAAAATGCCTGTAGGCACATCAGTTTTAATCACTGACCCCGATCATGACAGACTGACAATTGCGCAGACCGAATTTGCCTGCACAATTCCGGAACTTGAAGCAGCAGGTATAGATTATATAAGATTAAACGAAGATTTAATCCTGACAATCTTCACTGCCAATCAAGCATTTTTAATGCTTATGGATTTCTGGGCAAAACAGTTAAAATTACAGGGGTTATGGGATAAGCACCCGAGATTTATGATTAAAACAACAGCCTCTGCTATTTCATGGGATGAATGGGCTAAAAAACAGGGGGTAAAAGTTGTTAACGTTCCTGTCGGCTTTAAAGAAATTGCAAATATAATGAAAAAGGTGGAATTGAAGCTTAAAAATTCTCCTGAAAAAGAAATAATAATCGACGATGTTTTCGGCACCCCGATAAACTTGGGTATAAACCCGAGATTGCTTTTCGGCGGGGAAGAATCAGGCGGAATGATCATGGGAACAGAAGAACTCATAACATCTCTTGCCGGAAGAAAAGCTATTGCGATGAGAGAAAAAAGTGCGACAGAAGCAATTATTGTTGCATCTGCATTGATTTCAAAATTACAGAAAGCCCAAGTTTCACTATCAGAATACCTTGTTGAAATATTTAAAGAAAATGACATTATCGGCCGCTATGATACACGTGTGGATATTGCTTACTACAACGAATCCGAACCTGATATTAACAAATTAAAAGCCGATAAAGTTGCAGGCGAAGCTAAACGTACAAAAAATGATTTATTCTACTTATCTATGGCAATAGCAGTAAGAGAAGGACTAATGACAATAGAAGATGTGAGAAAAGTTTTGAACGATGCATTTAAAAGCCTGATATTTGATAATCTTCAATCTATCAAATTTGTTGGTGACGGAACTTATCTTGAATTCACTGATAAATATATAGAAATAAGACCTTCCGGAACAGATGCAAAAACAAAAGCCTACGGCGGAGGATCTGATAAAGCTGTTATAGAAACTTACGCAAATGTATTGGGAAATTATTCAGGAGACAGAACTGCGTTTCACAAAAGCTTTATATCGGATGAATTCTATGAAAAAACAAAAGACAAAGCAATGGAATACTATCTGAAATTTGTTGACAAAGATGCTAACAATGAACCGTTTGTAATTCCCGAATACAAATTATAATAAAAAAAAAGCCTTGATAAATTCAAGGCTTTTTTAATGCTAATTTCCATTATATATTGGCGGAAGTTTTTTATATAAAAGTACATAAGATGTTGGGGCTGCACCGCCTTTTTGTGTCGGATCAAGATTTGAAGCATCACATTTTCCTTCTCCAATACAGCAGGTACCATGCGTAGATAGCACATGAGTATTACCTGAACAATGAGCTTCTTCAGGCAGAACATCAGTTTCATTATACCCTACTGTAAAGCTGAAAATATCACGCCCAACCCTGTTAGGCTTCTTTTTTCCGTTAACATCCACAGTTACACAATGGTAATTAGGATTAATATCAAGACAAAAAGCCATTCCGTCTGCCAAAAGATAACACGCATCACCATACCCCTGCTTAGCAACTGCACCAAATTGCACGTTTGTACCTTTCACCCCCAAATAATCATATGAATAATCAGGAAGCCAGCCAACTGATTTACATTCACTTTTAACACATTTTGCAGTATATTTTAATTCTTTTGCAATCGCATCAAACAATGAAGCATCAGCATCACTGCCTGCAATATCAATTGCACCGGTGTTATTTCTCCACATCATAACAGCCTGGCTAAGAGTAGAATGAAACTTCAAAACTCCTGCTACAAGTTCTTCATCCTTACTGTTTCCCAAAAGAACCGGCATAGTCATTGCAGAAACAACACCAATTATACCTAAAGTGACCAATACTTCCGCCAGGGTAAAAGCACTGCTACAGGAGCTTAAATGGTTGCCCCCCCCCCGAAATTGATAAATCTTTTCATAAATTGCTCCTTTCCATAATTATACTATTTATTATAACAATTTTTCTAATATTATCAAGACTTGCCGAAGTACTTCTTCTTAACTTGTTTTTTAAAAGATGATTTCGCATAATCTATTGCTTCTATTTCATCAAAGAACATTCTTGCTTCTCCGATTTGAGCAACTATGTTATAACTTTTTAACTGGTTATAAACTTCTTGATTTTTTAATACCATTAAAATTTTAATATGCTGTGATTTCAAACGCAATACAATATCTTCAAGTGCAAATATTGCTGATATATCAAGCAGGCTTGCACTGTCATAAACCAGTATTAAATATCTTGTTCCAAGAAATTCATCAAATTGTGATATTAACTGTGTTGCAGAGCCGAAGAAAAATGCACCGTTAATATGCACTACACGTATTTTATGTTTGTAATCTTTTTCAAGCATTTTCTCTAACTTGATTATATCTTTATCATAAACTTCATTTGCCACAAGTTTTGCATTATCGGCAACTCTTTTTGCATACAACAAAGCCGCAAGCACAACACCTGCACCAACCGCAACAATAAGATTATAGAAAACAGTAAGTAAAAACACCAGAGTTAAGACGTACAAATCATCTTTAGGCGCAAGTTTAATAACCTTTAAAAATTTTGTATCAATGATATCATAACCTATTTTTATCAAAATCCCTGCAAGAACGGCTAAAGGAATATCAGCAACAAATCCTGAAAATTTGTATAATAAAAGTACAAGCACCACAGGTGTAACAACAGCTGCAAGTCTTGTTGAAGCACCTGATTTTAAAGCAGCTACTGTCCTCATTGTAGCAGCAGACCCCGGTATAGAGCCCGTAAGTGCACAAAACATATTTCCAATACCCTGCGCAGATAACAGCCTTCTTGGCGGAAGCTGGACTTTTGTAATTGATGTACATACAAGTCCTGTAAGCAAACTTTCCGAAGACAGGATAACAGCAAGAGTAACAGCATAATGTAAATATGTGATTAAATCATGTAAATTTGTCTGAGGCATAACAACAGCAGGAAGGGAAATTGAAATTTCATCAATTCTGGGTATATTCAAACCTGCTTTAATTGAAATTATCGTACAAATTATTAATGCAAGAATTTGAGAAGGAACATATTTATTCCACTTTTTAGGAAAAAGAAATACAATTAAAAGTGTCAAAGCACCTATTGCAAAAGCCTCAATATTAAGGGCATGCAGTGAGTTATAAACACATTCAAGACTTTCAATAGTATTTGAACACGGAGGCAACCCTAAAAGAGGATTTAACTGCATTATTATAATAATTACACCAACACCGTTCATAAACCCTGAAATTACAGGATAAGGCACATATTTAACAACTTCGGGTAATTTTGAAAGCGACAGCAGAATTTGAAAAATTCCTGCCATAAATATTATAAAAATTACAGAGCCCATATCTTTGTTTAATGCGTGCATAACAGAAGCAACAACAATTGCCACGGGACCTGTAACCCCTGATATCATAGGAACTTTAGTTCCCAAAACACCCGCAATTAAACATAAAATAATAGCACCCCATATACCTGCACTTGCGCCAAAGCCTGTTGCAACACCAAATGCAAGAGCTTGAGGAAGAGTTATTATGGCAGCATTTAAACCGCCTAAAATATCACCCGATATTATTTTTAATTTATCTTTCATAAAATAATTATAGTTAATATTTATGCTATAATCAAGCTATGAAATTAAAAGAGATATATAGTACAGAAAAAATTATTATTTCTTTTGAAGTTTTTCCGCCTAAAGATAGTGCAAATAAACTTTTAAACGAAATAGGCGTATTAAAAAAATATAACCCTGCATTTCTTTCCCTCACCTGCGGAGCCGGAGGAAAAGAAAATAAATCCTTTGACCTACTTAACGATATACAAAATTTAAATATTAATGTTATGCCGCATTTTACCTGTATTACAAGCAGCAAAAACAGCGTAGAAGAAGGATTGCAGACAATTGAAAATTTAGGAATAGAAAATATTCTTGCATTGAGGGGCGATATTCCTGAAAACCCTGTTCTTCGACACTATGACTTTAACTATGCTAATGAACTTGTAAGTTATATAAAAGCAAAAACAAATTTGTCAGTCGGAGTAGCAGGTTATCCTGAAGGGCATATTGAAAGCCCTGATATAAAATCAGATATCATAAATCTTAAGAAAAAAGTCGAAGCAGGAGCTGATGTAATTTTTACACAATTATTCTTTGATAATGACAAATTCTATAATTATTTACAACTGTTACGGGATAACGGGATTGAGGTGCCTGTTGCAGCTGGAATAATGCCTGTAAGAAGCTATAAACAAATAATTAAAATGACATCACTGGCAAGAGTTTCAATCCCGCAAAAACTCCAGGCAGATATAGAAAAGTTCAAAGATGACACAAAATCTATGACAGAACTCGGAATTGATTACGCATCAGAACAATGCAGCGGGTTAATCAAAAACAACGTCAACGGACTTCACTTTTTTACATTAAATCAATCATATTCAACTGCAAAAATTTTAGACAATATATTATAAGGGGGAAAAATGGAAAATTTAAACAAACACATTGAACACACACTTTTAAAACAGGATGCAAAAAAAGAAGAGTTTATAAAACTTTTTGAAGAAGCAAAGGAGAATAAATTCTTAGGCGTATGCGTTAACCCTTTATATGTAAGCTTTGCAAAAGAAAACCTGAAAGACAGTGATGTAAAAACAGTTACTGTTGTAGGATTTCCACTCGGTGCAAGCAGAAGCGATGTCAAAGCTTTTGAAACATCCAAAGCTGTTGAAGATGGCGCTGATGAAGTTGATATGGTAATTAACGTATCTAAATTAAAAGATAAAGACTATGACTTTATTGTCAATGATATAAAAACAGTTAAAGCAGCCTGCAACGGCAAGCCTTTAAAAGTAATCTTAGAAACAGATTTGCTTGAAAAAGACGAGATTAAAAAAGCCTGTGAATTATGTATAGAAGCAAAAGCAGATTTTGTAAAAACATCAACAGGGTTTGTAAAAGGCGGTGCAGGAGCAAAAGCTGAAGATGTTAAACTTATGTATGAAACTGTTTCGCCGTACGGATTAAAAGTAAAAGCATCAGGCGGAATAAGAGATAAAGAAGCAGCAATTAAAATGCTTGAAGCAGGTGCTGAAAGATTAGGCACAAGTTCAGGTGTAAAAATAATAAATTCTTGACCATGCTATAATATTCATTAAAGGAATAGCATATGGGTGATGAAGACAAGCAGTTTGATGCCACACCGAGAAAACTCGAACAGGCAAGAAAAGAAGGTCAGGTTGTAAAATCAAAAGATTTTTCAACCGCTATTTCACTGCTTATATTATTCTCAGTAATCTTCGGTCTTGCACCTTTTGTTTGGGACCAGATTATTCAACTCTATACTCTGCTGTATGAACAAATACCAAATGCTCACCTGTCACAAATAGGTACAACATACATAATGACAGTTACCATTAAATGCGCTGCTTTAATCATCGGACCTATACTTTTTGTAGCCTGGTTTGTTGCAATTATGGCAGACTTTATTCAAGTCGGACCACTTGTTGCAACAGCTCCACTAATGCCCAAATTAGACAAACTAAATCCCACAAAATATTTTAAAAATATCATGTCTGTCAAAACACTTTTTGAACTTTTTAAAAACATCTTAAAAGTAGTTTTGTTAGGTTTCATAGGATACAGCGTATATATGCAGCATATTGAAAGCATCTTAATGCTTGCTGCAATAGATAACAACTTTGCCGTAATGATAGAATTCGGTAAATTGATTACTGATTTTATTTTCAAAGCCTGTATTGCCTTTCTCGTAATTTCAGCAGCAGACTATGGTGTAACTAAATGGAAATTTTTAAAAGATCAAAAAATGTCTTTTAAAGAAATTAAAGACGAATACAAAAACACAGAAGGCGATCCCAACGTTAAAGCAGCATTAAGACAGCGCCGAATGCAGATGCTTCAAAAAGGCATGATGGATTCTGTCCCTGATGCGGATTTTGTAGTTACAAACCCGACCCACATAGCATGTGCACTTAAATACAAAGCAGAAGAAATGGCATCTCCAATGCTCATTGCAAAAGGTACGGAACTTATTGCAAAAAAAATCATCAACATAGCACGTGAACATAATATTCCGGTAATTGAAAATGCACCCGTTGCCCGTGCTTTATACAAAATGGTAGACCTGAACCAGCAAATTCCGCCCGAGCTGTACAAAGCCATAGCTGAAATTTTGCTTTTTGTATACAACTTGAAAAATACAACAAATAAAGGTAGAATTTAATAAGTTCTATGCTATTATAATTATAATCATGATTATGCAAAACAAAAGTAAGATAAAAGAATATTTAGAAATAGTACAAAAAGTTGCTAAAGTTGAGCAAAGACGTATTCCATCCCATATGGTAGAATACGAAGAACTTGTTTCAATAGGAATTATCGCAATTCAGGTACTTATTGAAAACAAAACTCCGGAACAATTGGAGAGGTACAATGCTGCATATATTGCAACGGCGGTACGCTGGGCAATCAGAAACGAATTAAGAATAAGATATAAATGGTACTCTTTAAAACATAAACCTGATGAAGAATACGACGAAGAAGAAGCAGTTGACGGAATGGATATGAAAAAAGCAAAAGTTCGTGAAGCAATTTACGAAACAGTGCTTTCTATAGACGGATTAGCTGCTGCTGCAAGCGATAATGATTCACCATTTGATTTCTTAAAAGATAATCACGCCATGCCTGATGAAAGCGCAGAAATTTCAGAAATGGGCAGAATGATTAGAGAAGCTATAGCAAAACTTCCTCCAAAAGAAAGAACGGTTGTTGAATACAGATTTTACAGAAACATGCAGGTAAAAGACATTGCGAAACAGGTAGGTCTTTCATCTTCACGTGTAACACGTATAGTTCAGGCATCTTTGAACACTGTTAAAGAATATTTGAACTCAAAAGAACTTTACGGTTACTAAGATTTAACAATCTTTATTCTGTCGTCTTCTTTAATCTCTATTGGTCCGTTGTGATTTTTAATATAATTTGCTGTATAAACATTTTTATCAACATCAAATTTTTTCACAACATAATCCGGATTTTGGTTAACCGGCAGATAATCATCTCCGCCGTATGCAAAGAAGTCGTCACAAGCCACACTGAATTTTTTAGTTGCGCTCGGATTATTTATATCAATAGGAACTTTGTTACCTTGTTTGTCAATGTATGCCAAATCCAAAAGCTGTCCTTTATCGGTTACCGTATACTGTAGTCCTGAAACTAAAAGAATACCCGGTTTATGTCCTGGATTAACAAAAGATTTTGCACCTACTTTCAATGCATCCACTATTTGTTTTTCAGACAAATTACATATCATCATTTTATCTTCAAAAGGTGTTACGTCGTTAATTCTTCTTGAGTCAACTTCACCTTCTGCAAAGAAACCACGCAAGTTGCCTGCATTCAATATTGCAATATCTGTTCCAAGTTCATTTTTCATTGCATCAACAATTATGTTTCCGTGAGGATTATTTGCAATCAGTCTGTCTTTTGGAGAAGGAGGAGCTGATTTTATGGTTCCGAGAACTTCCGGTTTACCTATTATTGATTCTACTGCTGTTTTAAAAGGTAATTTTCTTGTAAATGAGCCTGTTCTCATTACGTTATTTTGAACTTTTGTCAATATACCGTCTTTGTTAAATACTGCGTTTAAAACACCGACATATTCGCCGTCTTTACCGATTTGCGTAAGGACAACCGGCTCGCCTGATTTTGAGTATAAAAGGTTTTCACCTTCTTTTACTCCTTTATATAAATCATGTGTGTGAGCACCCAAAATAATATCAATACCGTCTGTTTCCTGTGCCAAACGTTTATCTGCATCTTTTCCCAGGTGAGAAGTTACAACAATAATATTTATACCTTGAGCTTTTAAATTATTTACTTCTTCTTGAACTTTTTTAATTGTTGTATCTATATCATCAATTTTTATATCTTCGAGCGATTCTCTAGTTCCAACTCTTTCCAGTGCATCAGAAGGCGCTGTTCCTATTATACCGAATTTTTTACCGTTATGTTCCTCTATAACAGATTTTTTAATTTTTCCCGCCATCGGGCTGTCAGGCTTAACTGTTACGTTTGCTGCCAGAAGATTATAGTTTGCATCCTTTAAAGATTCTGCAAGAGCAGCAGGAGTTGCATCCAATTCATGATTTCCAAGTCCGTTATTTGTAACACCAATCCAATTTAAGAAATGACTGGCAACTTTATTTGTCATCGGATTTGAGCCCAGCAGAATATCGCCTGATGAAAGTTTTAGCTTTGCGGTTGCATTGCTGTTTGCATCAAATAACCTTGCCATTTCACAAATTCTTTCCATATTAGTCATTTTTCCATGCAGGTCAGCCACATAAAATATACTTGTCGTCGTATAATCAGGAGCTTTATCAGATTTTTCAAAAGTATCCTGTTTTACCTGAGGCATCGGCTGAAGCTGCTGTGCAGGCTGTGCGGATACTGCCGCAGCTGCCTTAAATGAAACTTTAGGTAACCCGTTTATCATTAAATTCATATTTTTTTCACCTTCTATTACTACTATTAAATAACATCAATATTTTTTTTGCTAAAAAATGACTTAATGTAAATAAACATTAAGCCGCTTGTTTTATCTGAGATTGTTTCTTTAACTCCTTGTAAGTTTTTAATCCTTCAACCCAGTTTTCTACAAGATTTACATCATTTGCCACAACAGATTGCGGCAGTGCTGCGTGGTGGATTTTCGGCAACAAATAGTCCTCAGAATATTCTATAGGTTTTGAAACATTATCATCTGTATCATTACATACAAAAATTAACTTTCCGTCTTTGTCATGTTTAACACCAATGATTGTAATTTCGTGTCCATTAATAATTGTGTTGTTATTATCAACCTGCGTATATCCGATAATTACGTTTTCACCTAAGTTTAATGCATCTGTGATTTGCTTTTTCATTGTAATGAAATCTGTTTCATAGCCGATAAGTCTTGCGTTTTCATCTACTGTCTGGTATGTAACAGAAATTTTATTTTTATCTTCTACAACAGATTCCGTAAATGTTTTTTCAAATTCGATTAACCCTTTATCATTTTGGTTAAACTTACCTGCACGCTTATCGGTTAATGAATCATAAGACTGTTGTGAACCAACCTGCATAAATGTTGACTGCATTAACACATCCAGAGAAGAACGTTCGAGTTTGTCTTTGTCTACTGTTTGAATATGTGCTCTTATAATTGCATTTTTATCAGGTGCAAATGTCAATTTTGCATTATCAAAATCTTTAGCTTCATAAGGTATTTCAAAAGCATTTAGAAGCCAGATTGCATCAAGAGTATTATCTGCAAGGTTATTTAATTTAATAGTTTTATTCACTGCCATATTCGGAGAGCTTAATCCTTCCGCAAATCTTGCAAATTCTGCAGGATGTTTTTGTGCAAGATTAAATTCAATACTTGAAGCAACACAAGTTCCCGAATGTTCAACATTAACCTCAGAGGCATGCTCTTTTGCAATAGCAGCAACTTTATCAGCATATTGAGGCGGAATATTACCAAACTGCTGTGTAATAGTATGCGGATCAATTATTGTAGCAACTGTTTCTTTTAACAAAACACCGTTATTTAAGCCCATAGCACGCTGTGTTGTTGCTATTTTGTATAAATTGTCAAGAGTTGTAGAGTTATCATTTGAATCTGAATTAAGAAGAACACCTGTTTTTAACAAAACATTAAGCTGCTTTTTCGTATCTCTGTCAGCAATTTTTGTTAATGTATTATACTTATTTTTTTCATCCTTCGAAGACAGCTCTGTTCTAAGGCGTGAAGCAGTTAAAGCCGGATTAAACGGAATTTGAGTCATAATCGGATTAGAAGTAAATGAAGTATGTTGTTTCGCCTGAACCGGAGTGCAGCTTTCAACCTTTGTAGCCTTAACCGATTTAGGTGTGTTATAATTATTATATTGCTGATTAGTTAAATTTACCGAATACACAATTCCACTCCACTACTATTATAGTAAAAAAATAAACATAAAAAAAATTGCCATATTCAGTATAATATAATTAATAAATGTTACAATAGGGATTAAGTATATTGAAAATAAAACCGCTGACAAAAGAACAACTGATAATATCAATAGACAGACTTACAAGATTTAAAGACACTGAAACAAAGTATTTAAGAGTTTTTAAAGATATAATTACAAATAATCTTATTGAGCCGAAATACAAAAAATCAGATTTAGATGCACTTGATTATGAAACAATAAAAAATTATGCAGTAGAAATTATAAATTCATCATTAGAAAAATCAGCGGGGAATTATTTGATAAACCAGCGGCTGTATGACTATGAAAATTCTGTATTTAAACTTGACGAAAACACCCTGTCACTTTTAAAAAACAAAATAAACTATGAAGCTGTAATAAAACTTTTGCCTGAAAATATTCCCGATAACCTAAAATGGCTTAAATCTTTAAATGATACCCGCCCGCAAAATAGTTCATACGGATTTCCGGTAAAAAAGATTTTGCTTTGCGAGGGTATCACGGAAGAAACTCTATTGCCTGTGTTTGCAAAGATTTGCGGCTGCAACTTCAAAGAACAGGGCGTTTATATAATTTCCGCAGGCGGAAAAAATCAGGTTGTTAAATATTTTTATAACTTTGCAAATTCCTTGAAAATTCCTGTATTTATATTGCTGGATAACGATGCAGAGGAAAATTTGCGTGAGATTGAACCCAAGTTACGCAGCTTTGATAAAATCCACCTTTTAAAAAGCGGAGAGTTTGAAGATTTACTTCCCAATTCATTAATTACAAAAACGTTGAATTATGCAACAAAAAACATTTCACTTGCTCCGATTGAAAATCTTGAACAGAGTTCTTCCAAAGTGGAATTTTTAGAAGAATTTTTCAGACACAGAGGACTTCACGAATTTAAAAAAGCAGAGTTTGCAGAACTTGTTAAGGAGAATATTTCTTCCTTAGAAGATGTTTCCGATGAAATCAAAGAAATTATTAAAGAACTTTCCGCAGACAATAAAAAAGAGGCATCAGCCTCTTTGTAAAATGGAGTTTAAATGTATATATATGGTCTATGATTATCACATAAACTAAACACTAATTTCCGACCAGTCTCAATGCTTCTTCAAGCAATTCTTTGTTAGAAGAAATCAATTTATTTGACACTTCCATTTGAAGTTTTGCCATTTGATAATATGAAATATTACCTTTGAAGTCAGCATTTGACATTTCTAACAACCCTGAACGGATTTCACCAACACCCAAAACAGGTTTTCCGGATTCTTCCGTTTCAATAAACTGTCCCTCCTTAAATTCATATAAAGCTGCTGCATTGTGGAAGTTTCTGGTTGTAACCCTGTATAGAGGGACTGACCTTTTACCGCCGTCAGCTTTACCGTAAATAGTTCCATCGCCTTTGATTTCATAATCGTCATATTTACCGAGATATTTACCGTTATTAGGATCAATCCACAGCTTAATATTTGTTGTAGGAATATCAACAGCACCGCCTTTCATGGCAGTTTCCTGATAAAGGTCAGATGAAATTGATTTTGTACCCTGCATAATCTCACCCTTATCATTTAAGATATAGCCTTGCACGGTATTTCCGCTTCTGTCACGATATACACCTTCTTTATCAAAAGTGAATTCGCCAAGTCTTGTGTATATACTTTTGCCTTCGGAATTTTTCACAAGGAAAAATCCCTTACCTTCAAGGTATAAGTTTTCGGGAGAAGTACCCGGAGTAGATTTACCCTGACTAATCTTTTTATCATAGTCATCGGCTATTGCACCTCCAAGGAAGGTCTTAAAATTAACCTGCTGTTCTCTGAAACCGGGTGTATAAACGTTAGTCATGTTATGAGCAATAACGTCTATCCAGTTTGTTGTGGACTTTTGTGTATTAAGTGCCGTAATAAAAGAATCATTCATTGTTCTTCTCCTTTTTACGATTTTGCTGCTGTTGTTGTCTTGAGTTGCTGTAACTTAATTGGGAATATTGAAGATTTTGCTCATCAAAGCGTTGTCTTAAAGATGCAATATTATTTTTCAAATATTGTTCAACTGCTTTGTCTCCCGGAATAAAGTTTGCCATTAAACTGCCGTCCTTATTAACCTTTATAATGACAGAAACATCTTTGTCAAAATCAATACGGAAAGCCTGATTATTTTTCATCGAATCAGCTAATTTATTCATTAATGTAGCCGAAACTTTTACATTTTGCTGAACATTTTCAACATTATCCTGCAATGCATTTTCAATTTGACCGGCAATACTTTGCATTGACATATCAGTATTTTGGGTAAGGTTAACAAAAAACATGGCATCACTGTCAGACATATTTACACTGTCATAGTCAGAAGCTAAAGAAGCAGAATTTACTGCATTCATCATATCTTTTGTATTTATTAAATCTTGAATATTTTGTGACAAAATCAACTGGTTACCGTTGCCGTATTTGTAGTCGGTAAAGTTAATTCCGCCTGTATAAATATCTTCCGGCACAATACTGTCAGGAGATTTCAGTTCCTGATTAAGTTTGTTTGCATCCTTATTAGAATCCTTGGATGTTTCCTTTGAAGCTTTTTTATCATCAGTTGAAGCTTCCGCTTTTTCAATTTCAGAGGTTTCAGATGAAGAAGTTTTCAATTCTTCGTCAAAAGACTTATCAGCTTTTGAGCTGCTTGATGATTTGCTCTGAGCCTGTGTACTGCTTACATCAGAAGTGCTTGCTGTTGCTGCTGCTGAAGATGTACTTACATTCATTGCTTTTTAACTACCTCCATCTATTTGTTCTAACTGCTTCATAATCTCAAGTTCTTCTTCTTCCATTCTTTCCTGAGATTGATGAAAAAACCTTGTTACACCGAGTTCCGAATATTTTTTCAATTCTGCGGCTTTTTCTTCTGCGATATAAGCCTCTTTGTTTTTTTCTTTATGCTTTTCAAGTACCTTTACGCCCTGCTCAAGTTTTACAAGTATTGCTTTTTCTTCATCAAGTTTTCTTTGAGCTTCAACCCTAATGGCTTCTAGCTGTTCTGCCTTTTCCCAGAGATGTATCAGATACTTATCATAAGTTTCGTACATCATAGGATCAGCCTGACGCATATTTATTTTTGTTGTTCTGATTTCTTCATCGTTTTTTCTGATATTCTCTTCTGCAATAAATACTGCCTGTTGAGCTTTCTGAACAACCATAAGCTGTTCTTCTTTTTTACGAATTCTGAATTCCAGAACTTTTTGTAATCGGTATCTGAAAGGCATTTTATATCACTCTTTGTGAACATTATGACTTATTATAAGAGTGTTATAAACATCTATATGTATGATATTAATTTAATGACAAGAAGCCAAAAGTCAATCTAAAATTGTTACTCCGGTGCCTGAACTTCTCTGCGTATTTGACTTGTAATATCCTGTATTGGTTCTGTAGTCAATTCCATCACCAGCGCCTGAAAGAGCTCTTTCCGCTTCAAAATAATCCATATATGCAGGATCCATTTGAGGTGTAAGACCTGTAGGAAGACCTACAAACTGATTTTTAAAATTTCCCCAGAGAGTATTTCTCCAGCCTGCACCTGAGCTGCCTGTAAAAATAGGAGGCTGGTAACCGTTTTGCGGATATCCGTTTCCATAAGCCCCGTAACTTCCGTAATTAGCAGGCGGATATGAATTATACGCTGTTTGGGAATTATTATTTCTTGCCATGCGTTTTAAAGTATCGTATCTTTCGTACATATCACCTGATTGAACAGCCCCGAACATGCCCTGCTCAAGCCTTTCAATACGGTTCTTTACAGAATCACCTTCATAAGTTTGTCGTAAAATTTTGCGTTCTAACTTATCAAGGTCTTTAATCTGACTTGCAACCTTGACTTCGTTATTTGTATCCATGCTTTTTCGGTTAATAACATTTCTGTGTATAATCGGCTGTCTGTAAAATCTGTTAGTCCTATAAGGATTGTTATACATTCTGTAAGTATTATTATAGTTGTTGTAATTATTATACCTGTATGCGTTGTTTGGATAATAAGTCCTGTTATAGTTGTTATAATAATTTGTATTAGGGTAATAACCGCTGTTATAATAACGCACATTTGACGGCGGATAATAGTAGTTATTATATCCGTACGGATTAAAAAAACGTGACAAAATTCCTGCTTGTGCAGCAGTTACACTAAATAACAATACGCCTGTTAATAATAATATTTTCTTCATTTAACCTCACCTCTTAGATGAAAGGTTAAATGAAGATATAAAAATAATCTATTCGACTAAAGGATAGACAAAATACTAATACTTTTGTTAAACTTTTGCACTATATTTGTAAATATGTTACATATTTATTATTATGAAAAAGACGGTTATTGCATATTTACACTCACACTGGGACAGAGAATGGTACAGAGAGTATGAAGTTTTCAGATTAAGACTTCTGCGTGTGTTTGATAATATTTTAAATCTCTTAGAAAATAATAAAATACCGTCATTTTACTTTGACGGTCAGGTAAGTGCTCTTTTAGACTATCTTGAAATAAGACCTGAAATGGAAGAACCTGTTCGCAAATTCATTAAAGAAAAAAGATTATTTATCGGACCTTTCTATACTCTGGTTGATGAATTTTTAACAGACAGAACGGCTTTTGAAAAAAATCTGCAAATCGGGTTGAAAATATCAAAAGATTTCGGATGCACTGATTTTATCGGATATCTGGCAGATACTTTCGGGCATAGCCAAAATATTCCGCCTTTATTAAAAAAATACGGTATTGATAAATGTATTGTATGGCGAGGATGCGGAGATATACCGTCCGAATTTGTTTTCAACGGAATAAATACCGTTAACCTCATAAGAGGGTATTTTATGGATATTTTCTCGGCTTCTATGACAATTGAGCAAAAAGCCGAATGGTTAAAAGGTAATTTAGACAAAATAGCAGAAAAGTCAGGGGATTACTTACTTTTACCTGTCGGAGCCGATCATCTGGGGATTGAAAAAGATATTTCAGAACAAATCGAACAGGTCAATAAATTGCTTGATGATTACGAGATTAAGCTTTCAAGTCCGTTTGAATACTTTGAGCTTGTTAAAAACAATTTTGCACAATATAAACAGGACTATGAGCTGCGGGATAACAGTAAAACATTTATTTTGCAGGGCTCATATTCAGCAAGGACAAAGATTAAGCAGTATAATACAAAATGTACTTACTTGCTTGAACAAGCAGATAAACTTCAGCAAAAATACGGTTCAAGGTACAACTCTGTTATTGAATACGCATATAAATTATTATTAAAAAATCAGGCACACGACGGCATTTGCGGATGTTCAACCGATCTGGTGCACAGAGAAAACATTACAAGATATGAAAAAATTATTCAAATTGCCTGCACAATTATTGAAGAATTAAGACTTGAACACAATTTCAAAACACCGATTATGCAAAGCAAAGATTTACTGCCTGAATATAAGGTTATATCAAAGCACTTCGGAGTTGAGAATTCACTGCTTTATGACACACAAAAAATTCCTGTTACAGAAGACTTTACAACCATATATACCCTTAAAAAATCTCCTGCCGTAAAACCTGAAATAAATCTTGAAGTAAAAAACGGTGAAATAAAGATTAATAATGTAAAAATGGAATTTATCCGTTTCCAAGATGACGGAGATACATATAATTTCGGTGCTGTAGAAGATGATAAGGGTGAAAAAGCAGAAATTTATTCATATAAAAACAATATAATAAAAACAAGCTTTTTTGATGTTAAGGTTGAAATATGCGGAGAACTGATAAATTTTAAAATAGAATGGGATAACAAACTGAAAAATAAACTCTGGCAGGTAAAATTTAATTTGAAACAGCCTGTTACAGAAACATATTCTGAGGATATGAATACAATTATCCGCCGTGAATTTGACCCTGATTGGAATATGCGTGAACACCTGCCAAAAGAAAGAGGGATTGAAGTAAAAACAAACTTTGCTCCCATGCAGAGATATGTAGGAACACAGGGCTTTGGGGTAATAACACAAGGCTTAACAGAATATGAAGTAAAAGAAAAATCGCTGCTTATAACACTTTTGAGGAGTACAGGCGTTATTTCCAATCCTAAAAACCCGTCACGTTCTACTCCTGCAGGTCCGCCGGTAGAAGTACCGGATGCACAACAATTGGGACTAAACGTGGCAGAATTTTCGGCAGGATTTTTTGAACCGGAAAATTATCAAAAATATATTGATATGGTTTTTCCTCAATTCTGATTTATTATTATTGAAAAAGCAGAGCCCATGCCCGGTTCACTTTCAACTTTAACATAACCGTTATGTAATTCTGCAATATTTTTCACAATAGACAGTCCAAGCCCAGTTCCGCCTCTTTCCCTGCTTCTGGCTTTATCAATCCTGTAAAATCTGTCAAATAAAAATTTCTGATGCTCTTTAGCAATTCCAACACCGTAGTCTTTTACGCATATTTCTATTTTGCTGGCGTAACTGTTAATTTTGATATCAATCTTATCGGATTTAGAATATTTTACGGCATTAGTCAGCAAATTAGTTATGGCAGTAGAAATTAAACTTTCATCTCCAAACATATCTATATTTTCTGACTCTATGAAGTTAATCTTGTCAGTGTCGAATGCCATATAATTTATAGCCTTTGCAATTAATTCATTAAGATTAAACTTCACAAAATGTTTTTTCTCCTTTGTCTTTTCAATCTCAATTTCCGAAAGACTTAAAATATCATTTACGAGTTTATTTATTGATTTCACCTGATAGCGTATGATTTCAAAGCATTCCTTATCCTGAACGCCTGTTATTGAATTTTGGCTTTCTAAAAGTTCTATAGCCGAATTAATTGCTGTTATAGGGGTCTTAATTTCATGAGAAATATTTGACACAAAATCAGATTTATATTTTTCAAGCTGTTCTAGCTGTTTTATTTGATTTTTCAGCTTAAAGGTCATCTTTTTTACGGATATGGCAAGTTCTTCCAAAATAGCCAGGCTCGGAACCTCAATAACAGTATCAAGTTCTCCGTCAGCTATCTTTTTTATACTGTTTTCCAAACCGTTAAATGACAGTCTTATTTTTGTCAATATAAATATAAAACCTGATATTAAAAAAATAAAAAAGAGCAATACGACGACAAATAAATGAGTTTGAGCTTCTGTTATTGCTTTTAATACATCTTCCTCAGATATAGAAAGCTCTAAATAGTAATTTAAACCGTTAATATCCAAATGCTTGGTTAAACCTATTTCTTTATTTTTCGTTAAGGGTTTCCATATTTTGTCAGTTTTCACGGGAATATTTAAATCATCACGTAAATGTACATTTGACAAAGAATTATCGGAAGATGCGATTAAATTTTTATTACCGTCAAATACTCTCAAATTAACCGAAGTTTGCGAAAAGTCCTCACAGTATTTTGTTATCATTTTTAAATCTTTTTTTTCAAGATATGGTCTTAATGCCCATTCAATTTGTTTTTCAAAAACAAATAATTCCTGTCTTTCTTCTTCCATATATGAATTATTAAATGTGTGAATATTAAAAAGGGAAATCAATGCAAATACAAAAACAAGTCCTGTAAGCCACAAAAGATTTTGAATCCAGAATTTTTCTCTTTTATTAATTTTAAGCATTAAATTTATACCCTATTCCTCTAACTGTTTCTATGTAATCAGTACCTATTTTTTTTCTGAGATTTACAATCTGCACATCCATTGCACGTTCTGAAACCTCATACCCGCCATCACCACGCAAATATTGTAACAATTTAGACCTTGAAAAAGTCCGACCTGTATTTGCCGTAAACAATTTCATCAATTTGAACTCAAAATTAGTCAGCTTTATTTCGCCATTTTTTGTAACCACACTTGAGTTATTTTCATCAATAACAAAACTTGAAGATAAACTTTTAGTATGGATTAATTTTAGATGAGCTTTAACCCGTGCAAGTAATATTTTATTGCTGAAAGGTTTGGTTATATAGTCAACTGCACCGTTTTCAAAGCCTCTTAGAACATCTTCTTCCATTTTTTTTGCAGTAAGCATTATAATCTGAATATCATTCAAAAACTCATCCTGTTTAATAGTACTGCATAAGGTTAAGCCGTCTATTTCCGGAAGCATTATATCAAGCAAAATTAAATCAGGCTTAGAGTTTTTTATAATTTCCAAAGCTTCTCTTCCGTCAAATGCTTTTTGAATGTTATAAAAACCGTCTGACAATAGCACAAGCTCTATTAACCTGTTTATGTGTTTTTCATCCTCAACTATTAAAATTTTTGCATCTTTATTCATAACTGTATTATATATTAATTCGTATATTAAATTTCATTTTCATTAAGTTTGTTATCATTTAACATAGTGTAAACCATTCCCGTATCACTATCAATTTCAATTAACTTATAATACTGATTATTACAGAAATTTTTGGTTACTATATTATAAACATTTCCCTTCATCTCTTCCCTATTTTGGTGATAATGTCCAGATATAACTGCAATTACATTAGAATGTTTATCCAAAACTTTTAAGTATTCTTCTTCTTTGTAAATACTGTGGTTAACAGACTTTGTTGTAAGCAGAGGAAAATGCTGTATTATAACAACTTTATTTTTACCATATTTACTTAATGTTTTATCAAGCCAATCAAGCTCAGATTGCTTAAAATAACCGCCGGGTCCGGGAATAACCTCTTTAACTCCGTCCATTACAACAAATACAACATTATCCTTTACAAATACATAATTGGGAGTTTTGCTGTGATAAAGCCCCAATTCTTTCCTTACCGTTTTCATGTAGAGTTGTTTATCTAACTTTTGATTTTTCGAAACATCATGGTTTCCAAGCAGTACATACTTTTTTACTTTTATATTTTTGACTATGGATAAAAAAGTTTCCAAATCATCAAACTTAGGCTTATCAATGTTATCTCCCGTAAAAATCACAAAGTCCAAATCCGTATATGATGAATTTATATTGTCAACAAAATCCTTTAAATACTGTGCATTCTCCTTTGTCAAATGCACATCTGTAACTTGTATAAACTTTATATTCCCAGCCGCAGCAGGAAAATAAAAATTAATGAGGAGTAAAAATAAAACCAACAACTTTTTCATAATTTAAAATTAATAAAAAAATGTTAGTAAAATATTAGTATTAAAAAAAGTCAAAAAAAAACCCTATCTTTCGATAGAGTTTGGAATTCTTTTAGTAATTCCTCGTGTGTGTAGAAGGTTAGTGTGTAGTAGGTAGTGTAAATAGTGTGTATGTTTATATATCTCGTGTTTATTTAATCTTGTTTGTGTGTTTCATATTGCTTACATATTAATAAAGTATTTTTTGAGTATATAATTGCTATATCCTATTTATTTCTTTACATTTTTTAACATTTATCTGTAAAAGTAGAATTGTAAAGGTTTTCAGAAATTAATCATGCACAAAATTTGCATTAAAAAAACAAATTTTTAACCCGAAATTATCCGAATACCCCCTTTCCAATATTTATATTCCCATATTTTATTAATATTTAACACTATTTTTAGAAAAACATTTACCAATTGTTAATCATTGCTTTTGCCCGTCTTTACTTAATCTTAATATAAAAAGTATTGACCTTTTTCAAAAAAAGTATTCTAATAAAATACATTAGAGGTTCTGGTTAATCAGGACAAAATAAAATAGTTAGAAGGAAAGAGGTCTACATGAAAGAATTTGCACACACGAGATTAGACAACAGACAATTTACAGAAGAAGATATTAAAGGCTTTATCAAAGACTATAATATTAAATTTATCAAATTACAGTTCGTTGACATAAACGGACAGGTAAAAAATATGACTATTCCTTCTCAGCACATTGAAAAAATACTTAATAACGAAATTATGCTTGACGGTTCTTCTATCAAAGGTTTCAGAAGCATTGAAACATCTGATATGTTCTTCCACCCTGATAAAAACTCATTCCAGCTTTTGCCATGGAGAGGAAAAGACGGCATTAATTCAGCAAGACTTATATGCGATATTTATAACGCTGACGGAACACCTTTTGAAGGCTGCCCGAGATGCAACCTTAAAAGGGTTATGAAAGAAGCGGAAAAGATGGGATTTTCAATGAACATCGGTCCCGAAGCAGAATTTTTCTTATTCTCTAAAGATAAAGACGGTAATGTAACAACATCAACTCAGGACAGTGCAGGGTATTACGATGTAGGCCCCGAGGATCTTGGTGAAGATGTACGTTCTGACATAGTTTTAACTTTACAGGAAATGGGATTTGATATAGAAGCATCTCACCACGAAGTTGCTGACGGTCAGCACGAAGTTGATTTCAGATATACTGATATCTTAAGCGCTGCCGATAACGTTGCAACATTTAAAATCGCCGTAAAAGCTATTGCTGCAAGACATAACTTACACGCAACATTTATGCCTAAACCTATTTACGGAATTAACGGTTCAGGTATGCACTGTAACGTTTCACTGTTTAAAGACGGCAAAAACGCTTTTTATGACGAAAAAGCAGAATACCAATTATCAGATATTGCAAAATACTCAATCGGCGGTATGCTAAAACACGTAAAAAGTATAACAGCAGTGTTAAATCCGACAGTAAACAGCTTCAAACGTCTGGTACCCGGTTATGAAGCTCCTGTATATCTTGCCTGGTCACTGGCAAACAGAAGTGCATTATTAAGAGTTCCTGCAAAACGAGGAAATGCTACACGTGTTGAACTTCGTTCACCCGATCCTGCCTGCAACCCTTATCTTGCTTTTGCAGCAATTTTAGAAGCCTGCCTTGACGGTGTCAGAAACAAAATTGATCCGCCGGCACCTGTTGAAAGCAACATCTATAAATTAACAACCAAAGAACGTAAAAAACAAAGAATTGATTCTTTACCCGGAAGTCTTGCAGAAGCATTGGATTACTTTGATAAATCTCTTGTTTCAAGAGCTGCGCTAGGTGATCATATATTTAACGAATTTATGTCAGCAAAGAAAAAAGAATGGGATTCATTCAGAACATACGTTTCACAATGGGAAATCGACAAATACCTTGAAAGATACTAAAAAAGGGCTCCAAAAGGAGCCTTTTTTTTAGTATGTCATCTGCCAGTTATCATTTAGGATTTTACCGAAGCATCCCCACGTAGAGTTGGAACTTCCATTACAGTTTGCGTAATTGGTATCCCGTTGAGCTTTTGTTAACGGGAAAGCATTTGTTCCCCTGTTATAATCATCAATAAGACCGTTTCTATCAATAAAAATCATCATCATATCACGACCGACAATATTAGGACCCTTTTGTCCGTTTATATCAACTATAAGGTTCATTATTTTATTACCCTCAACAGAATATAAAGGTCTTATCGAAGCTCCGCTTGCTAACACATATGCATTGGTATTAGATGTAAACGCACCTTCTGTCAATGACGTGCCGTTCATTTTTTTATAAGATGCAAGTGCCGGAAAGCAAGGTGTTACATCACCGGTACACGTCTGAACGATTTTAAATTTTGATGTAATAAATGAATTAACTCCTGCTTGATTTGTTATACCTGCCTCAACCAAGTTAATAGCATTTTTTTCATTAAGATATGAAACTGTAGCTTGCGAAAGCTCGTTATAAACTTTATGCAGCTGGGTAACATAACTCTGGCGCTGGTAATTCTGCATCAATGAAGGCACAGTCATTGCTGATACAACGCCGATTATGCCGAGTGTAACCAAAACCTCAGCAAGCGTGAATGCCTTACCACAGGAGCTTAAATGGTTGCCCCCCCCCCGAGTGCTACGCACGTAGCCATGTTAATATGGCTTGGTAATAGGTTACCAATACATGCAGAAGCTTTTTTAATAAATCTTTTCATAAAATGCTCCTTTCGTTAATATATTTTTAGTATAACAGTTTTTTATGATAATTTCAAGATAAAGACCAGAGATAATCAACAATTTCTCTCATTGAATATATATCTTTTACAACAAAAAATTCTTTTCCAGTTTGCTCTTTTACATAAGTTAGTGTTTTTCCGTCAAGAAAATCCTCTGAATACGGCTTTAACATAACCGTCGGTATAATTACCAAATCGGTATCAATATCTTTAACCGTTCTGATTAAATCATCAGTTGTAATCAAACCTGCTACGGTAATATCCTGTCCCCAGTATTCGGATTTGACGGGATTTACTGTAACCGTAAGATTTTTTATTTTATTTAACTTCTTAGAAATTTTTTCAATTGCATACTTTGCAGCATAAGAAGCAGCAAAAGTCATTTTAAGAGGTTTTTGCAAAGTTAAAGGCAGCTCTCTTGATTTAAAATCATCCAGAAGCATTCTTAAAGCTCCTACCCCGTCTTCCAGCTGACAGAAACTTCCGTAATATTTTGTCGGCGGAATTTCTCTTTCTGCAAGCAGGAAAAACTCATCAGAACAACAGACTTTTTTATATTTGGCTGCTATATCAAGAGTTTCTGCTGCACATTTTTTGTCAACCTGTACCAGTCCCTCTTTTCTAAATTGAGTAATCCCGACAGGAACAATAGCAACAGATAAAACAGTATTTTTAAGCTCTGCCAAATCAGATAAAGTTCTTTCAAGTTCTTTTCCGTCATTATATCCCGGACATAAAACAATTTGAGCATGAAAAGGTATTTTATTTTTCCTGAACCATTTTAAATTTTCCAAAGCTTTCCCTGCATTTGGGTTCCTGAGCATTTTTACACGCAAATCCGGATTAGTAGTGTGAACGGAAATATAAAACGGTCCTAAATGCATACGTTTAATACGTTCTTTATCTTCTTCTTTGAGGTTAGTCAACGTAATATAAGTTCCCTGCAAATAAGATAGCCTGTAATCATCATCTTTTATATATAAAGTTTCTCTTAATCCTTTGGGCTGCTGGTCAACAAAGCAGAAAATACACTTATTTAAGCAGGGTTTAACTCTGTCAAATACAGCGCTTTCAAAAATTATTCCCAAATCTTCATCGTAATCTTTTTCGAGTTCAATAACTTCAATTTCGCCGTCAGCTTTTTTAATCTCTAAAGTTAAAAAATCAGCTTTGCACATAAAATTATAATCAATCATATCAAGCATTTGAGTGTCATCAATTGATACAATTTCGTCACCTGCCTGAATTTCCAATTCTTCTGCAATAGAACCTTTCAGAACCTCACTAACTTTTGCCGGCATTATCTTTTTCCAATCCTTCAACTATTGTTATAAAATTTGAAAATTCACAAACAGTATTATCAAGAATAATTTTTTGATAAAAGTTTGTATGGTTGTATTCATCTCCTAAAATATTTTGCGCATTGCATTTAAATTGTATTGCCAGAGATTTTATACCAAAAAACATTCTTTTCTTTTCATCTGTATCTAAAACATCAGCACAGGAAAGTTTTACCCTTGCATTTGATAAAAATTGCAGGGGATTATCGCTTAAATCTTCCATTAACAGACGTTTTAATTCTTCTTTACCGTTTTTGGTTAAAGAATAAAATACAGAAAGTTTACCGCCATCAGACATCATTTTTCTGGAACTTATGCACTCTTTAGCTTCCAATCGTCTTAAAGCAGGCTTCAAAGCACCGAAACTCGGCTTTGTATAAGGTGCAAAATTATCTTCAATATGCTTTTGCACAGCATACATAGTCAAATCTCTTTTCAATAAAACGTATAAAATTAAGAGTTCAATCATACAGTTAGGATACCATAAATTGAACTCTTAATCAATTTATTAATAAGTCATCTGCCAGTTGTCGTTGAGGATTTTACCGAAACAGCCGCCGGCTCCGCTACCACTGGATAAACATGCATTATTATACATCTCTGTGCGCTGTTCTTTAGTCATAGGAGCGTATGTTCCATAATCATCTACGACTCCGTTATTATAAAGGTATATCCAGAATAAATCACGTCCTTGAATATTTGGACCTTTTTGTCCGTTAATATCCACCCCTATACTTAGTAATCTGTCTCCGTCAGAATTTATTATAGCTCTAACAGATGCACCACTTGCCAGAACAAATGATTTGTTCGCTCTGTCGTATCCGTCTACGATTGTCCCGTTAAGTTTTTTATATACACTCTCAGCTGCAAAACAGTTGTCCATAGAATCACATTCCTGAACAATCTTGAAGTATTTCTTAAGCCAGTTGTTTACCTCATCATTAGTGGTTAAGCCCGCTTCTTTCAGATTTAAAGCGTTACGTTCAGTCATATACTGAACAGATGCTTGCTGAAATTCATTATAAACCTTATGCAATTGGGTAACATAGCTCTGGCGCTGGTAATTCTGCATCAAAGATGGAACCGTTATTGCTGATACAACGCCGATTTTGC
>HF991483.1:0-58188 GCA_000433095.1 Clostridium sp. CAG:967 | reverse complement strand
TAAATGATTCCCCCCCCCCCGAGTGCTACGCACGTAGCCATGTTAATATGGCTTGGTAATAGGTTACCAATACATGCAGAAGCTTTTTTAATAAATCTTTTCATAAAATGCTCCTTTCGTTAATTTATTATAATATACATTATTATAACAAGTTTTTATAACAATTTCAACAAAAATTGCATTAAATTAAGATTTTTTGTATAATTGTGGAATGGGAATTCTACAAAAATATTATAAGCAATCAGCTACTTATAAAATATTTTCAGGAATATTTGTTCAGTTTGCGGATTTTTTGGATACACTCGGAAAAATTACGTTAAACGGACTGGAAACTTTTAAATATATCCTAAAAGGTGAATTCCACTTCAAAGAAGTTATGTATCAGTGCTACAGATTTGGTATAACTTCGTTGCCTATTACGCTTTCAATTGTTGGAATGACATCAATTATTGTAGCCTCACAGGTTGCACTGGAAATGGTTAAACAAGGCGGAGGAAACTTTGTCGGACTTTTAATGACTATGCTTATCGTTAGAGAAGTAGGTGTTATTATGTCAGGCTTTGCAATAATTTCTATGATAGGTTCATCTCTGGCTTCAGAAATTGCAACAATGAGAGTGACCGAACAAATTGATGCTGTTGAGGTTTTAAAGGTCAATCCGATAAGATATCTTTTTGTTCCAAGAGTATTGTCAGGGATTATAATGATGCCTCCTGTGGTTGTTATAGCATCAGCAGTCGGTGTTATTGCAGGTGCAATAACAGCAGACCTGTCATCCGGATTAGGTTACAGAGCATATTTCGATTCGGCATGGCTGGGTATATATATGAAAGACCTTGGTGTTGCATTACTAAAAGCTCTGTTTTTCGGAGGAACAATTGCACTAATCAGCTGCTCTTGCGGTTATTACGCAAAAGGCGGTGCCAAAGGAGTTGGTGAAGCCACCAACAAAGCGGTTGTATGGTCATTTGTTGCAATTGTTATATGGGATATGATTTTTGCAATAGCATTTTTCTTTTAAAGAGGTAAAATAAATAACATGAGTATTGAAGTTAAAAATTTAGTTAAAACATTTGGTGAAAAACGGGTTATTGATGACGTTTCATTTAAGGTTGAAAATGGAGAAACTTTAGCAATAGTCGGTTTTTCCGGTTCAGGTAAAAGTACAATACTTAAACTTATCTGCGGACTTATAACCCCTGACAGCGGAGAAATTATTACATCCAAAGGCGATATAGCAATGGTTTTTCAATACTCGGCATTGTTTGATTCGCTTGATGTAGCTGATAATATTGCTTTTGCACTGAGGGAAAGAAAAGATTTAAGAAATAAATATAATGAAGAAGAAATTAAAAACATAGTTGCTGAAAAACTTGAACTTGTTGGTCTGAAAGGGATTGAAAACAAGTTTCCGTCAGAGCTTTCAGGCGGTATGCAAAAACGTGTAAGCTTTGCACGTGCAATCGTTACGGAACCTAACTCAATTTTGTATGATGAACCGACATCCGGTCTTGATCCTATTTCATCAACACTAATAGAAGATTATATTGTAAGGTTAAAAGATGAAACAAACGCAGCTTCTATTGTCGTAACCCACCAGATGTCTACAATTCAGCGAACGGCAAATAAAATTATTATGTTGTATAACGGAAAAATAGTATTTGCCGGAACTCCTCAGGAAATGCTTGAACAAAATAACGATTACACAAAACAGTTTGTCACAGCTTCACTTGAAGGACCTATGAAAATGATGGCAGAAAACTAGATTAGAATATAAAGGAAGATAAAATGAATATTGAAAAATTGTTTAACAAAGAGGTTATGACTCTTGATACTTACATCATGTTTAGATTAAAAGAGGCAACAGCAAAGTTAAAGCCTGAATTAATCGCCAAAAACAGAGCACCTATTTCGCTTTCAATGGGTGCCCCGACGGCAAATCCGCCAAAAGCTCTTATGGACAGACTTAAAGAGATTTTAGACGAAGACGGAATAAATATGTATTCAATACCAAAAGGCGAACCCTACTTTAGAAATGCAATTGCTAAAAGGATGAAAAATCGTTTTGGTGTTGAGCTTGATCCTGAAACCGAAATCTTTTCTCTGGTAGGTTCTAAAGAAGGAATTGCCAATTTAGTAAGGTTTATCACAACTCCAAAAGAAGAAGAACTCGAAAAAGATGTAATTATGGTTCCTGATCCTTGCTATGCATCGTATTTACAATTTATTCAGTGTTCAGGCGCAAAAGCTTATCCAATGCCGTTAACAGCTGAAAACGATTACAAACCTGATGTTGAAGCTATTTACGAACAAATAATTAAAGACGGCTACAAACCTGAAAATATCAAAGCTCTATTTATAAATTTCCCTAACAATCCAATGGGAATTTCGACAACAAGAGAATATGTTCAATCAGTAATTAATTTCTGTAAAAAACACGATATCTTACTTGCATCCGATGCAGCATATTGTGATTTATACTTTGACGAGAAAGAAAAACCGTTCAGCATTTTTGAACTCGAAGGTGCAAAAGATATAGGTGTTGAATTTTACAGTTTTTCAAAACCTTATGCTGTAACAGGCTGGAGATTAGGTTGGATTTGCGGAAACAAAGAAGTTGTGCAGCGTTTCGGAAAAGGTAAATCAACTATTGATAACGGTATATTTAAAGCTCTTCAAAAAGCTTGCGCTGAAATATTAAATTCTGAAGAAGGCGATAAATACATTGAAGAAGGAAACAAAGGCTATGCCAGAAAACAGGCTATAATGGTTAAAGGCTTTAAAGAACTCGGTTGGCCTATTTCAGAAGAAACAGTACCTCATACAACCTTCTACTTATGGCTTCCGATTCCGAAAAGATACACATCTGCATTTAAATTCTGTGAAGATGTTCTTGAAAAATCAGGCGTTGTATTAGTTCCCGGTAATGCATTCGGAACCCACGGTGAAGGCTTCTTCAGACTGTCATTTGTATGCTCAGATGAACAACTGCAAGAAGTAATAGACCGCTTCAAAGCTGACGGCTTCACATATAACTAAAAATATTTAAAAGACCGCTTTTTAAAAAAAGCGGTCTTTTATTATTTAATATGTCATTTCCCAGTTGTCATTGAGTATTTTACCGAAACAGCCAAACCAGGTTGTTTCACCTGTAATACAATTATCATTAAAAGCATTGTCCCTTTGTTCTTTTGTCAAAGGAGCAGCCGGTCCGTTATCATCTATCAGTCCGTTATTATATATATAAAGCGCAAATATATCTCTCCCTGCTATATTCGGACCTTTTTGACCGTTAGTATCAAGATAAAGATAAAATATTACACTTGTACCTCCGCTATAGTGAGCTGAAAAAGAAGCTCCGCTGGCTAAAGTCATATAAACTGGTTCGTTAAATGGAGTACCGATAGTTCTTCCGGAAATAGTTTTATAGGAAGAAGCAAGACAGGGTGTTTGGGTATCTCCGCAGTCATTTACAACTTTAAAATATGTCTTAAAAAACGAATTTAGTTCCGCCTGACTTGTTAAACCTGCCTCTTTCAGATTAATAGCATTTTTATCGTTCTGGTATCTTACAAGAGCCTGCGAAAGCTCATTGTAAACTTTATGCAGCTGCGTAACATAAGACTGTCTTTGATAGTTCTGCATCAAAGATGGAACCGTCATTGCTGATACAATACCGATTATGCCGAGTGTAACCAAAACCTCAGCAAGCGTGAATGCCTTACTACAGGAGCTTAAATGGTTGCCCCCCCCCGAAATTGATAAACAGGAGCTTAAAGGGTTGCCCCCCCCCCGCAAGCGGTGCTACGCACGTAGTCTTGATAGCTTGACCCGTCACATTGGAGCTCTGACAAGACTTTTCCAATAGACGTAACAGCTTTTTTACTAAACTTTTTCATTAATTGCTCCTTTCAACAATATATACCTTTTTATTATAACAGTTTTTAAAAGACTTTTCAATACTAAAAAACGCCTTAATAATAAGGCGTTTTTTGTTATATATATAAAATCTGGCAAATTTAATATACTTTTTGCCGCACTTAATTAAGATAGTGCCATTAAAGCTTTCACTGAACGTGCATTATCTCTGACTTCTTCATCAGAATGCATTTCAACAGTATTTTCCAATACTTTCATAGCTTCTGATTTATCTTCCAAAGACAACAACTCATTAATTGTGCTCATTGCAACAACAGTAGACATATCATTAATACCTTTGCCTTTGTTTGTTATCACAACTTTTAATGAATCATGCATATTTTTCTTAACCAAAGCACGAGATGTCATTTCTCTGATTGCATCTACTTTTGAATTTGTTCCAACATCTTCAAGAATAGAAATTGTTTCGGGATTTTCGTTAATACCCAAACCTTCAATAATATTAGTTACATCTTTAATTATTTTTTTATCTACCATTTACCCGTATCCTCCCTATACCATTGCAGCTTCCCAAAGAGCTACGTTATCAGCCATTAACTGTCTTGCAGCAGTCATATCTTCCATTTTCGCAACTGATTTAGAAGTTATACCTGATGAAATAATATCACCTACAGATTTGCCTAAAACTTCTTTTATAGAAGAACAAGCAGATGAAATTTTTTCTTTAGCCGGAGCAAAAGAAATTTCAATATTGTTCAATTTATTCCAACTGTTAACAACATTTTCTTTCATTCTGTTACCGAAAGAAATTGCAGATTCAATCATATTGTGGAATTTTTCGCCGATACCTGAAATAGAGCCGACTAAAGCACTTGCTTTTAATTTTCCTGTAAAGCTCGGTTGATCAGCTTTTGATGAAGATGATTCAAATACATCCGCAGTTAAAACATTCCCTTTGAAAGAAGTTTGTGCAAACGGATTTGAAGAATTTCTTGATGTTGCATTTTCGTGCTTGCTTGTATTAAACAATCGTTCACGAATTGCAGGAATAGATAAATTTGCCATAGTAATATCCTTTCATATAATTCTTATATTGACATAATTAGAATATCATCAGGAATGTCATATTGGCTCAACCTTTTGATGTATTCTTATTTGAATTTCTTATACTTTAGTTGTAAAATTGGACTGTAAATACAGAGGATAAAATATGGGATATGAAAATTTAGATAAATTAATACAAACTATACGTACTCTACGTTCTCCACAAGGCTGCGAATGGGATAGGGCACAAACTCATAAAACCTTACGTCCGAACATGCTTGAAGAAGCTTATGAGGCAGTCGATGCAATGGATTCAGGAGATATTAAACATCTAAAAGAAGAACTTGGCGATGTTCTTTTACAGGTGCTTTTACATGCTCAAATAGCTGATGATGAAGGAGATTTTAATATTGATGATGTTGCTAAAGGTTTGAACGAAAAACTTATACACCGCCATCCTCATGTATTTGGCAACACAAAAGTTTCAGGCACTCAAGATATTATTGATAACTGGGATAAGCTTAAAAAAGAAGAAAAACCTCACAGGAAGTCTGCCATGGATGGTATTTCTAAATCCCAATCAGCTTTAATGAGTGCTCAAAAAATCAGCAAAAAAGCCGTTAAAACAGGCTTTGAATGGCCTGATGAAGCTTCATTATATGAATGCATATTTTCAGAATTTGATGAATTTAAAGAAGCCGTGCAAGAACAGGATAAAGAGCATATGGAAGAGGAAATGGGAGATATTTTATTTGCAGTAGTAAATCTTGCACGCTGGAACAAAATAGATGCAGAGCAGGCTTTGCTGAAAGCAAATAAAAAATTTGTTAAACGTTTCAGAAAAATGGAAGAATTAGCAGAAAAACCGTTAGAAGATTATGATTTCAGGGAATATGATATATTATGGAAGCGGGCTAAGGAACATTTATCTCATTAATTGTTAACAATTGTAAACTCACGTTACCCTAAAAAAGCAATTCCTAAATAAAAAAATCCTTTATATAAATATACAGGAAAGAGGATAAGATTTTATGAAAGAACAGGAATTAAATACTTTAATGTCTGTAGTTACAGATCCGATTAAAAATGTTTATAAGATTGAATCAAGAAAAGATTTGGAAGAAATTCAACGTATAATCAGAATTTTTAACATTTCTGAAAGTCAACATAATAAACATGCTATGTTGTCTATCAAAAATCTTGCCACTTTCAGATTAGTTTTAAGCAATAATTAATACTCGCCCAAAACCAAAAACGCATAAAGAAAAACAAAGCTTCGGAAATTAATATACCGAAGCTTTTAGTTTAATAAGTCATTTGCCAGTTATCGTTTAAGATTTTACCGAAACATCCCCATCCTGATACTGCATCCGAACCGGCTTTCATACAATTATTATTGTAAGAAGAATCTCTTTGGTCTTTTGTTAAAGGAGCATCAGCAGTTTCGTCATTGTAATCATCAACCCTTCCGTTTTTATAGAGTGCAAAAAAGAACAAATCCCGTCCGAGAATATTTGGTCCTTTTTGACCGTTTATGTCTACCATAAGATTTGCCAATTTATTTCCCTGTTCACTTTTGATTAACCGTAAGGATACACCGCTTGCCAGTACATGAGAAGTTCCGACAGTAGCATTTACAGAACCACCATTTATTGTTTTATACCCGTCAAAATAACAGGGAGTTAATGCATCGGAACATGTTTGAACTACTTTAAAATATTTTGTAATAAAATCATTCATTTCAGCAGCTGTAGTTAAACCTGCTTCTGAAATACTCACAGCATTTTTGTCATTCTGATATCTGACTAATGCCTGTTCGAATTCATTATAGACCTTATGAGACAAGACTTTTCCAATAGACGTAACAGCTTTTTTACTAAACTTTTTCATAAACTGCTCCTTTCTATAGTTTTGAATATTATACTTTATTATAAACTATTTTTGTTTACTTTCAAGTATATGCAAAAAAAATGCCCCGTATTCAGGGGCTGAAATTTTGTTTAGGAAGGTAGGAATAGGAATATAGTCTCTCTCTTATTTAAATACTCTGTCTCTTAATATCTCTCGTGTGTATTTAATGTTCTTATATATATAAAGTATATATATAATATCTAATTTCAAAGATTACCCATATTGTTACATAAGTTAATACTTGATTTTTTAACATAAGTGTTTTAAAATAAAATTTGTAGGAGACATGTAGTAGGAGTTAGGAATGTTAGTTTCTTCCATTGCCCGCTTTAATGCACTAAACACGATGAATAACGCAGCCTTTGCATCAATGCAAATATCCAATTCTATTATGAATGCTGCAAGTAATTCACATACATTCGGCGGTGAGCATGATTTAAGTATGCTCAATAAAATGGACAAATCGCTAAGTCTTGATCTGGCAACTAACAAATTTCTCTATAAAATGGCATCCCTACAAGAAAAATTTGCAACTAAGCACCAAGATTCCAAACCAAATAAATCTTTAAATTATTTAGCTTAATTGTTTTCCTTAAATAATTCTTTTACTAGCACAGAGCATATTGCAGGGATTAATGCTACAAATAATAACACGTTTGTTATACCGAATTTTTCAGCTATAAATCCAAGCAAAGACATTGCTATCGCTACAATTCCCCAGGAAAATCCGTTTATAAACCCTGAAATAATACTTTTATACTCAGGCAAAACATTCTGAGCCATAAGCATAGTTACAGGTGTAGCCATCATAGTTATAAAACCCATTATGACAAATACAATAAGAGAAATTGTCGGATGAGTTCTGTATGTCAAAATAAATAAAATCATTAAAGGAAGTGTTGATATCATAGAAATATAGAATACATTTGCTGCCCCGATACGCTTTTCAATACTGCTGCTGATTAAAGAACCTATTCCGCCCGCAAAAATAAATAAGAACAATGCCATTCCAATATAAAAAGGTTTATATCCCATATTTTTCCACAAGAACGGAAGAAGTATAAAACAAGATGACATAATCATTGTTTTAAGCATAGCGATTACATTTAAAATATTCAATTTATGGTTAGTAAGAATTCTTTTAAATGCAGTTTTAAAATCAATACGTTCAATTACAGGTTCAGTCAAAGACAACTTAGGTACAAACTTAAACATCAATAAAGCCCAAACAATACCCAGTATAGTCATTAAAGGCATTTTAGGCATACCTAAAAATTGAGTAATTGCAGATGAAATTACAGGACCGCAAGAATATCCGAGAGTACCCATTGCAATGAACAAAGCCATAGCTTTTCCGGCATCAAGATTTTTTGCAAAGCGGGAAGCAAACCCGAGAGCCTGCGGATGAAAAAGGCTTGAGCCTATACTGCCGATAATTATAAAAAATACAAGAGTATACGGGTTGTCAGCGAGCGTTGATATCGGGATAAAAATTGATGATAGAATTAATCCCCAGAATATCATTGATCTTTTCGAAATATTGTCCGCAAAAAATCCGAACAGCGGCTGCAATAATGACGAAAATATATGAGAAATCGTCAACACAATTGTTGCAACAGCCATAGACATACCTATTTTTGCAGCAATAAAAGGCATAATTGGGTTTAAAACACCCGTATAAATATCATTTATAAAATGAGCTCCTGAGAGCCACGCAATTGCTTTTTTATTTTGGGGTAAATTATTTTCCATAAGATAATTTAAAGATAAAAAAATAAAAAAATCAATTAATTAAAATGCTATTTTTCTTTACAGAACAAAATAGTCATAAACACAGCAGCAAAAAGTATAATTCCAACTGAAATCAGCTGTGCAACAGGAAATCCATGAATATTAAGCACACTGTCTATTCTTAAATGTTCAACAAAAATTCTTGCAAAAGAATAAAGAATTAAATAGATACAAGCAATAACTCCCGGTCTTTTTGAAAACTTTTTAAATATTAACAAAAGTATAATAAATATTATAAAATCCAGTATGCTTTCATACAAAAAAGTCGGGTGAAAATATTCATAGTTTATAAATTCAGGCGGTCTTTTAGATATCGGGATGTATAATTTCCATAAAACATCTGTCGGCATACCAAACGCTTCGGAATTAAAAAAGTTTCCCCACCTGCCGATACTCTGCGCCAGAGCAGTCCCGCACATAAATACGTCAAACAGTTTTAAAAAAGACATTTTATAGATTTTCGAAAACAAAAACAGAGAGATTATTCCCAAAATTATCATTCCATGTATTGATAAACCGCCTTGTCTGACATAAAAAATCTCTACGGGATGATGAATATAGTAAGAATAATTTACAAGGCAATAATACAATCTTGCGCCAATAATTCCTATGGTTATTATGTAAGGTGAAAAATCTATAATTTTTTCTGCATTATTTTCTGAATTGTAAAACGTTTTATAAATAAAATACGCTGCATAAATACCTGTTAAAATTGCTAATGCGAGAGTAATTCCGTAAAAATATACGGGGAAGCCAAATATATTAAATGCAATTTCTGCAGGTGATTTAAACATAACAACTCTTATTTAACGGTATATTGTGCAAGAAGTAATTGAAGCTCTTTTACTTTATCTTCAACATAAGCTTTATCATCTGCCGTCGGATTTTTATCCTTATAAATCATATAGTCTGATATTGCATTGTTTAATAAAGTCGTAAGCATTTTTTTATCATTTTCGGTCAACGATTTTTTATCTGCTGCTTCTTCACTATCCGCTTCATCCGGTTTTGTAATAGTATCATCCTCATTAACCGTAACTTCACCGGCTATAATGTCTTTTGCAAGGTTTTCTTCGCAAACGGCAAGAGAATAATATGCATCAGGAAAATTTGGATTTAATTTAATAGCATCATTATAAGTTTTAATTGCATTAGCATAATCTTCTGCTTTAGTATATGCAACAGCAAGATTATATTGTGTTTCAAAAACAGTACCGTCTAAATCAATACTTGATTTTAGTCTTTCGATTGCAGATACGTAATCGCCTTTATCCATAAAATCTTTAGCTTTATTATTAAGCTCCTGCACAGCAAAATTATTAATACACGCTGTAGATATAACAGAAATGAACAATATACTTGCTAGTAAAAAAGCTTTTTTCATGCTATAATAATCCTCATAAAAATACTTGTAAGTTTTATTATAAAATAAATCATTAATTTTGGGCAAATTTTATAAATAAAAGTTACATTAGAAAATTCTTATACTGCTAATTGCATCACTGCAAAAGGTTCAAGGATTACAAAAGCATTGTGAGGTTAACATGTCAAAAGATAAAGTTATCAATTTAGGAGCAAAAAGAGAACATAAAGCAGAAAACGAATCTAAAAACGATGATCTGGTTTATTGCAGCTTTTGCCACCGTCCTAACACTCAGGTGTTAAAAATGGTTCAGGGACCGGGTGTTAATATTTGTTCCGAATGTGCAATGATAGCAGTACAATATCTTATACTAAACGACAGAATGCCGTCTGCCGAAGCACAGCAAATTTTGGATGCATTCTGGGGGAAAGCACGCAAATAATGAATAATAACATTGAACTTAACCCGTTTGAAATTAAAGCAGAAATTGCTAAACTCATGACAAACTTAGAAGGTATTAAAGACTTTGAAAGTTATGAGGTGCATTATCGTACGCTTGATGCCCAAACAGACAAAAATGTTATTATTAAACTGTTGTTTAAAGAAATAAACAGCTCAAGCAATCCTGAATTATTAAAATATCTTTTAGTCAGATACTGCCCTATGAAAGAACTCGTTGAAAAACTCTGGGGACTGATAAAAAATAACATGACTTCAAATCAGGCTAAAATTTTTGCACTTGATTTGCTGCGAGATATAGATACAGACTGGAATTACGACAGCTGCAGCGAATATCTTGATAATCCTGACGAGCTTGTGAATGCCGATACTAAAAAAATATTAGATACTGCAATTGCAAACCCTGAAGTACAAATTGACTTTTTAGACTTTTTAAACTCGCTTCCTGATAATGATAAAGTCATTTTATTGAATTCTCTGGCTGAAGATTACTCAAAAGATGAACTTGCAAATATGCTGGTTCCTGTTTTTCTCTCACAATCTGCAACAGAAGCAGGAAAAACAGCTCTTGAAATCTTAGGAAACTCAAAGTCACAGCTGGCTTATCATGCTCTAAATTCCTCACTTGATTTTGTGGATGAAAGTCTTGTTCCGTCAGTTAAGAAAAATTTGTCGGTACTAAAACTTTCAGGAATTAGAGAAGATAATTCAATTGAATTTTACAAAGAAATTTTAAAAGACTCAAAACCGTATAAATTCTGTATTACATACCCTGACGGACACGGCAATCAGGCAGTTATAGTATCAAGAATAAATAAATCAGGAAAAGTTCAGTTTGTAGCAATTGTTATTGACGACTATAAGGGAATAAGAGATTGTTTCGGATTTAACGAGATTTCCAAGTTTGAGTGCAACACAATAATCGAAAGATTTTACAGAGGTCAAAGAGCTCTTGATTTAAGCCCCGAAATACTAAAAGCATTTCTCGTTAAGGCAGAAAAACTTTCCGGTCATAATATGCCGTATGAGTATGTATGCTGGAAAAATCTTTTGATTGATATTGAAGCAGAAGACCTTAACAGAATTATTAATTTGATTTCTAAAGATGCAAAGAAATTAGACAGCAGCGAATTTGAAAACATCTTACAGGCTGATTTCACTGATTACTGGTTCTTAAACAGCGATTACAGCGATGAGTTTGAAGATTTTATAAAACTTTTGAATGAAACCGAACCAAAAGATTACGAAAAAATTATTGATGAAAATATTGATAAAATCTTCTATCCGGCAGAAAAACATGTCTGGTATGAGAGAATTTTAAACGTATCAATATTAAAATATCTTGCAGGCAGTGAAAACATGGCATCAGCATTGTATTCTCTGTATAAAGATGAAGAACTTAAGCTTGAACTACTGAAAAACATTGTCAGAAAAAGTATTTACGAATATTACACCGCTCAAAAAGATGCTGACAGAGTTTATGAGATTGAAAAAATGTGGGTGAAATAATGTACAAAGTTATGGCGCTTGATATCGGAACAAAAAGAATTGGAGTAGCATTAAGCGACTATCTTCTAATGCTGTCAAACGGTCATTCCTGCGTTGACAGAACACCTGAAAATAAAGCTTTAGATACAATTTTAAAAATAGCAAAAGATAATAACGTAAAAAAAATCGTAGTAGGAGTTCCGCTTAACATGGACGGCACTCAAGGCTCACAAGCACAGGATTGCAAAGATTTTGCAGGTAAAATCAACGGCTATGAAATAATTTTTGAGGATGAAAGACTAACCTCAGAAACAGCAGAAGAAAATTTACGGGCAAGAAAAATCGACTTTCGAAAAAACAAAGGATTAGTTGATATTGAGAGTGCTTGTATTATACTAGAACAGTACCTTAGTAGAAATAAATAAAATAAAGGAGACATTATTATGGCAGATGAAGATCAAATAATTGAAACCATTGACGAAAATGGTAATTTAATTAAATTCGAACTTTTCGATATTATCGAAGTTGACGAAAAAGAATATGCGCTTTTACTTCCTGTTGAGGATGAAGAAGGCGATGAAGTCGTTCTTATGAGATTATCTAAAGACGGCGAAGACTACTTGTTTGAAACAATCGATAATGATGAAGAATTCGAAAAAGTAGCAGCTTACGTTGAAAACATGGATGATGAAGACGAAGACGAGGAATAAGTTTTGTTTGAGAAGTTTACGGAAAAAGCAATAAATGTAGTTAGTAAGTCACAGCAAATCGCAAAAGATATGGGTGCAACGGAAGTACGTCCCGAACATCTTTTGCTTGCACTGTATGATGAGGCTAAAGGTATTTCTTTGAAAATTTTTAAATCATACAATATTTCTTACGAAGAGTTGTATGATGAAGTTAAAAAGAATTCTCATGGCGTAATAATGCAGAAAAAAGCCGACACATTGCCGTTTGATGATGAATACAAGGAAATTCTGAAAAGAACACTTGATTTAGCAAACAAATCAGGCAATCCGACAATACTATACGAACATTTATTTCTTTCCGTAATCTCGGACAAAAAATCAGAAAACGTTGATATTCTTGAAAAATTAGGTTTTGACATCTATAAGTCCAAAACGCTTTTGGAAAAACTTGTACAAAAGAAAATCAAACGTCTTTACCACCCCGAAATTGACGAAAACAAAGAAGTTGAAACTAATAAAACAACTGAAACCGATAACATCTTTGATAATGAGGAATCCTCAAAAGTATTTGAACGTGCAGTTGCAAAACTTTCTGCTTCTAATTATGAAATTCTGGGTACTGAACAAATTATTTCTTCTATTTTAGAAGATAAAAATTCGGAGTTAACTAAAATACTTTCAGACTATGGAGTTACTGCCGAGCTTTTCGATGAAAAACTTGCGAAAATTCAGTCAAGACAATCCGAATACGAAGGCAGGCAAATTATTTTTACACCGAATGCTTTTACTACAATGAATTTGGCGCTTCAAACAGCAAAAGAACTCGGTTCATCGGTTGTTTTGCCCGAACACATTGTATTAGGACTTTTAAAAACAAAACGTGGCGTTGCGTATGACATCTTGAAAGAATTTAAAATTACCGACGATGATTTGGCGCACAGTATTATAAAACCTATCGAAAAACAAATGCCTGAAACGCTGACAATCCTCAGACTTGCTAAAGAAGAAGCAAGACGTTTAGGACGAAATATTGTTGGAACAGAAATGTTTTTACTCGGTATAATCGGCGAAGGTACAGGCGTTGGACATGATGTTCTTGCAGAACTTGAAATAACCATTAAAGATGCAAGAACAATTGTTGAAAATATGATTGGATTTGGCAACGAATACTTTGAGAAAGAGATTGTTTTTACAGAACGTGCAAAACGTGTTTTGGAAGTTGCGTGGGAATTAGCCAAAAAAGAAAATAAATCAAAAATAGAATCTTCACATATGCTTCTGGCACTGACAACAGAACCTAACAGCCTTGCAATGAAGGCTTTGGAACAGCTTGGAGTAGATGCTGTTGAAATTAAAGAAGGTATTAAGAAATTTCAATCATGATTGAAGTTGTCAAAAATTTCATAGAAAAATATAATTTATCAGGCACATTTATCGTTGCATTTTCAGGCGGATACGATTCAATGTGCCTGTTAGACATTATGCACAAATTAAATTTAAGAACTGTTGCAGTGCATCTTAACCATAACTGGCGGGGAGAAGAAAGCCTTAACGAAGCGAAAAACTGCGAAGAATTTGCAAAAGCAACAGGCATTGAATTTTATTCGGAAATTTTACCTGAGAATATTGCCAAAACAGAAACTGCTGCACGAGAAGCCAGATACGATTTTTTTAAACGCTGTGCAGAAAGATTTAATACAAATATTATTTTTACTGCCCATAATGCTGATGACAATGCGGAAACCGTTTTATACAGAATAATAAAGGGTACAGGCACAAAAGGTTTAGGAGGGATTAGCGAGCACAGAGATATTTTCTACCGCCCGCTTCTGACGGTTAAGCGTGAAGATATTGAAAATTATTGCAGAGAAAACAACCTTAACCCCAATTGCGACAGCTCAAATTCAAATACCAAATATAAAAGGAATTTTATCAGACATAAAATATTGCCGCTTTTAAAAGAAATTAATCCAAAGGTGACAGATGCGGTTAATTCGTTATCACAGCTTGCCGCAGAAGACAATGAAATTATTGATAAACTCATCACGAATAACATTTTGGAAGCAGCACCTGTTGAAAAGAAAAGATTAATATACAACATTTTAATTGACAATAATATTGATTACGACAAAGAAAAAATTGAAAATATTTTAGCTTTTATTGAAGAAAACAAAAATTCAAAATCAGGTAAAACAATTTCAATCTCAAAAGATTTATGGCTTTTTGTCAATAATAAAAAAGTTGAACTTGTTAAGAAAGAGGAAAAAAGCGCTGAAATTTTAAAAATTACGAAAGAAGGCGAATACAAGTATGGAAGCGGAGTTTTTACAATTAAAGCCCTGAAAAATTGTAACGAAGAAATTTGTTTTCCAAAAGACAGTGAAAACAAGGCTTTAGTATCTTTGACAAACATTGATTTTGATTTACGAACAAGACTGGACGGAGATATAATCAAGCCTCTCGGATGCTTAGGAACACAAAAATTAAAAAAATATATGAATGAGAAAAAAATTCCTAAACACGAAAAAGACAAAACATTACTTCTTTGTAAGGGTAATGAAGTATTATGGGCAGTCGGGCTCGGTATAAGCGATAAAATTAAAGTTGTAAACAAGCCGACACATGTGCTAATATTTAAAAAGAATTAATAAAGGACGGTAAGGTTATGAAAGCGCAAGATTTAAAAGTTTTATACAGTGAAGAACAAATACAGACAAGAATTAAAGAGCTTGCAGATGAAATGAACAAGTTCTATAACGGTGAAGAAATATGTGCAATTTGTGTTCTTAAAGGAGCAGTAATGTTTGCGGTGGATCTGGTTAAACACCTTGAAATGCCTTTAAAAATGGAATTTATAAGATTATCCAGCTACAACGGAGGCACTAAAACTTCCGGAAAAGTTAATGCTGTTGATATATCTCTGCCGGATTTGAACGGAAAAAACGTTTTGATTATAGAAGATATTGTTGACACAGGACTTACCGCAAAATTTCTTACAGATTTTATACAGTGCAACTTTCACACTAAAACCACTAAATTTTGTTCGCTTCTTGATAAAAAAATTACCCGTGTAACAGATATAGAACCTGATTATTACGGATTTGAAGTTGATGATAAGTTTCTTGTAGGCTACGGATTAGACTATGACGGATTATTCAGAAATCTGCGTTTTATAGGATATGTTGAAAAAGAGTATTTGGAGTAAGTTTTGAATTCATATGATTTTGAACAGCTTAACGAATTTTTCACAATAAAACCTGAAGGTAACGAGATTTTTCGTGTACTGAAAAAACTTATTGATTTTGATTCTGCCTATATTTTCTTCGTTAATCCTCTACACCTTGAATATTCTTACAACCCACGTGAAATTGATATAGAAAATATTAAAGAACCATATTTAAAAGAAAACCTCAGTGTAAAAAATACCGTGTTCGGAATTTTGATTATAACAGGTAAAGAGTTCAGTGAACACGACCAGAGGATATTTAAGATTTGTGCATCAATTATATCAAATATCACAAAAGATATTGAAATTTCTAAAATAATTAAAATGCAGGTAGAAGCTCTCCGTGAAGGATATGAAAAAGTTCAGGAAAGCAACAGAAAAATATTAGAAGCAGAAAAAGTGAAAAGTAATTTTTTATCACATATTTCTCATGAATTAAGAACCCCGTTGAATTCAATACTCGGCTTTTCGGATATGCTTGAAAAAGAATTTGTCGGGAAACTGAACGAAAAACAAAAAGAATATATTAATGATATTCAAACAGCAGGGCTGCATCTTCTCGGCATGATTAACGAAATACTTGATATGTCTAAGATTGAAGCTAATGCCGTCAAGTTAAACTTGAGAACATTTGATATAAATCAGGTAGTTTTGGAAACAATAAACATAATTCAACCTCTGGCAGCAAAAAAGAAACTCAATCTGACAACGGATATTAAAGATTTTGAAATAAAAGCCGATTATCAAAAAATTCAACAAATATTGTTTAACCTTTTAAGTAATGCTATAAAGTTTACTCCACAAAACGGTAAAATTACAGTCAAAGCTCGAAAAGACAATAAAAATATTACAATTTCAGTGCAAGACAACGGAATCGGCATTGATAAAAAGTATCATAAAAAGATCTTTGAAAAATTTGAACAATTCGCTCAGCAGAATGAAAGTTCCACAGGTCTGGGATTAGCGATTACAAAAGAACTTGTAAAACTCCATAATGGAAAAATAAAAGTAAAAAGCGAACCTTCCTCGGGCAGCACATTCACAATAAGCCTGCCTGTTGTTATCTAGGGTTGTCTTTTGTATATAAACATGTTATAATGGAAATGTTATCAATAATCATAGAGGAGTTTGGAAGAATGGCATCTATTAAAGACGCTTTTGAGGAATCCTATCAGGACAATCTTGCATTTTTAAAATTCATTATATTTGCAATCCCTGTTTACTATTGTGTTCATCTTTATACAACAGCCGTAAAAGGTGATTTAACAGGTTTCTGGTGGATGGCATCAATTACTTTCCTTCTATTATTCGGATTTTTAATTAAATGTACAACTAATGTCAGAAACGGAAAAGATCATGTTCTTCCGTCATTTAACATTTTTAACCTTTTTTGGGCAGGTATTAAAGGTACAATTGCACTTGGTCCGTCAATTGCTGTTAACTGCTGGCTGGCAACCCTGGTAAACGGATTGATTGCAAACTATATACCCGAGCCAAATACTTTAAAAGTATTCCAATGCATTATATGGGGTATATTCGGTTCAATAATCCTTACAGGTTATTTATGTTATGCAAAAACATTTAAAATTGCATCTGCGTATGATTTCAAGACTATTTCCGAATCTTGTATGGATATACTTGTAGCCGTTTTATTTATGATACCGCAAATATTATTGGCAAACGCTATTATTTTAATACCTGTAACTTATATCATATGGGTATTTTTAGGCTTGCCTCACCCAGTTGCAACATTTTTCTGGAGTATGGTTCTTATATTCAACCTTGGAATGATAGGTCACTATCTGGCACAGGTAGATTATGAGGCTATTGCTGCCAAAGAAAATTCAGACAAAATAATATAACAAAAAAAGGTTTCCTATCAAGGAAACCTTTTTAATTATCAATCATTTCACGAAGTTTTTTTAGTTTATCTCTTATTTCAGCAGCTCTTTCAAAATCGAGTATTTTAGCTGCCTTATGCATATCTTTTTCGAGTTTATCAATCAATTTAGGAAGGTCTTTCTTATCAATTCCCAGATCAACCATTTCTTCCGCAACAATATCTTCCAGATCACGATAGCTTGCAACAAGAGAGAGAAGATTATTTTCAATAGGCTTTTTAATGGTTTGAGGCACAATACCGTATTTTTTATTGTATTCCATTTGTATTTTGCGGCGCCTTTCGGTTTCAGAAATAGCTTTTTCCATTGATTCCGTCATTCTATCAGCATACATAATTACTTCACCGCAAGCATTACGTGCGGCACGCCCAATTGTTTGAATTAAGCTTGTTTCCGAACGCAGGAAGCCTTCTTTGTCAGCATCCATAATTGCGACAAGAGAAACTTCCGGAATATCAAGTCCTTCTCTTAAAAGGTTAACCCCGATTAACACATCAAATTCACCGAGGCGCAAATCTCTTAAAATCTCAACACGTTCAAGCGACTGTATTTCACTGTGAAGATAACGAACTTTTATGCCTTCCTGAATAAAATAATCAGTCAAATCCTCAGCCATACGTTTGGTAAGAGTTGTGATAAGAACACGTTCATTTTTTTCTGTACGTTTTTTAATTTCATTCTTTAAATCATCAATTTGGGTTGCGATTGGACGAACAGATATTTTCGGATCGACAAGCCCTGTAGGTCTGATAATCTGTTCAACAAGCTGTGATGATGTTTTACGTTCAAATTCCGACGGTGTTGCGGAAATATAAATCTTTTGATGAACTTTTGCAAAAAACTCATCATTCTTAAGCGGTCTGTTATCCTTAGCACAAGGCAGCCTGAACCCGTAATCTATTAATGTAGTTTTGCGGGATGCATCTCCATGGTACATACCTTTTAATTGCGGCAGTGTAACATGGGATTCATCAATAACAGTTAAGAAATCACCTTGAAAATAATCAAGCAAAGTTGCAGGAGCAGAGCCGGGCGGTCTGCGTTCAATTATTCTGGAATAGTTCTCAATACCCGAACAATACCCCATTTCCTTTATCATTTCAATATCATATTTTACCCGCTGTTCAAGACGCTGCGCTTCAATAAGCTTATTTTCATTGTTTAACTGCACAAGTCTGTGCTGCAATTCTTCTCTAATCAGAGCAATAGTCTCATCGACATTTTCATCATACGAAAGGTAATGAACCGCAGGATAAATGACAACCTTGTCCGGAGTTTCGATAATTTCGCCTGTAACACTGTCTATTCTTACAATTTTTTCTATTTCATCACCAAAGAAAGATACACGTGTAATAATTTTTTCATAAGCAGGCATAATCTCGACAACATCACCTCTTGCTCTAAAGTTTGAACGTTCAAGGACAAGGTCGTTTCTTGTATACTGCACGCTGATTAAATGCCTCAATAAATCATCACGAGCAACTTCATCGCCAACATTAAGTTCAACAGAACCTCGAAAATAATTTTCAGGAAGTCCCAAACCGTAAATACAGCTCACAGAAGCTATAATAATTACATCATTACGTTCATATAAACTTCTTGTGGTATTGTGACGCAGTCTGTCTATTTCTTCATTGATTGAAGCTGATTTTTCAATAAAAGTATCGGTTCTGGGAATATATGCTTCCGGTTGATAGTAATCATAATAACTGATGAAATACTCAACCGCATTATCAGGAAAAAGTTCTTTAAATTCATTATATAACTGTGCCGCAAGGGTTTTGTTATGAGCAATAATCAATGTAGGCTTTTGCACACGCTCAATCACGTTTGCTATCGTAAATGTTTTGCCTGAGCCTGTTATACCAAGTAAAGTCTGGGCATCATCGCCGTTTTGCAGTCCTTCAACAAGCTTGTCAATAGCTTGAGGCTGGTCGCCCGCAGGTTTATATTTAGAAGATATTTTGAACTTTCTTTCCATAACAAAATTTTACAACAAAAGACTAGCAAAAAAAAATGTTTTTGTGTTATATATAATTGCGCAAATAATTTATTGAGGGCACCCCTAAAGTGATAAGTTCGCTGTCTAATACTCCCCAACAACATCAGAAATATAAAGATCCGTTAAGCCAAAAATCTTTGGTTGTGATGTCTTATTCAAACGAAATAGGGACAGCGATATCGGAAATTGCTCCTAAATTGGGAACTGCTCTGTGGGCTCCGACTTTTATGTATCTGGGAGCTGATATTTATGACAAATATAAAAATGACAAAGACAGCTATAATCCGAGTGCCAAAAGAGCTCTTAAACGTGCAATTTATCAAGGCACAACTTCGCTAATCGCACTTCCTGCATTGATTTATGCAGCACAATGCACTGTTTCGCCGCTTGCAAGAATTCATTCAGGCTTAAGCAGCAATGCTAAAGATGCAATATACAGACATACTAAAGATGTTATTGATCAATCTCATGGAATGGCACTTGAAAGTTATGATAAGTTCAAAAATATTGTTCTAAAAACTCTGGAAAATAAGCTTGATGCAAGAAAAAACGAAAAGAAAACAATAAGTATTTATAAAAAGGTTATGGGATTTCTTACAAGCAGTTATCCGCTTGTAAATGCCGACAAAAAAAAGCTTATGAAATTTGCAGAAGACAACGCAAAGAAAACTTTTGATATTGCATCAGCCTTACAAAACAACGATAAGAAAAAAGTTCCTTTTAAAATTTATCATAAATATCAAAAACTTGTTCCGCAAATGAAAGAAATGTACGGAGAAGCCGACTACTCACACCACGCTACAAGAACAGCACTTAAAGAGTATCAGAACTCCTTGATATTTAAAAACAAACTTCTTAAAACTCTTGCAGGCTTTGCAGCGCTCATTGTTTTCGCAAAACCTGTTAATGAGTTTGTTGACAAACAGATAATAAAAAAATACGTAAGTCCGGGTATTGATCAAATTTCACATGAATTTGTTAACGGTTCTAATATAAAAACCATTTTTAACGAAATGAGAGAAAGAAAATCTAATCCTCAACCTGCACAAAACGTGAAGCCATTGAACCAGCCTGAGAAATCAAAGATTCAGCCCTCAGTGAAGTAAGAGGCTGGGGAATTTCCGTGACATATTGATTATCCACAAGCTTCGCAATTTCTCTGACTGAAAGTGCAGCAGTTCTGGCAGGAGTAAGCTCGACAACAGATGTTATACGACTGACACCATCAGACATTTTATTAATCTGGACAATGTAATCATAGTCTGATAGAACTTTACCTTTTGCATATTTTTCCGTAAATTTTTCTTCCGCTATCATTGAAGACACAAGTTTTGTCAGTGCCGCATCTACAGAACCTGCCCTTAAAGTAATTACAGTTCCCTTATAATCAGAAATCCATGAAACAGGAGTATTTATATCAACTATAAAATGTTCAGGAGACATACTTAAAATATTTGTAAGCAAAATATTTAAATCTCCTGAAAGCGTATTTACAGCGAATTTAGTTATATTGTCACTTCTAAATGACATTTGCGGTACATCTTCCAGCAAGACTGTTCGTTTATTTGTCAAAGAAGAAGATACTAAAGTATCAAGTAAAGCAGTTTTACCTGAATTTATATCACCAGATATTACAATGTTTTTACCGGAATCAATAGCAGAAACCAGAAAATCAAAAAGCTCTCTGTTTAAAAGACCTTTGTCCAATAAAGAATTTATATCAGTGGAGTGAGCTTTTTTAATAATAATATTCGCTCCATTCACGGATACAGGAGGTAATATAACGGATATATTCATATCACGAACTTTTAAATTCCAGATAAAATCTTTCGTATCAGGTTTTACATCTGCAAGATTTGAAATATTTTTTAGAATAAAGTTCATTTGTTTATCATTGAGCTTCATCTCCGTATTCAGGACTTTGCCTGAAATTTCAATAAAAACACCGTTTGTCCCGTTGACATATATTGCAGAAACATTATCCTGAACTATCAGGTAATCAAGAGGTCCAAATCCCATTACAGACGTAAAAAGTTTTTCTATAAGCAAATCAGCTTCATTATCAGAAACTGTTTTGCCTTCTGCTGAAAGTCTGTTTAATACAAAAGTTTTAATCAGCTCTTTTTGTCGGTCCGGCGTATATTCAAACCAAACAGGAATAGCTTCTATTTTTTGCAGTAATGCTTTTTTCAATTCTGTTTCCAGATTTTCATCTAAGGATGTTTCTTCTAAATCAGGCTGCACCTGAACAGTCTTTTCTAACACAAACCTTTTCGGTTCATTAGACTGTAATTCATTTTCACTTTTTTTAAATCTGCTGCTCAATTTACTGCTTTGTAACATATTAAACCCTTCCAAGCTTTTTCATAAGTTTCTGGCGATAAACGCTGTCAGATACCATCAAAGCGAGGTTTTTGTAGCTTAAGGCAACATTTGAATCCGGATTAATTTCAGAAACAGGTACGCCTTTATTTATCGCAGACATCATAGAAAAATAATTATTAGGTATTTTCCAGTATATTTTTCTGCCCAGCACCTCTTCTACGTCCTCAGCCTTAATTTCATCGTTTTCCATATAACGATTTACAAGGACCTGAGTTTTTTCATCATCAAATCCCATTTTTTCAAACAGTTCCAAACATCTCTGGCAGTTTCGCAATGCAGGCAGGTTAACAATGGTTACGAGAAATATTAGATCAGAATTTTCAAGCGCCATCATAGCTTTCCCGTCAAATCCTCCTGATGTATCTACAACAACATAAGAAAAAGTATCTCTTAAAATATTAAAAAGTTTTGATATCTGCTTTGATGATATGTCTTCAACCTGCTTGAAAAAAGGTGGATCGGCAAGAACATAAAGGCTTGTATCTTTATATTTTTCAAGAGTTGAAAGCAAAAAATCTTCATTAATTTTATCAAGATTTTGAAGCATATAAGATATATTGAAAGACGGTTTTAAATCAAGAAAAGTTGTAACATCACCCAGTTGAAAATTTAAATCTATCAGAGCCACATTTTCTTTGGTGATTTTAGCAAGTTCAAGAGCTAAATTTGAAGCAATAGAAGTTTTTCCCACACCGCCTTTGTTAGAGTATACTGTCATAACTCTGCACTTCGATTTCTTAGGTTTTGAATCCGTTAAATCCTTATATGTTTTATCAAGCACTTCAAAAAACTCACCTTTAATTAACGGCAGCGAAAGGAAATCGGAAGCCCCTATTCTCATAGCTCTGATAACCATATCAACAGCAGGTTTGTCAGAAAGAGCAATTACTTTGCAATTTTCAAATTCAGAAGAAATTTTAGAAACAAAATTCAAGCCTTGTTCTGGATACTCAGAAATATCAACTATTACAAGAACTTTAGAAAGTTCCTTTATTCCGTTATATGCCTTTGAAAAGTCAGAAGTTTCCGCAAGAAAAGAAAAATTTTCACAATCTTCAATATAACGTTTCAAAAGTTCTGCAGTATGTATCTGCTCAGTAATTACAATTGTTTCAATAGCTTGTTTCATACAAGAATTGTAACATATTAGCCTAAAAGAAGCAATAAAAAAACTTTCTAATTAATTCTTAATATTTAATAATCCATTATCCAGCCCTTTTCCATTATACGAGCTGCACAACCATCTCCATCAGATTTATTATCCGTACATCCACCACTAAGAGGATAATTCCAATAATATTTTTGCCAATATGTTGAGTTATACTTTATTCTAGCATAATAATATGCATATTCCAAACCATTCTCTGGAAATAAATGACCATCATCAGAAATTATAAAGCTAAAAATATCACGTCCAATTAAATTAGGAGGAGCAATACCATTAACATCAATTATTAGATCTCCTTGACTTGTGCACAATTTCCCTCCAAGTTTCGCTATTTCTTTACATATTTCATAATCACGATTACTAGATTTATATAAACGTAGACTTCTTAACATACTGCCATCTTCAAACATAGTAAGAACACTTGATTTATATCTAGCACTTTTATTCAAAGACGAAAAAGGTGCCTCAGCATCTGTTTTAATATCAATAATTCTAAAATATTTTTTTAAATAAGAAGTAAACACAGGACATAAATTATTATCACTACTCCCAGCAAAAGATCCTCCATAATATGTATCTTTTGTAATTGAATTAAATGCTGTAGTGTCAGACAAATATTGAACTCCATCATCTGCTAACATCTTTTGAAAACCATTCTCTATTGTTGTATATGATTTTTTTAATCTAGCTACATATACTAAATTCCTATATTTTGTAACCAAAACCGGCATTGTTAAAGCCGCAACTACACCAATTATTCCAAGAGTTATTAAAACTTCTGCAAGTGTAAATCCGAAATTAAAATACTGAAAACGTTTATAGGAAGCAGCTTTTAGGTTGCCCCCCCCCCATTGTAACTAAACTTTTTCATAAACTGCTCCTTTCTATAGTTTTGCACATTATTGCTACTTATAATAATAAAAGCCCTGCACAGATGCGATTTTGTTACCTGCGTGGTCTCGCAGGTGGGTGAACGCCCCGGATTATCCGTTTCCCGCTGGCGATTATTAAATCGGCGGGTATACTTCACATCCTGTCGGAGTCAATTCTCCCTTTTATAATAAATGTAGGAACAAAATGAACACCCGTACAGAGCTTAATAGATTATAACATATTTTGTGTAAAAATACAAGATTAGCCTTTAGAACTATTTACCGAATTTTTTATATCCGATATAGAAACCGATATACATTGAAAGCACTACAAGCATTATGCTATCTATAACAACAGTATTCGGAGAATTAGGCGCCAGTAAATTTACAAGCAATGTTACTACACCAAGACATAACATTGAAACAGTATATTTAAAAGTCCCTTTACGCTTAACAACTTTTACATTATGACAAAGGTGCTTTGACATATCATCAACACTTGATAGTCTTAGTGCATTGTCATAAGCAGATTGAGTAATTTGACCGTTATCCAATAAAAGTTTGCATGATTTTTCATAAGCTTTTTTCAATTGAAATTCTACAAGATGCAGCATTTCTTCTTCTGAAAGATTGCTTAACGCAGATTCCTTAGCCATTTCATATGCAACATATGCAAGTTTTTGCAAAATATTTTCATGAAACATTTCCGGAATATCAGAACGAAGTAAATCAATATACTTATGAAAAGTCCACTCGGAAATAATTTGAGTTAATACTTTGGCTGTTTCAGGTGTTTTAATACTGTCATCATTGGAAAGAGCTTCCCCTGCCATAAATGTATAATTGTATATTCTTTCCAAAAACTCCTTTTTATGCTCCAAAGCAATGTCCTGAGGAATAAAATCTTCAGCCTGTTTTGTCAAATCTTTAGCAAAACCTTTATAATCAAATGTTGCAACCATAAAACCCTCCGAAAAGATTATAACATGCTTTTTACATGAGGGCAAGATGCTTAACTGCGGTACTAAGAACTACTACCAACGCATGCCGAGAGTTTCCAAAGCTTTTTGTTCAGCCAGATCTGCACGTCTTAATGCTGCATCGGCAGAGCTTGTATCTTCACTGTTATTAATCTTTACACCTTCAGGAGAAGGAATATATGTTCTTACAGGTTCTTGAGCCTTTGCAGGTTCATCATTCACTGTTTTGGCAGTAGTTGTTGTAGTTGTCGAAGTTGTTTGCTGAGGACTTCTATATTTATTCAACAGATTTGACGAACTTTGTGCTGTTTGCTGTTGATTTGATGAAGTTACTGTTGTTGTCTGTTGAGTAACTGTCTGCTGAGCAGGGGTTTGCGCCTGCATTTGCTGTTGCAGTTGAGGGGGAATTTGTGTTTGTTGAGGCTGTTGAACGGTTTCCGGAGCCTTTTCTTTTCCTTCATCAAGCAATGAGTTTTTAGGTTTTCCAAATATCATATGAGAACCTTTTACGGCAATCTTGCTTAAGAACGGTAATATAATCATCATACCGAGTATAATTCTCATCGGATAACCTGCCATTTGCTTCATACCGAACTTAGGATGTCTGAATAAGTCTATTATCTTTTCTTTCCAGCCAACTCTTGAAACAGCTTTATTATCAAATGGTCTTATTTGTTCCAAACCTACAGAAACTATTCTGCCAATACGTTTGAATAATTTTGTAATCGGATTTTTTACTCCTGCATTTAACTCTGTTTTTAAAGCATCTTTACTTGCTTTCCAATCAGCTTTATTAGCAAATTTGCCTGCCATTGCTTTTTCATTATGAGCATTCAAATTGGCTCTGTAAGCCTTAACCTGATCAGGTGTCATACCTGCGTATTGAAGACCGCCGACTTTATGCATTAACTGAATAGCTAAAGGCATACAAACAAAGAATGCAACCATTTCAGTGAAACGTTCTGCGAATGCTTTAGCTTTTTCTCCAGCACCTTCCTGCTTCATTGATTTAACAATAACGTCTGCAAGGTAGGCAGCCTGCATTATTGCAACGAACTTACCTCCTGCAACCCTGTTTGTCGCTCCTTCCATAATCAAGTTATTATATTTGGCAAGAAACTTACCTAAAGCTGATTTAGGAATTTTATTTATTAAGCCTGTATCTTTTAAAACTTTTTCAAGCTGCGGATTTTTAGACAAATCTACATTACCTAAAGAACCTGCAAGTTTATTTGCCGTTTCTGAGGCATAAACTTCACGTCCGAAAAGATGCTTGCTTGCTCTGCCCCTGGCATTTGCATTTGTACCCCAAATCCTTACAAACATGTTTTTGTTTGCATTATGAGAAGCCTCAAGAACCCGGGGCATATTTTCCTGAATATTTTTCAATACACCTTCAAGTTCTTTAAAACTTTTATAGCCCCATTCACGTGCTTTCATGTTCTTTAATGTAAGAGCACGTTTTTCAGGAGTTAACGCTTCAAAACGTTTTAGAGCATTTTGAATTTGTTTATCGTTTAATTTAGCTTTATTTGTATGTGTTGCAAGAGCTTCAAACTCTGCTTTCTGCATTATATCAACTCTAGCTTGAGGAGTTGTTGCATTATCCAATAAAGCTTTATATTTTGTGTATATAGGGTCTTTTGCAATATCCTTTGAAGCACCGTAACAGTCCAAATCTTCAAGATGTTTTAAAGGTTTAACAAATTGTTCCACCTGCTGCGGATAGTCAAACAACTGCATACCTGTCATACCGTTTGCCTGACCTTTAACCATATCGAGTTCCGGTAATGACGGGGTAGAAGCCATTGCTCTTGTTATCCTGAATCTGTCAACAAAATTACGCTTTAAAAATCCCTTGAAATTTTTAAAACCGCTATTTACAGATTTGGCAAAACCTGATTTTCCAAATCTGCTATTTTTCACATAGCCTGTAACATCATCACCGAATTGACCAACTTTATGATGCAGAGTTTGTTCAAACTCACCTCTTGATTTTTTTGCATAATGATCCATTCCCTGTGAAATTGCATACCACGTCGGCACTGCAACACCGGCTGTGATAAGCATTGTTTTAGGATCGTCAGTAGATTCTGCTACTCTGTTTGCAACGTAACTGTCCTGAATATTTTCTTTCAGTAATTCAGGGTTAACAGCCTGCATCGGAACCGGCTGTCCTTGAGCCTGCCCCGGAGACATTGCCTGAAATTGAAGCTTTTGCTTATTATTTACGTTGTTTTCAAACATAGTTATCCTATTTCCCCTATATAAATATAAAAACATATAACTTACAATAATTGACTTATTTAGTTTAATGTAAAGTTATGTAACAAGTTAAGCTGTTTGTGAAATTTTAAAATATTTATATACTTTATATATACATAAGAGATAACTAAAAGATTGAGAGGCTTTAAATGGCAGTTGCTAATTTGAAAAAAATTGACGACAAACTGAAAAACATTTATGAAAACCAGGTTACAGTCAATAATAACCAACCGTTTGAAGATCGCTCGGAACTTCTGTTTGCCCAGATGAATTTCATAGCAATGGCAAATAAACAAGCTTTACATCTTATATGATAAAAAATAATTTTTTATAAACTCCAATTAATTTTTCCCCTACAAATTTTGTACCTGATTTCATCCCGAAGTCAGGTTTTTTTTGGAGCGTAGCCGCTCCACCCACAACTGGTTTTCAAAACACGCTTAAAATCAATACTAAAGATAAAGGAGCGTAGCCGCTCCACCCGCCACCCAGGTCTTTCATAAACTTTAAATGTTATCGTCAAAGAAGAGCATATCCGCCCATTTTTATTATATAATTATCCTATGAAACTTTGTATTTTTTCGGGAACATTCAATCCTATCCATAATGCACATCTTAAAATGGCTCAATATGTTCTGGATAATTACGGATTTGATAAAATCATATTTATACCTGCATATAAGCCGCCTCATAAGGATTATGAAAAAGATATGTGCAATCACAGATATAATATGGTAAAACTCGCAATTCAAAACAATCCTGCTTTTGAAATCTCTGATATTGAATATAAAAGCGAAGGTAAATCATACTCTTACCTTACTGCTCTTGAATTACAAAAACTATACAACATAGAAGGAAAAATTAATTTTATTATAGGAACAGATGCGTTTGAGAAAATAGAAAGCTGGTACGAAACCGATAAATTTAAAAAACTTGTTGATTTTATTGTATTTATCAGAGAAAATGAACCTGTTAATTTTGACAATTTAAGAGAAAAAGGTTACAATTTTGAGTTTGCCAAAATGGATTTTGTTGATATATCATCAACCGAATTGAGAGAAAAAATCAGTAAAGGCGAGCCTGTTGAACACTTAATACCCGCAAAAGTAGAGGAATATATTAAAGAAAATGGATTATACACAAATAAAGAAATGGCTTAAAGAAAACTTAAACGAGGAAAGATACATTCACACGCTTGGAACTGCTGATTGCGCAAAAGAGCTTGCTGCAAAATACAATTTAGACAGTGAAAAAGCATACCTTGCAGGGCTGTTACATGACTGTGCAAAATGTTTTTCTAACGACAAGCTTCTTGATATAATCCATAAAAATCTCAATGTTGAAGAATGTGAAATGCTTAATTATAAAACTCTTCACGCACCGGTCAGCGCATATATAGCAGAAAAAGAATTTAACGTCCAGGATAAAGAAATTTTGTCAGCTATAAGATGGCATACTCTTGGAAGACTTGACATGTCGGATTTTGAAAAAATTATTTTTCTTGCCGATAAAATTGAACCAAACACCAGAGATAAAGAATACTGTGAGAGCATAAGAACTTTATTAAATGAAGAAAACGGTTTAAATAAAGCACTTCTGAGATGTTACAAAGAAACAATAAAAAGTCTTGTAAAACGTGATTTAAAAATATGTATGCTTACCATTGAAATATACAACAAGCTTGAAGATTTAGTTAACGTAATTTAACTTTTTTAATAAAAAATGGCATGTTCATGCTAAAATGAGTTAAAAGTGAGGAGTTATTGATGAAGGTACTGGAAATTAAGAATAATTTAGTAAAAATAGCTTACGATGTTAATGATGATTTGGCTCTTTCCAGCTTTGTAATAATAGAAGATGCAAACACACCGTATGTTGCGCAGGTTATGAATTTGAAAGCTGACACCGCATCAAATTTTGCTATCGTAAAATTGCTGTTTACTTTTAATGAAGAAGGTATCTTGAAAAATTATAACGGCACTATTCCGTCTTTAAAATCAACTATTTCAAAACTTCCATCAAATGAACTCTTAGATATTATTCCTGCGGAAGAACCTATTATTATGGGACAGCTGGCTCAGCAGGAAGTGCCCGCTAAAATTGATAAATCNTCAGCAGGAAGTGCCCGTTAAAATTGATAAATCAATCTTTGAAAATAATTTTCTTGTATGCTCAAATAATTTGGAAAATACAACTATTTTACTTCATAACTTTATTAAACAGCTCAAAGAAAAAATTGTTATTTTTGACACTGACGGTGAATTTGACTGGGATAAAAAAATTGTTTTCGGTAAAGATTTTAAACTGCCGCTTAATTACGATACAATAAATTTTATTTATGATAATGACTTAGAAGATGTTGATGCTACAAGCAAAGCAATAATTCAGGATATTTTCATTGAGGTTCAGGAATATACCAAAACACTCCCGGAAGGGTACCTGCCGTTTGAAACTTTCCTTAATGTTGTTGACCAGCAATACAGAGAAACTCAAATTACACAGCTGGTTCTGCTCAAAAATAAACTCTTAAAATACAGAGATGAAAATGTTTTTGCTGAAACCTTAAAAGATATTTTAAATTTAAGCATTGCTATAGAAAAATCAGACACAGTTGTAATTGATATTTCTAATATGAAACCAAACCTGCAGAAAGAAATTATTGCATACACATACGATACTATGAACAGTATTAAAGATACAATTTATGCTTTTGCAAAAATTAACTCCGATAATGCAGATAAAAAACTTTTGAAGAAATTATTGGGCAGAACAAATGTATTTACAACTATTATAAGCCCGCATGGATTTAAATATATTGAAGAATTAAAACAAGCTTCCCAAAACATTATTCTTTTTGCACCACTTACCATGCAGCATGATTTTGCATCGTACAATACATTTTTAAATAAACTTAACAGCGATGAATATATTATTTACGGAGCACATACGCAAAATATTCCGTTAATAATTGAGCTTGATGAGATAGATTTATCTGAATATGAAGAAAAAGAGGAAGAAGTCAAGGAACAGTCTGATACTGCTCCTGTCCCTGCCGAACAACCTCAAACTCCGGTTACGGATGAGGCTGAAATCGAAGTAAAAGAAAATGACAGTGATACAATTTCAGAAATTATCGAACCTGTAACAAATATTCTTGACGACAGCGAAGACAGCATTGCAGTGGAGCATATTATCACAGAAGCTATTAATGATGCTGATAAACCGGAAATTATTTCGGTTGATGAAAATATTCAAATAGTGGAAGATGAACCCGTAATTGAAGAATTACCTCTAACAGAACAGGTCGAAGAACCTGTTATTGAAGAAATCAATGAAGAAGATATTTATGCACCTGCAACTGCTCAGACAGAACCCGAAATTGATTACTCAGTAGCAGATATTGATATTGAGCCGGATTTTAATGTTCAAGAACCTCAAATCATTGAAAATAACACTGATATAATAGAACAAATTGCCCAGGATGTTGATAAAGTTCTATATGAAAAATTACCTGAAGATGATGTTATAAATGATTTGGAGGATCCGGTATCTGATGAACTTACCGAAGATGACCTGAACCTTATCGGAGATATAACATCAGAGATTTCAGAAGATAATCTTGAAATAGACTTGCCTGAATTAAATGAGGAAGAACCTGTTCCGGTTGTACCTATTTACCCTGCGGAAGAAATTGAGCCTGCATCAGCACAAGTTCTGGAACCGGGTGACAAGGTATCCACACCTAAATACGGTCAAGGCGTTGTTGAAAAAATGATTAAATACGGCAACAAGACACTATGCTCAATAGAATTCCCTAATATCGGCAGAAGACTTCTTGATCCGGCGATGACTGAAATAACAAAATTATCTTAAAGCTGATGCGCCTTTTAAGTAGACAAACTGCGGAACAAAATCATCTTCGCAGTTCAAAACAATGAGCACTCTTAAACATTTTGGCAATGAATCCGGCACATCTAATTCATGAAAACACATCATTGCAACGTTATTCCAGCCCAAATCAAGTCTTGCAAACTTTGCAGGAAAAGCTGCATTTAAATCATCAGTTAAAGTAAATATAACATGAGATATCATTTCAGTATCTATTTCATTAACACTAATCATTTCGGACAACAGCTCTAACGTTGCGGATTTTATAGCATCTGCGGAATTATCTTCAACTGTGATTGCGCCTCTTATTCCTTTTGTTATCATAATTTTTAACCTTTAAAATTTATTCAAAGCAATGTACAGCAGCGCACATTGTGACCGTTAGCCCAATCTCTTGCAAACATTTCCCCTTTGCCTTCGGGTTTAACTTTTACAAGCATTATACAATCTTTACCGCAGCCGACTTTTATACCTTCTTTAGTTAACTGTATCAGCTCACCGCAGTTCCCTTGTTCTCTAACAATACGTGTTTCAAGAACTTTTATAACTTTATTGTTATACATAAAATAAGCTGACGGGAATTTGTAAATACCACGAACAAGATTGTGTATTTCTTCTGCAGATTTAGACCAATCAATCAAAGTTTCATCTTTTCTAAGCTTGTTTGCCATACAAACACCGTCTTCACATTGTTTTTGCGGTGTAATTGTTTTTTCAACAAGCCCAGACAAAGTTTTTTCTATCAGCTGCGGAGATTTTTCGCTGATTTCTTCAAATAAATCAACACAAGTCATATTATCAGGAATTTGTATAACCTCTCTCATGCAAACATCGCCGCAATCAAGACCGAGTTCGGTAATCATTGTACAAATACCTGTTTCTTTATCTCCGTTGATAATAGCACGCTGAATAGGGTTGGCTCCTCTATATTTCGGGAGAAGCGATGCGTGAAGATTAATTGTTTCGTATTTTGGAATATCAAGAACTTCCTGTGACAAAATTTGCCCGAAAGCAAAAGTTACAAAGAAATCAGGATTTAATTTCTTTAATTCTTTCTGAATTTCAGGTTCTTTTCTTATAGATTTTGGCTGAAATACAGGAAGCCCTTTTGAAAGGGCAAATTCTTTTATCGGCGACATAGTAATCTTATGCCCACGCCCTGCGGGCTTATCAGGCTGTGTAACAACAGCAAGAACATTAATTTTATCAGAATTATACAGATACTCTAATGACTTTAACGCAATCACAGGAGTTCCGAAAAAAACAATATTAATCATTTTTATTTCCGAGTTCCTTTTCCAATTCAGGTTCTGCGAGTAATTTATCAGCTTCGATAGGAGGAAGATTATATTTTGCTAAAATATTATCAGTCTCAAATCTGTTAACACAATGGTCAATAAATAAAATTCCGTCAAGGTGGTCATTTTCATGCTGAATTGCACGGGCAAGCAGAGACCCGTCTTTTGCTTCAATTACAAAAGGTTTTCCGTTTCTATCAAGTGCTTTTACAATAACATTTTTATATCTTTTCACGTCAGTGTAAGCTTCCGGAAAGCTTATACAGCCTTCTTGAGCAATAATAGCACCCGATTTTTTTATAATTTTAGGGTTAATAAATACAATCGGATTTAAAGGTTCATCGTTAGTTGAAACATCAACAACAAAAACTCTGTAATTAATACCAATTTGCGGAGCTGCCATTCCGACACCGTTTTTTGCATACATAGTATCAAGCAAATCCTGCACAAGTTCTTGTATTTTTCTAGAAACTTTATGAACTTCCTTTGAAGGTTCTCTTAATGTTTTTTCACCGTACTGTAAAACTTTTTTTACTGCCATTCTGTTATCCTCACTATGATTTGATTATATACTAAATTGGCATCTTTTGCAAATATGGTTATCTTACATCCAAAAATTTATGAACTTGAGGAATAAGGCGTACATTTTCATATTTTTCAAGAAATTTATCTAAAATTTCAGCAGCAAATTCAGAACTCACAGACATTTTATCGTTAATCATTTCAGGCTGTAAAATAAGTTCTATTTCAAATTGCCTACCAAGATTGCAGCAGTTTTCAATTTCTTCATCAGTTATTTTTGAATTAAAAACTATTTTGGCAAAAGTTTCTATCCCCTTGCACTGTTCAAAAAATTTCTCATGAAATTTGTATGAACCTTTTATTCCTGTTGCACTTTCAAGTTTAATATCAGCTGAAACAATATCTACAAAAGGTTTAATTTCATTAAACTTTTCAGCAAGAGTTGCATTAGTTTCCAAATATATTTTTTTATCGGTTCTCGGCAGAAACTCTTTTAAAAATTCAGCAGACAAAAGCGGTTCACCACCTGTTAAGGATACTGAATGTATCGTTTTATATGAATTTACTTTATCTGCCAACTCGCAAGGGTTATATTCTTCATAATCATTGTCGGAAGAAAATTCGGTATCACAGTAATTACATTTTAGATTACAGTTGCAAAAACGCACAAAAAGCTGTTTATACCCTACGTACGGACCCTCGCCCTGAATTGATTCAAAAATCTCTTTTATCTTTACTTTATTCATTTAACAAATTCTCTCTTATATTCTGTACAGACAATTTTTTCAGCTTTTCATAAAGCCTGATTTCATCATCTGACAAACTACAAGGAATTTCAATATGCACTGTTACAATCATGTCACCTGATTTGTTATTTTGTTTAAGCCCCTGGCCTGCAAGTCTGAATTTTTGTCCTGAATAAGTTTTGGGAGGAATTTTAAGACTTAAATTACCTTCAAAAGCAGGAATATTAATTTCACCGCCCAATACAGCTTCAAATGGAGTTATGGGAACGTTATAGAACACGTCCTGACCTTCAAACTTCATTCTTGAATTAGGTTCTATTTTTATTTTTAAATACAAGTCTCCGTTTTTACCGCCGTTTAAACCGATATTACCTTCTTGAGGAATACGTAATTTAGTTCCGTTCTTAACATTTTTAGGAATTTTTACGGTAATTTTTTTATGCTCGGATTTTTCTCCAGAACCTTTACATACATTGCAAATATTCCCGTTGATAAACTTTCTGCCTTTGCAATGCGGGCATTGAGTTGTGTGCATAACATTAATTATGCGTTCAGAACCGTTTACAGCTTCTTTTATTGTTATAGAAATATCTTCATAAATATCTTCACCTTTTTTCGGTGTTTGCTTTGTCTTTTTAGGTTTTGCAAATTCTTCAAAGATATCATTAATTTTTTTTGAAAATTCTTCTTTGGAAGGATTTGGAGGCATATGCCCTGCCGAAGAAGTTTTTTTTGTTTCAGAAGATGTTTGTTTTTTGTACTCGGATTGAGCCTTTCCAGAAGATGTTTTTGTCTGCGGACCTGATTTAAAGAAACCGTTAATCATATCATACTGATGCCTTTTTTGAGGATTGGAAAGCACATCATAAGCTTCAGTTATGTCTTTAAATCTTTGAGTTCCCGAAGGATTAACATCAGGGTGAAATCTGCGTGCAAGATTACGGTATGCTGATTTTATCTCAGCATCGCTGCTGTCAGGTGTAACTCCAAGAATAGAATAATAGTTCTTCATATAATTATATATAATGAAGTTAAAAAATTTTTCAACATCAATTGCAGATATCAGTTCGGTATTTTTTTCCGTCAAAGTTTACAATTTCAATATCTTCATAAAGATGTTTTCTTGCTCTTGACAGGGTTTTAGCTGTATTTGTCAAAACAAGAGTTTTTCCTGACACAGTTTCATACTCAAGATACTCATTTTTCCTAATTGCAAAATGCGTAATATCGCTTTCAACCAGCTCAAGTCCGGAAATAACCTTCCCTGACTGACGTGCAGAAAGCACACAGGAAACAGAAGAATTATCAGACACATTAATATTTTCATAATCATCTGCAAAAGAGCCGACAGCACAAGCTTCAAATAACGTTAAGAGATTTTCATCCACAATATTTAAAACTGCTTGAGCATCATGGTCGGATAAAAACGGTCTGAATTCAAGAGTAACAAATTTATTCTCATCATTTAAAACGCAGTCAACACCTAAAATTCCCATATAAGGAGTTTCACGTTTTTGAAGAGCCTGAAGAACATTATTAACAACATTTTTCATAACAGAAGCTTCAATATCTTTTGATATTTTATAATCAGGAGCATAAGCACCGATGCCATCCGTAAGAATTCCGCCGTCACCGTCTTCAACAAATTTGTAATTTGCGACAGAAGTCAAAGGTATAGCATGATAACCGTCTGTTACAACATAAAAAGTAAATTCATGTCCGTATGCATAATCTTCAAAAATAACTTTCTTTTCATCCCTGCAAAATAAATCTTCAGTAAAAGTTTTGGCAGTAATAAATGTTGTACAAACCAATCTGTCACGCCCGCTTAATGATTCATCAGTTCTTATAACAACCGGCAATGCAGCTGATTTCAAATAATCAACAGCTAACTGGGGTTTATCATATATTCCGAAACGAGGTGTAGGAATTCTTAGTTTATACAAAAACTTTTTGCCTGCGGATTTACTGATAGCAAAATTAGCGCTCTGAGCAGTCGGAGCAAATATCAACTGATTATTTGCCTGAAAAAGTCCTGAAATATCATTTTTGATTGCAGTTTCGGAAGATGCGATTGTTAAGTCAACCGCATTTTCAAGAACGAACTCTAAAAGCTCCTGAACATTTTCCTCTCTAATATCAGCGCATGAACATATCTCTTTAATCATTGAGTTGCCGGGAGCAACAACAACTTCAGAAACATTATCATATTCCATAAATTTCTTAGCCAGAGCATATTCTTTAGCAGAAGCACCGACAATTAAAACTTTTTTCTTTTTATCCATAAAAGAATTATATAACAAAAACTGCTAATCCATGTATATGATTTTATTAAGAAAAATTAAGTTTTTAATAATTATTATGATACAATAATGACAAACAAAAATTTATTCTTAAACTTGAATTATAAGTGAGGGTTTAGTAGAAATGGCAGGTATAGTAAATTTATTATCACAAATGTTTGTTCCGCAAACAACTCAAGTGACGGTTCCGGTGAGCAGTACGACATCAAACCCGTACAGCAATAATCCCTTTGTTAACTATAACGGTAACAGCTTAAATACCTATGCAAAAAATTCACCCGTAAGAGGAGGATATTTTGCAGGATACTACAACGGCAAACAAAACATTGTCGGACAACGTTTGTTCATAGAAGTTTAAGCGCCATACAATTGACAATCTTGCGTAAAAAGGTTATAATAAGGGAAACAGATAAATTTAGGAAGCAGAATGATTATATGAAAAATAAATGCTTTTTTGGGTTTACGGTAACTGAAGTTGTAATAGCTATGGGGATTATAGGAGTTATCTCCGCATTGACTGTTCCTGTATTAATTGCACACTACCAAACTCAGTCTTTACAATTAATATTAAAGAAAACATATGGAGAACTCAGACAAAATCTTGATATGTTTCAAACAGAATCGTATAAGAAAAAATTGTATGCATCTAATTTAAGTACTCTTGACGGTTCACGTTCTGTTACTGATACAGCCGGCAGATTTCTGCTTAATTATTTCAGAATAGCAAAAGATTGTGAAACAACAGCACAACCGTGCTTTGCTGACAGTTACAGATCAATTGACAGCGCAACACGCACAAATTTTAGCTGCGGCAACGGATATAACGTTTTGCTTACAAGCGGTGCGGCTGTTTGTATGGAACCGCCATCCAGTGATACTCCGGCAAGAGTTTATATTGACGTGAACGGTCAGGATAAGCCAAATATCGGCGGCAGAGATATGTTTACTCTTTATGTTTATGATGATTTCAGCATAGATGAACAGGATATTACACCGGAAATAATAAAAAGCGGCGATCCGGCAGGCAATAGAGAAACTTTATTTAACAATAATTGCAGAACTTCTTATGTTGGTGTCGGCTGTTTCGGCAAAATAATTAATGATAATTGGAAAGTAAGTTACTAGCGGAAAGGGATTATAATGAATAAAAAATTTGCATTCACATTAACAGAAGTTCTGGTAACACTAAGTATTATTGGTGTTGTTTCAGCTCTAACTGTACCAACATTGATGAACCAGTACCAAAGAAAAGCTCAAGCTGTGCAAATTAGAAAATCAGCAAATGAAATTATGTCTGCTATTGATATGCTGACTACTGAAGAGGGAAAAACTACTTTCAAAAAAACAAGTGTTTTTACAGATGTTCTACCTAATAATACAGCTGTTGACGGAATTGAAAATCTTATCACACAACATTTAAAGGTGATTAAAACTTGTGATAAAGATGAAACTGGATGTTTTGCATCGGAAAATTACAGATCAATCAACAATGCTAACTCTTCAGCTTTTACCTGCGATGGAACAGCTTATGTATTAGCAAATTCATCAGCAATTTGCGTATCCAGAACTATAGGTGAAAAGGAAAAATATCTGACAGTACAAATAGATACAAACGGAATAGATAAACCTAACATCGGCGGCAGAGATATGTTCGTTTTTGATATTAATGAAAACGGAGATTTCAGAAATTCTGAAATTAAATGCGAAGGCGGCAGCGGCGGCGGTTCTATTTGTTCAGAAGATGAAATTACTTTTTCTTCAGCAACCTGTATAGCTTCAGCATTAGGAAGCAATTGTTTTGGAGTACTGGCTGAAAACAATTGGATTATGGATTACTAATGGAATATATCGCAATTTTTTGCACTACAAACAGTATTGAAAATGCAGAATTAATAGGGAATACACTCGTTCAGGAAAAGCTTGCGGCATGTACCAATATTATTCCAAAATTGACTTCAATCTATAGTTGGGATAACCAAATTGTAAAAGATGAAGAAGTATTCCTTATAATTAAAACCAGAAAAGAACTTTTTGAAGATGTCAAAAACAAAATAATTACTCTGCACAATTATGAAGTTCCGGAAATCATTGCCATAGATATTAAAGAGGGCTCAAAACCTTATTTAGAGTGGATAAAAGAAAATACAAAATAAAAAGACTGCATATAAAGCAGTCTTTTTTATTATTAGATTTTTATTAAAAGGAACTTGCTGTCTTCTAAAGCTACAACCTTATGTTCAGTATCCTTTTTAAACATCAATATTTCTCCCTTATCAACCTTAAATTTTTCTGCATCAAAATGCATTTCTATTTCACCGTCAAGAACATACACGGCAGCATCACAAGTTGAAGTATGAGTATCAATAATCTCATCTTTTTTTATTGCAATAATATTTAGACTGCTATTGTCATGTTCCATAAGGATTTTGCGTTCAAATTTTGCTTCTCCCGTATGCACAATATCCTTTGCTTTTAAAACATTGTAAAACATAATTTCTCCTTTCATTTATTATTAGCACGAAATCTTATATGCCAGTGAGTAGCATCACAAAACGGTTTATTTTTAGATTTGCCGCATCTGCATAATGTTTGTCGGTTCCTAACTTCATAGCTTTTCCCGCACTCACTTTCAACACGAATTTTTCCCTTAAGCCATAAAGGTCCGCTGATTTTTAATCCGCCGTCTTCAATAACAGCAATACTTTGCGGAAAATTTTCTTCAACGGCATTTCCGTCCTTATCAAAAAGCATTAATCTTCCAGAAGGACATAAACTTACCTCTCTGCGCAATTCTGATTTACTGTAATCATCACCTTTCATTATAAGCTTCCATACAGTACCGTTTGCATCACAAAACCTTGCAAGAGCACATAAATTTTCCTTATCATATAAAGTAAATTCTGGTCCGACATATTTTTCAGCATCATCAAAAACAGAGTTAAAACCAGCTTTTTCAGTACCTTCAAAATCTGAATTTATATGAGAATTATCACAAAACGGAGCATCTTTAGAATATCCGCATCGGCATAGCGCAGTAGGATTAGATTTTATTTCAAAAACTTTTCCCTCCGAATATTCAATACAAACTTCCTGATTATCTGTAACAATAATATTCTCGGAAAATTTAGGAGCTCCATACACCAAATAAGGACCGTTATGTGTAACTTTTACATAAATTTCACTCATAAATAAAATATATTAAAAGCTCACAGATTTTAACATTTACATTCAGGTAATATATTAGACTAATAATCTTAGTCCTGAAATAATTTCTTCCATTGATTTGTCACTATTAGATTTTAAATATTCATTGCCAATTTGCATTCTCATGCGCTCAAACTCTTCATTATTTAATTTTGAATTAGGAAATTCAAGTTTTATACGTTCTGCGACATTTAACGTTTTTAAAAATTTTTTAGGTTCCGAAAAATGAGTTTGTATTTTTGTTCTTAATTGTTTTAAAGAATTACCGTTTTCTACTTCTGTTTTTATTATATGTTGAAATAAAACAGTTTCACCTGTTGCAATAGTTTTACTACATTCATTTAGTATCGACTGTGCCGAAAAATTTTCTCTATTATTATAAATTTTATAGCAATATTTAATATTTGGAAAACATAAGTGGGAATATATCAAATTTTTATTCTTATCTATATCAATAATAGTGTTATTATCCGTAATATTAGCAAAAGCATCTGAAAATAAATTTTCAAACTTACTTATTTTTATTTTTTCCGAGTTAAATTCATTTTTAGAAAGATAGTTAATTAAATGCTTACCAGGCTTCGCCTTAAAAGAAGGGAAATATGGTACATTTGTTTGATTCTGAACTTTCATATTTAATATAAAAGCACAAAATTTAAACAATATGTTTAAGTATTAAGAAAGGTAAAGTTCAAAAACCGGATTTAGAAGAATTTTTTTTAATAACTTTTATGATAATTACACTCCAATTGAAATAAATGCAAATTCATTTAATGATTTGTTTGATAAAACTGTAAATATTTCATTCAATCCAACAACATAAAATATTCAAAATGGACTTGCCAATTATTTATCTTTTCAGACCATCAAAAGACCTGTTTTGACCGTTTTGGAATTTGAAATAATCGATGGTTTTCACAATAAAAAAAACACCAATAGGTGTTTTTTAGTGGTGCCGCATCTCACTCTGCCGAGAAAAACGATTGAGTATCGTTTTTTGAGAGGGTGTGAAACACATCCGGGATGCGGCTCACATTATAAAAACCACTCAACAGAGTGGTTTTAGTGGTGCCGCGTCTCGGAATCGAACCAAGGACACAGGGATTTTCAGTCCCTTGCTCTACCAACTGAGCTAACGCGGCATATTATATTTAATTTTTTTAAAGTACGGGCAATAAAATACTTTTTGGGATAAATGGATTTAATATTTAATTGCCACGTTTTTTATTGTACTTGCTAAAAGTTTCAAGTCAAGAACTTTTTTATGATTGAGGTGCAAGATACATAGTAACGTTTCTGCCCTCAAGCTGCGGCTTTTTCTCTACAACAACAGGCATTTTTTCAACATCTGCCATAAATCTGTTAGCAAGATCAAATGCAAGATTTGAATGCTGCATTTCACGTCCTCTGAGCATGACTACTATTTTTACTTTATTACCTTGAGCAATAAATTTTTCAATACTCTTTATTCTAACCTGATAGTCATGAGTATCTATTTTATAACGAATTTTTATCTCTTTTACATCAACTGTATGCTGTTTTTTCTTAGCTTCTTTAGCTCGTTTTTCCAATTCGTATTTATACTTACCGTAATCCAATATTTTAGCTACCGGAGGCTCCTGGTTTGGATTTATTAAAACTAAATCTAAATCGGCATCATATGCCATTTGTAAAGCTTTTGAAGTTGGTACAACTCCATGATTTTCACCTTTATCATCAATTAATCTGACTTCTTTCGCACGAATTCTTTCATTCATTATCGGCTGGTTTTTGTTGTTTCTGTTATCGTTGGTAGCTATTGTTGTATCTCCTATATTGTAATCACAAGTGTCATGGTAGCACAAAATTCAAAATTGTACACTATTACGGGATTTATTTATGTAACAAAATGTTAAAACGGATTTTATATGGCTGTATAGCTTTGCCAGACTGCTTTTTTAGGGATTTCAAACAAAGAACATGATTAAAGTTTTTAGCTTGGTTTACCGATAAAAATATTACCGGATGATGACAATTATAACAGATAGTAATAATAAAAAGGAGTATTTATGATGAAAGAAGCAGCTGCCGAAAACAAAGCTACAGAAGTATTTGTAGACCTTAACAACGGTGAGTATTTACAGTTTGATATGACTTTACCGCTTCAAATTTTGTTCGATGATGTTATGACATTTGTTTCAAAAACGGATTTTGAATAAAATTAAAATTTTAAAAGTTTTAAAAAGAGTTAACTAAGGTTAGCTCTTTTTTTGTTATAAAATATAGTAAAATGTCGATGTTCATGGAATAATAATTTTATTAAAGTTGTTGTAAAGAGGGATTACTATATGAATAAATTTTTGTGTTTTACATGTGCGCTAGTATTGGGTGTAAGTACAATCACTCCGGCTTTTGCAGGGTTTAAAGAACATTATGATATGGGACAGCAATACCTTTCAAACTATCAGTATTCCGGTGCAATAACTGAATTCAAGAGTGCTTTAAGAATTAACTATTTAGATAATTCTGCAAGAATAGGATTAATAAACTCATATCTTGCAAGAGGAACATATTACGCAAATACCGACAAAAATTATCAAAAAGCGGCTGATGACTATAGAGCAGCACTTTTCTATCTGATTTACTATCCGAATGCTAATCAGGTAAAAAATTCTTCACAGGCAATAGTACAGGTTACATCCAATCTAAATCAATGCCTTAACACTTTAAACTTTGATTCATCTGCTTCACACAGATATGCAATTGCAAAACAGCTTAGGGCTGAAGGAAATTTTGCAGCTGCAGGCTATGAATTTAATCAGACATTAAGCGATAAAAGTCTTATTAAAGATTCTTTCCAGCAAACAGGTGATATTATGAAGCTTTTGGGTAATGATCCGAAAGCCGCAGAGTATTACAGAAAAGCCGTTGCAGTTGCCCCGACAGATATACCGTTGAGATTGGCTTATGCTAAGATGCTTGACAAATTGCAACAGGAAGATGCTGCCGTAGAAGAATATAATTATATACTTTCTAAAACAACAGACAACAAAGACGTTCTCTACTCTTTAGAAAGAATTTACAAAAGAAAACTTCAAGAATCTCCAAATGATGCGGCAATAACAGCTAACCTGGGCGCAATTATGCAAAAGCAGGGCAACTTTGATGATGCTTTGAGATATTATTCAAAGGCAGAATATCTTGAACCTTCCAATACCAACACAAGAATAAATGTAGGAACGCTTTACCAGCAGAAAGGCGACTACAAAACAGCTATAACAGCTTATGATTCGGTGTTAATACTTTATCCTGACAATGCTCAGGCAAACCTGTATAAAGCTCAGTCGCTTGCTGCGTTAGGCGACAAAAAGGGGGCACTCGCACTTTATAAAAAAGTTACATCAATAGAACCCGATAATACTGTTGCACAGTCTGAAATGCTTGCTATGGTAAGAGAAACAATGACACCTGCACAATTTGTGGAATATGTTAAGAAAAACTCTCACAATCCTGCTGACGTGCTTTATACCTATGCTCTTGATTTGCATAAACAAAATAAACTTGATGATTCAATAGCTATTTATAACGAAGTTATCAAACTCACACCATCAAATCCCGAGGTATATGTTAACCTTGCAATAGCACAAGGACAAAAGAAAGATTATGATAAAGCATTAAATACATTAAATCTTGCAAATACCAAATTCCCTAATAATGCACAGATTACTGATGCGCTAAAATCTATAAGCAGCCAATCAGTAGATGAAAAACTTGAAGTTGCTGCAAATTACTATAACAACAAGGATTACCAGAACGCTATTAATGAATACTTGAAAATTCAACCGCCGACAAAAGATACTATGCTAGGTGTTGCATCAGCTTATCAAAATTTGAATGATATTGATAAAGCTATTGAGTATTATAAAAAAGCTTTAAGCTATGCCCCGACAGATTCCAATATAGCGTATTATATAGCAGCACTTTATGCGGATAAAGAAGATTGGGTAAGTGCAAAAGCTTTTGCTCAAAAATCTTTAGCTTTGAACAAAACAAATAAAGATGCTCAAGAACTTTTAAAAACAATAGACAGTCAAAATAACTCTATAGCACTGAATAAAGCAATAGAATTATTCGATGCAGAAAAGTATGATGAAAGTTTATCTATTCTCAACAGTATTCTTGCATCAGATGCTAAATATGCCTATGCTCTTTACTATAGAGGCATGATTTACGACACTAAAAAGAAATATAATGAAGCAATTGCTGATTACAAAAAAGCAGCAGGCATTGATCCTGAACTTACCATTATCAATTATCTTATAGGTGTTGACTATGATATGCTTGAACAATACAAAAATGCGGTAAGTTACTATAAATCATTTGTAGCAAATTACAGCGAAGAAGATGATTATAAAAAATATGCACAAACAAGGATAGGTGAACTTAAAGCTTATGACAAATAGAGTTAAGCACCTGTTACAAAGCCGTGTTTCACTTGCTCCAATGGCAGGCATAACTGATTATGTTTTGAGAAGTTTAATAAGAAAATATTCAAAAAACTGTCTTTTAACAACTGAAATGATCAGCTCCGAGTATCTTGCACAAACGCTTAACGGACGGAGCGGTGTTGAAATTCTAAAACGGGATCAAAATCACACCCCGATTTCATATCAAATAAGTGGACACAAGCCGTTTATGATGCATCAGGCAGCAGAATTTTTAAACCAATACGCTGATATGATAGATATTAATATGGGTTGTCCTGTTAAAAAAGTTGTCGGCGGTCAGGACGGTGCAGCATTAATGCGAAATCCTTCTCTTGCTGCCGAGCTTGTAAAAGCAGTAAAAGACGGTACCGACAAACCTGTAAGTGTCAAGTTCAGACTTGGTTATACAGCAGAAGAAATGAATTATGTTGAATTTGGTCAGGCAATGCAGGAAGCAGGTGCTGAATTTATCACAATTCACGGACGAACTCGTTCTCAAATGTATTCTGGCAAAGCTGACTGGGAGAAGATTAAGAAGCTTAAGGAAAATATAGATGTACCTGTTTTTGCTAACGGAGATATTCTGACAATAGATGATGCAATCAAATGTTTAGAACTGTCAAAAGCTGACGGAATTGCAATCGGAAGAGGCGCACTTGGTGATCCGACACTTATTGGAAGAATTGAGCATTACCTGCACACTGGAGAAAAACTTCCTGTGCCTCCTATTGAAGAACGAATTGAAATGCTAAAAAAACATCTTCATGAAGAGATTAAACTCAGAGGAGAAAATGTTGCAATAAAATTCATGCGTAAATTTTATCCTTACTATCTCGCAGGCTTTAAGAATGCCAAAGTAATGCGTTCAAAACTGGTTATTGAAGAAAAACTTGAAAGCATTATCAATATATTAGATACCTTTAATTCTTTTAGCGAGAATTGAACATATCAACAAAAGCTTTTGCCCTGACATCATAACTTCTTATATATTCTTCCGTATCGGATTTTTTAACGGAAGGTATAGGGAAGTATTTATTCATTTTGTTTATAAAATTTAAAAAGACATTCTTATCTGTACTTAATCCAGCTTTTTGTGCAGCTTTGAAAGATTTATCTTCTATTATCTTTAAACACTTTAAAAGTTCTGCCTGCTGCTGAGGCATCAGGTGGTCATAATATTCAGGATAAAGAGTAAAATCAGATATTACCGCCACCATATCCATATAAGAGTTTTGATAAATCTCATTATTCTTTGCAAAATAATCAATAACACCCAGCCTGTTATTTTCAAAGTCTACCAGTAAATTATTAGGATTTACGGAATCTGTTTTAAATCCGGGCACAGCATCACCGGGATATTTAGGTGTAGTGTCAAGAACTTTTATCTGATTAGCCAAATCATCAAATGAAGCCTGTTCCATTTGTGCAATCCGGGTTATTTTTCCATAATAATCATAAGCCTGCTCCCTTGTGACAGAAAGAGGTTTTTGCAGACTTTTATCATAAATAGTTCCCGACCAATTTTCTATTGAGTTTGGTTTTCCCGAAACTTTTTTAAGTAATAAAATTCCCTTATTATCAGGATGCCCCCAGACAGGCTGACCTAAATTTACACTATCAGGAAATAAACCTATAGGAATATTATTTGGATCGGCATTTAGCTTTGATTTTATTATTTTAAGCACATAGTCATCCAAAAAATCTATATTATAAACTACAGAATTCGCACCTTCTCCTGCAACTGAAGCCTTATCCGGTGAAAGAAGTAATTTTTTTAATTTTTCATAATTATTGTTAACTGACAGTTTTGACCTTAAAGTTTGCGGAAAAGAATTAGCAAGTTTTTCATCCGGCAAAGGTGTCTGTTTAATCTCTAATTTAATTTCTTTCTTTATTTCCTCAGTTTTTTCAGGCTTTATAACGACAGGTTCCTGTTTTTGCACAACAGGTTTCTTTGGCACCTGAGCAGCAGTATCCTGCGCAAGCTGACTGAGATTTTTTGCAGGAGATTTATGTTTCCAAATATAAAATCCTGCACCCAGCAGAGCTAATCCTCCGCCCAGAAGCAAAGAATTATTCATACGTTTATTATCAGCATCCTGTACTTTTTTTGAACCTGCATTGTCTGACGTAAAATGAGTAAGATGATGATACTTTGGTGTTGATTGAATTGGTGAAATAAATAAAACTTTCATATACTGATAATTCTTATCTTTGCAAAAAACTATAATTTAATTATTCTGCAAAAATTTTAAATTTCAAGCATAAATTTTATTTTACATTCTTTCAGGTGCACTTACTGCCAGAATGTCTTCCAAAGCATTATGAAGAACAGTTTTAACACTCCAAACAAGTGCAATTCTTGCTTTCATCATTTCTTTATCATCAGAAATTACACGATTTGCATTGTAGAAAGAATGAAATTCACCGGCAAGTTCCTGAACATATCTGCAAATTGTATAAACCTGTCTTGTTTCTGCCGAATTTTTAATTACTGATTTGTATTCTTCAAGTTTTAAGATTAGATGTCTTGCCGTATCAATTGTCGGAAGAACCATTCCGGCTTTAAATCCGTTGTTCAGTTCATTTAACTCTGCTTCTGTGAAAGGAGCAGGAGTTTTTTCTCCTGTTTCTGTATTTATTTTTTCTGTTACTGCGTTTCTCAAAATGGAACAAGCTCTGGCATGAGCATATTGAACATAAAATACAGGGTTTTCATCAGAATTTGTTTTAGCAAGTTCAATATCAAAATCCAAAGTTGTATCAATATTTCTCATTGACATCCAGAAACGTGTAGCATCAACGCCGACTTCGTCAATAAGGTCTTCAAGAGTAACCATATTTTTACGTTTGCCCATGCGGACTTCATTACCGTTAATAACAAGGTTAACAAGCTGCCCCAGAAGAACTTCAAGTTTATTCGGGTCATATCCCAAAGCTTCGATTGATGCTTTAACACGGGCAACATAACCATGATGGTCTGCCCCCCATATATTAATCATTCTGTCAAACCCACGTTCCAATTTATCAATATGGTAAGCTATATCAGCTGTTAAATATGTATTTGAGCCGTCTGCTTTTTTAATTACTCTATCCTGATCATCGCCGTAATCTGAGGATTTAAACCAATCAGCACCGTCTTTTTGATATATTTTACCGCTAGCTTTTAATTTATTAACACACTCTTCAACTTTACCTGAATTGTGCAATGACAACTCTGAATAGAATTTGTCAAAATGTACTCTGAAGTTATTTAATAAAGCCTTTTGCAAATCTTCCATTTCTTTTTTTGCAAAATCGGAAAGCTCTTTAACATCCTCAGGCAATCCGTTATGTGTTTGAAGATATTTTTTTGCAACAGGGATTAAATAATCGCCCGGGTAATAATTTTTTCTTTCTAGCTCATCAGTCGGGAAATCCACATCCTCGCCAAGTTCCTGACGAATTCTTATAGCAAGAGAGTTACCTAATTTTTGAATTTGGCTTCCTGCATCGTTAATATAAAATTCCTGATAAACTTCGTGACCGTAAAATTTTAAAAGGTTAGCAAGCACAGACCCCATTGCCGCCCATCTTCCATGACCTATATGAAAAGGACCAGTAGGGTTTGCTGAAATATATTCCAGAATAATTTTTTCCGTTTCAACATTTTCCGGTTTTCCGAATTCTTTAGGATTTTTAAAAATTTCTTCAACTAAATTCGATAAAAGTTGATTACCCGCTTTAAAATTGATGAAGCCTCCTACAACGGTATATTCATTATCGTTTTTATCAACATATTCAAGAATAGAATTAGCGATTTGAGGAGGTGCAATCTTTGCAAATCTTGCAAGTGAAGAAACGTTAACGGCATAATCACCAAAATCAGCATTTTTAGGGCGTTCAGGTTTCAAAGTTCCCGCCTGATATTCTGTCATTGCACCGAGTTTACCGTCTTCTACCGCTTGTTTTAAAGCTGCTTCAATACTGTTTATAAAATAATCTTTTATCATATTTTTCTCCATACCATATTATAGTAAAACTATTATAATACAAAGAAATATTTTATTCCAGAAGCATTTTATCAAAAAACATTCCGCCTTTTTCTATAAAAGTACAACCTTCTTTACCAGAAATATGTAACTTTTTCATATCCTTATAATATACATAGAGGATAAATAAATCATATCCCCACTTATTCGGACCTTTAGCTCCGTTTGTATCTATTGCAAAATATGCCGGATTAACAGAAATGATTGTAAACCCGTCTGCCAAAACAATTGCACGATAATTTTTTATACCGGCAGTTGTAAAACCGCAGCTTTTATTAGAAAAATCAATTTTTTCATCAAGTTCATCTTGAGAGATATCGGAATTTTCATATTGCTCTTTTATAACATCATCCTTACCTTTATAACTGATAATACATCCTTCTTCATATCCTTTTTGGCAATATTTTATTACTTTTAAATTTTTGAGCAGCTGCTCTCTAAAGACAGTGCAGTCAGAATATGAAGAAGAACCAGGTTGTGTTCCTGCACCTGCTGCATCGTAAAAACAAGTATTTGAAAATTCTAAGTCGGCAAGTGTTTTATAATAAGCCTGATATAATATGGAATAAGCTTTTTTAGCTCTATTTACCAGAACAAAATGCTGATATTTGCCAATTAAGACAGGCATAGTCATTGCTGCAGCAACACCAATGATGCCTAAAGTGACCAATACTTCCGCCAGGGTAAACGCACTAAAACGATTATCTTCTAACGTGGCTACGCACGTAGTGCCCTCTGCAAGTGTAAATGCCTTACAACAGGAGCTTAAAAGGTTGCCCCCCCCCCGCATAATGCGGTACTAATAAATCTTTTCATATACTGCTCCTTATTAATTCTATATTATTATTATAACAAGGTTTTATATATTAAGCAAGTATATCAGAATAAAGGGTTAAAAAATTAAATGGGAATGAATTCTTTGTTTGTAATATAATGTTTATATGATGAACGTTCAAAACATAATCGACAGACTTCGTGAAATCATGGATGATGAAACACTTATTCAACTCAAAGAAGAGTTGAACAGTTATCACGTTGCGGATTTAGCCGATATTTTTCAAGAGCTGAAGCCGGAAGAAAGACTCCAGTGTTTTAAACTCCTTGATCTGGAAAAAGCTGCAGATTTAATGGAATATTTACCGCCTCAAATGCAGGTTGAACTCTTAAGCGACATTGATGAGAACTTAGCATCACAAATTCTTACCCAACTGCCCCACGATGCTGCCGCTGACGTTTTAGGCGATATGGAAGAAGATGAAAGTGAAACTTACTTAGATAAACTTCCTCATAAATTTTCCGAAGAAGTCAGAGAACTTTTAACATATAACGAAGATACGGCAGGCGGTATTATGAACCCTGCGGTTTTAACCGTTAATTCGGAAATGAGCGTTCAGGACGTGTTAAACCATATCAGAATTAAAGCTGAACAAGACAACATGGAATTATATTATGTTTATGTTGTAGACAAACAAAATCACCTTCTGGGAGTTGTATCTTTGAGAAAACTTTTAACTTCACCAATCAATAAACGTGTAGAAGATATTATGATTTCAGACATTGTAAGGCTTCACGTTGATGATTACAGTGATTATATTATTGACGAATTCATGAAATACCAGTACAATGCTCTGCCTGTTGTTGACCTTTATAACAGGTTAAAAGGGATGATAACCTGGGATGACGTTCATGACTTATTTGAAGAAGAAACAACGGAAGAAATTTATCAATCATCAGGTATTTCAACCGAAGTTGTTGATGAAGATGAAATCCTCTCCGGAAACGTTTTTAACGCTATTCGTGCAAGAACTCCGTGGTTATTTATTACGTTGTTAGGTGAGTTTATTGCAGTTAATGTCGGTCATCATTTTGACCATACACTTCAAGCTTTGCCTATTATTGCAATATTTATGCCGCTTTTAGCCGGACTTGGAGGTAACATAGGAACTCAAAGTATTACACTTATGGTTCGTGGTTTATCAACAGGTCAGGTTACATTAAGCTCTGCGCTGCACCACATTTTAAGAGAAACATCTATAGGACTTCTTATAGGTTCAATATTTGGTATTCTTGTAACAGCTGTTACATGGGGCTGGCAGCATAATATGGAACTCGGTATTATTGTCGGATTAGCAATGGCTATTAATATGACAATGGCAACAATTATAGGTACATTTACACCGTTTGCTCTTAAAGCAATGAAAGTAGATCCTGCTGTAGCTTCAGGTCCCGTTATTGCTACAACTATTGACGTTCTAGGGTTAGCAATATACTTTACTCTTGTGTCAACTTTTTTAATTAAGGTTATGTAAAAAGGTAGAAAATATGACAAATCAAACTCAAAGAAGAAATAGAGAAGAAAGAACTAATTCATTTGTTAAACACGCCAGACAGGCAAAAGAAGAACAATCCTCATTTGCCAAAATACTTATAGGTATGATGATTGTTTTTGCAGGTTTGCTCTTAGCTATATTTATGTTTGCGGGAGATGAAAACTTTTTTGAAAAACAATTCGGTGAAGATGCTCCCATTACCAAAGTATTCCAAAAACTTGTAAGAAGTAATGATAATAAAGAACATGCTGACTTTGCATTTCCTTTTGGTTTAAGACGCCAAAACATATTATTTCTAGGAGTTGATGCCAGCGGCAACCCGAACGACTTATGGTCAGGCACAAGAACAGATACAATAATCTTAGTAAACGTTGATCCTAAAACAAAATCTGTAAATGCATTGTCAATTCCCCGTGACAGTAAGGTTTATCTTCCGAGAGATAACGGGGTTAACAAGATTAATGCGGCTCATGCTATCGGCGGCATTGAAATGACAAAGAAAACCGTAGAAGACACTCTGGGTGTTCATATTGACAGATACATAATGGTTCATGATGATGCCGTAAAAGCTATTGTTGATGCAATGGACGGACTTGATATTTATATTGAAAAACCTATGCATTACAACGATTATTCGGGAAACCTTCATATCAATTTTTCAAAAGGTAATCACCACTTAAACGGTCAGCAGGCTGTTGAATACCTAAGGTTTAGACATGATGCTCTGGGTGATATCGGAAGAACTCAAAGACAGCAGTGGCTCTTAAGAAGTCTTTTAACTCAATTAAAGCAGCCTTCTACAATTACTAAAATTCCTGATATCATTTCAGTTGCAAAAAAATATGTTAAAACAGATATGTCTTTCTATGAAATGTCACAATACGCTGCTTTAGCAAAACATATTGACATGGATAAAATAGAAATAGCTATGCTTCCCGGTGCTCCTAACCAAAAAGGTTACATCAGCTACTGGATTTTAGATCCCGAAAAAACACAGGAAGTAGTTAACCGTATAATTTACCGTGACAGAGAACACTTCGATGAAGCAGCTCCCATGACAGCAAGCGTACTTGCTTCTGATGCAGCGAAAGGTGATGCTATGGCTGCAAACCTTAAAGAAGCAGGCATCGAAGTAAAATGTACAGGAAAAGCTACAAGAGCACACTCTCAATTTATTGCACACTCAAGCAAAGTCACAAATGATTACTACAACTGGCTGAAAAAGAAAAACGAAGCTTTCGGCGGATTACAGTTTGTATATGATCCTGTGAACTATCACTGTGGTGAAAGTGACTTTACAATCATATTATCAGGTAATTAGAATTGCCAAAAAACTCAAAAAATGGTATGATACTCTTAATATAGAAGGAGAGAAATATGTCACTTACAATTTTATCAGGTTTAGTACTTGTTGCAGCATGGTGGTTTTACTCTGTATATGTATCACTTATCAAAAAAAAGAACAAAGTAAAAGAAGCTCTTGCCAGTATTGATGTTCAATTAAAAAAACGTTATGATTTAATTCCTAATGTTCTGTTCATCGCTAACAAATTTATGGAACATGAAAGAAGTTTAATCGAAGATATTACCAGACTAAGAACAGAAGCATTAAAACTTCAAGGTGAAGATACTATTTCACAAAAAATGCAGCTGGATAAAGATATTCAGTCTAAAATGAGCCAATTAATGGTTTCTGTTGAAAACTATCCTCAATTAAAGTCAGATAATACAATGGTTCAAGCAATGGAAACATATTCTGAAGTTGAGGAACATATTGCAGCTTCAAGAAGATTTTATAATGCATCAGTGCTGGATTTAAAAAATGCAGTTGAGATTTGGCCTGGTTCAATGTTAGCTCAATCTTTAAGAATAAAATCCGACTTACCTTACTTTGAAGTAACTGATGAAAAAGAACGTCAGCCGGTAAATGCAAGTGATTATTTAAAATAAATTACAAAAATTTTAAAGTCCTCAAATTGTATGCTAATATGTGGTTATACATTTGGGGACTTTTTAAATGCTAAATTATGACGAAAAATTTTCAAACAGACTAAACAGCAGAATTAAGGGAGAAAGCTTAATGACTTTCCCTGATGATTACACTGTAATAGATATAGAAACAAACGGATTAAATTCTGCAATAGATGACATTATAGAATTGTCAGCCATAAGGGTTAGAGAAGGTAAAATTGTCAAAACTTTTTCCAAACTCATAAAACCGCAAAGACCTGTCGGAGGATTTATTTCAAAACTTACGGGTATAAGTAACTCAATGCTTGAGAATGAACTTTCCATTGAAGAAATTCTTCCCGAATTCTTGGAGTTTGTCGGCAAAGACACAGTTTTGGGGCATAATATAAATTTTGATATAAATTTTATTTATGATAAATCAATGAAATATCTTAATAAAGCTTTTTCAAACAGCTACGTTGATACTCTAAAAATTGCAAGAAAATTAAAACTTGATTGTGAAAATCATAAATTAAAAACTCTTGCTGATTATTATGAAATTAAAAGCGGCAGAATGCATAGAGGGCTTGAGGATTGCAGAGTTACATTTGAATTATACAAGTGCTTAAAAGCATACGTTCTTGCTAAAATGGCAGAATTTATGTAGAATATATAAGTAATTGTGCCTGTAGCTCAGTTGGATAGAGTGTCTCCCTCCGAAGGAGAAGGTCGTGCGTTCGAATCGCATCAGGCACATTTTTGCTGTATAATAATAACGGTTGACAGCCGGTTATATAACAAGAACCGAAAAGCTTTGCTATGTAATTATTTAGCAGAGCTTTTTCTAAATCCGAAATCATCTGCAACATAACGTCCTATATCTTTTAGCATCAATGCAACATCTTCACGTGTAACACCAGCTTTATTCGGATAAATTGAGTAAAGTTTTTTATGCTCGCTGTCTGTTAAATTAGGCATTACAACATTAGCACCGCTTTGAAGCGCCAAAAGTCTGCCGTTTTTTCTTAGGGTTTCCATTGCAGTTGTCGCAGGAATATTAATATTTGGAAGTACAAGCCTTGTTACTGCCATAACTTTTAAAGCTAAATCAAAATCTCCGTCAGGTTCATTAGAAAGAGGTGTATCAGGATGTGAAATAAATGGTCCTATCCCAATCATATCAGCATCAAGCTCTTTGAAAAATAAAATATCATCAGCTAAAGACTCAACAGTTTGTCCTGGCAAACCTACAAGACATCCTGTACCTGTTTCAAAACCTATTTTTTTCAGATCTCTTAAACAGCGTTTTCTGTTCTCAAAATCTGCTGACGGATGCATTTTTTTATATAAATTTTCATCAGTAGTTTCAATTCTTATTAAAAATCTGTCAGCACCGGCATCCTTAAATGCTTTGTATTCATCAAATGTTCTCTCGCCAAGACTTAGAGTTAAAGCAACGCCCAACGATTTTATTTCAGAAATAATTTCGCAAAGGATTTTTGCGCTAAAATAATTGTCTTCGCCTGATTGCATAACAATTGTTTTATAACCTGAATCAGCACCGAATTTTGCTATTCTTAAAATTTCTTCTTTTGTAAGTCTGTATCTTTCAACATTTTTATTTGAACATTGCAGTCCGCAATACTGGCAATTTCTTTTACATATATTTGAAAATTCTATTAACCCTCTAAGATGAACAGCATCCCCCACATACTTTTTACGAATTTCATCAGCTTTTTTGAAAACAGAAGTATCAGGGCTTTTTAATATATCAACTATTTCTTTTTTATTTAACATTATATTATCCTTAAATGGCGGCCCCGGTGCGATTCGAACGCACGATCTTCGGTTTAGGAAACCGCTGCTCTATCCTGCTGAGCTACGAAGCCACTATTTAACAAAATTATAATACCTCTAAAATATTATCACTGCAAGCAGCGCAAATAAAATTAACGGAATATTATAATGTAAAAATGTCGGTATACACGTGTCCTGAATATGATTATGCTGACCGTCAGCATCAAGTCCTGCCGTAGGTCCTAAAGTAGTACCCGAAGCAGGAGAACCGGCATCACCGAGTGCAGCAGCAGCCGCAAAAACAATAATTGCTTCCATAGGATTGAACCCTAAATGAAGAAATATAGGAACAAACAATACCGCTAAAATTGGAATTGTGCCAAAAGATGTTCCAATACCGATTGTTATAAATAAGCCCACTATAAGCATTAAAAATGCAGCTACAAGTTTGCTTCCCAGCATAAACGGAATTAAAGAATTAACCAGAACATCAATTCCTCCGGTAGCTTTTAACACTCCCGCAAAGCCCGCTGCAACAAGCATAACAAATGCAACATATCCCATTAAACCAATACCTTCATTAATTAAAATATCCATTTTTTCAGGATTTATTGCACGGGTTCCAAAAATTATCGTTAAACCTATTAAAGCTCCCAGCGGCAATGATTTCGTCCACAGTTGAACAGCAAGAGTAGCAATTGCAGCAAGTAAAGTTATATAATGACTGCCAGTAAAACGCAGTGAACGTCTTCTTTCTTTTTTAATTTCAATATTTTCATATTCTCTCGGTTTTCTGTAAGAAATGAATACTGCAAATAACAGACCTGCAAGCAAACCTGCTCCCAAAAACCACACCGATTTCCAAACATCTGTTACATTAATAGTCATCCCGTTCAATGACATATTATCGGCAAGAAGTCTTTGAAAGATTAACCCGAAGCCGGCAGGCAAAACAATATAAGGAGTTACAAGACCAAATGCAAGAGCACAGGCAACAGCCCTTCTGTCTAACTTTAGTTTATTCATAACAGAAAGCAGAGGAGGAATTATTACAGGAATAAATGCAATGTGAACAGGTATAAGGTTTTGCGAAGCACAAGCAAGTAAAGTAAGTATTAATAACAAAATAAATTTATTATTTTTTATTAATAAAGCAATTCTTTTTGCAAGCACATCGGCAAGCCCTGTATGCGCCATTGCAGCAGCAAAGGTTCCGAGCAGAATGTAGCTCAAAGCTGTTTCGCTGTTTTGACCCATACCGTTTATAAACAAGTCCATAATCTGACCTGCATGCAAACCTGCTATTTTACCTGCTACTATTGCAGAAACAATAAGAGCAAGCAAAACATTTACTCTGCATAAACACAAAATACACAGAAGAATAACCGAAACAATAATAGGATTAATAAGTAATTCCAACATTATTTAGTCGGCATCCTTCCGCAGGATTTATCCTCATCACAAAAACCTAATCTTTCGCATTTAGGAACAAGATAAGGTTTTAACCATGCTTCTTCTTTAATTAATTCTTCACACATCTTTTTAACAAGCAATCTGATTTCGTATTGAGCTCTTGAACAAAGCCTTAAGTTAGCAACGTGAATAAGTTCTCTTAAATTCATACTTACGACCATAGAGCTTGCAGCAGCGTTAGGAAGAACAAATCTTGCATCCTCCGCAGGAACTCCTGCTTCTACAAATTCCTGATACTGATCTGCTATTTGTCCCATAAAATTATCAAATTTTTCTTTTAATTCTGAATTTCGCTCGATAGTAGGCGGAATAATATAATCAAACTGACCTTTTTCTTTTACATATCTTTGAGATTTTTGCGAGAAAGACATATGTCTGTGGCGCACAAGCTGGTGCGTACATGCACGTGAAACATTTGATATGGCAAAACTAACCTGTATATGCTCAATTGTTGAATAATGACCTGATGAAATTACACGTTCTATTAATTTAAGCATTTTTTCTTCATCATCAGTACTGTTATAAATATTAATAGGATAGTCTGCACTGTAACATGTTCTGCACGCAGTATAAACGGTTTTTAACATATTATCAGGCTTTGAAATTAAATTAACTACAGGCTGATTATTTTCTTGCATAATATCTCCCCTACATCAAAAAGTTTCACAAAACAATTATACCACCCAAAAGTCTAATATTGATAAAATGTAAATTTTTGTAGAGAAAACAGAAAAAAAGAACACCCGCACAAAGGAGTCGAAAGTGCGGGAGTTAAATCAGTAAAAGAGACATCAATAACACTATGAACCATATAAAAATAAAGTCAAATTTTTGTGGATATTTTTTTTAATTTAGTTTATAATCCTCTTATGAGAAGATTTTTGCTTATATTATCATTAATTATATTGACTTCAAACTGTGCTTATTCCCTAAGCTTGAAAAAAGCTCCGGAAAATACTGTAGTTCAATCAGAACAGTATAAAAATATTACAAGTCAGGCAAATGTTTTTTATGCGGAAAATGATATTAAAAGTGCATTTAATCTATTTTTGAGTATTCCAGAAGATGAAAGAACCGCCCAAAACTGGTTATTAATGGGAAATATATTGCAAGACCAGGGTAAAATTGATGAAGCTATATTTATGTACAATAAAGCCATTAATACCGATGAAAAATATTATAAAGCACACTATAATCTCGGTAATATTTACCTCCAGGACGGCAGACCCAATATGGCTATCGAGCAATATAAAAAAGTTATCAAACTCAACCCCGAATACGCTTATGCACACTACAATTTAGGCTGTGCATACATTAAAACAGAACAGTACAGAAAAGCAAAATACGAGTTGCTTCTTGCTACTGATTATAAAAATACCGTACCTGATTTTTACTATAATCTTGCGTATGTATATAAAAAATTAAATAACAAAAAAACAGCAGAAAAATATATTGAATTTTATAATAAACTTATTGAACGCCAAATGTAAAAGAGGACACAAATGTATAAAGGAATAATTTTTGATTTTAACGGAACACTTTTTTTCGATTCAGAAAAACATTACGAAGCATGGAGAGAATACTCTGCAAAACTCAGAGGTTCAGCTTTCACTGATGATGAAATGAGAAAATACATGTTCGGAAGAACCAATGAAGATATTATTGCTTATGCTATCGGCAAAAAACCTTCTAAAGAAATGGTTGATAAACTTGCTAAAGAAAAAGAAGCTGTGTACAGAGATATGTGCAGAGCTGACAAAGAAAATACTGTTCTGGCACCAGGTGCGGTTAATCTGTTGAACTATCTAACAGAAAAAAATATTCCACATACTATTGCAACTATGTCTGAAAAAGACAATGTTGACTTTTTTATAGAAGAATTTAAACTTGCTCAATGGTTTGATATAAATAAGATTGTTTACGCTGACGGCACATTACCGGGTAAACCGGCTCCTGATATTTATATTAAAGCAGCCGAAAAACTTGGATTAAAACCTGAAGAATGCATAGTCGTTGAAGATGCAATTTCAGGGATAGAAGCGGCAAAATCAGCAGGCATAGGTAAAATCATAGCTATTGCATCTATGGAAAGCAAAGATTTATATAAGAATATTCCTGCCGTTAGTCAAATTATAGAAAATTTTGACCAGATTGACAGGAACATTTTTGAAACTCCTTGCTTGAAAAATTAATAATTCATTTCCCAGTTATCGTTTAAGATTTTGCCAAAACAACCATACCAGTTTTCCATTTTCGGATCAGCACACTTGTTATTAAATGCAGTTTCACGCTCTTCATTTGTCATAGGTGCCATACCCGTAAAGTAATCATCTATTACCCCGTTATTATAAATATATATTGCAAATGTATCTCTACCTGCTATGTTAGGACCTTTTGGACCATTTATATCAACGTAAACAGTAAATACAATATTATCACCACCGTGGCATGAGTATGCAACAGAAGTTCCGTCAGCAAGTGTTATATGATGTTCTAATCCAACTTTATATGTTTTGCCTAACATATTTTTATACTCTGATGCGAAACAAGGGGTGACATTAGAATTGCAGCTACTAACAATCTTAAAGTAATTTTGAAAAAATTCATCAAGTGCATCTAAACTTGTTAAACCTGCTTCCTTTAAGTTCAATGCATTTTTATCATTCTGGTATTGAACCAAAGCTTGCGACAAAATATTATAAAATTTGTGCAGCTGTGTTACATACGTTTTTCTCTGATGATTCTGCATCAAAGAAG
>HF991482.1:7090-7605 GCA_000433095.1 Clostridium sp. CAG:967 | reverse complement strand
CCATGGCACCTGTAATGACAACAAGAAACAAGACCGAACAAACATCTCCATGGAGATATGCAGAGGGTAATTTGTCTGATGCCTACTATGGTTTAGGTGTCAACCAGACAGCAATGATCGGTCAACGGGAGTTTGAGACTACTGATGAACCTGCGAAATTAATTATTAATGCAAATAGTCAAGGTCATGGTGATCATATTGCATTCAAGTTTGACACTACCAACCAGGGTTTACTAAGAGTAAGGAACAACAGTGTATTATTGGGCTCGTTGAATGACGGCGGTTCAATAGGAACAAATTCAGTAGCTATAGGTAGTTCTGTAAATGCAGACGAAAATTCAGTTTCAATAGGAAAATCTTCATCAGCGGGTGATAGCAATTCAGTATCTGTAGGTTATCTAACCTCAGCAACAGGCGAATTATCCACAGCAGTAGGTTATAATGCTAGTGCAACAGGGAAAGGCTCAATCGCTCTGGGCGGTGGTGGAGCTTTAGAACAACCTTCTGCAGAAAAT
>HF991482.1:0-7054 GCA_000433095.1 Clostridium sp. CAG:967 | reverse complement strand
GGTTCAGTTGCAATCGGTTATGCATTGTCAACAGGTTCAAATGCAATTGCAATTGCTCCTGGAGGAATAGGTTCATCAATGGACAGCCGTACCCGTGCAACAGGTTCATCAAGTATTGCTTTAGGCGGTAACGTACAATCTACTAAAGATTATTCTGTAGGTATTGGTGTAAGTGCACGCAGTACAGAGGAATATGCTGTTGCTATAGGAACTCTATCATCTGCCAGTGCGAAAAAATCGATTGCTCTAGGTTATAATTCAAACTCCAACGGTGAAGGTTCCGTAGCGATCGGTTCTGAGGCAAAAGCTGATGTAGGTAGTGTTGCAATCGGAGAAAAAGCTTTGTCATCTACAACCGGAGAATGGAATGCATACAATACAGCTGTAGGATATCGTTCAATGCATTCGACCACCACCGGTGTACAAAATACAGCATTTGGTCGTGAAACATTAGCAATGAATACCACAGGTGCACAAAATGTAGCAGTTGGTAATTATACCCTTCCTTCCAACACAACAGGGACTGCTAATACAGTAGTAGGTCCAAATGCAATGAGTGCCAATCAGACAGGGTCTTATAATTCAGCGTTCGGGTATTCAGCATTAGATACAAATAAAACAGGTTCAAACAATACTGCTATAGGTTATAAAGCTTGTTATGGTGTAACCGGCAGCAACAAAACCTGTATCGGAGCAAATTCAGGACCTGTTGATGAACAACAACGCAGCGATACTTCTGTAGAAAGTATTTATATAGGATCAGCAGGACATTTTAAACGATTTGATGACAAGTGGGAAAGTGATACAAACGGCATTTTAGAGTTAAATAAAAAGGGAGATAAAGCCATTGCAATTTTAAATGCCGATCTTGTTGTTCGAGGTGACTTAATTACAATGCCACGTAAGAAAAGCGGTGGTAGAGATCCCAGATTTGCTGGTATGAAAACAAAATATATTGATAACGCAATAGAATTTGATGATGGTGTAAGAGAATGGAATATATTTGACTCAGATAAACGTTTAAAATATGTTGGCAAAGAAAATCTTTCAGGACTTGATAAAATCCGACAATTGAAAGTATTTAACTATACATATAAAAAAGATAAAAAGAAAACTCCTCATGTCGGTGTAATTGCACAGGATTTGCAAAAAATCTTTCCTGATGCAGTCAGCAAGGGCAAAGACGGATTTTTACGTATCCGCATGGAAGATATGTTCTATGCAGTAATCAATGCAATCAAAGAACTTGATACAAGAATAACTGCACTGGAAAAAGAAAACCAAATTTTAAAAGAAGAAAATAAAAATTTGGATGCAAGACTTAGAGCTCTTGAAGCTAAAGTTAAATAAATATCGAAAACTATAAGCTGCTGTGCTAAGCGGCACGCTTATACTTTCATTCCTTCTCCCGTCTTAATGGCGGGAGTTTTCCTGCGGGAAAGTCTTTTATAAGTTCTCCAACATTAGTGCCTGTTATGGCGCCGCTTTCATACTTCCAATCGAAAAGCCGATAATTTCTTATCGGCTTATAAATCTTACATATCCTAAATCAACAACTATACTAAAGTTGTTTTTATCAGCAATTGTTATTTTTCAATTGCATCTTCAGTTTCTTCAATCTTTTTCATTACTTCTTCAATCTGTTCTTTAAAATATGCCATGAACAGACTAATTTCTTCTTTAAAGCTGTATGCTCCGGGCCAAGCTATGTAACCATACATAATATACATCTCCTTTTAAATCTAACCTGTCAACAATTTTTTTATCGGTTATTTACGGGAGAAACTTTAACAATTTATATGCTTTGTTAATTTATTGTTACAAAGATTATTTTAAAACTTTTTCATACTCGGAAATATCATTACATTTGTATTTAGGTAAATATAAAACGTTATAATTCTCTGCGATTTGTCGAATATTGCTTGCTGCCGAAATTGCGATAATTTTGGTGTTTTTGTATTCGTTAAAAAACTTTATTTGCCTGATAAACCATTCACCTGCATAAAGAGGTATAAAATCAGGTTCCATTTGCATATCTGTCATAATAATATCGTAAGGGGCATCGATTGATAAAGTTATTTTTTCAACTCCCTCTTGTGCAGAATGCGCTATATCTATTTGTACATCATTTTTAAAAATTTCTTCAACAGCGCTTTTATGGTACATAAGCCATTTTGTTGAATCATCAGTAATCAATATTTTCATAAACCTATTATAACATAAAAGCCGCTTAAGCGGCTTTTAGATTAATCGAACGGAACTGTGATGATATATCTGTCGCCTTCTCGAACTTTGGTAATTTCGTTCATATCAACATCATCACCAAACGCAAACGCTTGTGAGAATTTGACAATTTCTTGTTTGCGGTGGGTATTTCTTTCACCTGCCGCATTAATAATTAATGTGTTTCCGTCAGTTCTTACTTCAACATTTTTTTCGTTGTTATCAAACGGTTTTAAATCAATAATGATTTTGTAAGCATCTTTTGTTTTTTCAACATGAATGTATTGAGCAACATTCTGCTCCATTCTGTATTGTTGCATTAATGCTTTTTTAGCCATATGATCGAAACGCTGTTCTTGTCGCATCATTGCTCTATCCATTCTGCGCATTTGATATGCAGGATCTAACATTCTTTTAAAATGCCAATCTGACACTACGTAAAATGCTGCAAAGGCTCCTAAAAATACAAGTAAGGCTGTTAAGATGTGCTTTAAAACAGGGTGATTACAGAGTAAACAGTCGTCAAATTGTTCATGTCTGTAGTTGTTGTCTTCCATGGTAAAACTCCTTTCATTGAATAACAGATAACAGTATTGTTAAATTTTTTGTAAATGTCCATTACTCAAATTACCTAATACTATTGAAAAAGTCTGTGACATGTGTTATCATATCAGAAAGTGTGAAGTTAGTGGGGTAATCAATATGGCTAAGATATTAGTAACAATGCCTGATGAGTTTTTGCATAAAATAGATGGTGTGGCAAACAATGAACAAAGAACCAGAAGCGAGCTTATTCGTGAAGCTTTGAGGACTTATATGAAACGAATTAATTTACCTAATCCTCAAAAAGCCGAAAGCAATGCAAAGATTTTGGAAAATCTGTTAAGTTAATTTTTTATAAGTTTCTCAACCCATTTTAACAGGTTTGAAATCTCGTAAGGTTTCGGAATATACAAATCCGCACCGGTGCTTAAAATCAGTTCTTTATCGTGATAAATTGATGTGACAATAATTTTAGTGTTGTCAAAGGCTGTGTTATTACGGATATCTTTGCAGGTTTTAATTCCTTTTAATGTTTCGAGATTGCCTGCATCGAGAATTATCATTGACGGGATTACGCCGCTAAATTCGCTGTAATCTTTTATAACTTCAATTTCATATCCCTGAAGATTTAATATAGTTGTAAGAAGAAGTGTCATTGCTTCATCTTCTTCTATTATGAGAATTTTGTTGTTCAGATTATTGTTTACCGCATTTTCAGCAGTAATTCTCGGGCGTTCAATTAAGTAATTTGATTTGGATGAATTGTCTGCCATATTATGAATTTGTATTAAAGCATTCATCAATTGCGCAGAATCTTTGTATTGAATAAATTCATTTGAAATAATACCGATTGTTGTGTGGACAAAATTTGAACGACGGCCTGCGAACTCATCACCCTGCATTAACATAAAACCTCGTCTGATATCTTGTTGAGAATAAAATTTAGAGGCTACCGAATCAAATGCAAAGGTAAGATAATTTGCAATTTTTTCTGCCTTAAGTCCTTCGGTAATTATTAAAAATTCGTTATCTGAAATTGAGCCGAAATAATCTTTTTCGGATAATGCGGAACGAATTATTGCGCAATAAGTTTGTATTAATTTATCAGATGCTAGTTCGGTGTATGTTTCACGGTAATTTTGGAAATTTTCTATGCTTATAAGCATAGCTGCCCAGAATTTATTTTCAGAGATTATGCGTTTTAGTGCCCTTAGTGAGTAATTTTTCCCGGGCAGAAAACGTTTTGCATCCATATTAGATTCCAGTTCACGTCTGAGGTGAGCTTTCATGCGCATGACAAATTCTTCTGAATTCACGGGTTCCGATATAAAATCGTCTGCACCGTTTTCTAAAACCGCAAGTCTGTCTGCAAGTTCTGCTGATTTTGATAAGGCAACAATAATCGGACGCATATTATATGTTAATGCTCTTATTTTTTTGCAGTAATCAGACAAATCACTGTCAATACTGTCGGATATTATAATCAAATCAGGTTCTTTATCCTGAATTAATTTCATTGCTGATATAAGATTTTTTGTAATTACAACGGCATTATTTTCGCTTTCAAGAAGTTTTTTATATTTAGTTGAAAGCTCACGTCGTTTATCAATGATTAAAGTTACTGACTGCATTTTTCCCTCGCTTGACGTTCAATATTTGATGCAGGCATAAGCACTTCGAAACAATTTTTGCAATTGTTTGAGATTACGGAAATCTTTCCGCCCATTTTTTCGACCAAATTTTTTGTAATATATAAACCAAGTCCGCTGCCTTGAACTTTTCTTGTCAGCGGATTGTCAATTCTTGAGAATTTTGTAAATATTTTATCGTAATCACATTCTTTGATTTCTATACCGTCATTTATTACTTTTATAGAAACGTATTCTCCGCAGTTATTTGTTTTAATTGTAATTGTGGAATTTTCATCGCCGTATTTTGCTGCATTTTCAATCAAATTGGTCATAACCTGCTGGAATTTGTCCTTGTCAGCAAGAATATTTGATGCACAGGCGTTAATTTCCGTAACAAATTTTTTATCTTTGTACTGGTTTTTAACTATAGAGCAGATCATTTCAAGTACAGGTTTTATTGCGACATCTTTGTATATAAGATTTTCTTTCTGGCTGTGAAGTTTTGTTACCGAAAGCATATTTTCAACGAGATTAATCAGTCTGTTAGATTGATCTTCAATTATTTTCAAAAACTTTTTTTTGCTTTCATCATCAAGCTTATCCCAGGATGCAAGCATAGTTTGAGAAAATCCTCTTATAGAAGTTAAAGGAGTTCTCAGCTCATGACTGACGGTTGATATAAAATCCTCATAATTATCCATAAATTAATTATACCAAATTTTTTATATTTTGCTATAAAAATTAATTTTTTCTTAGGGATTTATATTCTGAATTAAACAGGTGACGTTAAACATCTCTTGAAAAAGTAGAAAAAGGCTTTATAATGAAAAAGTAAGTAATTAATCAGGAGTGAAAGAATGTCAAGAAGTAAAAAAGATTTAGCTGCTTATAATTTCGGGGGGGGGGCACTCTAAAAGCACTCCTTGAGCCATTTTTAAAACAGAAATCAATCGGTTTTACGTTAGCGGAGATGATGGTTGTAATGCTGATATTGAGTATCGTATTGGCAGCCATGGCACCTGTAATGACAACAAGAAACAAGACCGATCAGTCATCCCCTTGGAAATATTCAGAGGGCAATTTGTCCGATGCCTACTACGGCTTGGGTGAGAGCCAAACAGCAATGATCGGTCAGCGTGAATTTGAAACCACTGATGAGACAGCCAAGTTAATCATCAATTCCTCATCAGCCCGCCCCAGTCAAATCTCTTTCAAAAATAACGGCACAAATCAGGGTTTACTAAGAGTAAATAACAATAGTATTTTATTGGGCTCTTTAAAGAACGGAACTTCATCAGGCTCTAATTCTCTAAGTATAGGAAGCGGAATAACAAATTCCGTTTATCGTTCGGTAGCGATAGGTTTGGATGCTTCGTCAAAAGACGATTATTCAGTTGCAATAGGTTCAAACTCATCTGCAAATTGCTTAAGCAGTATTGCAATAGGTGATAAAGCTGTATCAGATGAAGATTATTCAATAGCAATAGGCGTAAGCTCAAATGCCGCTAACACAGATGCGATAGCCATAGGTGCAAGGGGTGTAACGGCAAGCGGGGAAAGCAGTATAGCAATAGGCAGCAAAGGTGATTATATAGCTACAAGTGCAACAGGTCAGCATTCTATAGCTATTGGCGATGCTTCAACAGCATCAGGCAGCGAAAGCATTGCTTTAGGTCTACTGGTAGAAGCCTCAGGAAGTTCTTCTACGGCAGTCGGCAACAGCTCTAGTGCAAATGGAACATGGAGTTCTGCATACGGTTATAAATCGGATGCCGGTGCAGAAAAATCAGTTGCAATCGGGAGTGAATCTTCTGCTTCCGGCAGTTATAGTATCGCTTTGGGGGCAAACTCTTCTGCATCAGGCAACTATAGTGTTTCAGCAGGTAATAATTCCAAAAGTACAAATTTTTCCTCTGCTTATGGCTATTATTCACTGGCGACCTCAGATTACAGCCAGGCATTTGGCGCACATGCTTATGCAACAGGTAGTAGCTCCCTGGCTTTAGGTTATAATACTACTGCTCAAGGCACACATTCAATCGCTATCGGTTCTACAGCTCAGGCTAAAGGCGATAACAATGTTGCTCTCGGTACAAGTGCTTGTGCAGGCGTAACAGGCAGCAACAAAATCTGTATCGGTGCTAATTCCGGTCCTTCGAGCAGTTCCGGTTGGGCAACAGATAGCACCGAACGTATATTTATCGGAAGTAAATCAAAATTTAATGACGGTGCTGCCGTATTAGAAGTTCATAATGGTACAGCTAATCATTATATATCTAAAGGTCCGAGGTATTTATCAGAAACAGCTGTTGTTGTTAACGGTTCATTAATTGTCAAAGGTCCTATAATGGCTTCTATACCAAAGCTTGGTTCAAATGCTCACGAACCTACAGGTTCTCAACTTGTAGCCTTATTCGGAAGCGATGATGGTTCGGGAAATATTAGAGATGCTCACAACTCTTTTAGAGGCGACAGTAATTCTGTTGAAAATTATTTTAACAGATATGGTGCATTTAAAGGTGTAAACGGTTATGTAGATAACTTATCCGACCGCCGCTTGAAATACGTGGGCAGTGAAAACCGTTCGGGACTTGAAAAAATCCGAGAGTTAAAGGTGTTTAACTACACATTTAAAAAAGATAAAAAGAAAACCCCTC
>HF991481.1 GCA_000433095.1 Clostridium sp. CAG:967 | reverse complement strand
AATATTGCGTATAACACTGATTTAACGATTACTGACAGAATTGCAATTTTGTTTAAGAAGCTGAAAAGAGATATTGTGGCATATTCCAATGCGATGAAATCTCATATTACTGCGTTTTACAGAGATATGTGGTCGCAGCCTGCTTATGCAAAATGCAGCCCCTGGCACTCTCTTGTAGGTTCTACTTGTAACGAATCAGGCGGGAGACTTTGTGATGCAAATCGTCATGAAGAAGGAAGCGGCTGTTTTGCCTGCTGTACACCTAAACAGACACAGGTTGAGCCGACTGACCCTGTTATTACACCGACACAAAGCGGATGCAGTGAATTGTTACAATACCAGTGTGCAGAACAGGGCGGTTATTTAAATTCTGCGTGTCAATGTATGGCAAATGTTAACACATCAACAACACCTACTTCAAACACATCAACAACAAACACTTCACAACCTGCTCCGGGTCCTGATACCGATCCGCTTGAGGGGGTAAATATAAACGAAGTTGGTTACATTGTGTATGTGGATGTTGACGGAAGCAAAGGTTCATCTACACTTTGGGACGATGTTTATCCTTTCTATATTACGTTGTCAGGCAGAGTTGTACCTGCATTTGATTCTAATGCAAATCCTGACGGTGCTGGCGGTGACAGTGAACAGCATTTACAGGTAAGCGTAAAAAATGAAACAATCAATGCTCAGGGCAGACGTTCGATGAAATGGCTTGCTAAAAGTGTAAGCTTTAGAGAAGGCGCTTGTCTTGCCGGCTTTGTCAGCTCAAATACGCCTTATTGTCAGGGAATGAGTTATGATAACTCCTGCGATGATAATAATTCTGATTGTCAGATTAAAACGATTAGACCTGTAAAGTTTTTCTA
>HF991480.1:9659-33631 GCA_000433095.1 Clostridium sp. CAG:967 | reverse complement strand
TCCCTTAATAAAACGACCTGTGGTCGTTTTTTTTTAGGTTTATGCTAGAATAAATTGTATAAGAAGGAGAAGTGTATATGGGACAAACTTTAGCTGAAAAAATAATTTCCGAACATGCAGGAAAAGATGTTAGAGCAGGAGAATTAGTTATAGCACGTGTTGACGTTGCAGCCGTACAGGACGGGACAGGACCTTTAACCGTTCAGGAATTTAAAAAACTTGGAAAAGAAAAGCTAAACAATCCCGAAAGAACAATATTATTTATTGACCATGCATCTCCAAGTCCAAGAAAAGAACTTTCAAACACACATACTGTCTTGAGAGATTTTGCCAAAGAATACGGTGCTGTATTATCAGACGTAGGCGCAGGTGTTTGCCACCAGAGACTGATAGAAACATTTGTAAATCCGGGAGAAATACTTGTAGGAGCAGATTCACATACCTGCACATCAGGCGCACTCGGAGCATTCGCAACAGGAATGGGTTCTACCGATATAGCTGTTGCAATGGCTTTAGGCAAAACTTGGTTAAAAGTTCCTGCAACATTTAAAATTGAGGTTAACGGCAAATTTAAAGAAGGCATTTGTTCTAAAGACTTAATGCTTCATCTTATCGGTATGATAGGCGCAGACGGCGCTACTTATAAAGCTTTAGAATTCTGCGGTGATACAATAGAAAATATGGAAATGTCAGAAAGATTTACTTTAGCAAACATGGCTGTTGAAGCAGGCGCTAAAGCAGGATTGTTTACGGCAGATGAAAAAACAAAAGAATATTTGAAATCAAGAGGTCGTGAAGATAAGTTCAGAAGCATAAAAGCAGATACAGATGCCGTATACGAAAGAGTTATAAAAATAAATGCGGAAGATGTACCTCACACAGTGTCCTGCCCGCATACGGTTGACAATACCAAAACTGTTGATGAACTTGCAGACATAAAAGTTAATCAGGTATTTGTCGGAACCTGCACAAACGGAAGGATTGAAGATTTAAGGATAGTAGCCGGTATATTAAAAGGTAAAAAAGTAAATCCTGATGTAAGAATGTTAATATGTCCTGCATCAAAAGATATTTATCTTCAAGCTCTTGATGAAGGCTTAATTACAACATTTGTAGAAGCAAATGCGGCAATTCTGCCTCCTGGTTGCGGTCCTTGTGTAGGCGTGCATGCAGGTACTCTTGCTGACGGTGAAGTTTGTCTTGCAACACAAAACAGAAATTTTCAAGGCAGAATGGGTAATGTAGAAGGATTTATCTATCTTTCTTCGCCTTATGTTGCGGCGTATACTGCTATTAACGGATATATAAGCGCAAAATAAATTTAATTCGAATTGTCTTCAAAAAAATATAATCAATTGGTTATATAACAATGAATGAGCAATTCCTGACAAAAATTCCTTACTATAGGATGTAAGGAGAAGTTTATGTCAGGCAACAAATTGCAATACAAGAAAATGCCGCTGGAAGAACTTGTTGTTCTATCACAGCAAAACGATTATAAAGCTCTTGAAGAACTTATTAAACGTGAGCAGAAAAATGTCTTTGCTGCATTTTCATATCTTTGCAAAAAAAGAGAATGCGTTTCTGATTTAACTCAGGAAGCATTACTTCGTGTTGCAAAAAATATACAAAGTCTTAAAAATCCGAAACTTTTTAAAGGCTGGCTTAACCAGATAATAACAAATCTTTTTTATGATGAACTGAGAAAAACACAGAGACGTCCTGATACAGTTTCAATTGATGAGGAGAATGAGGCTGCATCCTCCATTAAGCTCCAGCTTCTTGACAAAAAATGCAAGCCGCATGAAAAATGTATATCAGCCGAACTTGAAAGAATAATTAAAGATGCAATTCTGGCTTTGCCAGAACAGTTCAGGATAGCAATTATATTGAGAGAATTGCAAGGGCTGAGCTATGAAGAAATCGCAAACGCAACCCATTCAAGTGTCGGCACCGTAAAATCCAGAATTGCCAGAGCAAGAAATAAACTTCAGGATGAACTTAAAGCCTATATTTAAAAGGAGAAAATATGAAAAACCAATTATCATGTGAACAAGTAGGAGCTTTAATGCCGTTTTATATCGAAGATAAATTAAGTACAAAATTATCTGAATATGTAACCGAGCATTTAAGAAACTGCCCTGCCTGTATGCAAAAATATGAAGCTTTAAAAAATATGGTAAATAAGTTCATAGATATTCAATCAGAAGAAATAGAAAATCCGTATGCAACTAAACAATATGAAGACTTCAAAGAGAATTTATCGGCATATATTGATAATGAATTGAATGATATTGACAGTATTAAAATAAAGAAAATTGCCATTTCAAACCCTCTTGCACGACAGGATTTGGAAAACATATACACTTTTAAAAAGCTTCTTCATTCATCATTTGAAAAGACGAGAAATGAATTTAAGAATGATTACTCAAAACAGATAATTTACCAAATTCAGCAAAAAACCGAAAAAACAGAAACCGATCCGTTCTTAAAACTTGCTGTAATGTTTTTTCTAATGATAACTTGTATAGTTGCAGGAATAATAGCAATATTATATTTTTAAACTACCTGAAGAATGCTTCATAGCTGACATTTTTATGTAAGCATCCATAGTAATTCCACGAGGAGATTTTAAAGTTTGCACATCATTTCCATGCATTTTTGCAATCGCTTCTTTCTGCTTTTTAGCAGCATATTTATTTCTTAAAATCGGTGTAACAAGGTTGCAGGAAATAATAGAACCCACAGTACTTGCAACAACATCTACACCATTCTTAAAAGGTTTATATTCATTTTTAATTTCCTGAAAACTAGCCATGTTTTCAATATTAAACCCGAGTTTTCCAATATGTTCGGAAGTGTTTGCACCTTGTTTTGTAAGGAAATCTTTAATAGGTTTAGTAGTCAATTTACCTGTAGATACAAGTTTTGAAGCAAGATTTTTGAACGAACTTGTAATTACATAAAAAGACAGAATATTAACGGCAGCATCTGCAATTTCCTGCGGAATAAGAAATGTTTTTTGCTCCGGAGAAATTTTATCATTAAAAACAACAGCCGAAACCTGAGCCAATGATGACAAAATCCACCCGAGAACTCCTGTATGTACAAGCATTTTACCCGGGTTTTCACCGTAATTCTTATACATTATATTTTTAAAATCAGAACATAAGTTACCTAATGACTTCATTTCTTATCCTCCTGTTTTTTAACAAGAGCATTGGTCAAGAATTTGGTCAACGGTGCATCAATTGCAAAGTTGGTAACCATCATAACAAGTAATGCCACAACAGTGCCCATAGCATTGCGATACTGTTTGAAGGCATCTGTTGTATTGTCTGTTATTCCTCTCGGAGTAAACAACGTTTTGTATTTCGGCACATTTGGTCCGGGTATTTGAGAAAGCGCCTTAATACCTTTAATGCATCCTTTTCTGATAAAGTATCCTGTTAATGTTCCTGCTACAATTTTTGCGATTGTTCTTGCAACAGAAACTTTACGTGTTTTTTCGTCTACACTTTTATTGTTGGCATCAATAAACGGCTGGGTCATCAAAGCTGTTGCACCTAAAATAAGACGCTGTTCAGCAGATGAAATCTTCTCTCCTGTATTTTTAATATTTTTAGTAATTTTGTCACCGGAATATACAGCGTCCGGAATTAAATCCAGCCCCTTTTGCTGAATTGTACGCATTGTGCGGGAAGCACCTTTGTACAATGAGGTATTTGTAATGTATGTTCTTATACCGTTTAACGCCATATTTCTACCCAAATCTATAAAGATTATGAAGCAACACAATTGCCTAAATATCCCTATATATTAATAAAGATTTACAATAGCGTTAAACATAATATATCAAATATAAAAAAAATACCAGAACTATAGGATAGCGCCCTTAGGTACAACAGTAACTCCACCCGGAGAAACATGGAAACCACGTGCTAAATCTTCTTCTCTGTTAAAGCCTATTCGTGAATTCGGAGGTATTGTAACATTTTTATCAATAATAGCTTTTTTGATTTTTGAATATCTTCCGACTTCAACATTCTCCATTATTATAGTTGAAGAAATTTGGGAAAAGCTGTTAACTTTAACTTTTGGCGACAAGATACAGCGGGAAAGTCCTGCACCTGAAACAATACATCCTTCAGATACCATAGAGTTTGTTGCCATACCTACTCTTTCGCCTTCTTCCCATATAAATTTTGCAGGAGGATAGTTATAATTAAATGTTCTTAAAGGCCAATCCTGTGAATAAAGATTTAATTCAGGATCATAGTCTAACAAGTCCATATTTGCCTGCCAGTAAGCATCTATACTTCCCACATCCATCCAGTATCCACGTTCTCTTTCAGATATACCAGGAAAAGAATTTTCATAGAAGTTGTAAATATAAATCTTCTTTCCTTCTTTTAAAAGCATTGGAATTACATTTTTACCAAAATCATGGCTTGATTCTTTTATTTCTTCATCACGATTAAGGGCATCCAATAATATATCTTTGTTAAAAATATAATTGCCCATAGATGCCAAACACATATTCGGATTACCGGGAATAGATTTTGGTCTGTATTGAGGTTTTTCAACAAAGTTAACCAGCTTCCAATCATCATCAACTTCAATTATCCCGAATTCATGCGCTTCTTCAATAGGAATTGGTATAGCAGATATAGACAAATCTGCATCCTTTTCTTTATGATAATCAAGCATTTGAGAAACATCCATTTTGTATATATGGTCCCCGCCGAAAATACATACATAATCAGGATCTTCATCAGTTATGTGAAATACGTTCTGATAAATAGCATCAGCAGTTCCACGATACCAGTCGATTCCGGTTCTCATTTGTGCAGGCGCCAAATCAACATATTGATTTAAGAACGGTGATAATGCCCAGCCTCTTGTAATATGTTTATTTAAAGAATCAGACTTATATTGAGTTAATACTTTAATCTTAAAAAAGCCCGAGTTTATAAAATTATTTAACACAAAATCTATAATTCTGTATCTTCCTCCAAACGGCACAGCAGGCTTTGCTCTGTCTTTTGTCAAAGGATATAGTCTTTTCCCTTCTCCGCCTGCAAGAATCATTACCAAAGCATTATCAATAGACATATCTCTAAACCCCTTACTTTTTTTAACTCTCTATTATAATTATACTCCATAAACGAAAAATTGCCAATTGTTAATGACAACCGCCGCATCCTCCGCAGCCACCGTTTGAGCAGCCGCCCGAACCAAACAAATCAGTAAAATCAAATACTTTATCCTGAACAATACACTCCAAAACTTTATTGTAAAGCAATTCACCTATTTTAATCATTTCTGCTTCAAATTCGTCATAATGTGTTGTATTACCGATAAGAACAGGATATTGCGCTAAAATTTTCTTTGTTTTACTATTATAAACTGTTACACCTGAAACCTTTACTCCTGCAAGAAACGCTTCTTTCATAGGTTCTTCGCAGTCAAACGCAGGCAGTAATGAATAGTGAATTCGAATATCATCTTTTTTATTCATAACAATATTATATAGCAAAAAATTTTATGTACGGATTTTAATTGAATATGCAAATAACAAAAATCAATAATACATCATTTGGCAACAAAACTAAAACAGCAGAGATATTTGAAATTATGCTTCGCAAAAGTTTTAAAAGTGAAATGGCAACAGATTCTATAAGAGTAGTTGCCAAAGACCTATATCCGAATGAAAAAATTGTGGGCAGATATAAAACGTATGCATACTACGGGAATAAAATCGTTGATACGGTAACAAAAGAAAGACCTGATATCATAAATGATGTTCAGGTTATAACTGACTTTTTAAAGAAAAATAAAAAAATATCTAAACAACAGTTTGCCGAATACATGCAGCAATATATTAACAAATATGGTGAAAATATAGATATCACTGTTTAATAAAAAAAGACCGCTATTCAAGCGGTCTTTTAAATTTATGAGCTAATCAATCTTATTGGCAAAGTGCAAGTAATATACCTGCCGCAACTGCAGAACCGATAACCCCTGCAACGTTTGGTCCCATAGCGTGCATTAACAGGTAGTTTTGGTCATTTGCTTCCAAACCTACTTTATTTGATACACGAGCTGCCATAGGTACGGCGGATACACCTGCTGAACCTATAAGCGGATTGATTTTAGTTTTAGAGAACAAGTTCATAATCTTAGCACAAATTACACCTGCAGCTGTTGCAAATGAGAATGCTATGATACCCAAGAGCAGGATAAATAATGTTTGTAAAGTTAAGAACTGGTCTGAAGATAACTTAGAGCCTACTGAAAGTCCCAGGAAAATAGTTACTATATTAATTAATGCATTTTGCATTGTATCGGAAAGTCTGTCTACAACTCCGCATTCCTTACATAAGTTACCGAATGTCAAAGCACCAATTAACGGACAAGCATCTGGTAAGAAAATTATACATAACCCTAATACAACAAGAGGGAATACGATTTTTTCTCTTTTAGAAACTTCTCTTAACTGTTCCATTTGAATTTCACGTTCGGCTTTAGTTGTTAATAATTTCATAATAGGCGGCTGAATTACAGGAACCAGCGCCATATATGAATAAGCCGCAACAGCAATTGCACCTAGTAATTCAGGAGCAAGTTTTGTTGTAACGTAAATTGATGTAGGGCCGTCAGCACCGCCAATTATACCGATAGCGCCTGCCTGCGGTAATGTGAAACCAAAACAACACAATGCCAGCAATAATGCACCAAAAATACCAAACTGTGCAGCACCGCCTAGTAATGCTGTTTTAGGGTTTGCAATAAGCGGACCGAAGTCAGTCATTGCACCAACACCCATAAAGATAATTAACGGGAATAGACCGCTATGTATACCAATTTCATAGATTATTCCAAGGAAACCGTGTGGTCCTGCAATATCTGCAACTGGAATATTTGACAAAATTCCGCCAAATGCAATCGGCACAAGCAATAACGGCTCAAATTGTTTTTTAATACCTAACCAAAGCAGGAATAAACAAACCAAAATCATAATCGGAGAACCGAACTGATGAAGGAATTGTTCAAACCCGTTTGTAATATTAGGATCTACAGGCTGAACAAAATTTGCTATACCTGTTGATTGCCATAATTTATATAAACTGTCTGCTATATTCATTTTTTTTATCCTCTTTGATTTTACTAACGGGTATCTATGCAATAGTTACCAGAACATCTCCGTTTTTAACTTTGCTGCCTACTTCAATTTCTACAGAAGTAACTGTACCTGCCACAGGAGATTTAATTTCTGTTTCCATTTTCATTGCTTCGACTACGGCAATAACGTCACCTTCAGCGACTGTATCATTGATTGACACCAACACTTTTAATACAACACCCGGCAAAGCAGCTTTTACAGGTTTGCCTTCGCCTGCCGGAGTTGAAACAGCTTCAATACCTGCTTTAACTCCGATATCATATAGTTTACCGTTAACAGTTGCTTTATTACCTTCAAGAGCTACAGCATATTTTTTACCGTTAACAGTTACCGTATAACCGTTAGATGAAGAAGCATCAGCTTCAACTGCCGCATCAGCAGATTTTTTGTTAACAGAAACAGTACCTTTACCCAGTAAGAAATTAATACCTTTATCTTCTTTAGCATCTTTACAAGCAGCTGCAATAAATAAGTTTTCATCAGTAACAGGGAGACCTGCTGCTTTCAATCTTTCTTCCGCAGCTTTCAAGCCTTTTTCTGGATCTTTTTCGTTAATATCAACAACTTTTTCGGTTGTAGGTTCTAAACCTAATTTTTCAGAAGCCCATTTTACAAGTTCAGGATCCGGTTCACAAGGAGTTTTACCGAAGTAGCCCAGAAGCATTCTGCCGTAACCGGGGTTAACCTGTGACCAAGGTTCGCTGATTGTATTTAAGAAAGCCTGCTGTGCATAGAATTGAGAAACAGGTGTAACAGAAGTACCGAAACCGCCTCTTGCAACAACTTCTCTCATATGTTTAATTAACTCAGGGAATTTATCAACCATGCCCATATCTTTAAGCTGGTTAATAGTTGTAGCTGTAGCACCGCCCGGCAGTGGAGCTTGAATTAATATAGGGTTAACAGCTAAAGATACAGGAGAAATAGGATAATCTTTCATACATTCTTTAAAGATTTCTTCAGTTTCCATAATCTTTTCAATATCAAGTCCTAAATCATATTCAGTACCACTCAAAGCGTGCCACATAGAAATGATATCAGGCTGACCTGTTCCGCCTGAAACCGGTTTCATAGCAAGATCAATACCGTCAGCACCGCCATCCAAAGCTGCAAGATAAGCTGCTAAGCCTGTACCTGCTGTTTCATGAGAGTGGAATCTGATATGTGCATCAGGACCCAGAATTTCTCTGGTGCGTTTAATTGTTTCATAAACTTTTCTTGGAGTTGAAGTACCGGAAGCATCTTTAAATGCTAAGCTGTCAAATGGAATACCTGCATCAAGAATATTTCTCAAAACTCTTTCATAAAACGCAACATCATGTGCACCTTCACATCCGTAAGGAAGCTCCATCATAGTAATTGTAACTTCATGGCTCATACCATGCTTTTTAATACTGTTAGCAGAATCAATTAAGTTGTTAACATCGTTCAGAGCATCGAAGTTTCTAACAACATTAACGCCGTGTTTTGCAAACATTTTTGCGTGTAAATCAATAACATCACGTGGCTGTGAGTTTAAACCTACAACATTTACGCCACGGGCAAGAGATTGTAATTTTACATCAGGACCAACAGCAGCTCTGATTTTATCCATGGTTTCAAATGCATTTTCATTACAAAAGAAAATCGGAGCCTGAAATCTTGCGCCGCCTGCTGTTTCAAAGTGAGTTAAACCTGCGTTCACAGCAGCCTGTAAAGCAGGAATAAAGTCGTCAACAAGCACTTTTGCCCCGTAAATTGATTGGAAACCGTCTCTAAATGAGGTATCCATAACTTTAATAAGTTTTTTAGCCATAATTTATATCCTTTCAATTATAATTAACACTATTTTCTAGCCAATACAGCCGCTACAACCGCAGCAATAACAGCATCGTCACCCGCTTGAGATTTAGCAGATTTCTTTTCAACCACTTCTACTTTTTCAGGGAAGAGTTTGTTCAAGTATTTTACAACTGCTGACATCCCGAACATTGCTGCAACAAGCACGCAAAGGAATGAAATAACAAACCCCATTCCGAGAAGCATTAACTCCAGCCCCATTAATAAATAATTTTCTGTCATAATATATCTCCTATTGTTAATACAAATTCATTTTCATTATCGTACATAACCAGTTCCCCCTTATTATTTATTTCTCTGGCTATTCCACATTTTTTATCATTAAAGACCTGCACACATATTTCAGTATCTAAAAAACACGTTCTTGAAACATAATCACTTTTTATGAGTTCAAATCCTTTTTCCAAAAATTTATCATAGTCAGCAAAAAAATTTTGAGCCAGCTTATCTAAAAATTCTTCAACATTTACAGTTTGAGCTATTTCTAAATTAAGTGCAGTTGCTTCTTTATCGGTAATTAAGCTCAAATCGCCTTTACTTGCATTTAAGTTAACCCCTATACCAAGCACAAGCCCTTTGAAATTACTTCCCTGCATAACTGTTTCAGATAAAATACCAGCAATTTTTTTACCGTTAATCAAAACATCATTAGGCCATTTAATTTGAGGCTTTAAACCGTATTCTTCCAACACATAACACAATACAACAGACAAATATTGAGTTAAGTTTGAATAAATTTCATTGAAAGAGTTTGAAGGCTTTAGCACAAAAGACATAAACAGATTACCCTCACCAAGGTTAACCCATGTTCTCTGTAATCTTCCCCTGCCAGCCGTTTGAATAGCGGCATGGATAATAGACTTATCGGCTAAATTTTCTAAATTTGATTTAGCATATAAGTTTGTAGAATCCACCTCTGACAGGTATATCTTTTCCATTATCTCCCTCAAAACGAAACTCTCTATATAAATAATTCTACTTCAAACAAAAAAAATTTGCGATTTTTTTTTTACGGAGTTAAAATAAATTCACAAGGGAGAGAACATGGAACATTGGATTTACAAACTGAATATTGCAGGGCATACTATGTCCTTAAATATGGATACATTGATTACTATGTGGGTGACCATGATTTTGCTTATTGTACTTGCTTTGATTACAACAAGGAAAACTTCAATATTTCCTTCTAAACTTCAGGTAATCGGAGAAAGTATAGTAAATTACTTTGCAGGGATTACAAAGGCAAGCATGGGTGAAACAGAAGCAAAAAGACACTTACCTCTAATTCTTACATTATTCATGTTCATCCTTACCGCTAACCTTGTAGGACAGCTTCCCTGGCATTTAATCCACTTGAAAACAGGTGAACTTGCATCACCGAATAATGATATTAATATGACTGCAGCAATGGCAATTGTTGTATCATTGTATTATATATATTACGGAGTTAAAAGAAAGGGCTTTCATTTCTTTGTTCACGGATTTAGTATTGACGGAATTATAATCACTCTTGTTGATACGCTTGAACTTTTTGTAAGACCTTTTTCTCTTGCACTCCGACTTTTTGCAAATATATTTGCAGGCGAAGTTCTTGTGTTTACAATTTTAGGCATGGTTGCATATTTTGCGCCGTTGCCGTTTATGTTATTTGAATTATTCGTAGCGCTAATTCAAGCACTGGTATTCACATTACTATCAACAACTTACATATCAATGGCAATAAAAGAAGAGTAATATAAAAAAAGGAGAAAAATTATGGCAGTTGAACAATTAGCAACTTTAGATTTAGCAAAATTAGGCGCAGGTATTGCAATCGGGTTTGGTGCAATCGGCGGCGGCTTAGGCTTAGGTATTGCAACAAAAGGGGTTTTGGATGCTATTGCAAGACAACCTGAAATTAAAGACGAAGCTTTTAAAAACTTCATTATCGGTGCCGGTCTGGCAGAAGCAACTGCTATTTATGCGCTGCTTGTAGCAATGTTATTAATCTTTGCTTAGTGAATAATACAAGAACAAAGGAAAGACAATGTTAGAATTTAATGCAACATTTTTAGTATCAATGATTAGTTTTATAGTATTCATAATTATTATGAATGCCATATTTTATAAACCTATTTTAGGTGTTATTGAAGAAAGAGAAAAATTCATCAATGACCACTATAATGATGCAAAAAATTCAAAAGATAAAGCTCAAAATCTGCTTGAGCAAAAAGAAAAACGCTTGAATGAAACTTTGTCTGAATCAAAGAAAATTGTTTCAGACAAAGTTAATGAAGCTAATGAAAAAGCTAAATCCTTTACTGATAATGCAAAAGCTGATTCTGCAAATAAAATTCAGTCAGCAAAACAAGAACTTTATGCAAAGGAAATTCAAACAGCTGATGCATTAAAAAATAACGTTAAAGATTTGGCTGAAACAATTTCTTCAAAAATCTTAGGCGAAAATACAACTATAGATAATATTGATTATGACTATGTAAATAAGGTGCTTAAATGAATACGGTTTTACACATATGGGATTCACTCGTAAAAAGCAATACGTTCAATTTTATTGTAATGCTCTTAATATTAGGCTGGATTGTTAAAAAATTCGCAATCAAAGACAGCCTTGAAGGGTTAAAAAACAGTGTAATTAATTCTATAGAAAAGGCTAAAGAGGAAAAAGAAAATGCATTGACAGAGCTTCAAAAAGCAGAAAAATCTGTTGAAAATCTTGAAGAAGAAATTACCTCAAGAATTGAAAGTGCAAAGCAGCATGCGGAAAATGTCGCAGAAAATATACTTTCCAAAACCGAAGAAAAAATTAAACAGATAGAAGACAACATTCAAAGAACTGTTGAAGCAGAAGAAAAAACAATTTCTGCAAAACTTGCATCAAAAACAGCAAAAGCATCAGCAGAGCTTGCCAAAAATCATATTAAATCAATGCTTAAGGCTCATCCAGAACTGCACAAAAAATATATTGACCAAAGCATTGAAGAATTAGGATAAACCATGAAAAACATTCAAATATCATTAACAGCAAAAAATTATGCAGATGCCCTTGTGAAACTAGGGCAGGATAATGTCATATCTTATGATGATATTTTAAATAATCTTGAAATTATATCAGAAATTTGCACTCAGTCTAAAGACTTGACAGGAGTTTTAGAAAACCCTGCAATTTCTGATGAAACAAAATTTTCAATAATTGATGAAGTCTTTACTAAATATGTGAATGTAAAAATAAGAGATTTCTTAAAAATTTTAATTGAAAAGAAAAGATTTAAAGAACTGGAAGGAATTGTTGCCGCATATCAGGAAGAACTTGATAAAATAAACAATTTGCAGCGTGTAGAAGTTATTTCGGCTGTAGAATTAGACGACAATTCAAAACAAAGAATTATAGAAAAACTTCAAAAAAGATTACAAAAAAATGTAATTGCACAATGGCAGACAGATGAAGAAATTATCGGAGGACTTGTTGTAAAAATTAATGATGATGTCATTGATTCAAGTCTGAAAAATAAATTGGAAAATTTGAGTAAAAACATAATATAAAGGGGAAGTTATGGCACTAATACAACCTGATGAAATTAGTTCAATAATTAAAAGCAAAATAGAAAATTACGATGTTCAAACAGAAGTGTCTAATACAGGCACTGTAATTGAAATCGGTGACGGTATTGCAAGAATTTACGGATTGAGAAACGTAATGTCAAACGAACTTGTAACGTTTGACGACGGTAAAAATACTCTTGGAATTACAATGAACCTCGACGAAGACAATGTCGGCGTAGTAATTCTCGGCGAATATACACAAATTAAAGAAGGAATGACTGTTAAAACAACAGGCAGAATTGCATCTGTTCCCGTTGGTGACGGGCTTATAGGACGTATAATTGATCCGACAGGTAAACCTATCGACGGTAAAGGTGAAATTATTTCCGATAAAACAAGACCGATTGAAAGAGTTGCACCGGGTATTGTTGCAAGAAAATCCGTACACCAGCCGCTTCAAACAGGGTTAACAGCTATTGATGCCTTAACTCCTATTGGCAGAGGTCAGCGTGAATTGATTATCGGTGACAGACAAACAGGTAAAACTGCTATTGCAATAGATACAATGATTAACCAGAAAGGTCAAAATGTTATTTGTATTTATGTTGCAATCGGTCAAAAAGCTTCAACAGTAGCACAGCTTGCAAAAACTCTGGAAGAACACGGAGCTATGGAATATTCAATTATTGTATCGGCTACGGCAAATGAGTCTGCACCGCTTCAATATATCGCACCGTTTGCAGGCGTTGCTATCGGTGAAGAATTTATGGAACAAGGAAAAGACGTTCTTATCATATATGATGATTTGAGTAAACACGCACAGGCTTACCGTGCAATGAGTTTGCTATTAAAAAGACCGCCGGGACGTGAAGCATATCCGGGCGACGTATTCTACTTACATTCAAGATTACTTGAACGTGCTGTTAAATTGAATGATGAACTTGGCGGAGGAAGCATTACAGCACTGCCTATTATTGAAACACAAGCAGGAGATGTTTCAGCTTACATTCCGACAAACGTAATCTCAATTACTGACGGACAAATATTCTTAGAATCAAACTTGTTTAACTCGGGTGTAAGACCGGCTATTAACGCAGGTATCTCAGTATCTCGTGTTGGCGGTGCCGCTCAAACTAAAGCCATTAAACAGGTTGCAGGTAAATTAAGACTTGACCTTGCACAATTCAGAGAATTGGAAGCTTTTGCCCAATTCGCATCAGATCTTGATCAAGCGACCAAAAATCAATTATTAAGAGGTGAAAAACTGACAGAAGTGTTGAAACAGCCTCAATATAATCCGTTAAGCGTAGCAGAACAAGTTACAATCCTTTTCGCCGCAAACGAAGGAGTTCTTGATGATGTTGAAAATACAGACATTCAAAGGTTTAAAAAAGAATGGTTTGTACATTTGAACACAAATATGCAGGAACTTGTTGAAAGACTTAACAACGGCGCTAAGCTTGAAGATGCTGATAAAGAATTGTTGAAACAAAGTCTTGATACATTCAAGAAAACATTTTAAGGTTTAATATGGCAAATTTAAAAGATATAAAAAACAGAATACAGAGCGTTAAAAGCACACAGAAAATTACACGTGCTATGAAAATGGTTGCTGCCGCAAAAGTGAAAAAGGCTGAAAATACAGTTAAAGCATCACGTCCTTTTACATTTGAACTCGTTTCCATGTTCAAAAAACTTTTGACATCAGTTGACGGTTACAGCGCCCAGAACCTGAAAATAAAAACCGCAGTTGACAATTATCCTGAACTGCTGGCTGTAAGAGAGATTAAGTCTGTAGGGCTTCTTGCTATAACATCAAACAAAGGACTGGCAGGAGCTTATAACGCAAACGTAATCAGAAAAACCTTAAAAACAATTGAAGAATACAACAAACAAGGAATTAGAACAGTGCTGTTTGTTGTCGGCCAAAAAGGAATTTCAACCTTGAAACGCAAATGCAGGGACTTTAACTGTGAGTTTGCAAAAACCTATCTTAATGTTGCCAATAATCCTTCAGGCGAAGGCGCAAAAATAATCATTGAAGATATGGCTGAATACTATGTTAATAAGCAAATAGACAAAATTGAAATCATCACAACAAGATTTAAGAATATGATGAGTTATTTTGTTGAAAGTTGGGAAGTTTTACCGTTAAAAGGATTAAATGAAGATTATGAACGCAGACATGACAATGTTCTTGATCCTTTAATGGAGTTTATTCCTGATATGCATAATATTTTGCAAAAAGTTGTTCCAATGTATATGACAAACATTTTGTATCAATCATTGCTGGAAGCGCAGGCAAGTGAACTTGCAAGCAGAATGACAGCAATGTCTGCGGCATCAAACAATGCCGAAAAAATGATTAACGATTTATCGGTTGAATATAACAAAACACGACAATTTGCGATTACCCAGGAAATTATTGAGGTAGTTTCGGGTGCAAATGCTCAACTAGGATAAAATAAAAAAAGACTTCCGTTTAGAAGTCTTTTTTTTATAAAGGTAATAACTTATCTAAAGTAACACCTAATGCTTTTGCAATATTTGCGACAACTAATATTGTAGGGCAAACTCTTTCGTTTTCAATTCTGTATAAATGCTGAGGAGTAATATCAGCCTGTTCAGCCAGATATTCCTGTGATATCTTCTTTCTTGCTCGTTCAACTCTTATGTTTTCTGCAAGAATTTTTAATGTTTTTTCTTTATCTAACATAATAAATATTGTACAGTTATTGACAAAAAAATATCACGTCATATAATTTAATTATTGAACATATATGTTTACTATTTAAATATAAATGAGGGCATGAATGCACAGAAAATTAGCAAATATATCAATGACACTAATATAACATCACTCAAGTTCTCAAATGGAGCCGAACTGTACAAAAAAGGGATATGTGTTATTTTATTTATCTATTGACAAAAACAGAAATATGTTAAATAATGTACAAAGTCAAGAAGACATATTTAAATTTAAATTAAGGAGGCTGAAAAATGATTAAGTCAAGAGCATTAAGGGTTGCCCCCCCCCCGTGCAAGGTTTGCATTATCTTAAGGGGTTAAAAGGGTTTACATTAGCTGAGGTTTTAATTACTCTCGGTGTTATTGGTGTGGTTGCAGCAATGACAATGCCGTCATTGATTTCAAATCACAAAAAATCTGAAACATCAGCAAGACTTAAGAAATTCGTTTCTTCTGTTAATCAGGCACTAATCTTTGCAGAACAAGAGAATGGGATGAGAGAAGATTGGGAAATTGGAGAAATGAACAGTCAGGAAAGTTCTTACAATTTTCTTGCAAAATATATAAAACCTTATGTAAAGTCATACGATATTGAAAAAACGAATTTTCAAGGGAAAATCGGTGCAAAATTAACATTTTTAGACGGTTCTCAAATGTTTATCAAAATAGGCAACTGTTATGATATTTATTATGACATTAACGGTGACAAACTGCCAAATACAGTAGGCAGAGATATTTTTGCCTTTATTTTATGTAGAAAAAAAGACTGTAGATTATCAACCAATCAAGTTACAGGTTTCTGGTGTTCAGCAACAGAAGATAGGCCAAGAGATAAAGCAAGACAATATGAACTTTGCAAGTCAAATGGAAATAGCTGCACAATGATATTAGAGGATAACCAGTGGGAAATACCAGATGATTATCCTATACGATTATAACTACATATTTTTGCTCAAGAATTCCAAGTTTGCAGGGTTCATCATTGACTGATAATTAGCATCGTTTTGAGCATTTGCAGAAGCTGTTTGAGGCTGATCTCCTTTAGCAGCTTTTTCTGCTGCAAGCCTTGCCTTACGTTTTGCTTCAGATTTATTTGTCATATAGATGTTTAACTTAGGTATACCTACACCCAAAATCAAGCCTGAATATAAATAACCCGCAACTTGAGCTATGCTTAAAGCTCTTAATTTACCTTTAGTTTCTTTGCGTATAGCCTCAGATACATTATTACCAGAAAGCTTTTTAAGCATTTGTTTAAAGCTCAAAGCCTTACCGTTTTCAATAGTATCAATTCCTGCAGCTTTCAAACCTCTATGGAGCACTTCATCTCTTGACACCATAGGAGCATTAATTATTTTTTTGAAGAAGCCTTTACCATGTTCTTTTTCACTGTAATTGATAAGATTTTGATCCATAGCATTAGCAGTCATTTTAGAAACAAAGTTACCTAAAACAAGCCAGTTAAAGAAACCTAAAACATCTTTTACAACAGATTCTCTAAGTTCATCCTTGTCCCTTGCTGCCATAAATCTAGACATAATTGTTACGCCATAGATAAATTTAAATTGGTCTAATGTAGGTGTTAATCCTTTAAATTGAATTTTCTTTAAAATACCTTTAATACCGTCCTGAATACCTATAGAAGCGATTATTCCGCCTCCGAATGCAGCCGCTGCAAGAGCTTTTAACCCTTTAAAACCAGCAGAATTGTCTTTTGTACGCCCTTCAACACCAACGAAACCGTCGCTGCCTGTTTTACGTTTAGTAAGGTAAATATTTAACGGCTGAATTGACATACCAACAGCAGAAGCAATACCAAGTCCGAATAATGAACGGCGAAGGTTCATTTTCTTCATAGACTTAATAAATGCATTAGTATCAACCTCTTTAGCATCTCTGAACGCCTTATCAACATTAGTTTCCACAAAAGTTTTAGAAACATTATAAATACTTTCAAGCATATTAGAAAGAGAAGCAGTATTTTTACCGTTAGCAAATCGGAAAGTATTTTCAGATCCTGTAGAGTGAGTGATAACTGATTTTGCATAATTTCTAAGTTCATCATTCAACACAGAAGGAGTTTGTTTGTTGGTAAGAGCTGCATTGTATTTTTCAACAACCAAATCAATATTTTCTTTAGGAATTTCTTTCCACTCGCCGTTAACAAGAGTTTGCAGCTTACCGAAAGTTTCTTGCAGGTAATCTTTTACAGGCTCTGTTTTGTTTTGTTTAATCTGCTTATTCCAGATATTTGCTAATTCTAATAAAGTTTCATCATCGGCAAATATCTTGTGAGCTTTAATTCCATAGTTTTTATTTAAAGATGCAGCAACCGCAAGACCTGCAATTGTGCCGTATACACCGACTAAAGAGTGGTTAACCGTTCCTGAAGCTTCACGGCGCATAGTTTCAGTACCGGCAGCAGGTCCTCTGTTAACAAAGTCTACCGTAGTTCTTGGAATTACCATTGAAGCTAAATCAACAGCATTTGCGCCCCACGCCTGATTTGTTTCCAAAAATCTTAAACCCAGACTAACTGCATCAAATGCGCCTGTAAATTGTACGTTATCTTTTTTATTATCAATATTTTGTTTTTGGGGTATTATCGGTTGAATTTTCATAATATTTTATCTCCTACGAATTAAAAAATGACTTAAACGCTGTGTTATCCTTGATTAAGGATTTTGTGAACTCATCTTGCGATGAGCCTTTCCCGGCTCCTGTCGTTTCTGTCGAGGAGGAGGAAGAAGCGTTTGAAGTTCCGGAAGATTTTTCCGCATTTAATTTCGCAAGTTCTTCTGCATGTTTTTTATTTGTTTTCGATCTGGTGTAAATAGGGATGAATACTCCTAAAGATAACAATGAGAAAGCAATATTGCCTATTTGGCAAATTGTTCTCAGACGCTTATCTTTAGCGGTAACTAATTCATCTGAAGATTTCAAAGATGTATGTTTTGCCCAGTTCCAAAGTTTTTGAAGCGGGTTAGCATCTTTAGAAGTTTCTTTCAGTCTGTTAATTAAATGAACTCCGTCATTTTTCTTTTCTAAGAAGGTTGCAATACCTTTTGCAACATAATCACCTAAGAAATAAAAGCTTGCAAATGTTGCTATGTCACGAACAGTTGCTTCACGCAGTTCATTTCTGTCTTCCGCAGCACCCATACGGCTTGCAAATGTTGCTGTAGAAATAATTCTTGCCTGATCCATTGTCGGGAAAAGACCTTTAAATTGTAATATGTTTTTCCAAACAGGTCTGTCCATAAACATTGAAAGTCCAGTTACACCAATCATAGAGCCTATGGAAATAAATTTTTGGGCTAAAAGTTCGTTCTTTTCTTTTGGTGTAAGTTCTTTATGTTCAGTTTGCTGGTTAAAGTCCTTGTAAATCGGTGCACCTTTTTTACCTGATGTTTTGTGCGTAATCCATCTGTTAATAGGCTGCATTGATATTGCAAGAGGAATAATTATGCCCAAACCTGCTATACTCTTAACATTAACAAGTTTTTTAGCCTTATTAAAGTACTTGGTAAGCTTATCCGCATCGGTAATATTTTCTTTTACAACGCCTCTAAGCATTTTAACAGTATCATCACAAACAGATTCAAGGTTATTGGAGAAAAATCCTTTGTCACCTTTAAATCTAATGTTTTCAGCAATATGCGTTTCTTCAACAATAGCTCTGTAAGCTTCAGAAACTTTCTTTGAACTATGCTTATCGGATAACACAGCATCAGTTAACGATTTAAGAGCATTATGAATTTTTTCGTTACCTGCTTTACCTGCAAATTTGCCGTCATGGCTTCTAGGAATTTGGAATATATCTGCAAAATCTTTGACTTCATTACCGTCAACACCTACAAGGCTGCCAAGCTGGTTTCTGAAAGTATTATAAATTTTTTCTTCTTTAGTAGCACCTGAGGCTTCACTGTAGAATTTATGAATTTTATCAATACTATCACTGTTAGCCCATGTATTTACAAGATTTGATTTACCCTTGCCGCAGAAATCACCCATTAAAGGTTTTTGAACAAGTTTAGCAATACCCATTACGATAAAGCTTGGTAAAAGGCAGTTTACAAACAGCCCTGAAGATTCACGTCTGAAAGCTTCAAATCCTGCATGTCCATTAGACTCTTTAGTTTCAATAATTGTACGTGGAATTATAGCAGTAGACAAATCAAGCGCAGTAACATTAAGCATAGGATATTTTTCGCACAGCTGAACGCCTGCAATAATACCGCTGCCCAATCCGTTAAAGCTGGGATTTTGGCAAGAGTTATCCCTTTGAGGGGTATTCTTTTTATTTACACTTGATAAATTAATTTTTTCAATCATAATTTGTCTGGTTTAAAACTACACTGTCTATTATATCAATCACACATTTATATTAAAAGTCAGGCAAAAAAAAAATTGCGCAGGTCACACTTAATGTTAAGGAGATATTAAGAAGCATTTTTGAATTATTTTTTAAAAATATATAAATTTTAGAAAAATTTTTCAAAAAAAAGTCAAAAATTTAACAAAAAAAGATCAAAAATAAAAAAAATAATGAATTTTTAAAGCAAAATTTATTGTAAATAATTGTAACAAATACGCTTATTGTTTATAAAATTATAGCCAAAGGATATACTATACAAGCTTTTTAACAAAATCTACAGCATGCTCTCTGGAAGTAATATCTCCAGAAAGCTGTGCTTCATGAAGAGCATTCATAATTTCTCCGAGTTCAGGTGACGGTTTAATGTTTAAAATAGACATAACTTCATTACCGCTAAGCAGTTTTGGAAGCGGCTTTAAAGTTTCCCTGGCTTCGAGATAAAATCTAAGAAGCATATTTAAAGAATTAATATTTCTTTCAACTATTTCATCCGTAATCTCAGGACCTCTTGCGGATAATCTGTCAGCTTGAGCCAGTATAATCGCATCAATTGAGTTTTTATCCATTTTACGTACATAACGCATCATTATCTTTTCTGTAATCTGCGGTGAAGTCATTACATGAGAAGGATAGATGTGATATTTAATCATTGATGAAATATAATCAATCTGTTTATTAGAAAAATGCAAGTCTTTCAAAATCTTTAAAGATAACTTAGCACCTGCATCATCATGTTTTATAAAACGATGTTTTCCTTCTTCAATTGTCCAGGTAGAAAATTTGCCTATATCATGCAAAAAAGCAGCAAGTTTTAAATGAGCAAGTCTAGAAAAGCCTCCGAACTCAATTTTATCCAAATGCTCCTTAACTTCTTCAACAGCCTCATTATATAAATTCTGCACCTGTTTTACGGTTTCAACAGAATGGTGAAATAAATCAAGATGATGATGAGAATTTGGAGGAACCTGTTTTAACTCCTTAACCACAGGAAAAATTTCTTCTAAAATCCATGTTTTATTCATATTTTCCAGAGCAATATGCGCATATTCACCGCTAAACAGCTTCATAATTTCATAGTTAATTCTTTCAGGCGCCGGTTTATGAATTAAATCAGAATATTTGCACACAGCACTGATAGTTTCGGGAGCAAGATTAAATCCGTACATAGCCTGAAATCTGTAAACTCTTAACAATCTCAAAGGATCATCTACAAAGTTCATCTCATTAACATAATTTATGCATCCGTTTTTAATATCGGTAACACCTCCGGAAATATCAACAATTTCACCTGTTCTGATATTTACAGCAATTGCATTAATTGTTAAATCCCTGCGCATTAAGTCTTTTTCAAGAGAATTTTCAATTGGATTTGTAATATCAATGTAATTAATCTTGTCACGCATTACAAGTCTATATATCTTGTTTTCTTCATCAAGCGGAACAAAGGCAGCATTAAAAAATTCCGCAAGTTTCAATGCAAATTTACGTGCATCTTCATCCATAACAATAATATCTCTGTCTACACTGTCGTTTCCAAGATAAAAGTCACGAACAGTACCGCCAACAAGATATATATTATTATCAAACGATGCGATAATTTTTGACAGAATGTCATCACATTTAATTTTTTCTATAATTTTCGAATTCATATATTACATTTCCTAAAGCAACTATAACAGCCGTTTCAGCTTTCAGTATCAAATCACCTAAAGTAAGCATAGGTATTTTATTTTCCTCTAACAGTTTAAACTCTTTTTCTGAAAACCCGCCTTCAGGACCTATAATAATAACAACTTTATCATTACTTACAATCGGATTTTCAGCACAGTACTTATGCAGAGATAAATCAGTTAACCTTTCGCAAAAAGCTATAACCTTATATCCTTCATCTTTTAATTTAATAACATTTAACAAATTCGTCAATTCGTAACATGTGGGGGTATAAGCCCTTTCACATTGCTTAGAAGCTTCATACATAATGCGCTGCCACTTGCTGATTTTCTTTTCGACAACAGATTTGTTAAGAGCACAATTATCAGTAAGCACAGGATATATCCCATCTGCACCGAGTTCGGTTGCTTTTTCAATAATGATTGACTGTGCATCACTCCTGAGTGGACTTTGTGCAAGATATAATCGAAAACCAAGCCTTCTAACAGACCTATAACTATTTTTAATATCAACTGTTATCTCCTTATTGGTAATTTCTTCAACAACAGTTTCGTATTGAATTTGATTTTCGTCAATTAAAAGCAGTTGTTCACCTTTCTTAATCCGCAAAGATTTAGCTATATGAATATAATTTTCTTTATCCGATATAGTAATCTTATTATTCTTCACGTCTTGTGAACTGATAAAAAAATGCGGCATTAAAACTCCTTCTTTATCTAATTTTACAACAAAAATATGTAAAATATATTAATAAAGGATAGTAAAAATTTTTCTTTTGAAGTATTATCATGGTAGTAGAAATAAAAAGGAATATTTAACTTTGGAAAACAATTCAAAAAACAATGATATGGTAATCGGCATCCCACGTGGAATGTCTTTTTATCATAATTATCCGTTTTATCACGGATTTTTCACAGATCTTGGGATTAAAATCGTTTTATCAGATGTAACAACAAAACAAACAATGACAAGCGGTTCTGCTCTTGTAGTTACAGAAACCTGCTTACCTATTAAAATTTATATAGGACATGTTTTAAATCTAATTGACAAAGGTATTGATAAAATACTTGTACCGTCAATTCAGTCTATCGCACCTAAGATATACAACTGTTCTAAAATCAGAGGCTTACCTGATTTAGTAAGAAATGTTGTAAAAAAAGATTTTACCATGATTGAAGCAACTCTTGACAAATCTGAAAAAAATCAGGGGCTTTATGAGTTTTTAAAAGAAATGGCAGCTCCGTTCGGCATTACCGATGAAGAACGCATTAAAAAAGCTTCTAAAGCCGGCTGGAGAACATATAATAATTTCCATATTATGTCTAAATCAGGAATGAGTTATAAAAAAGCAATGAATTATGCTTTGCAGGGTAAAGTATTCATCGAAAGCCAGACAAAAGAATTTCCTATCTCTATCGGCTTGATTTCACACGGATACAACATCTTCGACGAAAGAGCATCTATGAAAATCTTTGATAAACTTGAAGCTATGGATGTAAGAGTTTATTCCTCATTGCAGTTATCAAACGAGCAGATGGACGACGGGATTAAAACACTCGGTCAGGACATGTACTGGGCAAACGAACACGAAATGACAGGTGCAGCCGGTCATTATCTAAAAGATAATAAGATTGACGGACTTATAACCTTAACAGCATTCGGATGCGGACCTGATTCATTAATGATTGAAAGAATTACAAGACGTGCAAAACGGTTTAACAAACCGCTGTTAAATCTTACAATAGACGAACAGACAGGCGAAGCAGGTTTTATAACACGACTTGAAGCTTTTGTCGATATGTTATTCCGCAAAAAACGTGCAAAAATCATTAATAAAATCGAAATTAACAACGAAGGCTCATATATACCGAATACAAATTACATTGAAACTAAAAAATAATAAATAAAAAAGGCTCTTTAAATAGAGCCTTTTTTTAATATGTCATATCCCAATTATCGTTTAATATTAAACCGAAACATCCTTTAGCATCTGAACGTCCCGCACAACCAAGTGCAGCCCTGGCATCCTTCGCACTGGTCTTCCCGGAACCGCATCCGGTACCGGAAGCTCTGCATGAACTAGGAACACCCTCTTCATCAATAGTCCCGTCATTGTAAAATGCAATAAAAAACAAGTCACGCCCCGCAATGTTTGGACCTTTTTTACCATTAACATCAATTGTTAAATGTCCAAAAGTTCCATGAAGCGTAACCCATTCCACACACACTGATGCTCCATTTGCAAGTGCATAACAAGGAACTTTTTCTGAACCATACCAAAAAGAACCATCATTAAGTTTTGTTCCGTTAATATTTCGATATCCTCCATCCCAAAAGCATTCTGCCAATGAATCAGGGCAATACTTTACTATCTTAAAATATTTATTCATAAAATCATTAACATCAGCTGCAGATATCAGCCCTGCTTCTTTAAGATTAAGGGCATTTTTATCTGTTTGGTATTGCAGAAAAGCTTGTGATAACTCGTTATACACCTTATGCAACTGGGTTACATACGTTTTTCTCTGATGATTTTGCATCAAAGAAGGTACGGTCATAGCTGATACAACACCGATAATACCGAGCGTGACAAGAACCTCCGCCAAA
>HF991480.1:0-9622 GCA_000433095.1 Clostridium sp. CAG:967 | reverse complement strand
GCAAGCGTAAAACCTTTACTACGGGAGCTTAAAAGGTTGCCCCCCCCCCAACGTGACTAATTCTTTTCATAATTGCTCCTTTCAACAATATATACCTTTTTTATTATAACAATTTTTCAAAATATTTTCAACATTTAAAAAAGAGGTCATAAATTATGACCTCTTTCAATATATTTTTAAATCCGATTAAACTTTTCTTTTTCTAGCTGCTTCAGATTTGCGTTTTCTTTTTACGCTTGGTTTTTCATATCTTTCACGTTTCTTAACTTCTGAAAGAATACCGGCTTTTTGAATTTTTTTCTTGAAACGACGCAATGCGCTTTCAATTGATTCGTTTTCGCCAACTTTTACTTCTGCCATTTATATTTTCACCACCTTTATGGTCTTTTGTACAATCAATACATATATTATAAACTAAATAAAAAATATTTCAAGCTGTAATAGAAATTGCAGTATACTTATTCTTGAAATTTGAATTACAATGATTGACAAAATTTGAATAATAGTAAATAATAAAAAAAGGAGGTAATTTTATGAATAAAGCATTAAGTTTTGCCCCCCCCCCGACAAAAAAAAAGCAAAAAGTTTTCCCCCCCCCCCGACAAGCGGTACTACGCACGTAGTCTTGATAGCTTGACCCGTCACATTGGGGCTTTTAGGATTTTTTTAGGACACTCATGTGCATTTACCTTAGCTGAGGTTTTAATTACTCTCGGCATTATTGGTGTGGTTGCGGCAATGACAATACCAACACTTATTGCCAAACACAGAAAAAATGTCACAGAAGCGAAACTCAAAAAATTCTATACAACTATTAATCAAGCTATAACAAGATCAGAAGTTGATAACGGGGATAAAAGTTTCTGGACTGTGACAAAGGGCTCCTATAGCTCACGAGAATTTTTTGATAAATATTTAAAAGATTACCTGCAATATTCTAAAGTAAAAACATCTCTCAAGTATACTTATGTATATTTAAATGACGGAACTGCTTTTTACTTTGCTATCGGTGAAAACTGGAAGGATACAAATTCCGGAGATTTCATTTTTTGTTTAGACACAAAAACTTGCGGGCAACAAAGTAACGGGAATAGTACCTTGACTAATGGAAAGGATACCTTTGCTTTTCAATATGCTCCAAACGGATGTGACTGGGTATTGGAAAATTTATGTAACAAAGGTGTAGAGCCATATTATAGGTGGGATGGCTTTGATCGTACGTATGATAATTTAAAGAATGCCTGTTACAATAATAAGCCATACTTTTGCACGGCAGTAATTCAACAAAACGGCTGGAAAATTCCCGATGATTATCCCTGGATAAAATAGTACTGCATATCAAGGTAATTAAGCGGAAAGAGTGAAGATTTGGTAAATTTCTTCGTCTGAAAGCTCTGTAATGATCTTTTCACCTTCGTATACAGCGAGGTCTGCAAGCTCTTTTTTAGCTTTAAGCATCTCATCAATTTTTTCTTCAAAAGTTCCGAGCGTAATCATTCTGTGAACCATTACGTTTTTATCCTGACCTATACGATAAGTTCTGTCTGTAGCCTGATCTTCAACAGCAGGGTTCCACCACAAATCGTAGTGGATTACATTTGTTGCGCTTGTAAGGTTCAAACCTGTTCCGCCTGCTTTCAATGACAATATCATAACTTTAGCATCCGCATCTGTTTGGAACCTGTTTATCAATTCTTCACGCTGAGTTACCGTTAATGATCCATGGAAGAACAACGGCTCTGTATTGCATTCATCAGAAATAACCTTGCATAAAATATCACCCATTTCTTTATACTGGGTAAAAATAAGTGTTTTCTCTCCATTATCCAAAATACTCTGAACAGTAGAAATACATTTATCCATTTTACCTGACATTTCCTTGCTCATTTCACCGCCTTTAAGGAACTGATAAGGGTGGTTACAGATTTGCTTGAGCGCAGTAATAAGCTTGAATATATTTCCACGTCTGTTTATACCGGTAAAGCCAGATATTTTTTCCATCATTTCGTTCAAAGTCTTTTCGTAAAGAACTGCCTGTGGTTTTGACAGATAACAGTAATCGTTAAGCACCATTTTTTCAGGCAGGTCTGTAATAACGTGCTTATCTGTTTTCAATCGTCTTAATACAAAAGGAGATACAGACATTTTCAACTTAGCTGCACGGGAATTTTCCTTAAATCTTTCAATAGGAATTGCATAACTTTTTTGAAACTCTCTAAGTGAACCCAGATACCCCTGATTTATGAAATCAAATATTGACCAGAGCTCTGTTAATCTGTTTTCGACAGGAGTACCTGTCATAGCAATTTTGATATCTGATTTAAGCATTTTAACCGCAAGAGTTTGAGCCGTATCAGGGTTTTTAATATTTTGAGCTTCATCAACAATTATCATTCCCCAATTATTTTTCTTAAGCTCATCTACATCTATTCTCATAATTGCATAGGTAGTAAGAATTACATCATGCTTCAAATCAAGCTGTCTTTCAGCACCATGATAAATTACAGCATCAAGTGAAGGCGCAAACATTTGCAGCTCCTTCATCCAGTTCCCCATTAAGGTTGTAGGACAAATAACCAGTACCGGTTTGTCGAGTTTTTTATCTTCTTTCATCTTTAAGATTAAACTGATAACCTGAATTGTTTTCCCCAATCCCATATCGTCTGCCATACAAGCGCCGAAACCTTTTGAAACATTTGTCCAAAGCCATTTTAAACCTGTTTGCTGATAAGGTCTTAATTCACCTTTGAGAGTTTCAGGCGGAGCAACATCAACAGGCTTGTTAAAGTCTTGAATAATCTTGGCAAAAGCTTCATCGTAATCAAAGTCATACTGGTCAAGCTGTCCGGACATAGATGCGTGGATTAACTCCATTCTTGACATTGATTTTAAATTAGCATTAGCAATCTGTTCAAACAGTTTTCTCGTGTCTTCTTTATCAACAAGAACATATTTATTTTTATATTTAATAAGTCCGTTTTGACCTTCTACAAGCTTGTTAAATTCCTCAACAGACAACTTTTCATTACCGATTGCAATTTCATAGGAGAAATCAAGAATATCATCAAGAGAAATTTTTGATGAAGAATTGTTGTTAAATATATCTGCAAGCTCTTTTGAACGTGAAGTTTTGACCTTGGCATTAATTGAGGCACGTGGGACAACAATATTTGTAAGTTCCTTCGGAAGAACAACTTCAATCTGAGCTTTTTGCAGATAGTAAGCAGTCTGCGTAATAATCTTGTAAACCTGATTTAAATCCAAATCCAAAGCAAGTTTATCTTCATCTTCAAACAACTCTTCCAGTTCAGGCATATATCTAATTGCATAATTAAGCTGCTTTTCAACAATTCTTGCAATATCAGATGCATTTGCCCCGAAAACTTCTTCATCTGTATAAAGCCTGTCAATTAAAACATCTTCATCTGTTTTTCTGTTTTTAATATGAACTTTCAACCTGAAAAGTTCCTGATTTTCAAGCTTGTCAATTTTAAAGAACGGAATAACATCATATTTGCCCAGATACAATTCATCAAACCATTGAGCAAAGCTTTCTGCGATGTCATTGCCTTTCATAACGGCACGCTGCTCAAGGTCTTTAATCATATAAGTTCCGGATTTCACATCTTTGAACTTATAAGCTTTTATTCCCAAGAACTTATAAATTACATAGTTCAGATAATTGTAAATAAAATCTACAACAAAATTTTTCGGTTTCTCTCCTTTGATAAATAAATTTTCAGGAATATTTTCTTCAAACTGGTTTATAATTCTTGCAAGCTGCTGAGAATTAATAATTGGTTCATAAACTATTTTAAACATTGAACCGTGTTTTTTTATAGTCGGAATAAAATATAATTTTTCAATAAGCTTCATAACAAAATAAGTAAGCTTATTCAAATATATAAAAGTCGGAGTTAAAGCATCCAAATCAACGATATTACCAAAACCGCCAAAGTAATCCATTACTAAATCAAGGCTCATCGAATAGCCGACCTCATCTCCGAGAACCTCTGATTTAAAGCGGAAAAGTGAACCTTTGGACTTTAAATAATACTGGAAGTTATTTGTCGGGGTAACAAAAAATGATAACTTGTCATTATTGTTTACCAGATAAAAATTAGTGTTTCTTGTAGGCGGATTGGGGCTTAGAAACACACCTTCAAATTCGTCCTCAACAATCTGGTATATTAAGCTCAAAGTATAACGAAAATCTTTATTCTTAAACCCGTCAGGATTTTCCGACAAATTAAAAAATAATTCATCCACATTATTCTTTTTAAATGAAAAGTCAATATCTAAATTTTTGTTTTCCGCCATATTAGTCCCAGTCTATACCTATTACATTTTACGTTAAAAAATATGATGCCGCAAAATATACGGCATCATATAAATTATTTTATTAATGAATCGCAATCCATTTCAGCAGGTTTTGCAATATTCATTAATTGAAGAACCGTTGGCGCAATATTGCAAAGAGCTCCGTCATCTTTCAATTGAACATCTTTAGGAGCATTAATAAGCACAAACGGCACTTTATTTGTTGTGTGAGCTGTTTGCGGTTTTCCTGTTTCAGGATTTACCATAACTTCGGAATTGCCATGATCCGCTGTAAGAAGCATTATCACGTCATTTTCTATACAAGCATCTGCAATTTTACCAACACATTCGTCAACAACATGGCAAGCTTTGGTTGCAGCTTCTATAACACCTGTATGACCAACCATATCAGGGTTTGCAAAGTTAACCAGAATAAATCCGTAATCAGGATTATTTACAGCTTTTAATACATTTTCGCAAACTTCGGGTGCACTCATTTCAGGCTGCATATCGTATGTTGCAACTTTAGGTGACGGCACAAGAACTCTTGTTTCATGAGCTTGAGGTTCATCAATACCGCCGTTAAAGAAAAAAGTTACGTGTGCATATTTTTCGGTTTCTGCTGTTCTGAATTGTTTTATACCGTTATTTTCAAGCACATCGCCCAAAATATTCACCATATGTTCTTTAGGAAATGCTACAGGGAAAGTAAAGTCTTCATTATAGCTTGTCATTGTTACATAACAAATATTTTTAAGAACTTTCTTTCTTTCAAAACCGTCAAAATCTTCAAAGTTTACAGCTTTAGAAATTTCACGGGCTCTGTCAGGTCTGTAATTAAAGAATATAATTGAATCATTATCATGAATTCTTGATTCTTCACCACCGATTACAGTAGGGAGAACAAATTCATCATTTTCACCTCTTGCATAAGATGCTTTAACACCTTCACAAGCAGATGCAGCCTTTTCACCTTCACCTAAAAGCAATGCATTGTAGCCTTTTTCAACTCTTTCCCATCTGTTATCACGGTCCATAATATAATATCTTCCGATAACAGTTGCTATTGGAGGAAGATTATATTTTTTAAGTTCTTCTTCAATTTGCTCTAAATATATGCAGGCACTTTGAGGAGGAGTATCACGCCCATCTAAAAATGCGTGAACATATACATTTTTCAATCCGTTATCAGCAGCCATTTTAATAAGCGCTTTCAAATGATCAAGAGAAGAATGCACACCGCCAGTAGAAACAAGTCCGTATATATGCAAAGCTGAGTTACATTCTTTTGCATGATTTATAGCCATCATAAAGCGTTCATTTTTAAAGAATGAACCGTCTTTAATGGCACGGTTAATTTTAGAAAGATCTTGATAAACAATTCTTCCTGCCCCTAAATTTAAGTGTCCGACTTCACTGTTACCCATTTGTCCTTCCGGTAAACCAACAAATTCACCGTCAGCGTGAATAGAAATTGACGGATATTCTTTTTCCAATTTATCAACATGAACCGGATGTGCTAATTTTGTTGCATCAGCTTCAGGGTGATTGGTGCTAATTCCCCAGCCATCCATAATACATAATAATACTCTCTGTGTCATAATTTTCCCTCTTTATATTTCGGTTACTATGCAAAAATTTTAACAAAAACATATTTGGAATACAATAGCTGATTTATTTCGGTTTCTTAAAGGAATCCTTTTCAACTAAAGCTTTTACAGAAAATTGTTAAACATTTTCATTCCTAATACAATATTTGAACATAAACTGTTCTTGTTCTCGATTTGTTATCAAAATCTATTAACACTATTTGCTGCCATTGCCCCAATTGCAATGCCCCGTCAATTAAGGGAACCATTGTGGAATTTCCTATTATAGATGCTCTTATATGAGCATAACCGTTTCCGTCGTGCCATGTATCATCGTGGTGATAATCCGCTTCAACAGGCGCAATTTTCTCCAGCGCCTCAGGCAAATCTACAAGCAGTCCCGGTTCAAATTCAATATTTGTAATCGAAACAGTACTCCCTGCAACATACACATTTACCTGTGCATTTTGAAGCGAATACTTGTATACGGCATGTTTAACCTTTTGCGTAATATCAATAATATCGGTAAAACCATGAGTATTAACTGTAAATCTTTCATTGACTACGGTCATAAACTAAACCTCAATTTACCTTCTTTTACAAGTTTTTTACCTCTTGAATACGTTGCAAAAGGAGTTGTATGCTCTAATACAGCATTATAATCTTCGCCGTCAAAGAGTTTAAACACGTTAAAATCTGCATCCTTGCCGATTTCAATAGATCCTGTGGTATTATCAAGCCTTAAAATCTGCGCCGGATAAATTGTAAGATATTTTATCAGTTCATGAGTATCCAAAATTCCGTCAGCATTTGCTTTAACAGCTTCTGACAGAAGACTGAAATTCTTATCTTTAGAAAAACTTTGCGTAGAGAACCCGAAATTTTTCGGGAAATACTTTAATATTGTATTAAAGTCAAGCTTTTTATTGCAAATTTCATCACTATAATAAGGTTGATAAATATATTTCACTCCTGTTTGTGATAATTTTTCCAAATCATCAGCATAATTAGCGTTTGCAACAATAACTTTTTTTGATAAAACCTTTAAATTTTCCAAATAATCTACAGGCGAAAGTTCTTTTGCATAAGGAGAAATTTTTCTCATTCCCATAAATTTATGCAGCAGGTCAATATCCGAAAAACCATGCTCAAGCCAATCCATTTCATCCTGCGATTCCGCAAAGCGTGTCATCATTAGCATATTGTGTTTTCTGCAATATTTCGAAAATAATGCCCAGGACTTTCTGTGAACTCCTGATATTGAATTCAGCATAACGCCAATGTGCGTATTTTCACCCTTGTGCCATATTAATTCTTCAATTTTATTTCGTAAAACTTTAAACTTCTTTTTACTTTTATTTTTGCTGTCTGCAAAAACTTCAAAGAAAAGATAATTTTTCACAGGCAATTTATTAATGATTTCAAAATATTTGTATTCTTTTGAGATTTGAGCAAAACAAGTAGTACCTGCTTTCACTGATTCCGCAACACCATGTTTAAAAGATGCAACTTTTTCATTCCTGTCAAGAGTAAAATAATCAGTTAAAATACTTGCCCATCTGCGGGAATAGTTTTCCTGACTGACACCTGCAAAATTATATTTTAATGAGAACAACTTAAAAAATCTTTTTATTTTATTTTTTAAGCTTTGAGGCTTAACAACTCCGACATCAGTGTATTGATACTGTGTTAATAAATCAATAAATCCTGGTGTAATTACTGCATTCCCTAAATCTTTAACATACTTTTCGTCAAAATGCACTTCAGAATTAGGGATAATATCAATAATCTTGCCTTCATCGACAACAATTGCCATATCCCTCAAAACTTCATCTGCAGAAGTCAAAATCCACTTTGCTTTATAACATTTCATAGCCTTATTTTATCTGATAAAAGACTAAAATGCAAGTTTAAAAATTATCCGGATTGAATTTAGAATCAGGTGTGTACAAATCGTCTACATACTTTGCCTCGACAATTGAACCGTCATACATTTTTACTTCCATGGGCGCATATTCTTTACCCTGAGTAATATTTTCACGTGCAAATCCTGCTATCTTGCCATTCTTATCATAAGCAAAATCATATCTGACAACATCCCCCAGAATAGAATTTCTTTCATCATATACAGTCATTTCATGCAGTTTTTTGTTTTTGTTAAAGAACTTCTGCAAAGTTTTAACCTTGCCGTTTGAATAGGTAATATAAGTCAATTCTTCAAATCCGCCTTCCTGATATGCATCTAACGGTTTTAAAGGAGTTTTACTTATTGTAATTGTTTTATCCAGTAAATCTGCAGGAAGTTCGGAAGCCTTAGCCAGCATGGCATTAGGATTTTTAGATTTATATATATTTATAACTTTGTTACCTGTTGCTTCATCAATGTACGTATAAACTCTTTTGAAAAGTTCACCGTCCTGATTAAAAAATAAATTGTCGCTGACAAAAGGAGTGTTTTCGGCATTGCTGGTATATCTGACACTCACATTACCTTTAGCAGCCGGTTTAATAACTTTTTCGGAAAGCTGCTCTATATCACTTTTCAATGCTGCAAGAGTTTTATCCATAAGTTTTTTAGCATTTTCTGCACGTTTTAAAGCATCAGGTTTTCTTAAAACAAAATAAGCAGCAGTTCCAAGACCGGCAAGAGAAGTTAAACCAAGTGCAGTATTTGCACCTTTAGAACTGTTTTTATTTACTTTCCCAGCCTCTTGCTTAGAGTTATTATTTTGAAAAGTTATATTTCTAATACCGGTTATTCGCATGCTTATATAAAATCCGAACAAAAAATTTTTTGCTATTTAAATTATCCGTAAATCTCGTCAGAATAAAATGCAAATTCGAGATGACCTATAATAATGGTATCACCGTCTTTTATACCTTTTTGAGATAATTCGTCAAATACACCCATAGCTTTCAAAATATTTTGAAGTCGTATTACCTGTTCCGCATTTCTTTCATCAGTAACCCCTGCAAGTCTTGATATCTTACCGCCCTGAACTATGAAAGTATCCTTAGCTGCTTTAAATACCTCAAAGCTGCTGTCATCATTGTTATAGGCATTCAAATCTTCTTCAACGACTATTTCTGTTTGGGATTTAGGAATTTCATCAACCTTCTGCCCCATAAAATCAGTAAGTTTGTCCAAACCTTCACCAGTAACCGCTGAAATCATAAATACATTATCAGAAACTTTTTTAAATTGTTCGATAAGTTCGGATTTTTTTTCATCTTCAATAGCATCAATTTTATTTAACGCAACAATCTGATAAAGATTAGCAAGGTGCTCTGAATGTTTTTTCAACTCAAGATTAATTTTTTCATAATTCTCAAAAGGATTTTCTTCCGCAGCATCAATTAAATGAACAAGAAATCTGCATCGTTCAACGTGTCTCAAAAAGTCGTGTCCAAGCCCAACACCTTCCGATGCTCCCTCAATAAGTCCAGGAATATCAGCAACAACGTATCCATCACCCGAACGTTTTTTGACCACTCCCAAATTTGGTATAAGAGTTGTAAACGGGTAGTCGGCAATTTTAGGTTTCGCCGAACTAATCCTGCTGATAAGTGTAGATTTTCCTGCGTTAGGCATACCTAACAGACCAACATCAGCAATAAGTTTCAATTCAAGAAAGAGTTCACGTTCAATAGGTGGTTCACCCGGTTCGCAAAACTGTGGTGCTCTTTTTTGTGGAGTTGCAAATCTTGCATTT
>HF991479.1:25232-126698 GCA_000433095.1 Clostridium sp. CAG:967 | reverse complement strand
GCGTTTATTGTTGTCCTTTATCTTTTTTTGAATTAACAAAGTATTATGTCGTTTTCAGCTATTCTGTTGTCAATGTACAAATCTTTTTTTCGACCGCTTCGTAAGAAGCTCTGCATTGCAGACACAATCATATTGAATTGGGGTTTACTTTAATTATTTATCAGATGCATTATTTTTATTTGCTAGTGTCATCCGCATTTACTATTCTATTATGTCAATTTTCTTTGTCAAGCGATTTATTTAAAAATCTTTAATTTTTCTTAACTCAGTATTAATTTTTTAGAATGTTCTCTGTGCACTGGGCACGTCTTTTATTCTATGCAAAAGATGATTTTAAATCAAGCACATGTTTTTCATGTTTTTAAAGCTTTTTTACTAATTTCTTAAAAACCAACTCATTACAAGCGTTTCAGCTATTTACAAAAATTCACATTTGTAAATCACACAATTACATAGATGCATATTATCAAAAAAAGTTCCCGATATTTTTCATTAAAATGAATGAGTTTTTTTAATGTTCGATAAATTATACTTATATATTATATAGCAATCTAAAACCAGATATATTATTATAATAACCTTAAAGGAGAATTTAACATGAAAAAAACATTAAAGAACTGTGTATTATCTCTAGCTGTATTAATGGCATGCTCTTGTGCAGCTTTTGCTGACGGAAACGCTTTCACTCCGTTAAATTTCGATGACACTGCATACGGCACACCCGTAAGAACATCTGCAACCGCTACAACACCGGCTCCTGTTACAGCTGCACCAAAGGCAACTTCTACAGCAGGATTAAGCGATGAACCTGCCGGAAATGCTAAATTGCAAAATGCTATCATTCAGCTTGATAACGCACAAGTTGATGTTAGAAACGAACTATTAAATTACAAATCAAAATATTCTGACGTTGATGCACAATATACTGCTGTTAAAGCTGAAAGAAAAGCTTTAGACAAACAAATTAAATCAATTGAAAGAAGAATTAAAAAGATTGACAAACAAAAAGAAAATATTAGAAAAAACATGCTTTAGTATAAACTTGTTTATCATTGAATAAAACAGCACCTGAAAAAATTCAGGTGCTGTTTACATATATATAATATATTATTTAACTTGCTGTTGTATTGTGTTAGGTAATTTTTGAAACCATTCCGGGAATTTAGACATGTCCAGAGGGGTATTGTTAGAATTTGGAGCATGCCCTCCTTTGCAGTTTTTATTATGTTCATCAATTTCAAGTTTTATATAACCAAGAATTTGATTTTTTGCATCAGGACCTGCAATTCTAATAACTTCCTGATCTCTGGCATAGGCAGCATTAATTAAATCGTTTAATTTTTCATAATCAGGAGTTCTTTCATTAATTTCACGACCGTTAGGACCATTTTTAGCAGTTGTTAAATTGGCATGAATAAAACATCCGGTCATGAACTTGGCATTTTGCTGGTTTAAGTTGCCCCGAAAAGCTTCTGTTGAGGCTTCATATTTTGCAGTTGCAGGGTTGCCGCAGTAGCCTTTTACCAGGTATGCTACTCCTTTTTCGTCAGCAATTTCTCTAATTGTATCACCGGAAACAGCTGTATGTTTTTTTCCGTCAGATCCGTTGTATACTTTATCTCTTGCAGGCATATCACTAATCATTTCACCACGTAATTTTTTGTAAGAAATATCAGGAACTACAGGATCAGGACAATTCTCACGTTCTTTTATAATCAATTTATCTTTTTGCAGGTATGTATTTTCATTAGTTATTGTTTTAACTTCTTCGAATTTTTGAACATTCTTTTCTTTAATTGTTTCGATTGTTTGTCCGTCTTCAATTGCATATTCGGCTTGAAGATCGCCTTTAACCGTAATATCTCCGTCTTTTTCACGTTTTACGGTTAGTTTTCCGGTTTCATCGCTTTTTACAACAACTTTTTTTACGGAACCGTCTTTATTATAACGGACTTTATATGTGACATCATTACCGTTGTCATCTATTTCTTTAAATTTAGCACGTCTTTTTCCGCCGGCTTCTTTATTAAAAGCATTTAAGAAGCTGTTTCCGTCACGTGCAATTTCATCGGTAACATCATGTGCAATCAGATCTTCTCTTGAGGCATCAGTTGACGAATGATGTTTAATCTTCATGCCTCTGTCAGAATAAGTTGTGTCTTTTTTAACAACTTCTTTTTCTTTCTTTTTAAACAAACCTTTTAATCCTCTTTGTTCTTTCTGTTCCGGTTTGTTTGATTTCATTTCCTGTTTACCCAGAAAACCTTTAGCATATGCTGCCATTTCATCTCTTGCATTTTCGGCTTTTTCCTTTATGAATTTTTTATTATTAATGCTGTCCGGATTTTGCCTGTTCCATTCTTGCACAAAAGCATCGGCATCAATTCCTTGTTTTTTAAGCCATTTTCTCTGACCTTTTGAAATATCAGTCTGCTGATTAAGCATACTTTCGGAAAGCTTTTTGCCTTCATCGGTCTTCATAAATTCCTGTGCATCTTTTAGTTTTTGAAGATTTTCAATCTGCTCATCCGTCATATCTTTTGAAAAAACTATTTCACCGTTTTCCTTTACGGCTTTTTCTTTTTTGGGGAAAATAACAACTTCATTTGGATTAGTTTTTATAGAAGAAGATAGAGTTGTTTCATCAGATACCATAATAGAACCTGTTGTTTTTTCCGAAGTTTTTTGCTCGACCAAAACAGGTTTACCTTTAATATAAGTTACTGTTTTGTCGCCGCCTTGCACATTGTCTACGCTCATAATTGCTCCTTTCGTGTTTTCACACTTCTTAAAAATATATACCTCGTATATACATTTAAAGAAAAAGAGCCGAAAAATATTGCCAGTGCCCCACCCATCCTATCCTATCCTATCCTATGAAGGATTATAAGCGGGTTTCAGGCATTTTAAATTCATTTTAATAAAAGTTTACAATTTAAAAATTTAATTATTCCCGTTATATATTCTTATATAATTCCAGTAACTTCTAAACACTTTTTTTACGTAATTTTTTGTTTCAGGGTAAGGGATTTGTTCCACAAATTCATCAGTGTCGTTATAATGAAGTGAGGTTTTCCATTTTTGAATGGAGCCGATACCTCCATTGTATGCAGCAACTGAAGAAACATCATAGCCTTCCAGATTTTTTCTCAGGAATTCATAATAATAGTTACCCAATTTTATATTTATATAAGGGTTGAATAAAGCATCATAAGAGCTTAGACCAAGATTGAATTTAGAATTAATTTCATTTGCTGTAGCAGGCATTAGCTGCATAAGACCGCTTGCACCGACTATACTTTGCGCAAGCGGATCAAAATAGCTTTCCTCTCTGATTAAAGCAAGCATAAGCGGCGGATTGTTTCCTGTTTGTCCTGCATATTTTTTTACATCATCATAAAAAATAACGGGATAAACCAGACGCCATCTCAAATCATACTTGTCAGGCTTTTGTGTAATTTTATCCATAGCATCTCTTGCAACAAGCATTGAATGAGAGTAATCACCTTTTTTATAAAGCACCCAGCTTTTAATAAATTCATCATTAACAAGTTCGCTGATAATATCATAATCCTGCAAATCAACAAGCTTAACTATAATATTGTTCTTTGTATATTTATACGGATAAACCACAGGCTGCGGATTTATATAGCTCGTAATCAGCGGTCCTGTCAATCTGTTTATTTTAAGGTACGCACGATATGCATAATATGAGTCAGGGAATTTAGTAATTACGTTTCTGTAATAGCCCATATATTCATCGTAATTATTTGTTTTTTCACAAATTTTGCCCATCCAGTACATGACCATTGGAGCAGAATTAGAATCAGGGAATTTATTAAGATGATCTCTGCCGATTTTTTTAGCATTTTCGTAATCATGTGATTTTATTTTTGCAAAGAAAATATTTGCAAGAGCATCAGCAGAAAATCTTCCGTCAGGATATTTTAAATATAAATGGCTGTAGCACATAGCCTTGTCTTTTTGTGCCACATTCCGGCATTTCAGACTAAGAAGATAATCTCTGCCTTTTCCTGATGCGATACTTAAAAGTCTGTCAACTGCCTGTGTTTTTGAGGAAGCCAGCCCGGTGTAAATATCAATTGCATTGATAATATCATCCTCATCAGCGTACTGAGCATATTTTTGCAGACCATTTTCCGTTAAAAATTTTGCACGTGTTTGATTATTCATAGCATAAGAATTTTTTACATCAAGCGCCCATGCTTCATTAGCATTTGCTTTATGTAAAAGTTCTCTGGCTTTCGCATACTCGCCAAACAAGTAACACGTTTTTGCAAGCATGATGTAATCATCACTTGTAATATTATCGTTTAAAGCAAGCCAGATATTAACGGCATTAAGAGCATGTTTTCCTGACGGAGCTTTTTTCAGATAGTGCCTGAAACAATTTTCAGCATCAGTAACAACGGATTGAGGAATAATTTTATCATCCTTATATTTATCAATCATTATTACCCCGAGATAATATTCGGATGCTATAGCATAATCAGTATCCGGAGCATTATGAATGATATTTTCAAAATATTTCTTTGCAAGCTGCGGATTTTCACTCAAAAGTTTTTGTCCTGCCAGATATCTTGAACGGATGCTTAATTTATGTTTCGGATAATTATTGAACAAGAGCTGATATTGTTTTAATTCCGATTTGTCATCATTAAGCATTTTCGCACATTCCGCCTGATGATAAATTGCAATCGGTTTTAAATTTGAAAACAATGTAATGCGTGAAAATAAATAATACGCATTTTGGTAGTTGCCTTTGTTATAATCTGTCAGAGCTTCTGAATAAATTTTATCGGTCTTAGCAGGGGGCTGATAAATTTTTCCAAAATACAATCCGACAGAAAACAGTATTATTAGAGCTGTTGAGCCAGCTATTACTTTATTTCTTAAATCCCACTCAAACATTACCACACCATAATAGCAAAAATATATTCATTATTCAAGGAATTTATAATATAATAATTCATGTATGGGAAATTTCAAGGAAAAATATAAAAATATAATTTTTAAAAACAAAAAATATTGTATTATAGCCGATAATTTCGGTTTTAAAAACGATGATGAATTTTTAGACAATATTGCAGATTTTTTGAGTAAAAACAAATGTATTATAAGTTTTGTAAAGAACGGCATCACTGACAAAAAATATATAGACTTAAGCAGAAAAATTAAAATCTTATGCAATGAATTTAACTCAATATTCATGGTTAACTCAAGGGCAGACATAGCATTTATAACAGAAAGCAGCGGAATTATACTTAACAAAGATGATATTTCGGTAAATGATGCAGCAGAAATTCTCGGCGAAAATTCATTTATAGGAATAATAACAGATAAATTAACATGCGATGATATTGCCGATGAAAATATAGATTTTATATTGTGTGAAAATGTTGATGAAAATCAAATTTTAAATACCGGTAAACCTGTATTTATCAAAACTAAACATGATGTTTACAATAGCGGAAATTTCAAAACTTTTATGATAAAATCATAAAAAACAGGAGGATTAATGTACGGAATTATATTAGCAGGAGGTTCAGGCAGCAGATTATGGCCTCTGTCAAGAGAACTTTATCCTAAACAATTATTGAATTTGAATTCTGATAGAAGTCTTTTACAGTTAACTTATGAAAGGCTTAAAGGCTGTGCATCAGAAATTATCAGCATAACAAACACAAAACATTCTTCTAACATAAGAATGCAATTGTCAGAAATATCAAATTCTCCTGTGGTTTTATCAGAACCTGTTGCAAAAAACACAGCTCCCGCAATAGTTTTAGCTGCCAAATATATTATGCAAAAAACAAATTCCGATCCTGTAATTATTGTTGTTCCCTCAGACCATTTGATTGAGGACAAAGAAAAATTTATTTCGTCTGTCAAAAAAGGTGAAAAGCTTGCCGAAACCGGTTATATCGTAACTTTCGGTATTGAACCTTCATACCCTGAAACAGGATACGGCTATATTAATACATCCGAAAAAATTGATGACGGCTATAAAGTAAAAGCTTTTGTTGAAAAACCTGATATGGAAACTGCAAAAGAATATTTGAAAGCAAAAACTTATTTCTGGAACAGCGGTATTTTCATGTTTAAAGCTTCAACATTATTTGAAGAAACAGCAAAACATGCCCCTGATATAGCAAAGATTTCCGAAGAAATTAATTTCTCCGAAACTGATGAAATTCCTTTTATTAATTTTGATAAAATGCCAAGCATTTCTATTGATTATGCAATCATGGAAAAGTCAGACAAAATCGCACTTGTAAAACTTGAAAGCGATTGGAATGATTTAGGTTCCTGGAAGTCTATTTATGATGTGAGCAAAAAAGATGAAAACGGAAATGTTTTTATCGGACATGTTTTGGACAAATCTTCAAAAAATTCTTTTGTATATTCATCCTCAAAACTTGTTGCAACAATAGGTCTTGAAGATACTGTAATAGTTGAAACAGAAGATGCAATTCTTGCATGCAAAAAAGACCATACACAGGATGTAAAACAAATTTATGAAACATTAAAACAGCAAAATGATAACACACATCTTGTTCATAAAACCGTTTACCGTCCCTGGGGATTTTATACAGTAATAGCTCAGGGCGAAGGATTTTTAACAAAAATAATTCATGTAAATCCGGGACAAAAATTATCAGTACAATCTCACAATTTCAGAAGCGAACACTGGGTAGTTCTTTCCGGAACAGCAAAAGTTGTATTGGAAGCAAAAGAATTAATCCTTTCACCCGGTCACAGCGTTGATATTCCTCTGAAAGCAATACACTCGCTGCAAAACCCGTATGAAAAAGACTTAGAAATTATTGAAGTACAAAAAGGCGATCCGCTTCTGGAAGAAGACATAATTCGTTACGAAGACATGTATGGACGTGTTTAAGCTCCATATAAAAACCTTCATCCAACAATTCATAATATCTTTTTACAACATTTGGCGCAATGGCTTCAACCCATTCTCTGTCAAGATAAAGTCCTTCCACAAGTCTTGCAAAAAGTTCAGCAGGTCTTTCATAATATTTTTTGTACTTATTTATTCTTGCGGAAATCCTTGCCTGTTTTTTGCGGTAAGATTGTAATCTTATATATGCAGCAAATGCTTTTGGCATATCTGTAAAATCTTTTTCAATATTATCAATTGTATAAAGTTTAGCAGTCCTTTTGAAAAAACCGCCTTCAATCAGTTTTACTCTGTCATATTTTAAAAGATATCTTGCTTTTGATTTTTTAATATACTTATCAAATTCTTTAAACTTTTTTGAGCGCATGAATTTAGGGTAATCTTTTTTAACAATTTTTTCATACTCTTTTATTTTGTCTTTCACTCTGTCTTTATGTTCATAAAGTCTTACACAGAGAGAATTTTCATCAACAAAATTGGTAACACGTATTAACTCCGGTAAAAATTTGCCGCCGTCGTTACCGAACAAAGCATTCAAAGTTCCGCCCGTTTTGTTCATGTCAGGTTCAATTTTGGAATGAATAAAATGAGCAAACTCGTGCAATAAGGTTGGAATAATTCTGTTTTCGGGCGTATTTTTCGAGATGTCAATGCGATTTTTCAAGAAAAATCCCATATGCCCACGAGCTTTTGTTGTAGTGTGCACGGTTAAACCTAAAGATTTAAAGTATTTAATAAGTTCCTTTTTATCCATGTTATTACTTAATTCTTAAAATATCTTATAAGGGTTCAAAATGTTGTTCGGATCGAATGTTTTCTTGATTTGCCGCATGTAATCAAGAGAAACAGAGTTGACTACTTTATGAATATGATCACGCTTCTCACTGCCGATTCCATGCTCGCCTGATAAGATACCGCCAAGTTTTGCAGTTAAATCATATATTTCACTCTTTGCAAGCTTATATCGTTTATATTCATCCTCATCATTATAATCAACAGGTATTTGCGGATGCACGCTTCCGTCACCGACATGCCCTACCATGCAAACTTCAAGATTATATTTTTCACAGATTGCTCTTATACCCAAAACCAAATCCGAAAGTTTTTCTCTCGGAACAATAACATCGTCAGTCGTAACATTCGGTTTTAACTTTGCACAAGCCCCCATTGATGAACGTCGTGCTGTCCATATTCTGTTATATTCTTCATCATTATGAGATACCTGAATTGCAGAAGCATTTTGGAGTTTCAAAATCTCTACAATCACATTTTCCTGATATTTCATAGAAGCTTCAAACCCGTCAATCTCTACAATCAGAGCAGCTTCTTTATCTGTTAAAAGATTTGCAGGATAAAATTTTTCAACGGTCTGAATTGCGTTTCTATCCATAAAATCAATGGTAGCAGGAAAAATTCTCTGTTCAATTATTGAATTAACAGCGTGAACTGCATCTTTTACAGTCTCAAAATATGCCATTAAAACCTTTTTACTTTGCGGCTTTGGTATTAATTTCAAAGTTGCTTCAACAACAATTCCTAAAGTACCTTCAGAGCCGACAAATAGCGTATTTAGATTATACCCTGTAGCATTTTTAATAGTTTTTGAACCTGTTCTCAAAATCTCGCCGTTTGCCATAACTACAAGCAAGTCGATTACATAATCTTTTGTTGTTCCATATTTAAAAGATTTAGCCCCGCCGGATGACTGGGCAATACTTCCGCCTACAGTAGACACCGCAAGATTTGAAGGATCCGGAGGATAAAATAAACCCAGTTTATCAACTTCTTTTTGCAAATCGCCCAGTATAACACCTGGTTCAACCGTAGCTGTCATGTTTTCTCTGTTGATTTCAATAATCTTATTCATTTTAGAAAAATTTAAAATAATCCCGCCATGTTCAACCACACAAGCGCCGACAACATTCGTACCAGCACCTCTGCAAATTACGGGCACTTTATATTTTTCTGCAAGCCTGACTACTTTTTGCACCTGCTCTTTTGTTTCAACAAAAACAACAGCATCAGGCAGATTTTTAATTCGTCTTATATTAGTCGCATCCTGTGCGTAAGCATATCGTTCCTCCAAATCAGTCAGGACATTTTCAGAGGATAAGTTTTTTTTCAAATCAGAGATTAAATTATTCTTCATCAACATATGAAGCCAGCTTTTCTATATTTGTACCAAGTCTGGATAACATTTTTTCAATTTTATCCACTTTCCTATTTAACACCATATCATCTTTTTCTTCAAGTGTTGATAAAATTTTCTCAAGCTTCATTTCTAATCTGTCTATACGGAGTTCCTGCTGTTCAAATCTGTTTTCAAGTTCTTCAAGCACTTCTGTCTTGTCAGGAAGCGCTTCTTTAAGCTCTTGGATTGTTTCTTTTATTCCGTTAATCTCAGAAGTTTTCTCCGAAATACTTGAAATATTTTCTGTAGTAGAATCTATCCATTCACCGAGATACATCATTACCTGATGGAAAACTTTGTCAGCATTTAATGAAGAATTCATTAAAGAAGTCAGTTTATCAAGTTTTATCTCAAGTCTTTCACTGCTTTGCGTATTTCCGAAATTATTAATTCTTTCATCAAGTTTATAAACAAGGTTGCTGAAAGTATCGAGTCCTTCTCTCAATGATTTGTAAGAATCGTCGGAAGTAAGCAGCAATTTATTTGTTCTTGAACTCAAACTCAAAATATCATCGTTAAGTTTTTCTATATCATTTTTTAAATCAAAAACCTGATCTTGTGTAAGAGTATTTTCCAAACCTTCAACAGATTTTACAATCCTGTTGATATTTTGAGAAAGCGAACCGAAATTTTCACCTGTCGGAGAAACTTCACTCAGCGCTATTCTCAATTTAGCAATATCTGTTTCAACATCCTGCAAAGTATACGAGTAATCATCATCACCTGAGCTTGCTATTTGTTTAAGCTGATTTCTCACTTCAAGCAGGTGCTGGTTAATTTCATCTGTTTTTTCTTCAACAAAATCTTTAATTTCTTCGGTTTCTTCAACAAAAGATATCTGATCTGTTAAAGAAAGAATTGCAGTCATTATAGACTCTTTAATGTCTTCGGAATTCTTTTCCAAATCAACATTATCAATCTTTATCAGTAAATCTCTCAGATACTGGTCAATTGCGGCAGCTTTTTCTCCTGATGCAGCATCAAAATATTTTCTTTGTTCAAAGATAAGATTTTTAATATCGTCGATTTCTTCTTCAAGGTCAAATTCAGCACCGTCTAGTGCAAGAACATCAACTTTTTCATGAAGAACTGCAAGCATTTGTGCAACTTTATCTTCATTTTCAGAAAATTCGTCAAATTTTTCATGAAGTTCTTCAACACCTGAATCGGATGCAATAATGTCAATTTTTTCATTTAAAGCATCAATTGCATCAGTCAATGTATCACGCAGTTCTTCTAACGAACTGTCAGTTGCGATAACATCAACTTTTTCAGACAGCATTTGCAGTGAAGAATTCAGCGTATCATCGTCCGAAATTTCGTTTAATTTATCTGTAATCTCTTCTATAGCATCTTTTATAGAATCATCTTCTACAATAACATCTACTTTAGATGATAATACATTAAGAATTTCAAGAATATTTTTCTTATGATTTTCAACCTGTTCTTTTATATCTTCGATTGAAGTAATAACTTCTTCGTTATCGGTTGAGGCTACAAGCATATCAAATTTCTGGTGCAAAGTTTCAAGAGATTCTTTTGCCTGAACGGGACTGTACTTATCAATAGTGTTTTCACATGCTGTTTGTACGTAATTCTTGAGATCATCGCCGAATGTTGAAACATTAGCACTAATTTCGTTGTTCTGCGCATTGATAATGCTTTGTTCCGTAAGCATTGCATCGAGTTTTACGGACAATTCATCTTTCAGATTATCTATTGAATTGAGCGTTTTAGAATCCGTATCATTTAAGCTTTCATCAATATGCGTTTTTAAATCTGTGATATATTCATCAAGTTTTTCTTCGAATACATTCTTAATATCACGTGCATTTGTTTCTACAGTAAGGTTTAGAAGCTCAATATTGTTCTGGATTTTATCGCTGACACATTCTTCTATAGCAGAAATTCTGTTAAATGTTTCTTTATAAGCCTGCTCAAGCCTTGATACGGCTTCCGTGTTGGCAGCAAACTCTCCGTTAACGTCAACACTGAAATTAACAAAAGATTGTTCAATCTGAGATTTCAAATTTTCTAGAATTGTATTAAAATCAAATCCCAAAAATTCTTCAATTTCAGTCTTCAACGGCTCGAATGTTCTTGATATTTCTTCTGTTTTAGTCTGAATAGCTTCCGCAATATCTGTGTTAACAAGTCCGATTTCCTGTTTTAAAGATGCAATTTTTTCTTCCAAATCGGAAATCAGCGCTTCATTCGAAGCAAGTCCTGTTTGTTTTGCATCTTCTATAGAACTTAAAAGGTTTTCAAACTTTTCATCAACAGCTTCAATGTTATCTTTCAAAGAAGAATTAACACCGCTCATAACAGCATCAGTAATCCCTGTAATATTAATCATAATATTTTCAATAGATGAATCTATTACGGAAATTGTTTCCGAGAAATTATCATCAGCTGATATTTTAGATGCTTTGATAATATCATTGATTGAAGCAAGCTCGTCTTTCACACTTGACATTTCTGTCAAAGAAATATCAAGCTTCGCTTCTGTTTCAACAGAACGTGCCTCGACATTTTGTACGTATTCGGTAAGTTTAGACTGCAAGGTTTCCATTTTTTCAGAATAAACGTCAGCATTACTTGATAAAGTTGCTTCCAAATCAAGAAGTTTTTCTGAAAACTTACTGTCGCTTAAAGATTTAGAGGATTTTGAAGCAAGATTTAATTCTGCAATATAATTTCTTAAACTCTCAATAACTTCATCAACGTGACCTCTAAAGTTTTTAACATTTTCAGTAATAATATGCAGTTCTGACAGTTGAAGTTCTCGTCCGTCTTTTAATTCCTGAGCATATTCTGCTTGAGAATTTTGGAAACTGTCAGACAAAGAAATAAACATTTCTTTTAATACACTTAAGTTTTCCGCAACATCTTGAGAAACATTTTCACTCATTGCATCAATTTTTTCAGAAACATCATTTATGTTCGTAAATATGCGTTGTGCATATTCTTCAGAAGCTTCGTTTATTCCCTGCTTTAATTCCTCAACTTTTGCAGAAACTTCATTAATATTTTCTAAAATATTGCCCGCATTTTCAGATGCAGTATTTGCACAGGTTTCGCTCAGCCCGTTAAAAGCTGTAAGAAGATTTTCCATAGAGATTTTTACAACATCAAAACCTGCTGAAATATTAAAAGCATTTGCATCATTTTTGGTTTCAATATCATTTTTTATCTCATGCAGCTCACTCAGCATGTTTGCAACAGAAACCTGTATGTCTGCGAAGTTTGTTCTTATATCCGAATTAATGTTATCCTGCAATGCATCTGAAACATTAGAAAGATTTGATGAAATACTGCTCAAAATTTCTTCGAATTTTAATGCATTGTTATCACGGATAAATTGAACGTTAACCGTTAAATCATTAATTCTTGTCTTTAATGTTTCATAAGCTTCTCTTCCTGAATCATCAAGGTCAGAGATACTTGTGCAGATTTGTTCATTCAAATTATTTATTTGATTTACAAGATTATCATAATTCATTTTAGAATTATTTTCGAAAGAAGCTTTAATTTCAGTTATTCTTTCGGCTATATTTTCAAAATCACCGGAGTAGTCAATTGAGTTAAATTTATCCAGGATTTGCAAAATCTTGAATTTATTTTCTGTAGAATTTATATTCAAAACATTTGAATTATCAAGAATTTTTTGGATAAAATCAGAAAATTCAGCCTTGAAGTTTGAAAAATCTTCAGAGGTCATTATTCTTGAAAGACTATCTTCAAAATGCCCGAATTGAGAACTTATTTTCTCGTAACTTTCATCGGAACAAGCCGCAACAGCATCTTTTACAGAAGCAACTACATCTGAAATACTGTTAATTTTTTCCGTCAAATCCTCACAAGTCTGATTAATTTTTTCTCCAACCTGCTCAAATTCAGATGAGTAATCGGTAGAAACTACTTTTTCAAGCACCTGTGATATAAGCTCTTTATTGCCTGCAATATCAATATTCAAGACACTGATATTATCAATAAGTCTTTGAATATATGAAGCAAACTCATCTTTAAACACGACAAAATCATCATTTGTAATTATTTTATCAAATGAACTTTCAAACTCTTTAAGCTGCTCAAGAACAGGTTCATTTGAAGAGATTGCAGTTCCCGTTGCAATAAGACTTTTAATTGTTTCAAATATTTCAGGGAAACTGTCTAATTTTCGGGCAATATTTGAATAATTATCCCTTTGAATAATTTCATCTTTTACTTCGCCGATTGCACTGATAATATTTTCATAATTTGCTTTCGATGTATTTTCAAAAGCATCAATGACTTCATTAATTTTATCTAAAACTATGCTGAAATCAGGTTCAAAATTTATCGCATCAATTTTACTTCCAAGCTCTGCAAGTAGTTCCTTGTTAGTATCAGAATTTAAATTAAGAACACCTGTATTATCAATTATTCTTTGAATAAGACCAGCAAGCTCGCCTTTAAAAACAGACAATTCATCATAGGTTACAATTTTAGAAACAGCTTCATCAACAGAATTAAGTCTTTCTAAAATATTACCAGAGGCATCTGCAGCAGAAGATGAAACCAAATCTTTCAAAGTTTGAATAACATTTGAAACTTCATCAATTTTGTGCGAAACAGCAGTGTATTCATCTTTTGAATTAATTAACTCCGATAAGTCGGTAATCATTGATGAAAGATTATCACTTTTGGCGTTAAAGCTGTCCATTGCAGAAATAATATTATTTGAAGAATTTTGAATTTTATTTAATTCATTTCTTATAATATCATTTTGTTCAGTCGTATCTAGTTCAACAACACTTCTCAGAACATTATCAATGCTCATTTTGATTATTCCGAAAGATGCTTCAAAATTTTGTGTTATTGTTTCCAGCACACCTAACTTTTCTATAACTTTTGTTTCGCAGCCTGACTGGGTTTCGTATAACGAATTACTAATCTCACTTACATAATCTTTTATTTCCTGAACATTATTTAATAAAACAGCTTCTGCTTTACCGCTGTTAGAATTTAAAACGTTCTCTATATTTTTAATATCATCGGAAAGTTTTTTTATTTCTTCCAGCTTTTGCTCATCGTTAAGCTTGCTTTCTTCCGAAAAAGCATTGTGATTAATTGTAATATCGTCAGACAACTTTTCAATGAGTTCTTTTAAAACATTAAAATTATCATATGCGCTGTCAGAAAGGTTATCATACAAAGTGTCAACCTTTTGAGAAACCGAATCAATATTATCGTAAATCTTTGAGGAATTCTCCAAATCTGTAGCAACGGTTTGTTTAAATTCTTCCCTTAACGCATTAATATTTAAAGAAACATTTTCGATATTTGTAATAATTTTATCGGAATTATTACCTGCAACTGTGTTGAATTCTGTTTGAAGATTATTAACTCCCGCAATTAATTCTTCTGCATATGCTTTTATCGCATCGTAATTTGAATTCGAATTTTCATTATAAGAAGAAATCAAATCCGAAATTTCATTAGAAGTTTTTTCAAGAGCATCAACAAGCTGAGCAGGTTCAAGCGTATTGCTTTCAGAAATATCCGCCCTTAAATTGCCTAAATCTATTACAATAGAGTTTAATTGATTTTCAATATTTGCGAAATTATCATCATTTGCAATGCTAAGGTTTTCATTCCGGCTTACAATATCATCTTTCACAATCTGAAGATTAGTAATGACAGAACTAAGAGTAGTTTTTAATTCATCAAAGCTGCCGTCAAAATCTTCACTGATAGAATTTCTCAAACTGCTTACAGTGTCAGATATTTGAGCAGTAATGCCTGTTAACTCGTCAATTGATTTTTGAGGGCTTGCTTCTACAATACCGTGAATATTTTCAACAATTACGGATAACTCATTTTTTAAAGATGCAAAAGTTTCTTTTTCCGAATCATTTAAATTAACAAAACTCTCTTGCATACGTTCGGAAAGCTCAGATATCTCATAAGAGAGATTTGAATAATTAATCTTTGAACCTTCTTCAAAAACATCTTTGATATCATTAATTTTAACAATAACGTTTTCAAAATCATCTCTAAAATCTAGAGCTCTAATAGTAGTTAAAATATTTTCAATTCTTTCTGTAGTGTAGTTTAATTCAGAATTTAACGCTGTAGAATTATCAATTATCTTTTGAACAAAGTCTCCCAGATCAGCTTTAAATCCTGCAAAATCCGAATCGGTAACGATAGAAGACAGAGCACTTTCTAATTTCTCAAACTGGTAAACATTTTTCTGAGCTTCACCATTTAAAATATCTTTCAGTTCTTTTATTTCATCTTCAATTTTGCTGAAATCTCCGTCAAAATTGATAGCATTAACAGAGTTTAAAATATCTTCAAGCTTAGAAGTTTGGAAAGACAATTCAGATGTATGAACTGTTGAGGCATCTAAAATTTGACCAGCCAGCGAATTTAATTCTTCTTTAAATTCATTAAATTCTTCTTCGCTGACAATACCGGACAAATTATTTTGAAGGGATATTAATTTATCGTTATTTTCAGTAGAAACAACACTGACCAGTGACTTTAAATCATCAATTTTTGAAGATAAAGCATTAAAATCACCGTCAAAAGACATTGTGTTTACAGCATCAAGAACATTTTCAATTTTTTCAATGCTGTAATTCAGCTCTGAATTTAACGCTGTAGAATTGCTGACGATTTTTTCTACCAGATCGCCTAAATCATGTTTAAAAATATTAAAATCATCTTCATTTACAATATTTGCAAGAGAGCTTTCAAGTTTTTCCACTCTTTTAATATTCTCGTCGGATGCAGAACCAATCAGAGCTTTAACTTCTCCAAACTCACCGTAATGCTCGTTTAACAAGCTTTTCAAATCTGCAATCTTATCTGTCACAGCTTCAAAGTCATCTCTGAAATCCATTGAATTTACAGTAGATAGAATATTTTCAATTCTTTCTGTACTGTAAGATAATTCAGAATTTAAAGCTGAAGAATTGTCAATAATTTTCTGGACAAAATCAGCAAGATCTTTTTTAAATCCTGCAAAATCAGCATCCGTAACAATATTTTCAAAAGAAGCTTCGAGTTTATTAAATTTTTCTCCTATAACCCCTGTACTTTGCACCGAAGCATCAGATATAACCTCTCTTAACGAGTCTATAATTGCCTGAAAATTTGATATTTTATCTTCCAGGCTTACAAAAGAAATTTGGGAAGGGATAGACAAAACCTGAGAGGAAAGATTGCTCAGATCATTTTTAATTTCATTTGTATACTGAGAAAAATCAAAATTTTCAAGAATTCTTAAAGCACTTCCAAGATTAGAATTTATTTTAGAAAAAGAGTTTTCAAATGCACTGCTTAAAGCAGCCAAATCTGTTTTAACAGATTCTATAAGAGAAGCTGTTTCTTCCTGTGCCGATGTGTCTGCACTAATATTTTCAAGTTTATCATCAAGTCTGTCAAGAGCCTCTTTTTGTTCGGAAATCTCATCAGAAAAGGCATTAACATTAGTGCTTAATACCTGGAATAAATCTCTTATTTCAGATGTTTTAGCAAGACTGTTTTGGGATGCAACAATATTTTTAAAAGAGTTTTCAAGGTCGTTAAACTTTGCAACTGTAGTATTATGCTTGTCTTCAACAGCTTTTTTTAATTCGGAAATATAAACCTTAATCAAATCAGTGGCTTCACTATCATCAGCCATCATTTCCAACTTATTGTTTATCCCCGTTAAAGCTTTTTCAAATCCGTTGACATTATGTTCGTTTTCAAGTCTCATTGCATTTAAAATTTCAGCAATTTCATCTACAGTTAGTGCCATTTTTTCTCTTTCCTAAAAAATATATATCCCTCTTAGAAATATATTAACAGAATAATATATAACTATGCAAACTATTAACGTTTAATATTACAATTGTAAAGATAAAGTGTATCCTTTTTTAATTAAGTGGTATAATGTTGCCTAGACATGAAAATTTGAGGTGAGAATGAGTCACGTAGTAATAGACAAAGATAAATGCAAAGCATGCTATCTGTGCATTAGCGAATGCCCTAAAAAGCTGCTTAAGATCAGCAGTGAAACAAACAGTCTCGGTAATCATACAGTTGTGTTTGAAGATCCTGACAATGAATGCTTAGGATGCGCAATGTGTGCTCTAAGATGCCCTGATTTGGCAATTACAGAAGTTTACAAAGGATAAAGATAAAACAAGTCTAACTATGACTTACGCAAAGGATAAAAAAATGGTTGAATGTTTGACAGGTAAAAAAGTATTAACAAAAGGGAACTATGCAATCGCAAATGCAGCTGTAATAGCAGGATGCGAATGTTATTTCGGTTACCCTATAACTCCGCAGAGCGAAATCGGAGAATTTATGAGCGGCAAAATGCAAGAGCTTAAACGTGGATATGTATCAGCAGAAAGCGAAGTTGCCGCTATCAATATGGTAATAGGTGCATGCTCCACAGGTGCAAAAGCAATGACATCTTCATCATCCTGTGCGGTAGCTTTGATGCAGGAAGGTTTGTCTTATGCAGCATCCGATGAACTTCCCGTTGTGCTCATCAGCGTAATGAGAGGAGGTCCGGGACTCGGAAATATTTTCCCTTCTCAAGGAGATTATTTTCAGGCAACTAAAGGCGGCGGAAACGGAGATTACAAACTTATTGTTCTAGCCCCTTCAACAGTTCAGGAATGCGTAGATTTAACATACAAAGCGTTCTATCTTGCCCATAAATACAAAAATCCGACCGTATTGCTTGCAGACGGACTTTTAGGACAAATGATGGAACCTGTTGAATTCCATGATTATCCTTACCCTGAAATTGATAATTCCTCCTGGGCATTAACCGGAGCAAAAGGCAGACCTGCAAGAAAAATCAGATCATACTCTCCTCTTGCAGACAATCAATGCGTATTCTTAGATAAATTGTATGAAAAATATAAACAAATTGAAGAGAATGAAAACGAATGGGAAGAAATTAACACTGAAGATGCGGATATTATTTTGACAAGCTTTGGCAGCACTTCAAGAAATGTTAAAACAGCAATGAAAATTTGCAGAGAAAAAGGAATAAAAGCAGGCTTCTTCAGACCGATAACATTATTCCCGTTCCCGTCCAAAAGAATAGCTGAACTGTCAAAAACAGCTAAAAAGTTTATTACTGTTGAAGTCAATATGGGACAAATGGTTAATGACGTAAGACTTGCCGTTAACGGAAACTGTCCTGTAGAACTCTTTAACAAACCTGTTGGCGCTCCACCGAGTGTTGAAGATATAGTTAAGAAAATAGAAGGGTTGGTATAATGGCAACACAAGTTTTTAAATTACCCGAATCTTTAAAAGATGATGTAAAATTTTCATTCTGTCCGGGATGCGACCATGGCGTTGCAGTAAGATTGGTTGCCGAAGTACTTGATGAACTGGGCGTAAGAGAAAATACAATATTAACGGCTTCCATAGGATGTTCCGTAACATTATATGACTTCTTGGAAGTTGATTCACTTGAAGCTCCCCACGGCAGAGCATTAGCAGAAGCTACAGGAATAAAAAGAGCAAGACCGGATAAATTCGTATTCACATACCAAGGTGACGGCGACTTTGCATCAATCGGTTTGGCAGAAAGTCTTCATGCCGCATTACGTGGAGAAAATATCAGCACAATTTGTATAAATAACACAACTTACGGCATGACAGGCGGACAGCTCGGACCTACTACCCTTTTGGGACAGGTAACAACAACTTCTCCTACAGGAAGAAATAAAGATTACTACGGTTATCCGATAAAAATCGCAGAACACGTTGCTCTCTGCGACGGTACTGCATTTTCAGCAAGAGTTTCATTGGATACGGTTGCAAATATAAGAAAAGCTAAACAAGCTATTAAAAAAGCTTTTGAAGCTCAAATTTACGGGCTTGGTTTTGGCTTTGTCGAAATACTTTCAACCTGTCCGACAAACTGGAAAATGTCACCTGAAAAATCACATGAAAGAGTAAAAAATGAAATGATGCAGGTGTTCAAACCTGGTGTATACAAAGACATAACAGCAGAAAATAAGTAGGTAAAACAATGGAAAAGAATTTTATAATTGCAGGATTTGGCGGTCAGGGCGTATTATTGGCAGGAGAGGTTCTTGCGAACGCTTTTATGATTGACGGCAAAAACGTAACCTGGTACCCCAGCTACGGAGCGGAAATGCGTGGCGGAACGGTTAATTGCGAAATAGTAATGAGTGAAGAAGAAGTCAGTTCGGTTAACAAATCAGATGCAGATTTTGTAATTGCATTAAACCAGGCATCTTTTGACAGATTTTTATCAAAAATTAAAAAAGGCGGCTGGATGATAGCAAATTCATCTCTGGCAAAAGAAATTAAATCAAGAACTGATATAAATTATGTATTTGCTCCAATAACCAAACTTGCCGAAAATGTTGGCAACATAAAAATGGCTAATATACTTGCATTAGGTTTGCTTGCAAAAACAAGCAAGTTAGTTTCCTTAGAATCATTAACAAAAGCTTTAGATATAGTAATTCCGCCTCATAGAAAAAACTTACTGCCTCTAAATATTGAAGCATTAAAAATAGGCTATGAGTATGATTTATTGCCTGTATAAGCTTAAATCAACTAAAAAGTCGATTTAAAAAATAGCGATTGATATTATTCTGTTATAGTACAGTTCAAGAGGTCTTTATAACGTGAAAAAGGAACTAATTCAATCCATTAGAGAAAAAGAGATTCAACTGGCGAAATTAAAAGAGCATGTTGATAAAAGTTCTGTGTGTTCGGATTTATACAACAAAGTCGTTTTAGAAAAAGCTATCCTGAAAAAAGAACTTGAAAAAACTAAAAAAATAATTTTTTTAGACAGTATTAAGGCTATTATTCCACGCAAAAAAACTTTAATTTGCGACTATTTTAAAAAATAAATATTAAACAATAATTATACAAATAATATGTTCATGATATAATTCTCTCAAAAGTGTTATTATTTGAATTTTTAAAAGGAGAAGAAAAATTATGACTGAAAAACGTGTATGGTTATTCAGAGAGGGTAACGCAGACATGCGCAACCTTTTAGGGGGTAAAGGTGCTAACCTGGCTGAGATGACCAATTTGGGGTTACCGGTTCCTCCCGGGCTTACCATTACAACAGAAACCTGTATGGACTACATAAATCACGGCAACAAAATGCCTGCAGGGTTGATGGATGAAGTTAAATCAGCACTTGCAGATGTTGAAAAACAGGCAGGAAAAAAATTCGGCAATGCTGAAAATCCGCTTCTTGTTTCAGTTCGTTCAGGTGCAAGACTTTCAATGCCCGGTATGATGGAAACTATTCTTAACCTGGGTATGAATGACGAAACTGTTGAAGGTATGATTAAATTAACTAACAACCCGAGATTTTGTTATGACTCATACCGTCGTTTTCTAACTATGTTCGGCTCAGTTGCATGGGATATTGAAAGAACAAAATTTGAAGATTATATTGACAAAATTAAAGAAGAAAAAGGTTACAAACTTGATACTGAACTATCAGCAGAAGATTGGAAATCATTAATCGAACCTTATAAAGAGCTTATAAAAAAAGAAACAGGTAAAGAATTTCCTCAAGATCCTTATGTTCAGCTTGAAGAAGCAATAGAAGCAGTATTCAGATCATGGAACATTCCTCGAGCAGTAGCTTACAGAAACCATTATAAAATTGATCACAACTACGGTACAGCCGTAAATGTTCAAACAATGGTATTCGGTAATATGGGCGACGATTGCGCAACAGGCGTATCATTTACAAGAAACCCGTCAACAGGTGAAAACAAATTCTACGGTGAATATTTGACAAACGCTCAAGGCGAAGACGTTGTTGCAGGTATCAGAACTCCTAATCCTATTGCTGATTTAGAAAAAGAAATGCCTGAACAATATAAACAGTATGTTGATATTGCTAAAAAACTCGAACAAGGATACAAAGATGTTCAAGATATGGAATTTACAATTGAAAAAGGTAAATTGTATATCCTTCAAACCCGTAACGGAAAAAGAACTGCTAAAGCATCAGTAAGAATTGCGGTTGAAATGGCAGAAGAAGGTATCATCAGCAAAGAAAGAGCTATAGAACTTGTTGATCCTAACCAATTGTATCAGGTATTGCTTCCTGACTTTGATTCTGCTGCCAAATTACAGGCAAAACAAATTGCAAGAGGTCTTGCTGCATCACCGGGCGCAGCTGTCGGTAAAATTGTATTTGATACAGAAGAAGCTGCTGAACGTGGCAATAAAGGCGAAAAAGTTATTCTCGTACGTATCGAAACATGCCCTGACGATATCCACGGTATGATTGCTTCTCAAGGTGTTTTAACATTAAGAGGCGGAATGACTTCTCACGCAGCCGTTGTTGCTAAAGGTATGGGAAAACCTTGTGTTGCAGGTGCTGAAGATTTAAAAATCGACTTGAAAAATGAAACTTTAACTGCTGCTGACGGTAAAGTTTATAAAAAAGATGATATCATCTCACTTGACGGCGGTACAGGCGAAGTTATGGAAGGCGCTGTTCAATTAGTTCCTCCTGTAATGGACGATAATTTCAAAAAATTGTTTACCTGGGTAAATGATATAAAATTGTTAGGCGTAAGAGCAAATGCCGATACTCCTGCCGATGTTGCAAAAGCATTGGAACTCGGTGCAGAAGGTGTAGGTCTTTGCCGTACTGAACACATGTTCATGGATCCTGACAGATTACCTTGGGTACAAAAAATGATTATTGCAGGAACTCCAGAAGCAAGAAAAGAAGCTCTGGAACATTTATTGCCTATGCAATACGGCGATTTCTACGCAATGTTCAAAGCATTAGGCGAAAAACCTATGACAATAAGATTGCTGGATCCTCCATTGCATGAATTCCTGCCTAATAAAGATGAATTAATTGCTACTGTAGCAACTAAAAAAGCTCTAGGTCAGGATTATGCGGATGATGAAAAAATGCTTAACCTTGTTGAAGAAATGTCTGAATCTAACCCTATGATGGGCTTAAGAGGATGCCGTTTAGGTTTAACTTATCCTGAAATCAATGAAATGCAGGTAAGAGCAATCTTTTCTGCCGCTTGTGATTTGAAAAAAGAAGGATTAAACGTTAAACCTGAAGTTATGATTCCGCTTGTAGGACACGTAAACGAACTAAAAACAGTACAATGCCTGTTAGAACGTGTTGCAGAAGATGTTATGAAAGAAAAAGGCGTTTGTGTAGATTATATGTTCGGTACAATGATAGAAATTCCTCGTGCAGCATTAACTGCTGACCAAATCGCAGAATATGCGGAATTCTTCTCATTCGGAACAAATGACTTAACCCAAATGACATTCGGATATTCAAGAGATGATGCTGAAGGGAAGTTCTTACAAAATTATGTAGAACAAAAAATTCTTCCTTCAAACCCGTTTGCAACTCTTGATCAGGAAGGTGTTGGTCAATTAATGAAAATAGCTTTAGAAAAAGCATTAAAAGTCAGACCTCATCTGAAACGTGGTATCTGCGGCGAACACGGCGGAGATCCTGCATCAGTTAAGTTCTGCCACAAAATCGGTTTGAACTATGTTTCATGTTCACCGTTCAGAGTTCCTCAGGCAAGACTTGCAGCAGCTCAAGCAGTAATCGAATTCAAACACTGCAAAGAGGAAGAAGGAACATTAGGCTGTAAATAGAAGCAAAAAAGACGGGAATTAAATTCCCGTCTTTTTTTTAATTATGAAAATCTTTACCGCCGACAATTCGCAGGTGCCTTTGCTCGCCTTCACCTACAGATTTACTTTCAAGATTATGCTGTTCAACAAGTTCATGCTGCAATTTTCTTATTTGCTGGTTTTGAGGTGTCAATTCAACATGCTCTGCTCCCGCAAGAATTTTGTTAATAGCTGCTTTAGCTTCATCTAAAGCTTTTTCGGCAGCATCATAGTAACCGAAAAGAGTTTCCGAGGTTTCGGTTATATCAAGAGCCTCTTTCAAGACCTTTTGAATTTGCGCCATGGAATTTGTTTTAACGTAAAAAATTTGAAGCCTGTAATCATTTGCCGTACTTAAAACTTTTGCTCCGCCTTTAATAAAGTTTTTATGCGCAATAACAATATCAGCATCATCCAGATTTCTTGTAATTTCCGCATTCAAGTTCAAGCGTTCGATCACCTTTTCAACAATAGTCCTTGAAACAGCATAAAGATAAATTTTCTTATATCCTTTCACTTCTTCAACGTATTTTTGTCTTGAGAAACTGAATTTCAAGCTGTCAGTATTGTTTTCAGGCAGAATTTTCTGTTCGAGTTTATTAATCTCTTTTGGAATATCTGTTATTGCAGGTTCTTCTCTTTGGACTGTATGTTCGGGAGCATCATTTTCATATCCCTTATCAACCTTACGAATTTCCGGTCTGATAGGCCAGCCTCGCAAAATATAATCAACTGCTTCTGCCGTATTTTTATAAACAGCAAGAGTATTTCTGTCTAAAATTTCAATAACAACATCAAATGTCGGCTGCTTTTCTCTTTCTAGAACAGTCTTTTGAGAAGCCCTTCTTTTCGCCTCATCATCACCCAGTGTAACTGATTGAATACCGCCGACCAAATCTGACAATGTAGGGTTTTTAATAAGGTTTTCCAGACTGTTGCCGTGGGCAGTCGCAATCAACATTACCCCACGTTCTGCAATCGTTCTGGCAGCCTGTGCTTCTTCTTCCGTTCCGATTTCGTCAACAACAATAACCTCAGGCGTATGATTTTCAACAGCTTCTATCATAATATCTTTTTGATATTGCGGTTGAGTAACCTGCATACGTCTTGCATGCCCTATAGCAGGGTGCGGAGTATCCCCGTCACCTGCAATTTCATTTGATGTATCAACAATTACAACACGTTTTGCAAGTTCGTCAGCAACAAGTCTTGAAATCTCTCTAAGCTTTGTAGTCTTACCAACACCGGGACGGCCAAGGAACAAAATACTCTTGTTCATCATACAAATATCTTTTATACAAGCAATTGTCCCCGTAACAACTCTGCCAATTCTGCAAGTCAGACCGATAACTTTGCCTTGTCTGTTTCTGATTGCACTAATTCTGTGGAGTGTTCCGGGGATTCCTGAACGATTATCCGAAGTAAATTCCTGAATTCTGCTCGTTATAAAATCAATATCATTTTCATTAACAAATTCACTGCCTAAATACTCAATTTTACCTCCCGAGTGTCTGATTTCAGGAGTACGCCCAATATCCAGAACAATTTCTATTACATCCTCCATTTTCTCATAAGTAATATGCCTTCTGACTTTGTCAGGCAAGACCTCTGTTAAACGGTCCAAATCATTCTGAAATTGTAGGTTGCTCATTTTCTTTTCTGCCTTTCTACTATTTTGCAATATATATAACAAAATAAATTACTGGCGTCTAATCTTCCGAACCCGCATCGGAATATATGTTATTTTATAATCACCTTTCTACTTATATTATACCACTTTTCCTGAAAATTTCCTCAATCCAAAGTATTACAAAAGTAGTAATTTTACATAACTTAATAGGGACTTGAATACACTTGAATTCTTGTATGTAAACAAATGTTACAATAAACTTTATATTTTTAAAGTTTATACGCCTAAAATCCGTATACCTACATGAAAAGGAAATTCATGTTACTAAATTTCGAAAGGAAAGTCTAAAAACAATGGGATTAGCAGCAGGACAAGCTAGATTATTAACAATTACAGGCAGAAAATCTGACTGTGAATTTGAATCAATGCGTCTTTCTCATCAAAAAATCGCTTTGTCAAGAGAAATGGCTGACCTTTCTAATGAATATCAAAACTCTTTAGATCAATCAAAACTAATCTATGATTACTATGGAACAGGCGATACCAATACTCCTTTATCTTATGGCATATTAATGACACCATCTACATTAAACGATTACATGCCTACAACAATAACCGATACATTAGGCAGAGTTGTGTTGAACAGCCAGTATGCCGCAGCAGCAAAATCAGCAGGCATTCCTCAGGAAGGTTTGGGCACTTTGCCGTCTGAGGCTATGCGTAATGCATTTATATTGGGTTTACAAGCAAAAGGTGTTATAACAAACACTCTAGCCAACACAATTCTAGGTCTTCCGTATAATCAGGAAGCAGGTATAGGCGGCGGAACAACAACAGCCGTTACAACTACTACAGGTAATATTACAACATTATTAAGCTACATTAATGATAATATTACAGAAGGAATTACAATCAGCGGTTTAAAACTGGGTGAGGGTGAAGGCGAACAATTCCAAATTAACGATGTTAATGCTAACGATCAAACTTCACAACTTACACTGTACAACTTGTTAAACGGTACAGCACAATACGAAATCTTAGGTGAATCAAACAAAGGTGACAGAATTAACACCGATAGTATGAACCGTATGATTGATTATATTACAGGAAGCGGCGGTTTTATCGAACAAATCAGCGACCAGTTAGGCAGTATACTTGATTTAGGTGACGGTTATACCGCAAAAGCTCTTGCTTATGCAGAAGAAGAAACCAAAAAAATGTACTCAAGAAGAGGAGGCAAAACTTCTGCTGAATCAGGTTACGATTCTAATGCAGAATCTGATTGGATTAAGTTAAATTGGGACTGTCACCACGGCGACAACGTTGACCACATTAAAGGTCAAAGTGAAAACTATATCGGTATTGTCGGTTCAAACGGTGTAACATCTTGGTTCGCTACAAGATGGGGGGCTACAAAAGTTAACTTGAACAACGTAGCTAAAGCATTCTTAACTTACTTTGTTAAATATATGGACGGTGTTGCAAGTAAAGATGCTGACGGTACTGACAAATACAAAGTTGAATACGGTCATGTTTCAAACAGTAAATTTGCAACAGATGACTATTTATTCGAATACACAATTAAAACAGGCACAACTGTATCAAGCGATGATTTGGCACAATCAACATTCTATGATGCATTGTTCAATCAAATCTGTCAAAATGGATGGACTGAAAATGAAAAAATTACGGATAATGATTATTTGCAACAAATGCTTCAAAACGGTATGCTGTTTATTTCTAAAATGAAAGACGACGGATATTACTATCAAAGCAATTATGCTACAGATTGTTATATTAAAGAAATTTCAGATGAAACAGCAATTGCTCAGGCAGAAGCTAAATATACAACAGAAAAAGCAAAATTAAATGCAAAAGAAGAAACTTTAGATTTAAAAATGAAAAATCTTGATACAGAAATTTCATCCTTAACAACCGAATACGATACAGTTAAAAATACGATATCGAAAAACATTGAAAAATCCTTCAAACGATATAATGCTTAAAAAACCGCTTACGAAAAACATAAGCGGTTTTTAAATTTTATACGCCTGAAACAGGGGGCAAATTCACCTGTTTAAGTCTTTGTTCAATTCTTCTGTACCATTTCAGATGTTGTTTGAACAAAATATCATATTTTGTAATATCACCTTGAGAAATTTCCCTTGCCTGATTATCGCAAACTTCTTCAAGTGCATGTTCCAAACAATGAGTTAATTCCTTGCGGTTTAGTTCCATATCTTTGTCTAATTCAATTCTTTTACCGAATTCAACCACAACTTCCGGTCTGTTATCCCTAAAGAAACAATAATCAAATGCAACGGGAATTAAATTAATTCTGCCGTATCTTTTCAAAGCATTCTGTGCAATATAAGCCAGCCCTGTTTGAAACTCAATAGGTCTGTAATGCGGCGGTCTGATAATCCCTTGAGGGAATATACACAGCATATTTCTCAAATCACCCATAACATCAACAGAATACTGCAAAGCTTTCATTGCAGACTGACATCAACAGAATACTGCAAAGCTTTCATTGCAGACTGCGGCGATTTTTTGTTAACAGAATAAGCACCGCCACGTCTTAGAAGCGGAAACCGGTTTAATTCTTCAACCATTAACCGCACTTCTTTTCTGAAAATTCTGTGCGTAATGTTATAAAATACAATTCCATCCCACCAGTTACTGTGAGGCGCAAAAAGAATGGTCGGTACGTTTGTATCACCGTCAAAATAATTTTCGGCGCCCTTGTATCTGAAAGCATAAAAACGATTTTGAAGCATATTATAAAAGAATGTGCTTGCAATCCATAACCAGAATTTACTGGTCTTAGCCGGTTTAAATTTCTCCTCTTTATTCCTCAACTTTGTTGGGGGGATGTCAGAATATAATTGTTCTTCTACTGCCATAAATCAATTGTACTCCACATAAGAAAAATAGGCAAATAGACAAGAGGATAATATTAAAAAAACTTAACCAATATTTAAAACAGAATTCAAAACTCCTAAAAGACCTGTATAAAGGAAAACTCCCGCCATTTAGACGGGAGAAGGAATGAAAGTAAGTGATGCCGGTGAATACCCGTTGTATTAATCGTGAATTTCACAGCATACACTCACTTTTTATGAATATTTTTATTTAATCTTTGCTTCCAGCTTATCAAGTCTTGCTTTCAGCTCTGCGTTTTCTTTTTCAAGAGCAGTAACACGAGCATCAAGCTCTTTTATTGCATTTATAACTGCAAAGAACATATCTTCCATACGGATTGTCAAAAATCCGTCAGCACCTTTTTTTACCGCATCAGGAAAGATTTTTTGCAAATCCTGTGCAATTACACCGACATGAGGCTCTTTGTTTTCATCTTTTTTAAATGTATAGTTAAACACTTTTAATTGACGGATTTTATCCAGACCTGAAGTACTTTCTTTACCGACATACTTTAATCTTCTGTCAGAAGACATAGTTGTGTACGGCCATGCAGGTACTTCATCGTCATACATAGCCAGCTCATTGCCCCACGTTTTTGAATGACCTCTGCCTATAGCATCACCATGACCACTTTTACCGGCAAAGTGCTGCCATACATATCCTTGTACTATCAAATCGGCATTCAATATTGCCATTGCATAATCGCCTTTTTTATGAAGTTCAAAAATAGCATTAGTTTCGTTTATACTTACAGAATCTCTGTTAAAGCTGCCGCCTGAGCCGAAATACAAACTTTCAAGTGTGGTATCGGATTTATGGCTTGATGATTTAGGTCCTGAGTTTGAGCCGATACAGGTTTTATTTGAACCTGTTACGCCACTGCACGCACCAACACCAATAGCAACATTAGCTGCGCCTAATGCTTTGGCATTATTACCAATGGCAATCCCGTTTGTTGTTGCATAAGTGTTACCTGTATTTATCGTAAGAAATTTACCGTTATTACCTATGGCGATACCACCGCTGGATTCAGCACCAAGACCGATAGCAATACCCGGATAATTTGTATGTGTTTCAGCCTTGAAAGATGTTGCCTTTGCGGATGTACCTATTGCAATATTAGACTCATCTTCTGCTATTGCGTTATAACCTATAGCTAAACCGTTTTTGCTTTTTGCTTGAGCTGCGCCGCCCATAGCAATTGCATAATCAGCTCCTGTTTTCGAAAGAGAACCGATTGAAATACTTTGTATACCTGTAGCACCGGTGTCACTGGTTCCTGAATTTATTGCTATTGAATTATCACTGCGTGCGTAAGTACTTTCTCCGATTGCAACCGAACTTTCCCCGTTTGTATAAGATGAATTACCTATTGCTACAGAGTTTGATTTGTTTGCATCAGCATCATACCCTATAGCTGCTGAGTTTGAGCTTGCATTTGAACTTGCTCCTAAAGCCATTCCGTAAGTACCTGCCTGAGAACCTGCCCCCAGAGTAACTGAATTTCCGGCTGACATTGAAGGAGTACCTATTGCAATGGCATTCTCACCCGTAGATAATGCTAGTGTACCTATCGAAATACTGTATTTACCGGTCGTTCCGCCAACTCCTACAACAACAGAGCCTTCTCCTGATGATTTTGCAGGACTGCCGATTGCAACCACACCGCTGTCAACTGCTTCTGCTTCATCACCGATTACAATAGCTTTTTGTCCTGCGTTAACTTCATTCCCGATTGCCACAGCATTTGATCCTAAAGAACCTGAAGCACTTAATTTACCTAGCAGAACACTGTTATTACTAAGACGAAGAACGCCTTGAGTTGAATTGTCACGCTTGAATGCTATATGGCTTGGACGGGTTCCTGAGGAATTTATTATTAACTTGGCTGTTTCATCCGTATTGCCAAATTCTCTCTGACCTATCATTGCTGTCTGACTCTCGCCTAAACCATAGTAGGCATCGGATAAATTACCCTCAGAATACTTCCAGGGTGATGATTGGTCGATTTTGTTTCTTGTTGTCACTACAGGAGCCATGGCTGCCAATACGATACTCAATATCAGCATTACAACCATCATCTCCGCTAATGTAAAAGCTTTTTTCATACAAACTTCCTTATAATTGTGATGTGTTACATTACTATTATAACTCGTTGTATGATTTTTGCAAGTACTTGAAAACGGCTTAAAAAACCCAATGATTTCTTTTCTAAAAACGGCTCAAGGAGTGCTTTTAGAGTGCCCCCCCCCCGAAATTATACGCAACAGAATTTTTCATACTTTTTTTCATACTTTCACTCCTCGTGTTATTTGTTTTTTTATTATAAACTATTTTTTATTTTTTTCAAGTGAAGAACAGCTTCACTCCTTATTAAAGCTCAATTCTTCCCCATTATAATCAACTGTTATTCTGTTACCTTTTGTAAATTCTCCTTCAAGAATTTTTAAAGATAAAGGAATTTCTATAAGCTGTCTGATAACACGTCGTAACGGTCTTGCACCGTATAAAGGTTCATAACCTTCATTTGCAAGGTGTTCTTTTGCATTTGCAGAGATATTAAGTTCAATATCTTGTTCAAGAAGCCTTTTTTTCAATGAATTGGTTTGGATTTCCACTATTTGAGAAAGTTCTTCTAATGTTAAGGCTTTAAACATAATTATCTCATCAATACGGTTTAAAAATTCAGGTTTAAATTTAGATTTCAATGCACTTTGAATTCCGTCCTGTTTTTCTTCTGATGACAAGTTTTCATCAAGAATAACATCGCTTGCGAGATTGCTTGTCATAATTAGTACGGTATTCTTAAAATCAATCAGTCTTCCCTGACCGTCAGTTAAGCGCCCGTCATCAAACATTTGAAGCATTATGTTAAATACATCCGGATGTGCTTTTTCAACTTCATCAAAAAGCACGACAGAATAAGGTTTACGTCTTACGGCTTCTGTCAGCTGTCCGCCCTCCTCGTAACCTACAAATCCTGCCGTTGAGCCGACAAGTCTTGAAATATTATGTTTCTCCATAAATTCTGACATATCAATACGTATCAGTGCATCTTCATCATTAAACAGAATTTCGGCTAAAGTTTTACCGAGTTCTGTTTTACCGACACCTGTAGGTCCCAGAAACAAAAATGTTCCGATAGGTCTTTTAGGATCTCTAAGCCCCGAACGTGACAAGCGTATTGCGTTAGCAATTTTAGTAACCGCTTCATCCTGCCCTATTATACGGTTGTGCATAACCTGTTCCATACCGATTAGTTTTTTGGACTCATCTTCCATAAGGCGATTTACAGGAATTCCTGTCCATTTTGCAACAATACATCCGATATCGTCTTCATCAATTTCCTCTTTAAGCAGACGTTTTTTTCCGGATTGTGCCTGTAACTGGCTCAATTTCTTTTCCATATCAAGCATCAAACTGTATTTATTTTCCAGAGTTGCTGTCATTTCAGGATTTTTCTTGGACATTTCAATCTGCGCTTTTAACTTTTCTATATTGCGTTTTACGGCAGCAACAGAGTCAATAACTTTCTTTTCTTTAAGCCATTGCTCTTTGAGTTTGTTAATTTTTTCTTCTAAATCAACAATTTTTTTAGAAATCTTATCAATTTTTTTCTCTGTTTCAGGTGACTCGTCCTGCTCCAGAGCTTTTCTGTTCATTTCAAGCTGAATTTTTTCACGGATAAAAACATCTATTTCCTCAGGCATAGTGTCAATTTCTATACGTAAAGCAGATGCAGCCTCATCAATTAAATCAATGGCTTTATCAGGGAGACATCTGTCCGAGATATATCTGTGAGAAAGTTTTACGGCAGCAGAAATCGCACTGTCTTTAATTTTTACGCTGTGATAACCCTCGTATTTATCTTTTAAACCACGAAGTATACTTATTGTTGTTTCTACAGAAGGCTCATCTGCAAGCACAGGTTGAAAACGGCGTTCCAGAGCTTTGTCTTTTTCAATATATCTTCTGTATTCATCTATTGTGGTTGCACCTATAACTCTGATATTGCCTCTTGCAAGCATAGGTTTTAAAAGATTTCCGGCATCGGCAGACCCCTCGGATGAACCGGCGCCCATTATTGTATGAATTTCATCAATAAAAAGCATTAAGTCATCTGCTTTTTCTTCAATTGCTTTAAGAACAGATTTTAAACGTTCTTCAAATTCACCTCTGTATGAAGCTCCGGCAAGCAGCGCACCTAAATCGAGAGCAAGAATTTTATCATTTCGAAGGCTTTCGGGAACATCTCCGGATATAATTCTCTGCGCCAATCCTTCAATGATTGCTGTTTTACCGACACCCGGCTCACCGATTATTACAGGGTTATTTTTGGAACGTCTGTTTAGAATTTGGATTGTACGGCGAATTTCATCATCACGACCTATTACGGGATCAAGTTTATTCTTTGCCGCCAATTCCGTTAAATCTGTTGTGTATTTGGATAAAGCTTCGTTCTTCTTTTCTGTTTTATCATCCTTCAATGTTTTTGAAGTTTTTTGTTTTTCACCGGAAGCTTCTGAGGGTTCATTTACAGTTTCCTCCAAATTAACGATATTATTAACTTCCTCGGTCATTTTTTCGTAAAGTTCAATCCTGTTTATGCCGCATTGTTCCCAGAGATGATTTAAAGTTTTGTTATCAATTCTGAACAGTGCAAGAAACATATGTTCAATGCTTACCTGATCATCACCGTGCTTTTCGGCTTCTTCCTGCGCAACTTTCATAAGAACTATAGTTTCTGTTGAAAATCTGATATCGGAAAATTTTCCACGTGCAAAATAAGCACGTTTTGAAACATAACAGTTAAGCCTGTCAACAATTTCAGGATTGTTAATTCCAACACGTTCCATTAAAATCTGAGGTAAATCGTTCTGGTCAAGCATTAACGCAAGCATTAAATGTTCCGGAGCAAGTTCCGGATAATTTCTTGCTACAACTATTGATTTTCCTGATTTTATAATCGCCTGAACATGATCTGTTAAAAGCATTCAAAATTCCTCTTTTAGACGATTATAATTTCTTTATAATCAAATGCCATCATACAATTGCTTGACTTACTTTATCGGGATGTACGTTTTTCAGTCCGCTTATTAAAGCTTCAAAACCGTAACCCCAGCCGTACTGATTATATATAGGAAGATAATATTTGTTAATAAGTTCTATATATGGTTCGTAATCTTTATTCAAATATTTTAAAAGCAGCTCCAAAGGAAGATTTCCGCCCCCTCTGCCCATACCGAAAATACAGCCGTCAACACTGTATGCGCCAAGCTCTATTGCTTTTATAGTATTAGTAAAAGCCAACTGTAGATTATTGTGTGCGTGGAAACTTATGTTTTCAAATCCGCAGTTTTGGAGTTTTTTATAAATTCTTTCAACATCTGACGGCATAAAAGCACCAAAACTGTCAGCAAAATAAATTGAGGTCAAAATATCTTTATTTTTCCAGTTTTTTAAAAGCTCATAATCCTCAAATTTGTCGGCAGTCATAAGATGCAAAAACACCTCAAACCCTTGATTTTTAAAATCTTCAACAGCTTTAACAGCCGTAATAATCTGGTGAGGATAACACGCAACCCTGACACAATCCGCAATTAAACTAACAGGCTGAATATTTTTAGCATCGACCATTGCAACAAGCTTTGTCTTAGAAGATTTGATGCATTCAGGCATATTGTATCCTGCCTCAAAATATTCAATCCCTGTGATTTCTGCGGCATGTAACGATGCAAGAACACATTCATTGCTAAATTCCCAGTTATTCACGTGTCCGCCGTCACGCAGCGTGCAATCTAAAATCTTTGTCATAATAAATCATTTTAGCACGAAAACATAATTATAAATTTATTAGAGGTATTACTGATTTTAACGCTTCATTAAAAACATACTCGTTACGTAAAAAATCTTCTCTTTCAATGTATCTGCCCGCAACTTTTCTTGCAAAAGTTCCGATTGCTATCCCGTTATAATCTATCGAACACATTTTAGCCAGCTCTGCTGTTTTGGAATTTGTTCCTCCTGAAAGCATTATGTATACCGGCAATTTTGCGTTCTGAACGATTTCCGCAGTTGCTACAGCCTGCAAAGTTGTCTTATAATCATCTTTTCCGCCGCTCATAGGAAAACCGTCAGCCTGAACTATTGTTGTGTAAGGCTTTCTCAAAGAAATCATTTCTTTTATTCGGGAAATCATTTTTTCTTCAGATAAATGCCCACGTGCGGTGCAAATACTTAAAATACCGTCATAAACATGATTGATATAGTCCCATTTTTCATAAACTTCATCATCATTATCACCCATTGCATGAAGCTCTATACAATCAATTCCTTTTTCAATCAGAGGTGGAAGTACTTCTCTCAAATCTTTATTTTCCGATACAAAAGATATTGCACCATGCCTGCAAACTGAATAACATTTTCCGCACCCGATGCAGCGAGCTGCGAGCAGAGGGCGCAGGGCGGATGCGTTGAGCATTCGACCGTAGACCCGTTTAATGTGAGCAGCGAAGGGAGAGCTGGTATCAATCAATAAAGCTTTTTGCGGGCAGATTTCTTCGCACTTGTGGCAGCCTGCACATTTTTCGTAATCTATTTGAGCTTTCCTCACATGCGGGTCACCTTTAATCCCCACACTTACGCATAAATATCCTTCTCTTCCACGCAGCCCACGTTTTGCAGCTTCAACAATTTCAGGTTTTGCGGATAAATCAAAAAACTTGCAACCTGCAGCCGAATACAGAGCAACAAGTTTTTCAACCTCTAATGCATCTTCGTTACCTGCACCGCAAACGAGTTTAAAACATTTTTTTGCTTCCAAAAGCTCCTTAAGCATTATCTCACCATGTAATTATAAATAGTTTCTGAAGCCTTAACTATAAACTCTTTGCCAAGAGGTGAATTATGTGGACGGTTTGCAAAAATTACAACAATATATTTTTTTCCGTTAGGTGCAAAAACAATACCCGCATCACCGAGCATTTTGCCAATGTCGCCCGTTTTGTGCAAAAATTCGGCACCGGCAGGCAAACCTGCCGCAATCAGACGGTTGTTATGTACATGTCCCATATAATCAAATATTTTTTCTCTTGAACTTGTACTTAAAAATTGAGGGTTATCAATATTATAAAGAATGGTTGCCATATCACGTGCGGTGGAATGATTTGTACCGCCCAAATCAGGCAGCCAGGTTTGAACGTATGTGTGCTTCAATCCCCATTCTCTTAACCCCTGATTTATATCAGTCATTGAGCCTAAACGAGCCATAATCATATTTGTAGCAGAATTGTCAGACTCGGTAATCATCATTCTTGCAAGTGTATCAATTGTATATTTTGAATTTGCCGCTTTAAACTGGAGGCTTCCGGACCCCTCAGTTCTGTAATATTCCGTCAAAGGCATTTCATCGTATATTGTCAATTGATTTTTTTCAATAGAACGGAATAACTGTACCAATACAGGAAGCTTTATAATACTTGCTGTCGGGAAAACTTCATCAGCATTGACATCAGCATAATTTCCGGTATCATAATCCCAAACATAAATTGAAGGATGAATTGAAGGATACATTGCGGAAAGATTTTTTAATTGATTTTCAAGTCCTGAAAGCTGTGTTCCCTCATGTAAAAATGTCATTTGAGGTCTGCGAACTTCTGCACCTCTCAATGAGCGCTGCCCCATTATCCAGTGATTGGAAATATAATTTGATGTCGGAAAAAGTATCTGATGATAATCAGCTTTTACCTCTTTATACGGTGTAGGATTAAACATCATTTTTGTAACTTTATTAAATCCGAACGGCAAAATTGAAAGTCCGATTAAAGATACAACAGCAACAGAAATTATTCTGTGAATAAAATAGTTGCGTTCAACTTTCTTCTTATCAACGGTGCGTTTTGTATAAACAGGTCTTTCATAAACCTTTTTAGTGTGTCCTGGCATTTCACGCACGACACCCTGAGGCGGGTAATTGTAATTTCTTATAGCGTAGCGATTATCGTATTGTCGTCTGGCTAATTCCGGCATAAATATTAAATTCCTCCCAAAGGATTCCCCAAGTAACAACTATTTTACTTTACATAAAACATAATGGCAAGTTAGTTACATATTTTTAAGTTATAATAATTTACATAACAAAAAAATTATTCACGGCTTTTAAAAGTATAAAAGGGATTTACGCAACTTGCAAGTCAATAAAATATTCAGAAGCAATATTAATTTTCAGTCCGCACAGCTGAATATAGCAGCGCCTGCCGATAATCACGGCAGTATTACAAGCATACCGCAATTGATTAAAACCGTTCAGGAAAACAACTCTGATATTTTTGAAAACTCAGATGAAAAAAGCACAATGAATTTGTTTGCAATAGCAGGTGACTATTTTATGTATCCGGAAAAACGAGGATTGCTTACAAAAAAAGATAAAACTATCGGAGATATTCAATTTAATTATTTGGCAAGGATGATTTTGTCCGTAAAAAACTCCGCAGCTTTCAATGCAAAATTCGATACCGTATTCACTCCGGGTAACCACGATTTGGAAGCAGGCGACAAATGGCTCTGCAGAAAACTTTCCAATACCCGCATAACAACAGTTATGACAAATGTAAATCTCAAAAAATCTCCTGTTGTAAAACAGGCAATGAAGAAAAACCCTAATATGGTGACTTCAAAAATTTACGAAATTCCCGATGACAAAAATCCCGAAATTATAAACAAAGTTCTTGTTCTCGGGGCAACAATACCGAGAGAAAAATTTAACAGCAAAAGAATGTCAGGTACCGTATTCTATGATCTTTTAGATAAAAGCGACAGTGAAGTTGAAAAAGAAGATTTCACAAAAACTTACAGCGTTTTGAAATATATAATAAAAGATTTTAAAGAAAAAAATCCCGACGGAACCGTAATACTTCTTTCGCATTTAGGCAACAAAATCTCATCAGCCATTGCAGAAGAAATTCCTGATATTAACCTTATCCTAAACGCACATGACCATAAAAAATCAGATATTTACGTAAACAATACTCTCATTTCTTCACTGGGCGATAATAACAAATTTATAAAAAGTTTTAAATTAAAGTTCGACGATTTCGGCAAACTGGAAGACATCAACTTTAAAAAATATGATACAAAAGATTATAAACAGGAAGCGCTGCAAGACAAAGCTCTGACGGATTTTGTCAGAAAAAATATCGGAGAAGACATTAAACCGATTATCGACCTCAAAGGTTTTGAGGAATACTCTGATGAACTTGTTTTTGACAAAGCAATAAGACATTCCGACAAAATATTTGTGAATTACACAACAACAGCAATCAAAGAAGCTTTACGAATTAAATACAAAAAGCTTGATGCAGTTGGTATACCGTCAGAAATGTTCAGAGGAGGTATAATGCAGCCGGGGTCGGATGTATTTACCAATCTTGATTTAATAAAACTTTTCGGTGGAGCAAACGAAGAACTTTCAAATATACGAAAAGGCTCTGTTACGGGCGAAGAACTTGTTTATCTGATTACCCAGAATGTGCTGAACAATATTGATTCGCCAAAGCAAAACGGCATAATCCACTGGTCAGACATCAAGGTTAACAGAACACTTATGGAAAAAATAAACAATTACGAAATTGACAAACCCTATAAAGAAGCAATCGAGGTCAGAAACCCTCTTACAGGTGTCTATGAACCTGTAAGGATGAACAAATTTTATACAATAGTTCTGCCTGATAAGTATATTAACAAAAACCTTAGTGGATTTGTTTTTCATGATGATATTTCCCTGAGATTTATGACAATTAATGATAATTTCGGCTCTCTTTTCAGACAATATATGAGCTTGAATGATTATAAATTTGAATTAACTCCCGAGGTTACAGAAAAAAGAATTATTTAAGATTGATTTTTGAGCTCCGTCATTATAAACTAATTGAAAAGAGAGGATTATTTTATGGATTGCATTTTTTGTAAAATTATAAACGGTGATTTTAACACCGAATTTGTTTATGAAAACGATTATGTTGTAGTGTTTAAGGACATTAACCCGAAAGCTCCCGTTCATCTGCTTGTGGTTCCGAAAGTCCACGTTGCATCTTTAAACGAACTTGAAGACAAAAACCTTATGGGTGAATTGCTTATGGCTGTTAAAGAAACAACTAAAAAAATCGGGCTGAAATCCTACAAAACATTAATTAATACAGGCAAAGAAGCAGGACAGGAAGTATTCCACCTTCATTTGCATATTATGGGTGAATAATTTCCTTTAGTTTTTCCTTCATATAATCGTAAAATACCGTATATTTATTATCGTAATCTTTATACCTGTTAATAATATACTCAATTGCTTTGCTGTCATTAAATTGTATGTTGTAAGGTATCTGAATAATATTGGAAACATCAATTTTCCCGCCTGTCAAAATAATCAGTTCAAAAGGTTTTGCGCCCCGTTTTGCTTTTAACACTTGATATAATCTTTTTATTTGGGCAGTTTCAGGCACTTTGTCGTAGTTTGAATAAATATAGTAAATGATTTTATCTGAATTTTGAACATCAAGAAAATTTTGTATTCTGCTTTTATAACGTTTTTTAAATTGTTTAACCGTTAATTTATCATCATGCGGAAACGCATCAAGGTTAATGCCCTGGAAAAAATCTGAAAAGTTGTTTTCAATCAGTCGTGTTGTTCTGTCTAAATCCGTAGAAAAATACAAATCAAACGGGCAGGACATTTCGCCGTAAAAACGTCTTGGTTTCAATCCGGCTGCAACAGGCAATGCCCGTGATAAACAACTGCTGCCTAAAGAAACAAAATGATAGTTTGCATTCTTGAAACGACGATAATCATCAAGCGAAAACCAGAACAGGAATTCTCTAACGAGTTTTCTGGTTTTTGCAGGAATTATCCAGAAAGTGAATATTTTACAGAGTATCATTTTAAGTTTGTGCGGGTTGAGCATTGTTGCCTCCTTAGTCGTATTACATTAAGCATAGTCTATCTAGATAAGCTAGAAAAGCCAAAAAAAAGAGTTTAATATGTTTGTATATGTTAAACGTCAATCAAGTTAACAAGAATATTGGCAATAATGTGAAATTGTTGAGAACGGCTAAAGGCTTAACACAGGAGCAATTAGCTGAAGCTATAGGATTGGAACGTAAATCAGTTACAGCTATTGAAACAGGCAGAACATTTATATCTTGCGAAGTTCTTGTTAATCTTTCAAACTTCTTTAACGTTGAACCTGCTGTTTTCTTCAAATCAACATTTGTTGAAGAAACTGATAAAACAAAGAATTTGAAAAAAGAAATTACCCGTTTACTTTCTGATTGTAATGAAGATTTTGTCGAAAGAATTTACAACGTCATTATTGCTTTGAAAAAATAGTTACATATAATCTTCCTTTCATAATATTAACAATAAATAACTTAGGCAACACTAAAATTGCATTATAGTTTGATAATACTTCTTAGAATAACTTATGTCAAGAATACACTATAATTAAACAAATATGGATGTCAAAAGTGAATTAAAAAGTATAATTGCTAAAAAAGCTTACACATTAAAAAAAGTGTGTGAAGAGCTTGCTTTTACAAAAAAACAAAAAATTTTACCTAACAATATAACTAACAAATTAAGAAGAGGAACTATCAAATTTGATGAGGTTCAAGATATTTTACGTGTTTTAGGTTACCACATTGAGTTCGTTGAAGATACAAACCCTTGACAAATTACTGAAAATAATAAATAATATAGTTGTAGGGCGAAGTCCTCAACAACTTAAGCACCTGTTAAGGACTTGCTTCGCACCCTACGATTTAACTAATAATTTTAATGCTACTAATAGTAAGTCAAATGAAATTAGTAGCATTATTATTTTGTCAATCATAGCTTAGCCTCCTTTCGTCCAATTTCTTCGTAAATTGCGTGTGACGGAAGTTAGCGTATATGCTGGCCCTACAAGAATATTATATAATAAAACCAAATTAATGCAATAATTTTAAAATTAACTATGCAATTTCCTAAACAGACTTGAAATTTATAAACAGGGTAGGGTATCCTGTTTAAGAGATGCTGAAACAAGTTCAGCATGACGGTTTCATCTACATCTGGTGTAAAATTGTATATAAGTCCCAGATACAAACCCTTGACAAATTACTGAAAATAATAAATAATATAAGAAAAGGGCGGAGCAAGTTCCACCTTGCCCCATTAAAAGCCCTCTATTTTTGGAATTTAAGCGCTACGACTATCATTAAGATAAGTATTAGCGCTTTTTCAGTTACATTGAATTCCATAATATCACCTCCTTTCCTTTGCGGTTATACAAATTTATAGTTTGTCCCTCAAAGTATAAAGATGATTAGGGCTTACCCTCATTAATTATAATATATAGCAAAAGAAAAAATGTCAATATTATTAAAAATAGATAGAAAATTTATTACAATCTAACTCAAACCTGTTTTCTTTTTTTATTGTATAATCAAAAAAAAGGAGACAGAAAAATGATTAAAAACGGAATAGAAAACGGTTATTATCACGAAATTACACCCGCAGGTTACGGGATTGCCATTAAAGCAGGTAAGGTTTTATTTTCAAAACAATCAGACTTTCAAAAAGTTGAAGTTTTTGAAACAGAAAGCGCACTCGGCAGAGTTTTAACTCTTGACGATTTAATGATGACTACTGAAGGTGATGAATTCCACTATCACGAAATGATTGCGCACATTCCTATGATGCACCACAAAAACCCCGAAAGCGTGCTCGTAATCGGCGGCGGCGACGGCGGTACGGTTAGAGAAGTTCTCAAACACAAATCAGTTAAAAAAGTTGTGCTCTGCGAAATTGACGGTATGGTAATTGATGCCTGCAAAGAGTTTTTACCGACTATTTCCTGCGGACTTTCTGACCCTCGTGTTGAAATTAAAGTTGAAGATGCAATCGAATTTATCAAAGACAAAAAGAATGAATACGATATTGTTTTAATTGATTCAACAGATCCTATGGGACCGGGAGAAGGTCTTTTCACAGAAGAATTCTACACTAACGTAAAAAATTCGCTGAAAGAAGGCGGTATTGTTGCAGCGCAATCAGAAAGCCCTGTTGTTAACAAAGAAGAAATCAAAAAAATGTACAACTTATTGAAAAAAGTATTTCCGATTTGCTCAACTTACACTTCAAATATTCCGACATACCCGGGCGGTTACTGGGCGTGGGCATTCTGTTCAGACACAGTAAAACCTCTTTCATATTTTGCGGATGACAGATATCAAGACATTGCAAAAACCTGCAAAATATACAATAAAGATTATCACGATGCACGTTTCGCATTACCAAACTATCTAAAAGAATTGTTATAGACAAACTAAGCTCCTCAACTAAGAGGAGCTTTTTTTATGTTTATGATATAATCAAATTCTGTAAAAAGGAGAGAATATGTCAGTTATTATAATGATTTTGCTAATCGGGCTTTTAATTTTGGTTCACGAACTCGGACATTTAGGCGCAGCTTTACTTTTCAAGGTTAAAGTTGACAAGTTCGGCATCGGTTTACCGTTCGGTCCTACATTATGGGAAAAGAAAGTCGGAAATATTACGCTGGTTGTTCATGCATTTTTATTCGGCGGTTATGTATCTTTCCCTGATGATGACAAGGATTCCGATTTACCGCAAAACTCTCCCGACAGATTAATGAATAAACCTATTTGGCAGAGAGCTATAATTTTCTCTGCAGGGGTAATCGCAAACGTAATTTGCGCTTATGTACTTGTCTTAATAACAGCTCTTGCATGGGGAAACCTGCCGTCTGGATACTTTGACACATACGCTGCAAATATCACGGCACCTAAAGAAGCAAGCGTTTGGAAATCAGGCTTGCAAAAGGGCGACCAAATCATTGAAATTAACGGTTCTCCTATTGAAAGAAAATACAGCCTAAACCTTTATGCAATGTACAGTGCATCGTTTGACGGAAAAGTTAATGAAGTTCAGGCTGAACAAAATTATGAAAAATTAAAAAAACTTAACCCCGCATTCCAAAAAGATGAAATTATACCCGAAGGCGTTGTAATAAAACTTCCCGAACACGGCAACGAAGGCAAAACAATTCTTAGCGAAAATGTTTTAAACACTGTTGAGCTTTATAAACCAAAAGAAATAAAACTTACAGAAGCACAACAAAAGCTTCGTGATGAGCTTATTGATAAAAAATTCACCGAAACAACGGGTGATTATACACTCAACGACGTTGCTTACGCAATCACAGACGGCAGAAAACCTCTTGATATTACCGTGCTTCGACAAGGAGATATGGTTATTGATTTGAACACTGTTTATGCTGACAAAGACGGTATAATCGGGATTGAATACAGCCAAAAAGAAAAACTTATCCCTATAAAAGGCTTTAAATCAGCATTAACAAACAGCTACAAATATTTATATAACGAAACAAAATCAATGATAATTGTTTTAAAACAGCTGTTCACCGGTAAAATTCCATTGAAAAATATGCACGGAGTTGTACTTATAACAAAAGTCGGCGGCGACATAATCAAAAGCAGCAGCGACGGAATTTTCTACGGAATATTGTTAACTGCGGTAATCTCCATGAACCTTGCAATCCTTAATATTTTACCGATACCTGCGCTTGACGGCGGACATTTGCTGTTCTTATTAATAGAAAAAATACAAGGCAAACCGGTAGATGAAGAAATATCAAACAAAATTATGACGGTATTTTTCTTGCTGTTAATAGTACTTCTTGTGTTTGTATTGTTCAACGACATCTATGTGCTTGCAAAACCCCTAATTGCAAGGTAAAAGGAAAAAGTTAAGCCTTAGATTGATTTTCGCTATCTTCGGATTTTTTGACCTTATTTACTATTTTGTCAAAAAGTGATAACTTAGCAAAATCATCACGTATTTCCTGAGCTTTTCTTTCAAGCCTGTTATATACCTGTGAGTTAATCTCGCCGCCAATTAAAATCAAAATTGATGTGTAATAAAGCCATACCATTAATACTGCAAAAGCACCGATTGTACCGTAAACCATGTTATATGTTTTTAAATTGTTTACGTAGATAGAAAATCCCCAGGAACCGACCAGCCAGAAGGTTGTAAAAAACCATGTTCCCGGAATTGCACTCTTGCGCTTAAATCTTTCATTACCTTTTAAATCAGGCAGAATATAATAACTCAAAAATGCCATAAAGAACAATGCGGCAAACGCTACAGGCCAGCGTAATGTCAATAACGTTATAGCAACACCGTTGGACATATGGAAATGGTTAACCATAAGGTTTATAATTGCCTTACCGAAGACAATAAGGTTTATGCTCAAAAACATTACCATTGTGTCAACGAAAACCATAAGTAAAGATAAAAGTCTTGTATAAACAAGATTTCTTGTTTCAGTAACCTTATAAGCCCTGTTCAAACCTTTTAAAACAACAGCAATACCGTTTGTTGAAAGAACAAGGGTGACACAGAAACCTATAATAGCCATTAATTTACCGTGAGAAAATATCATCGCTTCGGATAAAACAGTCAGAATTAAATCCATTGCCTGTTCAGGCATAAATGTCGCAAGAAATCGTAAAATCGGCGCCATTAAAGACTTGTTTCCCATCCACCCGAAAACAGATGTAAGTAAAAGCATAAACGGGAAAATACCTATTACCATCATAAAACCCATTTCTGCCGCCATACCGTAGAAATCGTTTTTAATAACAGATATGACTAATCTTTTTATACCTCTTACAAATTCCTTAAAGTTCATTTTTTTCCTCTTTGACGTTTTTTCGTCAGACCTGGTTTGTCTTTGTCTTTTGCAACTTTAAATTTCTCTTTTTTGAATTTCTTCCAAAATTTTTCTTGCAGCTTCCTCAACAGGAGCTTTAATAGTACATCCAGCTGCAAATTTATGACCGCCGCCGCCGAATACCTCACAAACTTCTGCAACATCAGCAAATTTACTGCGCATAGAAACTTTTGTACCGCCGTTTTTCATTTCCTTAGCCACAAAAGCTATTTTTGTTGTAACAATTGCTCTGAGTTTTTCGGTTAGACCTTCCATACAGTCATCACCTGCAGAAAATTTTTCCATATCTTTTTTATAAACAATTGTATAAGCTATTTTGTCATTGTCAAGAAATTTTGCTTTGCTTATACAATGCGCCTGAAACATTACAAGAGTTTTACTGTCTGATTCGTAAACCTTTTTATAAATATCGGATGGTTGCACACCGATTTCAACAAGTTTTGCTGCTGCATCAAAGGTAGAAGGTTTCGTATTATCAAATCTGAATGAACCTGTATCTGTTAAAATTGCCGTATACAAACAAATTGCTGTATCAAGGTTTATATTCCAGCCCATTTGATTAAAACAGCCAAACAAAACTTCCCCTGTCGAGCTTGCATCAGGATTAACAAAATTCAAATCACCGTAAGCGTTATTTGTTTTATGGTGATCAATATTAACAGTAAATTTAGCTTTTTCAAAAAGGATTTTAGCATCCATAATCCTGTCAATTGAAGCTACATCAACATTGATTACCAAGTCATATTCTCTGGATTTATCAAAATCTTCAATATTTTTAACATCGTGCAAATGCGGCAGATAACTGTAAACATCTGGAACTTTTGAAATAGACATCATATCGCATTTTTTTTTGCAGTTATCAAGTATTGCGGAGTACAAACCGCACATTGAACCCAAAGTATCGCCGTCAGGGTTAATGTGTGAGATTATCAATATATTTTTAGACGATTTTATGATATCATTTAATTTAGAATAATCCATTCCTTGATGTTATCATAAAAAAAGAAGGTTTTCAAATTTGAAACGTATTCTGTATACTGATTTTGTAACAACCGAATCTCTTGTTGAAGATTTGCTCGGAAAAAAAGAGATTAAAAAAGCAATCACACGCAACAACTTATACAAATTTTGGGACAAGGTTGCGGGAGAAAAGTTTGGGAAAAAATCAAAGCCTTATTCAATGATTGGGGGAGGCGTAATGATTATTGCCTGTGAAAACGCAATTGTTGCGCAGGAGTTGAATTTAAGAAAAACCCAGCTTCTGGTAAAATTCGAACCATATTTAAAATCATTGAAATTAAATGTAAAAGACTTACGATTTGATCCGAAAAAATGGACTGTAGAATAAACCGCACGCCCTGAACATTATTCAGGGCGTTATTCTTCGAGTATGGGGTTAGAAGAATTTTAGCGGTCGAATTATTTTTAACTGACAGGAGGAATTGCCGGAAGAGCACTCATTATTGTAAAAAAGTCCGCCGCAATAAGGTGTAGAACTGTTTACATAGCCTGACTGACACCCGCCTTCTTTAAATGAAACACTTTTTGAAAGCCATCTCATTATTCTATGACCGTTACTACTGTAGGTTTCATTTTTTACGCTTACCTGCAAGTGGTTTTCACTGTCACCGCCGCTACCGTCTGGATTTGCTTCACTGTCATAAGCTGGTATTACACGACCTGATAGTGTTATGTAGAACGGATAAACATCTTCCCAGAGAATTGAATTACCTTTGCTACCGTCTACATCTGCATATACTATGTATCCCTGCTGGTTCATATCTTTTTCGGAGGTTTCATCATCCTGACCAACAATACGCAATTGAGGGATAAGGTCAGGGTCTTTATGAACGTTATACAAACGGACTCCGTTACGCAAAATCAGGTCGGGAGTTAAGTCTGAAAACTCTGTTGTATCGGCATTTACCGTACTGCCGTCACATACGCTGTCTGTAGGGCTTATATTTACCAATCTTTCAAATAATTCACAGAAATTTGCTCCTTTTTTAGGTATTGTTGCAGGAATTGCTATACATTTACAATTTTCTGCACTCCATTCTTTACCTGTTTCACAGGCTGGAGGCCACGGGTTAATATTTACCCAGCCGCAGACCTCAGGTGTACTGTCAAATTCTTTGCCCAAGCAATATTGTGATGATATTTCACTGTCTGTAGGACTGATATTACAAACAGGAGTTTCGGGGGTTTCAGGTTCTACGCCGCTTTCGGGACAGGTTTCATCCTGTTTTACCTGACTGCCGTCTGGACAGGTTTTATAGGAAACACAGGTATATTTATCATGGTATAAATACTTTGTAACACCTTTTCCCTGACTTGCATCCCAGACTATAGTAGAATACTCATCTGTACCATATTTTACATAAGTTCCTTCAGGACATTCATATTCATGCACACATATTCCAGATTGTAATTCAAATGAATACAGAACAGAATTACAGAAAGCACTATCTTTCAATAGTGAGTGCGGCCCGCAATTGCCTCCCCCTACATAGTGGCTGTTACCGGTAGAACAATCATAAGTACAATTTTTTGATGTATCACTTGTTGTATATCCCGGACCGGTACCATAAGTTGAGTGTCCGCCCCGTGTTCCGGAGCATACCATATAACTATGTTCTCCGGTTGTATTATTAACAGTATTTCTTATATTATTTAAAGCTTCATTATAACTGCAATTAAGGTCTGATTTACTTTTCCTGATTAAAGCATCACCTGAGGTCCACGTTCCATACATATTTGTTCCATTACTCCAAATATCGTAAGTAGCGTAATAAGGACAAGTATATAATTGAGCCTTTTCTGCATATACAGGAGCTGAAAGCAATCTTCCTATCAAGGGTACACGCAAAAATGATTTATATAAATCATCATTAGGATTATAATCAGCCAGCATATTAGACGTAACTGAACGCAATGTTGAATAAGTTGAATAATATGTATAAGAAATTACATTATCTAAACGGGACTTGGTAACTTTTATGCTTACACCTACTATTACGGCTATGATAAGCATTACGATTACTATTTCTGCTAATGTGTATCCAAATCTTTTCATAAAATCTCCATTATAATTGTGATGTAATATATCACTATTATAACAGATTTTTATCTTTTTACAACACTCTTTTAGAGTGCCCCCCCCCCGAATTTCAAAACGCAGTTTAGCCTGACATTCTGATTGAACATCAGCAACTACAGACACTTGCGTGTCTTCAAATAAATTTTTCATACTTTCACTCCTTTATGTGTTATTCTTATTATAAGCGTTTTTTGAAAATTTTCAAGTGAAACTATACATCACGCCCTGTTTTCATCCTCTTATTTCAACATTATTTATATTAACATTCAGCAATAATTTTATTTTTTCGAAATCTTCATTTGAGTAAGTTTTTTCACTCATCATCCCCTCATCTAAGGTTTTAGAAGCAACAAATTTTTGCAGATAATATTTTTTTGCGCCTTTAATCAACTTGCCGATATCTTCAAAATCCTCAAAAGTCAGCTGAGATTTCACGACAGTTGTACGGAATTCGTAATCAATTCCGCTATTCATAATCAAATTAATACTTTTCTCAATTTTATCAGTATTAATATTTAATTTTGTAATTTCCGAATATTTATGTAACGGAGCTTTTATATCCATTGCAATGTAATCCAGATAAGGCAGGCATTCCTGCAATCTGTCAGGAAAAGTACCGTTCGTATCAAGTTTAACGAGAAATCCCATAGCTTTAATTTCTTTTATAAAATCAATTAAATCATTTTGCAGGCAAGGTTCGCCTCCTGTAATTACAACCCCGTCAAGCTTTCCTTTTCGGGAAATCAAGAATTCCAAGAAGCCGGCTTTAGTCCAGGCCGGCTCATTTCTTAGAACTATTAATTCAGGATTATGACAATATCCGCATCTGAAATTACACCCTTGTGTAAAAACAATTGCACTTATTTTATCAGGGAAATCAAGCAGGGAAGTTTTTTGAACTCCGCCTATAAGCATTGGCACTCCCCGATAACAAATTCTTTTCTGTCATTGAATTCTTTTTTCTTACCCTTATTCCATTGCTGAACAGGTCTGATATAGCCCACAACACGTGAATAAACTTCACAGTCAGCTCCGCATTCCGGGCAGGTAAAATGTTCACCTGCAACATACCCGTGGTTAGGGCAGGTGCTGAATGTAGGCGAGAATGTAAAATACGGCAAATGATAATTATTGCAAATCTTTTTAACAAGATTTTTCATAGTTTCTGTTGATTGAATTCTTTCGCCTGCATAAATGTGAACGACTGTTCCTCCTGTATACTTGGTTTGCAAATCGTCCTGATGATTAAGAACTTCAAAAATATCATCAGTGTAATTTACAGGAAGCTGGGTAGAATTTGTATAATACGGGTATCTTTCTTTATCAAGCTTGGCAAGCCTGTAAGAAGTTCCTTCACCCGGAGTTGCTTCAAGATTGTAATTATTCCCTGTTTCTTTTTGGAATTCAACGATTTTTGCCCGCATAAAATCCATTACTTCAAGAGCAAACTGTTTTCCTCTGAAACTTCCGATGTTATCCTGCAAAAGGTTCATACAAGCTTCGTTCATCCCAATCAAACCGATTGTTGAGAAGTGATTTTTCCAGTAAACTTTAAAACGTGATTTAATATCTCTTAAATAGAATTTTGTATAAGGATATAAATCTTTATCAGTAAGTTCTTCCAGAAGTTTTCGTTTAATTTCCAAACTTTGTTTGGCAATTTCCATTTTTTCGGCAAGCTTGTCTAAAAATTCACCTTTTGTTTTTGAACTTGCCGCAATTTTCGGAAGGTTAATCGTAACAACTCCGACAGAGCCGGTTAAAGGGTTAGAGCCGAACAAACCGCCGCCTCTGTATTCAAGCTCTCTGTTGTCAATTCTTAAACGGCAGCACATAGAACGTGCATCTTCAGGTGACATATCAGAATTAATAAAGTTAGAGAAATACGGAATACCGTATTTTGCAGACATTTCCCATAAACCTTCAATATTTTCATTATCCCAGTCAAAGTCTTTTGTAATATTGTAAGTCGGAATAGGGAAAGTAAATACTCTGCCTGAATTATCACCCTCCATCATAACTTCAAAGAAAGCCTTATTAAGCATATCCATTTCTTTTTGGAACTCTTTATATGTACGTTCCTGAAGTTCACCGCCGATTATAACAGGCTGTTCGGCATAATAAGAAGGAACCGTTAAGTCCATTGTGATATTGGTAAACGGAGTTTGAAAACCTACACGTGTAGGGACGTTCATATTGAAAACAAATTCCTGAATTGCCTGTTTAACCTGTTTATAATCTAAATTATCATAACTGATAAACGGTGCCAACAAAGTATCAAAATTAGAAAAAGCCTGAGCTCCCGCAGCTTCACCCTGCATAGTATACATAAAGTTTACGATTTGTCCCAGAGCTGTTCTGAAATGTTTTGCAGGTGCGCTTTCAATTTTGCCTCGCACGCCCGTAAAACCTTCTGTTAATAAGTCTTTTAAATCCCAGCCTACACAGTAAACAGATATAATATTCAAATCATGAATATGAATATCTCCGCACAGATGTGCGTTTTTAATTTCTGTAGGATAAATTTTGTTCAGCCAGTAATTCTTGCTGATTTCCGATGCAATGTAATTGTTTAACCCTTGAATTGAATAAGCCATATTTGAATTTTCATTAACTTTCCAATCCAGTTGTTTCAAGTAATTGTCAACAAGAGCAACATTTGCATCCTTTTCATTGATAGTCGGATTAGACATGTAAGCTGACTTTACAGCATCTAACGCAACGACATTTCCTCCGTTTTTCATAACAGTATTGTTCATAAAAAATCTCCCAGATTTCCGTGGTAACATTAACCCCGATAAGCATTCCGACTATCTCACCAATTTTGGGAGGTCATGTACAAAATTAATTATGTACAGAGGACACGGCTGCGGTCCAGTGTGGGAATTACACCCATGCTTTCCTTATTGGAGTATTTATAATTTTATAACTATGTTTAAAATTTGTCAACAAATCAGAAGATTTATTTTATTAACAATTTATTTCCATTCATCGTTTTTTATTTCTCTGTGAAGATAATCCATATTACCGTTTATAAGAACCCATCCGCTGCATCCTCTGCCATTCTGGTCAGCAGAGCCGGCTGTGCTGTACTTATTGCATAAACTCATACTTTTATTAGGTTTAAAACCTTCTTTTGTTAAAGAGAAATTAAACACATCAACACCGATTTTCATTGTCGACTTTTTCGGAAATACAATCCAAAAATCCCCGCAGCGTATTCTTTTTCCGTCATAAACCTCAGAACAATCAGCATTATTTATCCAACCGGAGGATACCATAGTACCGTCAGGTAATAAAAAATATTTATCTGCAGAAACTTTCCATGGCCAATATGCCTGTCTTCCGTCAAGTGATTGTACATATCCTATATATTCACCTTCTGACATTTTGACTTTTTGTACATATTTCATAAGAATATTCATAACATTAACTACGCCTGTATTATCTAAAACAGGTTCGCCCTCATCGTCAACTTCGCCGGTATTAGTTATTGTTAAACCCCAATCCTGCAGTTCACCATAATCTTTAACTGCCATTAAATAAGCATTTTGCATAACAGCGTATGCTTTTTTTAACTGTGTAACCCTTTTTTGTTCCTGATATTTTTGAATTAGAGAAGGCATCGTCATTGCTGCAACTACACCGATTATAGCAAGCGTGATTAAAACTTCTGCAAGTGTGAATGCCTTAATACTGGAGCTTAAACGGTTGCCCCCCCCCCGATACTACGTACGTAGCCAAATTGGACTCTAGTCACAATTTTAATGGCTAACGAACAAAATTCTTTCATAAATCTGTTCATATTGTTCTCCTTTCATTTATTTTTAATATTGATGCAATACCCGACGTGGCGGATCCAGCGGCTACGCTGGTGCTCCTTTCTTAGTTACATTTTAATTATATCATTTTTCAAATCATTGTTCAAGTTTACAATTAAACACAAAAAATTGACTTAAAATTTTGCTTATCATACCCTTTTAAATAGGAGGAAATGGAGTGAATATCTCCAGCTGCTGCCGCAGCCGTAAAAGCCGGAACACTCAAAGGAAACACATTCCACGAGCAGATTGGATGTGTAATTATATTCTTTGAGTCCTCTTAGCGAATGCCGGAGGATTTTTTAATGTCACTTGGAGCCGTACAAACCAATAATGCGAGAGTGGGAACCTGTCCGCACGGACTGCCGCTTGGCGCATGCCCGATTTGTAACGGTATGGGCGGAGGAGGAATGAAAAAAGCAGACTTTTCCGCAAAACCCGGTGAAATGAGCTGGAATGAATGCGCAGCAATCGGAGCATTTTTAAAAGCACAGCAGAATGCAAAACTCCAAAGACAGCAGGATGCCCAAAACTTTGCTCAAAATGTACAGGCTTTCCAGAATGCATTAATGAATTCCAGCCAAAAATTGGCAAATATTGCACAGTTTTTTACAAATAATACACCGCCAATAATTGCTAAACCCGTAAACTTTGTACTAAATACGGTTCTCGGCGGAATTATAAGAACAATAGCAGGTATTCCGACAGCTATCTCAAATACTATCCAGACAATTCAGCAAAAACTTGCTGATATTTCCGATAAACTCACTGCAATGATAGGTGAATTGAAAGCTTCAATCGAAAAGAAAATATCTGAAGCCTTCAAAGATTTGAAAAAGAAAGTAAAATCACTGTTCTCAATATTCCAACCGCTTGATACGGACAACAACGACAAACAAATTGATGAAACTAAAAAAGCTTTTGAACTAAAAACATTTATACATGATTTGTATAAAAAAATAACCGAAGCAGAAAAGGATTTAGATGCCGCTGAACATGACACCGTTTCATGATGCTGAAACGATAAGACAACAAAGAAATTTAACTAACTCTCAAAAACGTGCCAACACTGAAACAAAAGAAGGCGTGCTTGTTAACACATTCATAAAAGACTGTCCCGATTGCAAAATCAACCTTAACGACACCTATGACAGCCTTGTAATATCAGAAAACGCAAAAATGCCTTCAAGATTGTATGAGAAAAATACTTCGAAAGAAAAAAGCATCCTGCCAATCAGTGCGGTTGCAGTCGGCGTAATGGGTGCAGTTGCGCTTCTTTCGGCTTTTGTAAGACGAAACACCAGAATAAATTTAAAAATTTCTGACGAAAAACGCCTTCCCGCAACTACAAGGAACGTTGCACTGAATGAAGAAACCCATCAGGCAATTTATCAAATGATTCAAAGTCCTACAAGAAAAACAATTCATGCCGGCATAGGAGTTCTTACTCTAACAGCTATGGGTTTTATGGGTAAAACATTCTTTGACGGATTTAAAGATGTCTGGGTAAAAAAACGTGAAGCCGATATACAAAAAAATATGCAGGAACAGTTAATTGAAATTGAAACCCAGTCTTTTGCAGGAAAAATTCAGATAACCAGAAGCATGCTTGCTGAAAAGGCACAAGAATTCAGTAAATTCCTGAACGATGACAAAGAAAAAATCCTGCCGAACTTTGGCAAACATCTGAAATTTACAGGCAGATATAATAATAAAGATAACACCAATAATAATTTGAACTATTTTCTGCTCGGAGCAGGAACGCTTGCGGCAATTGCCGGACTGGGCTTTTTATCATTGAAAAACTTAAGTAAAAGCAAAAACCTTTTAGAAGATTACGTAAAAGACAGAAAGAACTTAATCAACGATATAGTAAAAAAATCAACTAACTTAACAAAAGACAATGATAAAAAACTTCTTGAAGCACATTTCCAATCAATAGATGCTTCACCTGAAACAATTAAAAATTATCTGAAAAATTTGAACTGGGATAAAAACGATATAGAAGAATTCACTCAAAAACTGGTAAAAAAATCAGAAACATCTACAACAAAAGTAAACGAAACAATAGGCGGCGACGGAACACCAAAACCAACTTTCTATTCACACGTTGACGATTACAGAGCATTTTTCTACAACTGGCTTTTAGATACCGACAACAAGCAGTTTAAACAATTATTTTTCGGAATAACAGGACTTACTGCAATAAGCTATGGCGGAAAACTTGCAGGTGATGCAATAAAAGAAGTTCAGGTTAAAAAGCTTAACGCACAAACGGAAATCGAATTGCAAAACAGACTTGTATCAACAGAACTTAGAAACTTCAAATCAAAAAAAGATGCTGCAATTCAGCCGCTTGTTGACGAGTTCTATAAACAGGTCGATAAAGGCAAACCAAAAGAAGAACTTAAAGTAATGGCAGATAATATATTGTTTGAAATTAAAAACGGACCTCCGTTCGTATATTCATAGAGGTAATTTATGTATAATTATATATCCGTTCAACCTGTACAATATAATAATATAACTAAGTATCAACCATGCCTGCTGCCTTCAGGAAACAGAAATTATACAATTGTAGATGAAAGAAAAGTTGATTTTTTTGTTTCTCAAAAAGAAGCTGCACTGCCTTATCTTGCAGATGTTCTTGTTCACTCAAACAATGAAGCGCAAATTGTTGAAACACTTCATATAATAAATTCAATGGCTGATGAAGGTGTGAAAGGTATAGATAAAATGTATCCCGTATTATCCCGCTTTAACAATACAACATCACCCAATATACAAACTTACCTTGCAGGCATATACAGAAAAACACAGGTTCCTGATGCATTCGGACCGCTGGTGAAAATGTTAATACAGAATTCTTTGCGCCCGCAAACTTCAAATTTTGACCCTGATGAAGAAATCGGAGGAGCAATCCTGGCCTACATTTCAGACCGATTTAGAAACCAGCCGCAAAAATAACATGTTACAAATTCGTAACATGAATGCTTTCATGATTAAAGTTTTAAAACCCATGTGTCGATAACATAAATACGAGTACTAAGTAAAACGAAAGGAAGTTCGACAGCAATGGGAATGGCAGCGTCACAAGCTAGATTTTTAGGTCTGACAGCCAGAAAAACCAATGTTGAATTTGAAGGTCAACAGATTAACCAACAAAGAACAACATTGTCAAACCAGTCAGCAAATTACTATAATGATTTGCTCGGCATGTCAGTACCTGTACCGCCGTCTGTCGACGATTACACAAAAACTGTGTATACTTTCGAAGACGGAGCTTTAACAAATCAAATTACAGCAATGATAGCTCAAAACAACGGTACTTATACTGTAAGTTATTTGAGACAATGGACAGATGATTTTTCTGTTGTCGGTGCATCTACAAGCATTGTTAATGCTAATGAAGACAAAACCGTATTTAAAGTCGGTTCTACTACTTTGCGTAAATTAGGTACAATACCTACTACCGCTGACGGTACTTACGACAAAGATGCAGGCGGAGCTGACAGTTATTTGGAATCTCTGTCAAAAGACCAGATTACACAATTGAAAGCAGAAGAAGATGAATACATTAAACTTCTTCAAAATAAATATGGCGCAGGTGACTATATGGTAAGATATATTCAAGATACAACTACAGGTGAATATAATCCTTACTTCTACAAACTTGCAGATTTAGAAACCGCTAACTACGATGATAACGGCAATTCACAATCAAATATTAATTGCTACAAAATAGGAAGCGAAACTAAAACCGAAGAAGTTAAAGCTGTTACAGGCTGTCAAATTGAAAAAGACAGTTCAGGGCGTTATATTAACATCACTTTGCCAAATGACGGCAATCCTGTTACTTATTCGTTAACAACATCAACCGTTACCGATCAGGATGCATACGAAGATGCAATGAACCAGTATGAGTATGAAAAATACGAATATGATCAGGCAATCAATGAGATTAACGCAAAGATTGAAATTATTCAATCGCAAGATAAAAACCTTGAATTGAGATTAAAACAACTGGACACAGAACAAGATGCAATCTCAACAGAATTGGATGCAGTATCACAGGTAATCCAAAAGAATACCGAATCTACATTCAAAACCTTCGGCTAGGGGCTTAGCCGCTCCACCCGCCACAGAAGGCAAAACTAAAGATTTAGGAGCGCAGCCGCTCCAATAATAAATTTTCCTTTCCCTTTTTCCTATTGATTTTCCAACGACAAGCGCAAGCAAGTCGTTTTTTTTTATCTTATAACAATTTCTTGACATATTATTCACTAAATAATATATTAACTACCATTGTTGTATTTATAAAAGGACTTTTATAAAAAATGGATGAATGCAGTTTAAAAATAAGTATAGTACTTACAAGTTACAACTATGAACAATATATTTCGGAATGCATTCAGTCAGTTATAAACCAAACTTACACAAACTGGGAAATGATTATAGTAGATGACGGTTCTACGGACAATTCCGTCAGCATAATCAAAGATTTCTGCCAGAAAGACAACAGAATAAAACTATTTACACACCCGAATAATGAAAACAAAGGGCTTCAAAAAACACTTGAATACGGTATAAAACTTGCTGAAACGGAATGGATTACACTGCTTGAGAGTGATGACATTTTAGCACCTGATTATCTTGAACAAAAAACAGAAGTAATAAAAAATAACAATAATATAAATTTAATATTTAATGAATGCGAAATTTTTGGCGATGAAAAAAGAATTGAACGCATATCAAGAAGTATGAAAAGAACTAACAAAAAATTATCAAAGAAAAAATATCCTGCAAACATGTTTTATGATTTTTATTGCGATAATAATATATTTACCTTTTCAAGCGTAACAGCAAAAAAATCCGACTTACTAAAAACAGATTTTAATACACCTATAGACTGTCTTTTAGACTGGTGGATTTACATACAGCTTGCACATCTTAATAATTTCTATTATATTCCGTCAAAACTTACAAAATGGCGCCTTCATCCGTCAAGCTACATAAGTAAGTCAAAACAAAAGTCACCATTTGCACTCCAGACAAAAGCTTACTATAAAATATATAAAAATACCGACGACAAAAAAATATTAGCTTTTATTGTCTACGGTCAAATCTGCTGGATTTTCAAAAAAATTAATCACAAAATAGAAAAACTTACTATTATCACATCCAAATATATTAAAGGCGAAAAAAAATTCTCTGAGTTATTAAAGATAAATTAATTTTTCTATGTTAATATCATTGTATGACTTTTCAAGACAAATATTTGCATATCCTTAATGAAGTAAAAGAAGAAGTTGAGCAGATTAAAGCAGAAATTACAAAAGATATAAACATTCAAGAGCCTTTAAAATCAAAACTTTTCGAGCTTATGACAGCTCCTTCAAAACACATTAGAGCCGTTGTATCATATTTATATTTAAAAGCAGCAGGTCAAAACATTGACGACAGGCATGTTTTGCTGCAAACCGCAATAGAACTTGTCCACAATGCTTCACTAATCCACGATGATATTATTGATGAAAGCAAAGAAAGACGTAAAATCAAAACAATTAATTCGGAATTTGAAAATAAACTTGCCGTAATATCAGGCGACTACTTACTTTCAATTGCACTGAAAAAAATCTGTAGTTTAAATTCAGTCAAATTGATAGAAATGTTCGCTCAAACACTTGATGATATGTGCAATGGAGAAGTAACACAATACTTCAACAGGTTTGAAATCCCAACTTTAGAAGATTACCTGAAAAAAACAGAGAGGAAAACAGCAAAACTCTTTGAAACAGCAATCTGCGGTGCTATAATGTTATCAAATTCAAATATCAATGCAGAAGAATTTGCAAAAAACTTTGGAATTGCTTTTCAGATAAGGGATGATTTAATTAATATTAAAACAACTAAAACAGACTTAGAAGAAGGCATATATACAGCACCCGTAATTTTTTCGCAAAACATTATCAAGCCTGATGAAGGTATTGAAAAAACCAAGCTTTTGTTAAATAATTACATAGAAAAAGCTAAACAATCATTGGAAGAACTTAATAACAATAAATATAAATCAACTTTAACAGAGCTTTTGGAGCTTTTAAAATATGAATAAATTTAAAGAATTAATTAACAAAATAAAAGAACAGTATTTGAAAATCAATCCTATGGCAAGAGAAATTATTGAAACAATAGTTTTTGTCGTAGTAATGGTTATCATAATAAGATTTTTCATAGGCGAAATACGCTGGATACCTTCTGCTTCAATGCGCCCTACGCTTATAGAAGGTGACAGAATAATTGTTGAAAGATTTTCAAGATTTTATTCTTCACCAAAACGTGGCGACATAATGGTATTTTACCCGCCGTTTGAAAAGTTAAGAAACACACCATGGAAATTATTCTCACGCCTTACAGGTTTTTGGTGTAAAGACGTTGCATATATAAAACGTGTAATAGGAACACCGGGTGATAAGTTTGAGATTAAAACAGATGCTAACGGCAAAAGCACTGTTTATATTAATGATGAACCTCTTAACGAACCATACATAAGAAGTGAATATTATGAAAAAAACTGCACACAGGACATGATTTGCGGACCTGTCGTAATTCCTGAAGGGCAATATTTGATGATGGGAGATAACAGAGGGAATTCTTATGACGGCAGATGGTGGGGGTTCCTGCCTGAAGACAGATTTGTCGGAAAAGCTGTAATCTTATTTTGGCCGTTTAACAGAATTAAAACATTGAATTAATAAAAAAACGTTATCTTAAAGATAACGTTTTTTCTTGCCATTCTACGACGATAAATTACATTAATAAATGATAATACTTCATATAATCAGCCATAATTTGAGAACTTGTAGCATTTGCAACCGTCGCTTTTATGTCCTGATTTCTATCGGTTTCCGTAGCCTTTTGAACCTTTTCTGTTTCTTTATTGTCAGGCGAATTCTGCTGAACTTTTTCTTGCGCCTGCAATTCGTTTACATACTCCTCAACGGCCATTTGAATTTCCTGCATTCTTGCTTTATCACCTGCATAAGAACCAGTTGATTCAATACCGTTTTTTTGAAAATCACTTAAGATTTGTGACCATTCGTTATAATTTGTAATAGAAGTTCCTTGAGCCTGTGCTGCAGCCTGTGCTTTTTTTAATTCGTCTTCTGATGAAATGCCGTCAACTTTGATAGCCATAACACTCTCCTCGATTATTACTCTATATAAATATTAAGTATATTATTCCCGTCGAAATTCAATTATTAAAAAAATTGTAAAAAAAGTTAACAATTTAAATATGAGCAAAAGTATTCATACAAAAGGCTTTTCAAGATTTATATTGACATTAGTTAATAAATAATAAATAATAGAAAAAAAAGGAGGCTGAAATTATGACACAAGAAGCATTAAGGGTTGCCCCCCCCCCGCAAAAGTTGCTTGGGTAAAAGGGTTAAAGGGATTCACATTAGCTGAGGTGTTAATTACTCTCGGTATTATTGGGGTTGTCGCAGCAATGACTTTGCCCTCATTAATAGCTAACCATCAGGAAAAAACAACAGTCAGCCAGCTTAAAAAAGCATACTCTACATTGAGCAACGCTTTGCTTTTGGCTATAAACGAATACGGGACACTTGATCAGTGGGAACTAACACCAAGCGGTAACGGAAGCGATGTAACAGGAGCTGAAAACTTTTATAATAAAATCTCCCCGTATATGTCAATTCTAAGTAACTGTAAAAACAAAGGCGGATGTTTTTATGACGGTACTTACAACACTCTGAGAACAAAGAAAGAACAATTTGGAGGAAGTGCTTCTAATTTTTATACATTTACAATCGCTGACGGCACAGCAATAGCAATTTGGGCTGCACAAACCTGCGATACAAATCCAGACACAAATTGTGCTGTTTTATTCGTTGATACAAACGGTAAGAAAAAGCCAAATACTACAGGCAGAGATGCATTCTGGTTTAGGGTAAAAAATAACAGAATAGTGCCATACGGCACAACTGATGAAGAATTTCAAAGCTGTGCCTACATTGACGGCACATATCCTTCCCGTAGCTGTACTGCATGGGTGCTTTATAATGAAAACTTAGATTACCTTCACTGCAAAGATTTAAGTTGGAACGGCAAAAAGAAATGTAAGTGATATATTTGTTTAATTAAAAATTAAATAATTAGAAATTATTAAGAAAAATTTACAATATAGCTCAAAGTTGCTAAACAAAGCAATTTTTAATAATCAAGTAAATCTTGATAGTGTGGCGTTTTTAAAAAAACACACAAAATTTTTCTACGTTTTTTGGCTGAAAAACATGTCAAAACCGCTTGCAATTAACAATTTTGCAAGTATGATTATTTATAGTGCAGTATTATGCACAAAAAAGCCGAAATTTGAAAAGGAAAATAATTAAATGGCAAAAGATGTAATCGAGTTAGAAGGTACAATTTTAGAAGCAATGCCGAACGCTATGTTCCGTGTAAAGCTTGAAAATGACCACGAAATCCTTGCTCATATCTCAGGAAAAATCAGAAAAAATTTCATCAGAATTTTACCGGGTGACAAGGTAAAAGTAGAAATGACACCGTATGACCTTACAAGAGGCCGTATCACATTCAGATTAAAATAAGCGCAAGTGAGCCGGGTGCGCAGGCTTGGCGGCAAAATGGCAAAGCCATTGCAAACGACAACCGAAAGCACGCTTAAGGCAACGAGCAAGACAAATAAACGTACAAAACAATATAAAGGAAAAGAAAATGAAAGTCAGATCATCAGTAAAACCTATGTGCGATAAATGCAAATGCATTAAAAGAAAAGGTAGAATCGCCGTAATTTGCGAAAACCCTAAACACAAACAAAGACAGGGTTAAATTTTGCGTAGAGTGGAGTGAACGTAAGTGAACGAACTCGAAGTGGTGCGCAACGAAATGAGCGGAAATTTTATGTAATAAAATGGAGCGAATGACAGTATAGCGTAAAGCAATAATTTAATACAATCTAAAAATAGTTGAATTGACGGACTTAAACGGTCAATGGTGAGGAAGTATTTAACCCTCATACACAAAAAAATCTAACAACAAGTGTGCGGAAACAGAATGTAACAGCTGGAACCGCACCAAAAGCCAAGAGAAAGGAAAAAGAAAAATGGCAAGACTGGCAGGGGTAGATTTACCTCGTAACAAAAGAATTATCGTAGCTCTTACATATATCTACGGAATCGGACCTAAAAGAAGCGAAAATATCTTGAAAGCAACAGGAATTTCACCTGATCTTAGAACAGATGATTTAACAGATGAAGATATTAAACTTTTAAGAAATGAATTATCTAACTACCACATCGAAGGTGACCTTCGCCGTGAAGTAACAATGAATATTAAACGTCTTCAAGAAATCGGTTCTTACAGAGGAATGAGACACAAACGTAATCTTCCTTGCAGAGGACAAAGAACTAAGACCAACGCAAGAACCCGCCGTGGTAAAAAAGGTATGGCTATTACTAAAAAGAAATAATAATTTCTAAGTAATCCCAAAATATTAAGTAACTTACAAAAGTAATAAAAAAAAAGGATAATAAAAATGGCAAGACCAGTAAAAACTAAGAAAAAAGAAAAAAAGAACGTATTGCAAGGTGTTGTACACATTCAATCAACATTTAACAATACAATCGTAACTTCTACAGATACTCAAGGTAATGCTATTGCTTGGGCAACAGCAGGTGCTACAGGATTTAAAGGCGCAAGAAAAGGAACTCCTTTTGCAGCTCAATCAGCAGCTGAACTTGTAGCTAAAAAATCTATAGATCAAGGTATGAAAAAAGTTGAAGTTCACATCAAAGGACCTGGTTCAGGAAGAGAAACTGCAATCAGAGCAATCCAGGCTGCAGGTTTGGAAATTACATTAATCAAAGATGTAACTCCTATTCCTCACAACGGATGTCGTCCGCCTAAAAAACGTCGTGTTTAATAAAAACACTATAACAACAAATGTACACAGGCAGGGGCTTGCTTTATAAGCCAAAAAGTAAACCATAGATGCCCTGCCGTAATTAAAAGGAGAAAACTAAACAATGGCTAGATATACAGGACCAAGTAATAAATTATTTAGAAATAAAAAAGTTAAAGATTTGTCAAACAGAAAATTAACATCTTCTATGAGACAAACAGCTTCAGGTCAACACGGTGCAGTTAGAAAAAAACTTTCTGAATATGCACTTCACCTGGCAGAAAAACAAAAAATCAGATTTACTTACCTTGTAAGTGAAAAACAATTTGCAAAATATTACAACGAAGCTGCAAGAAGAAAAGGCGTAACAGGTACAATCCTTTTACAAATCCTTGAATCAAGATTAGACAACGTTCTATTCAGAGCAGGCTTAGGTATCACACGTAAACAAACAAGACAAATCGTTAACCACGGTCACGTTCTTGTTAACGGTAAAAAAGTTGATATTCCATCTTACCTGGTGAAATCAGGCGACGTAATCACTATCAAATCAAAAAGTACAGCTTTCTTAAAAAGCGTAACCGAAATGATTGATATGGCTTGTGCACCGGCTTGGATGACAATCGACAAGGAAGCTCTAAAAATCACTTTCGACAGAATTCCTGAAAGAGAAGAATTAGATCCTGAATTTAAAGAACAACTTGTAATCGAGTACTATTCTAAATAACCAGAAGTAATTTAGAACACTCATCGGAGAAATCCAAAATAGTTAACAAAAACTAGGAGATTAAAAAATGGAATTAAAAATTAAATGTGTTAATACAACAACAAGTTCTGACGGTTCACAATACGGTAAATTCGTAATTGAACCACTAGAAAAAGGCTTCGGTACAACAATCGGTAATTCTTTAAGACGTGTACTTCTTTCAAGCTTGGAAGGAACAGCTGTTACTTCTGCAAGAATAGAAGGTATCACTCACGAATACACTGCAATTCCTGGTGTATTGGAAGATGTTATTGATGTTATGCTAAACCTTAAAGGATTAGTTGTAAAAACTGATTCCAAAGAACCTCAACATTTAAGAATAGATGTTGACCGTCCGGGTGCAGTACTCGCAAGTGATATTCAGCTTCCTGCAGGCGTTAAAGTTGTTAACCCTGACTGGTTAATCTGTACAGTAGCAGATGGCGGAAGCTTCCACGCCGATGTAGTTGTTGAAACCGGCAAAGGTTACGTTGCACATGATGTTCCAAGAGATTCTAAAGGCGTTTCAATCGATGTTCTTCCTATCGATGCAACATTCATGCCTATCAAACGTGTTAGCTACAATGTAGAAAGCACCCGTGTAGGCGATTCAATCGACTTCGATAAATTAACGCTTGAAATCTGGTCTAACGGTTCAATTGATGTAACTAACGCTTTAAGCCAGGCTTCAAACCTATTGATTGACCACTTTATGCAAATCGCTTCAATTACAGGTCAGCCTGTAATTACACCTTCAATGACTATTGAAGAAGAAGTTGAAGATGATTCAAATGCACCTACAATGACAATTGAAGAATTGGAATTGTCTGTTAGAGCATACAACTGCTTGAAACGTGCAAGCATAAATTCAATGGCTGAATTATTGAAAAAATCAGAACATGATTTATTAAATATTAAAAACTTCGGTAAGAAATCATCTGACGAAGTTATCGAAAGACTTCACCACTTCGGTTTAGACCTTGCTCCAAACCCTGAAGTTGAAGAAGAAGTATAAGGAAAAATTAAATCGTAAGCTATGTTAAAAAATAAAGGAATAAAACAATGAGACACCAAACTAAAAAACATACGCTGGGAAAAGCAAAGGATCAAAGAGATGCTTTGTTACGTTCCTTAGCGACTGAACTTTTTGTACACGGTGAAATCAAAACAACTATGGCAAGAGCAAAAGCTTTAAGACCATACGCTGAAGAAATTATCACCCTTGCAAAAAGAGGCGACTTACACGCTCGCCGCCAAGCTGCTAAATTCATTTATGACAAAGAAATCGGTCAATTTATGGACTTAGCTACTGGCGAAATTTTTGAAGCTCCACAAGCTGACAAAAAATTAGCTGCTCAAACAGTTTTAAGAAAATTGTTTGTGGTAATCGGTAAAAAATATTCTGACCGTCAAGGCGGATACACAAGAATATTCAGATTACCGCCAAGACGTGGCGATGCTTCAGAAATGGCTTTAATCCAATTGGTGTAAGCCAATGCGTTACACGCTTCAGGTTCAGTATATCGGTAAAAACTATGCCGGAAGTCAAATTCAATTTGAAAACGGCAAAGAAATAGAAACTCCGACAATACAAGGAGAACTTGAAAAAGCACTTTGTAAATTGATAATCGGTAAGACCGAAAATAATAACCGGCAAATTAAAACAACCTTCTCCGGAAGAACCGACAGAGGTGTAAATTCAGAAGGTCAAATAGTTCATTTTGATACGGATAAATCTATTGTTGCTTCAAAGTTTATCTATTCATTAAATGAAATTTTACCTGACGATATATCTGTCACTGATTTGAAACAGGTTGATGAAAAATTTCATGCTCAAAAGTCAGCTAAAAAACGCTATTACAGATACGTATTTATTAATCGTAAATGTAAAAATGCTTTTGACGGTGATCTGATGAGAATAAAATATGACATTAACATTGAAAGAATGCAAAAAGCCTTGAATTACTTACTTGGCGAACATGATTTTTCAAGTTTTAAAAGTTCCGGAACGCTGAACCCGAGCAAAGTTTGTTTTATAGAAAAAGCCGACTGCAATAAAGTCGGAGATAAAGTAATTATTGATATTATAGGAAACAGATTTCTTTATAATATGGTAAGAACAATTGTCGGAACCCTTCTTGAAATAGAAGGACATAACCGTCCCGCAGAATATATGAAACAAGTCCTTGAGGCTTGTGACAGAACGAAAGCAGGACACACAGTCAGTCCGTACGGTCTGACACTAATGAAAGTAACATATAACTAAAAATATAATGGAGACAAAGCATGAAAACTTATTCAGCAAAACCTCTGGAAGTTGAAAGAAAATGGTATTTAATAGATGCAGAAGGAGAAATCCTTGGCAGATTAGCTACCAGAATAGCAAACATTCTAAGAGGAAAGAACAAACCTGAATACACTCCTAACGTTGATACAGGCGATTTCGTAATCGTTATCAATGCGGGCAAGGTTCGTGTAACAGGTAAAAAAGAAACTGATAAAATTTATTATCACCACACAGGATATCCCGGTGGATTAAAATCAGCATCATTCAAAGAATTGATGGAAAAAGATGCAAGATTAGCAATTGAAAAAGCAGTAAAAGGTATGTTACCTCATAATACTTTAGGTGCAGAACAATTAACTAAACTTAAAATTTATGAAGGAAGCGAACACCCGCACGCAGCACAAAAACCTATCGTGTTGGAAAAGGAGGCTAAATAATGGCAGATAAAGAAATTATGGCTACAGGACGCAGAAAAACCTCTATTGCTGTTGTTAAACTTGTAAAAGGTAAAGGCAGAATTTTTGTTAACGGTAAAACATTAAAGAACTATATCGGTAACAGACCTGCTATTGAAATGTTAGTATACAGACCATTAGTATTAACAGACAATCAGGAAAAATACGATGTAAGAGTAAAAGCAGTAGGCGGCGGTGTAGTTGCTCAATGCGGAGCTATCAGACATGGTATTTCAAGAGCTCTTGTTAAAGCTAATGAAGAATATAAAAACGTTTTGCGTTTAGAAGGCTTATTAACCCGTGACCCACGTGTTAAAGAACGTAAAAAATACGGCCGCAAACGTGCAAGAAAACGTTTCCAATTCTCAAAACGTTAATATTATACAAAAAGAACGGTAAAAATACCGTTCTTTTTGTATTAATTATAATTATTATAGCCATTGTTTACGTAAATCTTCAATTAAACTTGCGTACTTGGATTGAGAATTTTTACCTCTAATATAATCCATTGCTTCATTAAATTGAGTCATATATTTATGATCAACTGCATCATATCTGCCATTTACATTACTGTAGAGGAGGCCGTTTTGTCTATCAGTGTGACCTAAAAAGTTGAATATAGTACCATCATTTTTTCGCACATCAACAATTTTATCAAACGTTTGACCTCCGTAAGAATGGCAAATTGTACCACGTTTTGTTACTTCTTTAATACCTGACACATATTTACCGTCTTTGGTGATATGTGAAGTTATAGTATTTCCATTTGCTTTAAAAATAGTTTTTTCTAAATAATTGCCTTTATTTAGCACCCGAACTCTTGTACCTGAAGGCAATATTCTCATTAAACCTGTTGCATTGGGTCGTTTTGTGAATAAATTTACAGCTTTTTGTGTTAATGTTAATGCTACTTTTGACATAATAATTTTCCCCTTTTATTTCCTTAACTAACATTGAAAATCGATTTCCCTTACTCTTTTATAAAAACAATAGGGTGAAAATTATTGTCACTCGGGCATCGCATCCTATCCTATCCTATCCTATGAAAGATTATGACAGGGTTTCAGGCATTTTAAAACTCATATTTACAATTCGTAACATACGTTTTTTGTATAAAAAAAAAGATGGTTTTAAACCATCTTTTTTTATTCCTTTTTCCTTTATTCCTATTGATTATCTAACGACTTGTGATACAAAATTTGCGACTTCGAAGAATGAATCTTTAACAAATTCTTTTGCCAATGTTTTAATCGGTCTGTTTTCAATTACATCGAATACGTAATAAATCGGATCTTTTGAATTGTTAAAACGCATTCTTCTGTCTTTTTGAGTTAAATATTCATAATCTTCAAGGTTAAAACTTGTTACATCCTTGTTATTATTTTTTCTTTTTCTCAGCAATGAACCGAATTGACCGTTTCCTGCTGTGTTATTATTTGATTCTGCTGTTGTAGGTAACATTTTCTTTTTCTCTCTTCTCTCGTTTTATATATCTTACATATATATAAAATATAACTTCTTAAAAAAATTGCCTTTTTAAGAAGTTATTATTAACAAATATTAAGTAATTGTAAATTACTTTTCCAGTTCGATTATATCAGACGATTCAGCAGCTAAATTTTTACCTACTGCCTTTTCAAGTGCAGCTTTAGCCGAATTATACTGATACATAGCGTTGTAGTAGCTTAATTGCGCTTGCTGATAATTTATTTGTGCATCTTTAAGCTCTGTAGGATTTGCTTCGCCTACACGGTATCTTCCGTAAGAAAGTTCATAGTTTTCTTTTGACTGTTTAACACCAAGAAGAGCTACTGGCATTTGATTTTTCTTTTCTTCAAGAGTTAAATAAGCATTTTGAATTTCAAGGTATATCTGGTTTTGGGTATTTCTTGCATTTGCCAATTCTTTATCGTACAGGTATCTTGCTTCTTGAATTTCGTTTTTAATTAACATACCGTTGACTGTAGGAAAGTTTAAATATCCTCCGAAGTTATAACCATAGTTAGATGTCCAGTTTTTACCCCCTACCTGATATTGACCTTCCACAGAAAGTGTAGGGAAATATGATTTTTTAACAAGTTTCAAAGTTTGATTAGCACTTTCAACCTTTAATTCTGCAAGTTTAAGCTCTGGTCTGGCTTCTCTGGCAATATCAACAGCCTGATTAAATGTTATATCAACAGGCTGGTATTGAAGCCTTTCCTGAACATTATACTGGTCAATAAAAGGCACACCCATAATATTATTAAGTCTTGCGATTGCAAGATTAACAGCATTATCAGCCTGAATGAGCTGTAATTTAGCATTACTTAAATTTACTTCAGCAATTGTGACATCAACTTTAGGATTCATACCGATTTCATAGAATGCTTTTGCCTGATTGTAAAACATTTCAAATTTGTTAACAGTATCTTCCGCAACTTTTTTACTTTCAAAAGCCAGCAAAAGATTATAGTAAGCATCTTTAGTCTGGTAAATTACATCATTAATTGTTGCACCCAAAGTTGTCTTATAAGCCTCATAATCCAACCTTTTAATTGTTGCCTGATTTTGGGTTACCCCAAAGTCATAAAGCATTTGCTGCAATGTTACCTGACCCAGAATATAGTAATTAAAAGTAAGGTTTTGCCCTAACGCATCTGACAATTGTAACTGACGTATTCTTGTATAACCTGTTTGCCAGCTGATTTGAGGGAAATAATTTGACCAAACCTGCTTAATTCGGGAATCAGAAGCTAAAATATCATGAAAAGCCGCATTTATCTGTGGATTGTTGCCAAGAGCCAATTCAATACATCTGTCCAGTGTCATATCAATGTTTTTCTCAACAGAACCCTCAATAACAAAGTCAGCTTTTTCGGTTGTTTTAGGCAATACTGCTTCAGCTTGCGGGTATTCTTTTTCGTTTACCTTATTACCTATTTCTTCCGAATAAACATTTATATTATTTAATCCTATTATTAAGCCTAATAATATTATTTTTTTTAGCATTTATTTATCCCTTTTTTTGAAATTTTTAGCAGTGAAGACTTTCAAATCTTCCACCATAACAAAGAAGGCCGGCACTAAAAAAGTACCGATGAAAGCAACAGCCATCATACCGCCAAATACAGTCATACCGACAGAGTTACGGCTGGCAGCACCTGCTCCGCTTGCAAATACAAGAGGCAGCAACCCTAAGATGAACGCTATATTAGTCATCATTACGGCTCTAAATCTTAATTTAGCAGCCTGCATTGCAGCTTCTTTAATACCCATACCGTTCTGATGAGCATCTTTTGCAAATTCAATAATCAAAATTGCCTGCTTTGTAGATAAACCTATCAACATAACAAGACCGATTTGCGAATACAAATCCAGCGAGTAACCTGAAATGTATTGGAAGAACAATGCTCCAACAAGCGCTACGGGAGAAATTAACAATACCGCAATCGGAAGCATCCAGCTCTCGTAAAGTCCTACCAGGAACAGGTAGATAAATACAAGTGACATAGCTAGAATAGGTCCTATTTGACCGCTTGATTCTTTTTCCTGCAAAGAACTTCCTGACCATGCATAACCCATATCACGTGGTAAAACCTTATCAGAGATTGATTCCATAGCAGCCATTGCCTGCCCTGAACTTACCCCTGTTCTAGACTGCCCGTTTATCGTAATTGCAGGGTACATGTTAAATCTTGTCAAACTGTACGGTCCTACGATATTTTTAACAGTTACGACTGATGAAAGAGGAACCATTGTTCCCTGATTATTTTTCACATAGATTTTATTAATATCACCAGGTTTTTCTCTGAACTCTGAATCAGCCTGCAAGTATACACGGTAAACACGACCATACTTATTAAAGTCGTTTACATAAGACTTACCGAAATATCCTGACAAAGCATTGTAGATTTCAGAAATTTGTACACCCTGCGCCAGAGCTTTATCCTCATCAACGTTAATCATTAACTGCGGTAAGTTTGCAGTAAATGAAGTGTATACCAATTGGAAAGCTGAATCTTTGTTAGCAGCTGCCATAAGTTTTTGAGCCTCATCATAAAGCTCTTGCGGGCTTCTGTCACCTTTATCGAGCAATTGATATTCGAAACCGCCGAACATCCCCAAACCTGAAATAGAAGGCGGAGAAAACGCAGCTATTGTTGCAGAAGGATAATTAGCAAATTCTTTTTGAATTTTACCTAAAATACTTTGCATAGAAAGGTCTTTACTTTTACGTTTAGACCAATCAGTAAGCTGGGCAACAATTAAAGCCGTATTTTCACCTGAGAAACCTACAAGGTTAATTGTTGTATCTACACCGTCAATTTTTAAAATTCTGTCTTCAACTTCATTTGCCACCATATCTGTCCTTGAAGCGGAAGATCCGTCAGGAAGCTGAATTTGAGCAAAAACAGCACCTTTATCTTCTGTAGGCAAAAAGCCCTTAGGAATCATATAAAACATTATTGAAATAAATAGTATGATTACGGCAAACAAAATCATCGTTATCGTGTGGGAATTAATAAATATTTTAACCCCTTCAAGATATTTATCTCTGATACCGTTAAACCAGTCATCAAACTTTTGTATAAACTTAAAGTCCGCTTTTTCTTCACCAGATTTCAAAATCATTGCACACAATGCAGGAGCAAGTGTTAATGCAACCAGTGTTGACAAACCGATTGAAGAAGCAATACACAGTGCAAACTGTCTGAACATCTGCCCCGTAATCCCTGACATAAAAGATACAGGAACAAATACTGCCATCAATACAAGAGAAGTTGCAAGTACTGCGCCGAAAACTTCTTTCATAGTAATTTCCGTTGCCTGAACAGGATCTTTTCCTTCCTGAATGTGCCTTTGTGTATTTTCAAGTACAACAATCGCATCGTCAACAACCAGACCTACCGCAAGTACCAATCCGAATAATATCAAAAGGTTTATTGAAAAACCCAGAATGTTCATAAATATAAATACACCGATTAATGAAACAGGGATTGCAGCAAAAGGAATTAATGCAGCTCTGCCGCTGCCTAAGAAAAGATAAGTAACCAATCCTACAAGCACAATAGCAAGTCCGATAGCGTTAATAACTTCCTTAATAGACTCACGAACGAATTCTGTTTCGTCACGCTGAATTTTATATTCAATACCTTGAGGGAAGCTTTTGCTTAATTCCTGCATTTTCTTTCTTATTTTATTTGAAAGGTCAATAGCATTAGCTTCAGGTAACTGACTTATAGATATAATCGCAGAATCCTTGCCGCCGATACGAGAGAAGAAGGAATAACTTTCAGCACCCAGTTCAACTCTTGCAATATCTTTAAGCTTAATCTGAGAGCCGTCCGGTTTTGAACGAACGATTATATCTTCAAATTCGGAAACATCTTTTAAACGACCTTTTGTTCTCATTGTAAGCTTAATCATCTGCTTATTCTTCATAGGCTCAACACCTAAGTCCCCTGCAGGAACCTGTGTGTTTTGAGATTGAATTGCTGTACTTACTTCTGAAACAGAAACTCCGAGGTTAGCCATTTTTGTAGCATCAAGCCATATACGCATTGAATAATCGGAAGAACCGAATACCGCAACTTTACCGACACCTTTGATACGAGCGAGTTCATCTTTAATATAAATTGATGCATAGTTTGCAATATACAATGAATCATATGCGTGTGTAGGCGAGTTAACAGAAATCATCATTAACCCCGGACCGCCTGTAGACTTTTTAACTGACAAACCGTATCGTCTTACTTCTTCCGGAAGACGAGGGGTTACAAGTTGAAGCTGGTTTTGTACGTTTACTACAGCCATATCAGGATCAGAACCGATATTAAAATATAAAGTTAACTGATACTGACCGTTTTGAGAAGTCGAAGACATATAAATCATATCCTCAACACCGTTAAGCTGAGCTTCAACAGGAGCCGCAATAGTGTCTTCCACAACGTCAGAACTTGCACCGGCATAAGTTGCGGTTACAACAACCTGAGGCGGAGTGATAGACGGGTATTCTTCCAGTGGAAGAGTATTTATCATTAATATACCTGCAAGCATAATAGCCAGAGAGATTACAATTGCAAGCTTAGGGCGTTTTATAAATATGTTTCCGTTATTTTGTTCGGTCATTTTATTTTCCTTTATTCAAAATTATTTTTTAGGGGCTTCTGCAGCTTTATTTTCAGTAACCTGTTCTTTTTTAATTTTTTCCATTTCTTCTTGAGAAACTATTTTTACAGGTTTACCCGGAACTACTTTTTGTAAACCTTCTATAAGTATTCTGTCTCCTTTGGCAACTCCTTCGGAAATTATCCATTTATCTCCGCTTTGACCGCTTGTTTTCACATAAACCAGCTGAGGAATTTCATTTTCGTCAAGCTTATAAACGTATTTTCCTGCCTGGTTTTCAAGAACGGCAGTAACAGGAACTACAGGAACCAGAACAGGTTTATTGGCATATAATTTTACTGTTACAAATTCACCATGAATTAACTCATTGTTAGGATTTGCAAAAGTTGCTCTCATTGTTACCGTACCTGTTGACACATCAACTTTGTTGTCCTGAAAATCCTGAACACCAGTTAGAGAATATTTCGCACCGTTATTAAGAAGAATTTCAACTTTTCTGTTTTTGTTTTCTTCCTTATCAGAATTAGCAAGAGATTGAAAATCGGCAGAATCCAGCGGGAATGTAACATATATCGGGTTAGTACTGTTAATTGTAGTCAATGCCCCGCTTGAAGGTGAAACATAGTTGCCGACAGTCACAGTAATTATACCTACCTTGCCGTCAACAGGTGATTTTACCAATGTGTATCCAAGGTTTCTGTTAGCATCATTAAAAGATGACTGTGCAGAAGCAAGCTGTGCTTTTAGTGAATCTCTTTGAGAAAGCATCTGATCATACTGAGCTTTTGCTATATAATCTTTTCTGACAAGCTCTGCGGCACGTGCCAGTTGTTTTTCCGCATAAGTTAATTGTGCGCTTAAATTTTTAACATTCGCAGATGCAACATTAGCTGCGTTTGAATATTCGGTAGGTTCAATTTGGAATAAAACCTGTCCTTCCTTTACAAAATCGCCTTCTTTAAAGTAACTTTTTTGCAGATAGCCTGATATACGGGCAAGAACGTCAACCCTGTATTTAGATACAACACGTCCGGGTGCTTCGAAACTTTTTATAACATTTTCATCCTGAACTTCAATAGCCGAAACAGTAGGAGCAGGTCTGTTCATCCTTGATTTGTTCTGCATAATTTCACCGAACTTAGAAAATCCGAAACGCAGCAAAACAGCAGCTACAATTATAGACAGCAATATTATAATATTTTTTTTCATTTTGTCTCCCTCGTCTGATATAAAATATATTTTTATATAAAAAATTATGTTGTTTTTACAACAATTGTATTATCAATTCATGCCCATGTCAATAAATTTTATTGAAAATTACCCTGCTGATTATGTTCTCTGTTATTTTGAATTTCAGAAATTGTCTTATTTGCTTAAATATTCCAGTACTTTTCTCAATGCTCTGCCACGGTGAGAAATTTCATTTTTTTCTTCTTCCGACATTTCTGCCATTGTAAATGTTGTATTTTCTACCAAAAATACGGGGTCATATCCGAAACCGTTGGCTCCTGACTGTTTCTCGGTAATTTTTCCTTTACATTCGCCTCGTGTTTGATAAACTAAATTACCTTTAGCATCAACAAGTGTCATTGCACAAACAAATTTTGCATTACGATTATGACAGCCCTCAAGTTCTTTCAGCAGTTTATCAATTCGAGCCTGAGCAGTTTCCGCATATCTTGCCGAATGTATACCCGGTGCACCGCCTAAAGCTTCAACACACAGACCTGAATCATCTGCAAGCGACATAATACCGCTTACACGAGCAGCTTCACGAGCCTTAATCAATGAATTTTCTTCAAATGTCTCGCCATCTTCAACAGGATCAAAACCTTCTGAAGGCAGAATAAATTCAATTTCGGTATCACAGGCAATTTCCTGTATCTCTTTTAGTTTATGTGCGTTGCCTGTTGCAAAAACTATTTTCATTTTATTATTTCCCAAATCTTCTTTGTCTGTTTTTAAATTCTTCCACTGCCAATGCCAGTGATTTTCTGTCAAATTCCGGCCAATACTCTTTTGTAACAAGGATTTCAGCATAAGCAATCTGCCATAACAGATAATTGGAAATTCTCTTTTCTCCGCCTGTTCTGATTAACAAATCAGGATCGGGAATTCCGTTTGTATAAAGATTTTTGCTTATTGTTTCTTCGGTAATCTTTTCAGGTTCAATCCCTTCTTTTACAATAGATTTTACAGCATTCACTATTTCATCTCTTGAGCCGTAATTAAAAGCTATTTGTAAATGAACTCCCGTATTATTTTTTGTGGTTTCAACAGAATTATTAAGGATTTTTTGCAGCTTTTCACTCAATTTTGAAATATCGCCGATAAAACTTATTACAACACCCTCCGAATGCATTTCGGCAAGCTCGTTTGTAAGAGTAACAGCAAGAAGCTCCATCAAAAAGTCAACTTCTTCCTTCTTCCTGTTCCAGTTTTCGGTTGAGAAAGCGTACACGGTTAAATATTTTATGCCGAAGTCTTTGCAGGCTCTCAAAGTAGCCTTCAAAGCATCAACGCCTTTTTTATGACCGACAGCGGAAGGCAGTTTTCTTTCACTTGCCCAGCGGCGGTTTCCGTCCATAATTATTGCAATATGTTTTAAATTTGTCTGCTTTACAATTTCGGTTGTTTCTAAATCTTTTTCTAAAGTTTCCATAATCCTAATTATATTGCAAATATTTAAAATTACAATAAATATGTTTTGTAAAAATATATGTTTGTGTGATAATTTTAATGAGGCTAAAAATTATAATAGCGATGTACACAATATAAAAAGGAAATCAAAGAAATGGCTAGAAAAACTCCATTAGAAAAAATCAGAAACATTGGTATTGCCGCACACATTGATGCCGGTAAAACCACTACAACTGAACGTATCTTGTTTTACACAGGTAAAACTCATAAAATCGGTGAAGTTCACGACGGCGCTGCTGTAACAGACTTTATGGAACAAGAACGTGAAAGAGGTATTACAATCCAATCTGCAGCTGTTACTTCATATTGGAAAGGTCACCAAATCAACGTTATCGACACACCGGGTCACGTTGACTTCACTATCGAAGTTGAACGTTCACTGCGTGTATTAGACGGCGTTGTAGCAGTATTCTGTGCTGTAGGCGGTGTCCAATCTCAATCTGAAACAGTTTGGAGACAAGCAAACCGTTACGAAGTTCCTCGTATGGTTTTCGTTAACAAAATGGATAGAACAGGCGCTAACTTCTACAGAGTTGTAGATCAGGTTAGAAACCGTTTAGGCGGTAATGCTCACCCTATCAGACTGCCTATCGGTGCTGAAGATAAATTTACAGGCTTAATCGACTTATTTACAATGAAAGCTGAAATTTATACAAATGACTTAGGTACAGATATCAGAGAAGAAGAAATTCCTGCTGATTTAGTTGATAAAGCTAAAGAATACAGAGAAGCTCTTGTTGAAGCTATCTGTGAAACTGATGATGCTTTAATGGAAAAATATTTCGAAGATCCTGAATCTTTAACAGTTGAAGAATTAAAAGCAGGTTTAAGAAAAGCTGTTTGCGAAAACAAAATCGTTCCAGTAACCTGCGGAACAGCATTTAAAAACAAAGGTGTTCAATTATTATTGGATTCAGTTGTTGAATTAATGCCTTCACCGGTAGATGTAAAAGCTATCGAAGGTGAATTGGAAGACGGTTCAAGAGTAGAAAGACACTCTTCTGATGAAGAACCTTTCTCTGCTTTATCATTTAAAGTTATGACAGACCCTTATGTAGGTCGTTTAACATTCTTACGTGTTTATTCAGGTAAGTTAACAGCAGGTTCTTACGTTCTTAACTCTACAACAGGTAAAAAAGAACGTATCTCAAGACTTGTACAAATGCAAGCTGACCAAAGAAACGAAATTGAAGAAATATATGCAGGCGACATCTGTGCAGCTGTTGGTTTGAAAGATACAACAACAGGTGATACATTATGTGATGAAAAAGCACCTATTATCTTAGAAAGAATGACTTTCCCTGAACCTGTAATTTCAGTTGCAATTGAACCAAAAACAAAAGCTGACCAGGATAAAATGGGTATTGCACTTCAAAAACTTGCAGAAGAAGATCCTTCATTCAGAGTTAAATCTGATACTGAAACAGGTCAAACAATTATTTCAGGTATGGGTGAACTTCACCTTGACATCATCGTTGACCGTCTTATGAGAGAATTCAAAGTTGATGCTAACGTTGGTAAACCTCAGGTTGCATACAGAGAAACAATTCGTGGCAACGCAGACCAAGACTCTAAATTCATCCGTCAATCAGGTGGTAAAGGTCAATACGGTCACGTTAAAATCAGAATTGCTCCTGCTCAAGAAAACGAAGGTTTCGTATTTGAAAACAAAATCGTTGGGGGTGCTATTCCGAAAGAATACATCGAACCTGCAAGAAAAGGTATGGAAGAAGCTCTTGAAGGCGGTATCTTAGCAGGATTCCCGATGATTGACGTTAAAGTTGAACTTTATGACGGTTCATACCACGATGTTGACTCTTCAGAAATGGCATTTAAAATCGCAGGTTCTATGGCGATTAAAGAAGGTGTTAGAAAAGCTAAACCTTGTATCCTTGAACCTATGATGAAAGTTGAAATCGAAGTTCCTGAAGAAAACACAGGTGATATTATCGGTGATATTTCATCTCGCCGTGGCCGTGTTGAAGGTATGGAAATCATTGAAGGAACAGGAATTCAAAAAATCAATGCGATTGTTCCTCTTGGAGAAATGTTCGGTTATGCAACAGATATCCGTTCAAAAACTCAAGGACGTGGAACATTCTCAATGGAATTCAAATGCTACGAACAAGTACCTGCTAATATCGAAAAAGAAATTATCGAAAAATCAGGCGTTGCAGCAAAAGAATAGAATTTCATACGTAATTCGAACCCAAAAACAGAACCATAATTTATGGTTCTGTTTTTTTATTATCATTATTTCTTATGAGAATATTTTAAATGAAGATTCTACGTTCTTATCTACCACGTTTTTAACTGAATCATATTCAGTTTGCAATGCACTGTGTTCTGTATCCAGTCGTTTCAATTCAAGATCTAATTTTTTATCTTTATTTTCTAAATCAGTCATATCTTGAGTATATTTTGATTCAGCTTTAGCAATAGCTCTTTCATCGGAAACTTCTTGAATGCAAGAGTCATCGGAAATTGTTGTTGATTTAAATGCTTTATCTGTTGTTGAATAGTATTCTAATCTCAAAGTTCCGTCTCTCAAAGCTTGTTCAAATGCAGTATTATCTTCAAGAGGAGATTTTTGAACATTTCCGGCTGTTCCTGTTCCTACATCAGCATAAATATGATTTTCATCAGCTTCGCCGGGTTTATTGGTATAAGTGAAATAACCGCTTGACTGCATTTTATTAAAGATGTTTTTGTAATATGTAAAATCAGATTTATTTTCAGCATTAGCAGCTGTATTATAATCATCTGCATTGTATTCAACTTTGAAAGGAACTGTTTCATCACCTGTGTTAACTCTCAAATATGCTTCTGTCAAAGCCATTGCATATTCATACAGTTCACGTTGTTCATTGGTTGTTCCTTCGTAATTAATAGGATCATATATAATATTACCGTCTTTGTCTTTTACATAATTACCGTTTTCATCAGTTCTTGCATATCCTGCATAACCATCGCCTATGCTGTAAACTTTATTACCTTTATCATCAAGTGTATATGTTTCAGTCCAGCTAAATCCGAAATCGTGTTCATTATCACCAAGATTTATACCAACTGTAGAGAAGTATTTATCCCATGCTTCATGAATTTTTTGTTTTGCAGCAACAGTATCGGAATTGTTATCGTAAGCACCTTCTTCACCGGGTACTGCCTCAACTAATTCACCGTCGCCATCGAGTTTAACCCATTTTTCATTCGCTTTATTTACGGTAATATCAGCTTGAGAATAAGCTTTACCGTTTTTAGCAGTGGTTGTTCCTGTTAAGTTTGCAAGGAACTGGTTATAATTACCGTTTGATTTTTCATAAGCTTTTGCAATATCATTTGTAACTAATATTTTTCCTTTTGTATCAGTTACAATGTATTGTTTTGTACTGTCAGCCATTTGCAAGCCAGTCATCAAGTTGTATGAAATATCGGTATAGCTTGCTTCTGCACCGTTAAATCCTGTAAGTACAGTTAATTTAGTAGCTTCTAAAGCTTCATTATATTCATTTGTAATTTGTTGTGTCTGGTCTGCTAATCTTTGTTTTGAATAGGAAATACTTTGACCTGAATTTTCATTGTTGGTCAATCTCGCTGTTATACTTAAAAGTCTAGCTTGTGATGCTGCCATTCCCATATTTTTTTACCCTTTCTGTAGGTTTTGGTGTAAGCTTTAAGTTTGTGATTGGAAGCTGATTTCCTATCAAAATAGTACTTGTATCCATGGTTACGGCATATTGTGCTTAAATCTTTAGATAAAAATATAAATTGTTAACAAATTGTAATAAAAAAAAGGATAACATTATTTTTGTTATCCTTTTCTTAATTATAAATTCAGTAATTATTTTACCGCATCTTCGCACTCATCACAAATTCCGTTAGCATCAAGTTTACGGTATTTCCAGCAGCGGCTGCATTTTTCGCCTTCTGCTCCGGTTACCCAAACTGTGAAGCCTTCTTCCGAATGCTCATTAAGAACATTTTCAGGTTTTTCATCTGTTATGCAAGCTTGGGAAGTGATGAATATATTGCATAATTCAGCCTCATTAGCCTTTAAGACTACATTATCATCAGCTTTTACATACACAGCAACTTCAAGCGAGCTTCCGACTTTTTTATCAGCACGCAAAGGTTCGATTGCTCTTGTTACAACTTCTCTTGCTTTTAATATTTTAGAGAAATCATCTTCGAGCTGTTCATTTTGCCATTCAGGTCTAGATTTAACCCAGTCGGAAAGAAGAATACTTTCAAGACCGTTTCTCTGACATTCAGGAACACTCATCCAAATATCTTCAGCCTGATGAGGCATTACAGGAACAAGCATTCTTACTAAAGTCTGGAGGATTTCATATAAAACAGTTTGACATGCACGGCGGGAAAGTGATTTTTTACCTGCTGTATACAATCTGTCTTTAACAATATCAAGATAGAACGAACTCAAATCAACAGCAGCAAAGTTTTGCAATTGTTGGAAATATTTGTAGAATTCGTAGTTATCAAACGCTTCCGTAACGTTTACTATAAGCTGGTTAAGTTTATGAAGCGCAAACTTATCAATTGCTTTCAAATCTTCATATTTAACATAATCAACAGCAGGATCAAAGTCAAACAGGTTGCCGACCAAGAATCTTGAAGTGTTTCTTGTTTTCTTAAATATTTCAGCAAGCTGTTTAATGATGTTATTACCTATTTTAGTATCGTTTCTGTAATCTACTGATGCAGCCCACAACCTTAAAATATCAGCACCGTATGTATTGATAATTTCATCAGGTCTGATGTAGTTGCCTAAAGATTTAGACATTTTTCTTCCGTCTTCACCGAAAACAAATCCGTGAGTAAGCACTGATTTATAAGGGGCTTTCCCCTCAGTTGCCACAGAAGTTAATAGAGATGACTGGAACCATCCTCTATGCTGATCGGAACCTTCAAGGTACATTTCAACAGGAGTTGTGCCGAGTTCATCAGAGCGTTTGTTTACAACGGCACGCCATGTTATACCTGAGTCAAACCAAACATCCATAATATCATTTTCTTTACGAAAATGATTTTTGCCGCATTTAGGGCATTTGAAACCTTGAGGTAAAAGTTCTTCAACCGTATGATTTACCCATGCATCACTGCTTTCTTTTTCAAAGATTTTTGCAACATTTTCGATAGTTTCATCGGTCACGATAACTTCTCCGCAATCTTCGCAGTAGAATACCGGAATTGGAACACCCCATGCTCTCTGGCGTGAAATACACCAGTCTGTTCGTCCTGCAACCATATTGGAAATTCTTGCTTCTCCGCTTGCAGGAATCCATTTTACTTTTTTAATTTCTTCAAGAGTTTGCTCTCTGAATTTCTCAACCTTAACAAACCACTGTGGTGTAGCTCTGTAAATAACAGGATTTTTACATCTCCAGCAGTGCGGGTAACTGTGGTTTATATCTTGCTGTGCAAGTAAAGCTCCGCAATTTTGAAGTTTTTCGATTACGATAGAATTTCCTTTATAATAAGGAACACCTTCCAAATCTTTATCCTTAACAGCTTCTGTCCAAACACCTCTGCTGTCTAACGGCGAGAATACTTCAATACCGTATCTGCATCCTACTTCATAGTCTTCAAGACCGTGTCCGGGAGCAGTGTGTACAGAACCTGTACCTGCATCAAGAGTAACGTGTTCTCCTAAAATTATCGGAGATTTTCTGTCAACCAGCGGATGTCTTGTATTTAAAAGTTCCAAATCCTGACCTTTGCAAGAACCTAAAACTTTAATATCAGCTTCATCCCACTCAACATCTTTTAAGAAACTTGCAAGCAAATCTTGAGCCGCAACATACACATCTCCATCTTTTTCAAAGAAAGTATATTCAAATCTCGGATGAACACTTATTGCCATGTTAGAAGGAATTGTCCATGGAGTTGTTGTCCATATAACAGCATAAATGTCTTTACCTTCCACTGCGGGAACAATATTATTTATTTTTTTAGAACTTTCTTCGTCAAATTTAAATCTTACATAAATAGATGTTGATGTATGATCAGCATATTCAACCTCAGCTTCTGCAAGAGCAGTTTCGCAGGATGCACACCAGTAAACCGGTTTCAGTCCTTTTTCGACATACCCTTTTTTGAACATTTCTCCGAATACTCTAACCTGTTCAGCCTCAAATTCGGGATTAATAGTCAAATAAGGATGCTCCCAATCGCCGAGAACGCCCAAACGTTTAAATTCGCTTTCCTGCCCTTTAAGGTTTTTATGCGCAAATTCACGGCATTTTTGTCTTAATTCAACGGGAGTTAAAGCATTTCTTCCGCCCTTAATATTTTTTACAACAGCATTTTCAATCGGCAGCCCGTGTCCGTCATACCCAGGAACATACGGAGTATAATATCCTGCCTGAGCTTTATATTTCAATAAAATATCTTTAAGGATTTTGTTAAGAGCAGTACCCACGTGAATTTTTTCAGAACTCAAGTACGGAGGTCCGTCGTGCAAAATAAACTTATTTGCTTTGTCACGACTGTTAATAATTTTGTTATAAATATCATGTTCTTCCCAAAATTTTTGGATTTCAAGTTCTCTCACAGTAGCGTTTGCTCTCATCGCTAAAGTAGTTTGAGGCAAGTTCAGAGTTTCTTTATACTCGGTTTTAACACTTGTTTCATTACTCATACTAAATTATCCTTCTTTTATTTTTCCTAGTCTTTGTTGTATATCTTTACCAAGACTTTCCTCTTTTGAAAGTCTTACAAATTCTGCCATTTTATCGTAATCAAATTCTTTTTCCCAGCGTGCAATAACAACGGTGGCAACACAATTACCCACAAGGTTAACTGTTGTTCTTCCCATATCAAGAATTTGGTCTATACCGAGAAGAATTGCCACTCCCAGAATAGGTATGTTAAAGCTTGCCAGCGTACCTGCAAGTACAATTAATGATACTCTCGGAACTCCTGCAACACCTTTGCTTGTAAGCATCAATGCCAACATTATAATTATTTGCTGATTTAAATCAAGATTTATACCTACGATTTGGGATGAAAAGATTACCGCCATTGCAAGATATAATGTGCTTCCGTCGAGATTGAACGTATAACCGGTCGGCATAACAAAACCTACAATGTTTTTAGGAACACCGAACCGCTCCATAATTTCCATTGCCTTAGGAAAAGCAGCCTCGGAACTTGCGGTGGTAAATGCAAGCAAAGCAGGCTCCTGCAATGCTCTTAAAAGGTTTCTGAAAGAAATTTTAACTATTTTACAGGCAATAATAAGTACAAGCAATACGAAAACCGCCAATGCAAAATACAATGCACCTATAACTTTGAAATAGCTTTTTAAAACGGTTAAACCGTTAGCCCCTATAGTTGAAGCAATAGCCCCGAATATACCTAACGGTGCAAAATACATTACGTATTCAGTAAACTTAAACATTATCTGTGAAACAGAATTCAGAATATCTAACACAGGTTTTGCAGGTTTGCCCACAGCAACTATTGCAAGCGCAAAGAATATTGAAAACACAACAATTTGCAATAAATTACCCTGTGCCATTGCATCAATAATACTGGTCGGGAAAATGCTTGTAACCATCTCACTGACAGATGTATGCGCCTGCGTTGCAGCCATAAGCCCCGCTTCCTGCATATGCAGTGCATGAGGTGTACTGCCTGTTACAAACCCCACTCCGGGTTTGAATATATTAGCCATAGTTAACCCTATAATAAGAGCCAGCGTAGTTACAATTTCAAAATAAATAATTGTTTTAAGCCCGATTTTACCAAGACTTTTAGCATCACCATGTCCTGCAATACCAACAACCAGTGTCGCAAAAAGCAAAGGTGCAATAATCATTTTAACCATTCTTAAAAATATAACTGCGAAAGGTTTCATTTTAACCGCAAAGTCAGGGGCAAAATGACCGGCGATAACACCTAAAATTAATGCTATAAATATCAGGGCTGTAAGTTTAGAATGTTTCAATTTGATACCTCGAATAATATTATATTATAAACATATCCATGTGGATAATTTCCTGTAACGTTTCGTAAAAGTTTTGTAACAGTCTTACCCATGCTCATTGTAAATTGATGTATCATTGTTGAACAGACATGAAAAAAAGACTATAATAAAATATAATATAAATCGTAAGGGGAGGTTAATGTGACAGACACCACATGTATGGAAAAATTAAGTTTATCGGAAAACGCAATTAAGGTTCTTGAAAAAAGATACCTTAAAAGAGATAAAGAAGGCAACTGCACAGAAACACCGGCTGATATGTTCAGACGTGTTGCAAGCAGTATCGCAGCAGGAGATTTGAAATTCGGAAAATCTCAAGCTGATGTTGACAAATTATCTGAAAGATTTTACAAAGCAATTACAAATTGCTACTTTATGCCTAATTCACCTACTTTAATGAATGCAGGCAGAGAATTGGGACAACTGGCGGCTTGCTTTGTTCTTCCCGTGGAAGACAGCCTTGAAGGAATTTTTGAAACTGTTAAAAATACAGCTTTAATTCATAAATCAGGCGGAGGTACAGGTTTTTCTTTCTCTAAATTAAGACCGAAAAACAGCGTTGTACGTTCTACAATGGGCGTTTCTTCAGGTCCTGTTTCGTTTATGGAAGTATTCAATGCGGCAACCGAAGCAGTAAAACAAGGCGGCACAAGACGTGGTGCTAACATGGGTATCTTGAGAGTAGACCACCCTGATATTTTAGACTTTATCGAATGCAAAAGCGACAACAATAAATTAAACAACTTTAATATTTCTGTTGCAATTACAGATAAATTTATGGAAGCTTTAAAAGCAGGAACTGATTATGAATTAATTAATCCGCAAAACAATACTGTTGCAGGCAAATTAAGTGCTAAAAAAGTATTTGATATGATTGTTGACGGAGCGTGGAGAAACGGCGAACCGGGCATCGTATTCATTGACAAAATGAATGCTGATAACCCTACACCTCTTGTAGGAGCAATCGAATCTACAAACCCTTGCGGTGAAGTTCCTCTGCTTTCTTATGAAGCTTGTAACTTAGGTTCTATTAATCTTGGCAGAATGGTAAAAGACGGCGTTATCAACTGGGATTTACTGGCAGAAACAACAAGAACTGCTATCCGCTTCTTAGATAACGTAATTGCTGTTAATAACTACCCGCTTCCACAAATCTCAGAAATGGTTCAAAACAACAGAAAAATTGGTCTTGGTGTAATGGGCTGGGCTGACATGCTTATGAAAATGGGCATCTCATACGCATCAGAAGAAGGAACTAAACTTGCAGGTCAAATTATGGAATTCATTGATTACGAATCTAAATGCGAATCAATCGAACTTTCTAAAGAAAGAGGCAAATTCAACAACTTCAAAGGAAGTATTTACGATGGTAAAAACTTCTTATACAACAAATACAAAGGAAAATCAGCAGGTAAAATTTCTGATGAACAATGGAAAGAACTTGATGCACAAATCGAAAAATTCGGTATCAGAAATGCTACAACAACTTGTATTGCACCGACAGGAACAATCTCAATGATAGCATCGGCATCAGGCGGTGTTGAACCTTTATTCGGTCTTGTATTCTCAAGATTGATTATGGACGGCACAGAAATGTTTGAAGTTAATCCGATTTTCAAAGATTACGCAATAGAACACGGCATTTACTCAGAAGAGTTAATGAAAAAAATTGCTAAAACAGGTTCAATTGCTCACGTTGACGGTGTATCAGAAGAAGTTAAACACATATTTGTTACAGCTCACGACGTATCGCCTTACTGGCACGTAAAAATGCAGGCTGCATTCCAGCTTCATACAGATAACGCTGTATCAAAAACAGTTAACTTTGAAGAACACGCTACACGTAAAGACATTGAAGAAGCATACATCTTAGCTTACGAAAACGACTTGAAAGGTATCACTGTTTACAGAAACAATTCTCGTCAATTCCAGCCTATGAATTTGGATGATAAAAAGAAAACAGAAGAGGCGAAAGTTGAAGAAACCGTAGAAGAAATTACAGAAGAACCGACAGGCGAAATCAAAACAGTAAAATGCCCTGAATGCGGAAACGAAATTCAAATGGCAGAAGGATGCTTCATTTGTCTTAAATGCGGATACTCAGGTTGTTCGTAAAGGAATTAAGAGAGAGCTTAAATACTATCCCTTAAATAAGGGATAGTATTTTTTGTAAACATTTGTTAATATTAAAATACAAAATTAGCATTTTTTTTCTTTGACGTGTTTTCATGATTATAAAGCTAGTGTGTAAAATTGAAAGGTAGTAAAAATTATGGCAGACAACATGACCATCGGACCCGCTTTAGCTATTGGCGGTAACAAGGTTGAAATGACCCAACAGGGTAAAATTCAAGTTACAAACCCTAAAGGTAAAATTAAAACCTTATCTCAAGATCAATTTAAAAAACAATTAATTAAAAATGCTGACAAAATTCAAAACGGCGAAGATTTTGAATTCAAAAAAGACAAAAAAGGTTTAAAAATTGCAGCAGCAGCTGTTGCGACAGCAGCTGTAGTAACAGGTGTTATTTACCGTAAAGAAATCGGTAAATATATGAAAGATTTCTCATTCAAAAAACTTTGGACTGATATCAAAGGCTTGTTCAAATCTAAAAAAGGTGTAAAAGATGCGGCAAATGTAGCTGCAAATGATACTAAAGCAGAAACAAAAGTTAGAACAATTTTTGACGGAGAAAGAACTGCTAATGCTACTATTGAAGGTAATACACCTCAAGCTGTAGAAGCAAGATTAACAAGCAAGGAAACTTTGGAGTTAAAAAATAAAGCAATTGCGGAAAAAGCTAATAAAGAAGCTAAAGCTTTTGAAGACAGAGCAGCTGAATTAAAAGCAAATCACGCAAATACAGAAGCTGATCTAAAAAAAGTTTTCAAAGATTATGATCCTGTAAAATTTAAAAAAGGTCAGGTTTTGGAAAACGCAGGTTTAACTAAAGAACAATACCAAATTGTTAAAAGACACTCTAACCCTGATAAAATTGTAAAATTCACTGATAAAGAAAAAGCAGTACTTCCTAAATGGATTCAGGACAGTGAAACTTGCCAAAGATATACAAATTCAATTGAAGCTCAATTTGCTAAAATTGATGAAATGTTCCCAAAAGCAACTCCTGCTAAAAAATAAAATTAATACAATTTTACACATAAATAAAAATCACCTTCTTATTGAGAAGGTGATTTTTTTGTTTGTTGTATGATATTTTCATGAAAATTTCTATTGTTACAGCAAGTTATAACTACGAAAAATATATAAAAGAAACTATTCATTCAATACTTAACCAGACTTACAAGGACTGGGAAATGATTATCGTTGACGACTGCTCAACAGACAATTCCGTTGATATAATAAAGTCTTATAATGATGACAGAATTAAATTATTTGTGAACGAAAAAAATCTGGGGTTAAAAGAGACTTTAAAGCGTGGGATTAAAGAAGCAAGCTCTGAATGGATTGCATTTTTGGAAAGTGATGATGTTTTAGCGCCTGATTATTTAGAGAAAAAAGTTGAGATTATAAAAAAATATCCTGATATAAATTTAATTTTTAACGATTGCGAATTTTTCGGAGATGACGAAAGGGTAAAAGCTTTTGAGCACGCATTAAAAAAAACACGTGACTTATTAAAAAATCAAAGTTACCCGAAAAATATGTTTTATGATTTTTATCAAAGCAACAAAATTTTCACATTTTCATCAGTAACGGCTAAAAGAAGAGATTTGCAAAAAGTTAATTTTAATCCGAAACTTGATTATCTTATTGACTGGCATTTATGGGTACAGCTTGCAAGTTTAGGAAAGTTTTATTACATGCCTGAAAAGCTTACAAAATGGAGATTACATAACAACAGTTACATTAATTCATCAACATATAAATCACCTGTTGACCTACAGACAGCTTCATATCTTGAAGTTTTTAAAGCAAAAAAAGATATAAGTATTTTGATATTTATACTGCTTTCACATCCTGTATGGTATGCACGTAAATACAAAAGAGAATTACGCCAAACCCTAATCTCTTATAAAAGGAAAGCATTTCCTAAGAAGAAAAATTAAGATTTTTCTAGGTACAAAAGGGAGTTCCGCAAGAAAATCAAAGAAAATTCTTTTAACAATCAACGGACTTGTGTGTCTGCCTTTTCGAATATACTGTGTGCGTTTAACGTTATTTTCAATAAGTTCTACAGGATAATCCGAAACCTGCTTAATTATTTCCTGATATCCTTCAATTGTAGTGAGATTTTTATTAACAAGACGAGGCAGAGAACATTTCATAAACGGCATCTTGTATTTTAAGATTAACTGACGCCATTTATAGATTGTCATGTTGTTAATTCTTTCATAAGCATCAATATAGACATCATACCTAAATCCCATTTCAACAAGCATTTCGCTAAGCCCGATTTCGTAATTTGAAACAACAACACACTTATTGTTTTCGGGTTTAATTGATTTCATAAAGTTTGTAAAATCATCAGATTTAAAAGTATTGTTTTTGAGTACAATGAAATAACTTTGAATATGCGGACGTCTAACAAAGAAATGGTTTGGAACTTTTCTGTAGCCAAAGTTATTTTTGGTAATCCCCCAGAAATCGCAATCCTTTTTTTCCATTTCCGTAAAAATTTCCGTAAAAGGATAAAACGGTCCAAAGCAGCTGTCGTTTGCCAAAACTAATTCATCAATATTTTCAAGCAGATTATTTTCTTTAAGATAAAAAAAACCACGCTTGTATGAACCGAAATCATATTCTTCATGATGTTCTGCAATAATATGTGATACAATTCCGTCAAGTTTACTTTTTTCTTCATCAGAAAGATTACCGCAAGAAACAAAAATAATATTTTGCGCAGTTTCCTTCAATGACTTCAAATAATAAATAACATAATCGTCAACTAATTCATCTTTATCATAATGTGCAAATACAACAGCTCTTTTCATAAAATTATTATATCACGTAAAACCGATTATTTAGTTGATGTAAAGAAGCACATTATATAATAAACTGGTTTTACAATGAATGACAAAGAGTTAAAAGAAAAATTTGAAGAAATATACAATAAAAAAATAATGACAAAAGTTGCCCCGCTTGAACGAGAACGACTATCTCAGGCTGAAACATTTAAAATTTGCACAACCTTGTCAATTATCTTCTTTGCTGCGATATTTGTAATCATTTTAATAATGAAATTTTCAAAAATCACCCCGGCATTAATTTTTACATTAATAGGCTGTTTTGTTTTATGTGTTGTTTTTATGATTATTGCTTCAAACATTCAAAAAAAATTTATAAATGAAGTTAAAGCAAAGCTTTTAACCGACTTATTACTTTTGTTTGGAAGTTTCAGCATATTTAAGAATGATATCATAACTTTTAAAGAAATAAAAAATACAGGGCTATTTCCTAAAGTTGACGGCAAAAGAGATGATGACAGAATTGCAGGCAGCTACAAAGGAATGAATGTATTTATGGTTGAAACCGAACTACTCAGAAGCGAACAATCACGAGATATAAAAGGCAATGCATATAATGAAACCGTAACCGTATTCAGAGGTTTGATTATTAAAACCGTACTGAATAAAAAATATAAAGGTAAAACAGTAATAAAACAAAAAGCCTTAAGTGCCGAAGACCGAAAAAAAGCATTCATAACCGAAGTAGGAGAAGAGTACGGGGATAAAACAGCTGACACTGTGGGGAATTCACCTATAATTAATTCCATTGCGGGAGTTATCTCTGCAAAAGAAAATTCACCGCTGAAAAACATTGGATTTAATAAAAACGGAATTACTTTCAACACAACTAAAATGACAGAATTTAGACCTCCAAAAGGTTTGGAAGAAGTAATCCTTGAAGATACTGAATTCAACAAAACTTATGCAGTATTTTCAAATGATCAGGTAGAAGCAAGATATTTGATTACTCCTGCATTTATGGAAAGATTGAAAAAAATAAGAGATATAATGAGTGCCTATGATGTTCATTGCGTATTTGAAGACAACCACATAACGCTGTTTTTGGAAACAGGACGTAACTTTTTTGAGATTGGCGATATTAATACAACTCTATGCAATAAGAAAAATTACGAAAAAGTATTTATGCAGCTTGTTTCAATTTTCAACCTGATACATTATTTCAAACTGGATAAAAAATTAGGTTTGTAATTTACTTTCTGTCCTGTTTGTTATACTATTCCGGTATAGATTTAATAAACGAGAGGGAAGTATAAAACATGCAAGTATCATTAAACTGGTTAAACGAATTTGTTGATTTATCAGACGTTGAAGTAGAACAAATTGCTCACGAATTAACAATGAGCGGTTTGGAAGTTGAAGCTATAGACGAGGTAAAGCCGCAATTTACAAATATAAAAACCGTTAAGATTGAAAAAATCGACAACCACCCTAATTCCGACCGCTTACATCTTGTAACCGTAAACACAGGTTCAGGTTTAAAAACAGTGGTTTGCGGTGCACAAAATATTAAAGAAGGTCAGATTGTGCCGTACGCATCTGTAGGCTCTCAGGTGTTGGACAGAAAAACCGGTGAAATGTTTACTCTAACCCCTGCGGTTATCAGAGGGGTTGAATCTCAAGGTATGCTTTGTTCTGCGGATGAATTAGGCGTATCTGAAAGAAATTATCAGGAAGAAGACGGTATTTTGATATTAAACAGAATTTTCCCTGACGTAAAATTAGGTGAAAATGTAGAAGATGTATTGGGATTTGATAAAGATTACGTCCTAAATGTTGCACCAACCGCAAACAGAGGCGATCAAATGTCAGTTATCGGTGTTGCAAGAGAATTAAGCGCAATATTTAATAAACCTCTAAAATTCTCACCTCTTGAATGCACAAAAGATTTAACCACAGATGAATTCAAGGTTGAAATTATTGATAAAGATGTATGCAAATACTACTCTGTTGGCATCTTAAAAGATTTGAAAATCAAACCGTCGCCTGACTGGATGCAAAAAAGACTTATCTCATCAGGCGTTCGTGCAATCAATAACGTAGTTGATATTACAAATTACGTAATGCTTGAATACGGAACACCTTTCCACGCATTTGATTTAGACAAATTGAACGGATATCTTTGCGTAAGACGTGCTCACGAGGGCGAAACAATCGTTACTCTTGACGAAGTTGAACGTAAACTTACAAACGACAGCGTTTTAATTGCTAATGAAAAAGAAGGTGTTTGTATCGCAGGCGTATTCGGCGGTGCAAACTCGGAAATTGACGACAACACAAAAAATATTGCACTTGAAGCAGCATACTTTACACCTGCAAGCAACAGAAAATCAGCAAGAAGTGTAGGTTACAGAAGCGAAGCTTGTGCAAGATTTGAACGTGGAATTGATATTGAAGCCGTAAGACCTGCTTTAATGCGTGCAATGCAGCTTTTGACAGAGCTTGCGGATGCAAAAATCGAAGGTGTTGTAGAAGCGGGAGAAAACAAGCTTGAACCTGTTGAAATCACTTTAAGATATGCACAAATCAAAAGGATTTTAGGCTGTGAAATATCGCCTGAAAAATGTATATCAATTCTGGAAAACTTAGGATTTGAAAAACTCGGCGGCAATGACAGTGCTGCAAAATTCAGAGTACCTTCATTCAGAACAGGCGATGTAACAAGAGAAATCGACTTAATCGAAGAAGTTGCAAGAATTAACGGCTATGACAAAATCACTCCGACATTGCCGAGCAAAACTCAAACTCCGGTAATAAGTCTTGAAGAACGGGTTATCAAAAAGGTTAACGAACTTATGCTTTCATCAGGCTTGGATGAAATGATTACAACATCGCTAATCGGAAAACCTTTGTTGGATAAATATATGCAGAAATTTAACGAAGAAAAAGCCGTAAAAGTTTTGAACTCTGCAAGTGAAGAAAGCACAATGCTTAGACAGGGTATGGCAGCAAGCGTTCTAAACTGTATGAAATACAATTACGACAACGGTCAGAAAACTTTCTGGGCGTATGAAATCGGCAAAAAGTATCTTGTGGTTAACCCTGCTGATGAAAAATCATCAGGTATTAAAGAATCAAGAGTTCTTGCAGGTATTCTGACAGGCGAGGTTGAAAATTCCAAATGGCAGGTTAAAACTCAAACTGATTTCTTTACTCTAAAAGGAATTATTGAAAAACTGTTTGCGGAACTCGGTATTGAAAAAAGAATAAAACTTACGCCTTATGAAGATGCAGACTTCCTACATCCTTACAGAAGTGCTAAAGTAAATATTTTAGGGAAAAACCTTACAAATATCGGCTATTTCGGACAAATTCATCCGTTATTGAAAGATAAATTAAAAATCAAAGGTCAAGACGTATTTATGTTTGAACTCGACCTTGAAGAAATCATCTCAATAATTAAAGAGCATACTGTAAGATACAAAAAACTTCCGCAATTCCCTGAAGTTCGTCGTGACCTTGCTTTTGTAATCAATGAAGAAGTAAGCTTTGATGATATCCAAAAAGTTATTAAAGGTGCAGTTCAGCAAAACATATTCAGAGGCAGCGAAGTATTTGACGTTTATCAGGGCGAAAATATCGAAAAAGGGTTCAAAAGTCTTGCTTTCAGGATTAAAATGCAGGATGAAAACGCAACATTAACCGATGAAGTTATTGAACATCAGATGAATAACGTTCGTGCAAAACTTCAAAAAACCTATGCTGAAATAAGCTTTAGAGAATAGGAGCGTAGCCGCTCCACCCGCCATTGGAAGTCTGTAATACTCAAAAAAAATAAATACTTTCCAAAACTTCAATTTAAGCGTATAATATAAATTGAAGTTTTTGGTATATATATTACGAGGTATCTTATGAAAAAATTTTTACTGCTTTTGATTGTTATGCTTTTAATGCCCTTGCAGGCAATTTGTGCAGACATAGTGCCTCAGTATGTAAGCATCAAATATACAAACACATTAGGATTATATCAGGCTCCAAACGAAATTATACTGTATAAAGAGCCTTCGGAAGATTCATATATTGTCCACAGCATAAGCTGGATAGGAGAAAAGATATTTCCTGAAACCATCAAACCTCAGGATTTGTTTGTTGTATATGTCCCCTCAAAAAACCTCGGGCTTCTTGCCGTAACCGATGAGAGCGAAGACTGGGTTCAGGTAATCTACAATAACACAACCGGAGCAAAAGGCTGGATAAAAAAAGACGATCCGTATAAATTTATGAGCTGGATAATGTTTTACAATATGTACGGAAAAAAATACGGTTTAACAATGCTCAAAGGCATACCTGATACAGCAAAAGATATTCACACAGGCACAGACGACAAATCACAAATCGTTAGCACCATAAATATGCCTAAAAAGATAAATTTAACGGCAATCAGAGGCAACTGGGCGCTTGTAAGCGTACTTGATTTGGATAAAATCCCCAAAACAGGCTATATCCGTTGGCGTTCAGATAACGGGATGAAATACTATTTTCCTGCAATGAAATAATTAAATATTGTCAAAATTGCATAACTCCTGAACGGTCATACCAAAGGCATCAGCAATTGCTTCAAGTGTATTAAATGTAGGTGACTTTTGTCCACGTTCAATAGCACCGATTGTAGGTCTGCTTAAATCAGCAAGTTCGGCAAGCTTTTCTTGTGAAATGTTTCTTTTCACTCTCTCAATCTTTATTTTTAAGCCTATTTTGTTGTATAGTTTACTATTCATTATGTATACTATTATATACTAATTGACAAAATTTTATCTATATCCTATAATTATCAAAAAGATAACTTTTGTATAATTGGAGGCATCTATGGAAGAAAAAATTTCTCATATATCTTGTAAACTCTGGCAGGTAATTAATTTGCTGCAAGTGCTCAACGACTCTTTAAAACTCTCTTATACCGAAAATAAAAAAAATGATTATCAGTATTCTTTCTCCGACAAAATCCTTGAAGAACTTTTCTGCGTTGCAGATGAACTCGAACAGCTTGATTGTGAACTCTGTGCTTTACAATCCGAAAAAAATACTCGACATTAATTTGTGTTTGTAGTAGTGTTGAACTACATGCAAGATTATATAAATAGCAAAGGAGAATTATTATGCAAGTTATATTAAGAAAAGATGTTCAAAACCTCGGCGAAGCAGGTGATATCGTTAATGTTAAAGACGGTTATGCAAGAAACTTCTTGCTCCCTCAAGCTGTGGCTGAAGCAGCTACTAAAGGCGCTTTAGAAAACAGAGAAAAAAATCTGGCTAGAATTAAAGCTAAACAAGAAAAATTACACGCTGAAGCTTTAGAAACTGCTAAGAAAATCGAAGAATTCGCTAAACTTGAACTTTCTGCTAAAGCAGGTGAATCCGGTAAATTATTCGGTACTATCACTACTAAAAAATTAACAGAAGAACTGCTTGCTAAATCAGGTATCGAAGTTGACAGAAAAAATGTTTCTTTAAACGCTCCTATCAACAAAGTCGGCGAATACAAAATGTTAATTAAATTAACTTCTAAAGTTAAAGCAGAATTAGCTGTTATCGTTTCCGCTTCTGAAGTTCTTAAAGAAGCTGTTGAAGAAGTTGTTGAAACCGAAAACGAAGCTGAATAGTTACAAATTATTTTTAAAACGTCATACTGTCTTATGCTTTGAATTATAAGCATTCAGCATGACGTTTTTTTAAAAAGGGGTATTAATGGGGCACAATACTAAATCCGAATTAACACTTAACTGCATGGCAATAGGCTCGTTGCCTCATAAAGATTTAGACAAAGCAATGCAGCTTGTTCAAAAAAACTTCAACAGAATTCCTTTTTGGCCGCAATTAACAAGAGTGAACAAAAATGAAGATATGATTGTCCAGTTTCTGGAAAATATGCCGTCCCTATTTGTGGATGAAGAAAACAACAAAACTTTTCTTGAAACTGAAAGCGATAAATTCTTTGAAGATATTGAACAGTTTTTTTGCGATTACGAAGAAATAATTGCTGATATAACTTGCGATGCTATTGAAAAATATGCAATAAATTATTCTTCGACTTTCACCAAATTTATTGAAATTATAAAAAATACAAAACCCGATTATGCAAAAGGTCAAATCGTAGGACCGTTTACACTTGCAACAACTCTTGTAGACAAATCAGGCAGATGTGCATACTACGATGAAACTTTAAGAGAAATAATCGTTAAAACACTTTCCATAAAAGCATTGTGGCAAATCAAACAAATGAAAGCCGCTAACCCTGATATTACTCCGATAATTTTTATTGACGAGCCTTCAATATCACAGCTTGGAACTTCTGCCTACGTAACAATCGCTCAAGAAGAAGTCCTTGAATTAATAAAAGAAATTTCGGACTTAATAAAAGCAAACGGCGCAATGAGTGCAATCCACTGCTGCGGCAAATGCGACTGGAGCTTGCCGGTAAAAGCAGGAGTTGATATTATAAATCTTGATGCATACAACTTTGCACAAAATCTGAGCCTTTTTAGCAAAGAATTAAAAACTTTCCTTGAACAGGGAAGAAAAATTGCATGGGGTGTAGTTCCTACCCTTGATAAAGATGCGCTCGATGCAGCAGATGAACAAACAATTATCTCTGTTTTTGAAAAAGCTGTTAAGTATTTGACTAACAAGGGCATTGATGAGAAAATCATTATAGAAAATTCATTGATAACACCTTCATGCGGTGCAGGCTCTTTGTCAGAAGATTTAGCCTTAAAAGCAATGGATTTGACAAAAAAAGTGTCTGATAGTTTACAAGAAAGGAGCGTAGCCGCTCCACCCACCACATAGGTTTTGCATAAACTTATTCTGGAATAACTCAAGAAAGGTATTCAATTTGACTTTTAAACTAGCTATAACAGGAAAAAGCGGAAGCGGAAAAACAACAATTACAAAAGCTTTTTTAAGAATTTTTCAAGAATATTTTCCTGAAAAATCAATTCTCTTATTCGATAATGATTTAACAAGTGAACTCGGTCACAGTTTCGGACTTGACATTAGAAATACAATTTACGGTATAAGAAGCGGAAAACACGAATACCGCACCGGAATTCCCGAAGGAATGTCTAAACAGGAATTTGTGGAATGGGCAATGGAAGATATTGTTGTTTCGCTTTATGAAAATGTTGATATTATCGTATCATGGTTTGTAGGTTCAAAAGACTGTCGATGCCCGATTACAGGTCAGATTAACGATGCTGTCTTAAAACTCATTGACAGATACGATATCGTAATCTTTGACTGCGAGTTTGATTTGAAATACTTAAACCAGCTTGTAGATACTGATATTGACACAACTCTTATTGTAGCAAACCCTACTGATGAAAGCGCACATCTTGCAAAACGTATTGAAGAGTTCAGCTCAAAATATGCAGCGGGAAATCAGCTCGGAGTTGTTATAAACAAGGTTGAAAATACAGACTTGACGTCAGTCTACGAACTTTTAAAACGTTATGATCTTGATGTTTTAGGAGTAATCCCGTTTGATAACACTTTAAAATCCAAATCAATGGAACGTGACTCGCAAGTTGTTCAGGATGCTATTAAACAATTCTATTTCAGGTTGAATTTACCTCAGGTTAGAGAGTAGGTGCAAATGGCTGTTATTCTTGACGGGAAAAAATTGAGAGATAAAATCTTTATTGATTTGAAAAATAAAATCGACAAAATGGATAAAAAACCAACGCTTGTCGTTATTTTGGCAGGTGAAGATCCTGCAAGCCAAATTTATGTGAGAAATAAGAAAAAGACAGCGGAAAACTTAGGAATAAATTCTGTTGTAATAAACTATCCCGAAACTGTCAGCGAACAGGAGCTTTTGAACAAGATTAACGAGCTTAACAACGACAAAGATGTTACAGCAATATTAGTACAGCTTCCTTTGCCGAAACACATTGATAAATTCAAAGTTATAGATGCAATTTCACCCGCCAAAGATGTTGACGGATTAACTCCATACAACAGCGGAAAGCTTTTTTCCGGTGAAGAACCCTATGTTTATCCCTGCACGCCAAAAGGAATTTTATTACTTCTGGATGAATACAATATAAAACTTGAAGGTAAACACGTAGTTGTTGTAGGCCGTTCAAACCTTGTAGGCAAACCGATTTCACAAATGATGCTTAAAAGAAATGCAACTGTTACGGTATGCCACAGCTACACAGAAAACCTTCCCGAAATAACAAAAACTGCCGATATTTTAGTGTCAGCAGCGGGTGGGGAAATTATAGAAAAAAATATGTTAAAATCAGACTGTGTAGTTATAGATGTAGGAATTTTTAAAGACGAGAACGGTAAGGTAAGAGGCGACGTAGATTTTGAAAATGTTTCAAAAATCGCCGCTTACATATCACCGGTTCCCGGCGGTGTCGGACCAATGACAATTGCATCATTAATGCTAAACACCGTCGAGCTGTTCAACAGCTAGGATGCCGGCATCAGCCGCCCCATCCGAGCTGAGAACTTTTATATTTGTTTTATGTGTGGCGGACTTCGTCCTATCTTTAGTTTGAACTTAACAAGTTCATGCAAAACCTGAGCGGGAAAACAGGCTATGCCTAGCCGCCGATAAGGTTCAAGCTGCAAGAAGTCTTGATGTTATTGTTAACCAGGTTTTTCAAACTTGATATTTCGTTTTCCATCAAACTTATCTGTGAATCCAGAGAATCCTGTCTTGTTTCAAGATACGATTCCTCCTGCTGCAATGCGATATATGTCGGATCATCATCAGGATCAGTATCATATTGCTCAAGCTCTTGAGCTCTGTAACCCATTTGCTTAGTAATATAGTTTGCTCTGCTCATTACTAAGGTCTGCTCGAATTGCAGTTGGCTTTTCTGCAACGTAAATAAATTCTTTTGTGCATCTATTGCTAAAAAAGTCATCTCGTCTCTCCTTATGTTTAACTCTCTTACAAATATAAAGTATTTTGAAAAACGCTGATTTCACAAGTTGGATTTTTTGTTACATAACTTAACAAGACAATATATAATCTGTTTTTGATATAATAATCCTGTAAGAAAGGGCGTGTTATGAAAGAAAGAATAGTATCAGGAATGAGATCAACAGGTAAATTACACTTTGGACATTATTTGGGTGTAATTCAAAACTGGGTAAAATTGCAGCATGAATATGAAAGTTATTTCTTTGTTGCAGATTGGCACGCTTTAACAACAAAATACGACAAAACAGAAACACTTAAGCAGGATGTAAAAGATGTTGTAATGGATTGGTTAGCCTGCGGAATTGATCCGGAAGTGTCTACTATTTATGTGCAATCCTTAGTACCGGAAATTGCAGAATTAAACATATATCTCGGCATGGTTACACCGCAAAACTGGGTTGAACGTGACCCGACTTTAAAAGATATGGCTAAAATCTTACGCACAAAAGAAGGCGCAAATTCTCAAATAAGTTACGGACTAATGGGTTATCCGGTTCTGATGAGTGCTGATATAATGATGTTTAATGCCACAGCAGTGCCCGTAGGCAGCGATCAGGTTGCGCATATAGAAATTACAAGAGATATTGCAAGACGTTTTAACAACATATATAAAACAGAATTTTTTAATGAACCTAAACCGCTTTTAAATCACTGCTCATTAATCTGCGGTCTTGACGGAAATAAAATGGGTAAATCATTCCAAAATGATATTAAAATTTCTGACACAGAAGAAGTTACAGCTAAAAAAATAATGAGTGCTATCACTGACAGAAGCAGAATGAGAAAAGACGATCCCGGACACCCGGAACAATGTGAAGTAGCGTTCAAATACTGGAAAATATTCGGCTCCGAAGAACAAATAGAAACAGTCAGATGCGAATGTGAAAAAGGGCTTAGAGGCTGTGCAGATTGCAAACGCCAGCTTGGAGCAGTAATAAACGAAAAATTTGCACCAATCAGAGAAAAAAGACGTTACTATGAAGAACATCCGGAAGAAGTTTCAAAAATAATCAAAGAGGGCTCTGCAAAAGCAAGAGTAGAAGCTCGCAAAATACTGGATGAAGTCAGAAATATAATCGGTATGTATTAAATTTACGGAATACACCAAGCAGGCACAATGATAAACGGAGTTTTGCGCCTGCTTGTAATCCGCACGCATTATAACCTGCGGTTTTAAAGGTAAAAAGCTGTTGACATAAAAATAGCCGTGTTAACGGCCAATCTCATATTTGGTAAAAGGTTAGTGTGTGTAGGAGAAAATAAAGAAAAAGAAAATGGTTATATTTGATATATACCACTGCACCAGATATCTATAACATATATTCAATATATATTTTACAATTATTAATATAAAAATAGAGCTCTCTATAATGAGAGCTCATATTTTATAAATTATTAAATATTAATAATTCATTTCCCAGTTGTCATGCAGAATTTTGCCAAAAGCACCGTTAGATGAACCGCCGTCAGTTGCAGAAGTACTGAAAGTTTCATCATTAGCTTCGAAAACTTTATCAACCAGCTGTCCTGATGATGTAACGTACATTACAAAGTAGTCTCTACCGTAGATATTTGGTCCTTTTGGGCCGTTTACATCAACTTCAATAACAGCAACACTGCCTTTAAGCTGTGTCATACTTCCTTCCTGATTACCCTCGTCATCCTGTGAACCGTTACCGTTTTCAACGTCCATACAAACAACCGCACCGCTTGCCATCGTGAATACTTTGTTACAAGTACCTGTAACATTTATTACTTTAGCATTATTAATATAAGTATAACTTGGGGCAAAACAATCAGCCATTGATGTTCCGCAGTCTGTAACAACTTTAAAATAATTTCTTACAAATGTATTCAATGCCCCCGGATTATTATATATATCCGATTCATTCAAAGTATCAACCTTTTGATCAGCCATATATCTTTCAAATACTTGCAAAAATTCATTGTAAACTTTATGTAATTGGGTTACATAAGCCTGTCTTTGATAATTGTTCATAAGTGTAGGCACAGTCATTGCAGAAACAACGCCAATAATACCAAGTGTTACCAAAACCTCTGATAACGTAAAACCAAATCGTTTATTGTTCAAAATCCATAACTCCATCTTAATGTATACCTTCTACATTATAACATTTTTCACACAAAATTCAAGTGTAACAAGGTAATTTGATAATTGCAATAATGTTTTTTTTAAAGTAAAATATTTTTATAGATAGAGGGGTATGGAATGAGAATTGATGCTAAAAATCTTATCAAAATATACGGGGACAGAAGTGTAGTAAACGATGTAAGCTTTGATATTAACAAGGGTGAAGTTGTTTGTCTTTTAGGTCCCAACGGAGCAGGTAAAACTACAACATTTTACATGGTTGTAGGATTAATAAAACCAAACAAAGGGCATATATTCTTAGACGGAGAAGATATATCGGAATGGCCTATGAATGAACGTGCCAGAGCCGGTATAGGCTACTTGCCGCAGGAAGCATCAATTTTTAGAAAATTATCTGTTGAAGATAATATAAAACTTGTTCTTGAAATGAACGATAAATTAACTGTAAATGAAAAGAAACGCAAACTTGAAGAACTTTTATCAGAATTCGGTATCTTAAGGCTTCGTTCATACGCAGCAGTATCATTATCAGGCGGAGAAAGACGACGTGTAGAAATTGCCAGAGCACTTGCAGCAAGCCCTGATTTTATGCTTCTTGACGAACCTTTTGCGGGTATCGACCCTATTGCTATAGGAGAAATTAAGGATAATATCAGAAAAATTTCCGAAGACAAAGGGCTGGGAGTTCTTATCACAGACCACAACCCTAAAGCTACACTTTCAATTACAGATAGAGCCTATGTAATCTTTGACGGAAAAATTAAAATTCAAGGTAAAAGTCAGGATGTTGCAAATGATCCTGTTGCTAAAGAATTCTATTTAGGAAAGGATTTTGCTTTATAATGAGAGTGCTTCCTAAAATCCCGATTTATGACAAATATATATTCAGTCAGGTAATGATGGCTACCTTTGTTGCCATATTACTCTTCACCGTTGTTTGGATTGCACCTGAGATGCTTTTAAATACGATTAAAAAAACTCTTGCTGGAGAATTTGGAGTTAAAACAGCAGTACTTGTATTATTTTACGAGCTGCCAAAAATTCTTGGTAAAGCATTTCCGGTTGGTTTGCTTCTGGGTACACTTTTTACTTTTGATAAATTAAGCAAAGATTCAGAACTTACAATATTCAGAGCAGTCGGCTTATCCTTCTGGAGAATTATAAGCCCTGTACTTGTGTTAAGTTTGATTGTAACCTGGATGTGTTTTGTTACTATCGACAAACTTATTCCGTACTCTGTCAACAAGGCAGGAGCACTTAAAGGCGGGTATATTTCAACGCAATACATTTATACACAAAAAGATGAAAACCAAATCCCGACAAAAGCGGTTGTGGTTTCCAGATTTTCAAAAGATACTATGTACAACGTGATTGTACTGGATTTTTCACAAAAAAAATATAACGATGTACACCAATTAAAAGATATTTACCATGCAAAAATCGGCAAAAATTTCCCTGATAAATGGACTTTATCTGATGTTACCAGATACAACATATCCAGTGACGGAATTTTTGTGGATATAAATAAAATACCTTCCATGGATATTTTACAGGGTGTTTCTGCACAAAATGCATTTACTCTGATGACATACTCCGTGAAAAAAGAACGTGAAATTAACAATCGTGACTTAAGCAGATATATAAAATTATTGAAAAAAGAAGGTCTTGATGAAGAATACAGATACATGCTAAATAAGTATCTTCAAAGATTTTTCCATCCGTTTGTCTGCGTTCTTCTTGCAATAATGGGAGCACTTTTAGGTTTCAGCAAACCACGTGAGCAAAGATTAGTCGGATTTACAATCGCAATCGGCTGTATTTTCTTGTATTATATTACTCTTCCTTTCTTTGACCTTCTGGCAGAAAAAGGTATAGTTCACCCGTTCATTACGGCAATATTCCCGCCATTCGCATTCTTATGTGCTATTGTTGCGTTTTACAAATCAAAGGATTTATAATTATGAAAAAATACTTACTTTTATTAATGTCTTTATTTATTACAGCAGGTTCGGCATTTGCAGCTCCGCCTATTGATATAAGTTATGATGACGGAATTTATCATATTATATTGAAGGGCGAAAAAATAAAAAAACAGATAAAATTTGTAAGTTCTGACAGCCTTATAACAAATAAAGAAGCACACCAGAAAACCAAATCACGCTTGACAGTGAATGCAGGCTTTTTCGATCCAAATAACGGCAAGACAATATCTTATATCGTTACAGACAGGAACCTGGCAGAAGATCCGCTGTTTAATGAAAACCTTTTGAATAATCCGTTATACAGAAAAAATTTAGACAAAATTTTAAACAGAACAGAATTCAGAATTGTTGAATGTAATGAGGGCAGAGTTGAATACCATTATGAAATTGTGCCCCATAAAAGTCCTGTAAACTTCGGATGCACAATTATTACATCTGCACAGGGCGGTCCGTTGATTTACCCGCAATTACGTCTGGAAGAAGAATTTTTTGTAGTAAAAAAGGACGGCGAAGTTATCAGAGAAAGCTGTTCTGTATTACATAAAACTGCAAGAACTGTTATCGGAATAAAAGACGGAAATGCACATGTTCTTATTATTACAGACAAGCACCCTATGGATCTGTATGAAGTTCAGGACTATGTAAAAAAACTCGGATTTGACAGGGCAATGGCTTTTGACGGAGGGAGTTCCACATCTATGAACTACCTGAATAAATACAACGTAACCTCTGTTGGTGACGGGGGCGGAAGAAGTTTAAAATCATTTATGGTTGTTAAATAAATAAAAAACACCAAATTCTAAAAAGAATTTGGTGTTTTAATTTTTAATACTGATACGCTCTTATTTTACAAAAAAGCTTGCATTAACAGTTGCAAATACTTTTACCACACCTTTTTCAATAGATGTAGATGAAGCTTCAGCACCTGCTGCATCCATATTCTTAGCCATCATCATTCTGTATTGAGGACGGTAAGCGTTATTGGCACTACAGCTTACGTCTAAAGAACGAATGCCGGTAACGGTTGTTGATGCTGTTTTTGCTATTGAATTTGCTCTGTTTTGTGCTTTTTTAGTTGCAATAGAAAGCAAGTCATTGCATTGGTTTTCATAATTTGAAACTGAAAATGCAAGGCTGTCAACATTTGTAGCACCTAAAGCAATAGCTTTGTCAATCATAGCGCCAACTTTTTCAATTGACTTAGTATGGATAATGATAGAATTTGAAACCTGATATTTATCAAGAGTTCTTCTGCTTCCTGAATAACTGTAAATAGGTGAAGCATTAAAATCAGAAGTTTTAATATAATCACCGTCAGCAGTGTTAATCATAGATTTTAAAGCAGAAATAACTTTATCAGATATTTCTTTGTTCTGCAGTGTAGCTTTTTGCATAGATTTTGCATCAGTAGTTTGTACTGCAATAGAAACTTCCGCAACATCAGGTGCAAGTTCGGTATTTGCTGTTGTGTTAACTGAAATATAACCTCTTTCAACAGCTGTAGTAACAGCTTGAGAAGACAGTGATGCCGAACCGATTAATAAACCTAAAACAGCAGCTGTTAATAAAACTTTTCTCATACATTCTCCTTTTTATTCTCTGAAACTTCTTCAGGTTTCTCTATTTTCTCTACAGGTTTAATGTCGCCTGCTTTTAATACCATAGAATTTAATGTTTTTGCTTGAGCCTGAACTTTGACACGTTCCAAAAGGTTTTTCATTTCCTCATCATTAAGTTCACCTGGCGCTTTAAACGCCACAAGGTATTTTTTTCTGTCATTCAGGATATATACTGAAATAGCAATAATAGCCCACAGCATTAATCCCTGATAAATATTAATAACAGGAAGCATAATAAAATTACCTGCATAGTTCCAGGCATACATAGCAGCAATTGCAGGGAATGCTATAAATCCTGCAGCAAGACAAGTTGCTACAAAAACCAGCATCAAAATTCCACGTAATCCTGATATTTGTATAATTTTAGTATTTTTTCTCATAAATCCTTTACCTTCTAACTTATCATCCTCAGAAAATCATCTTCTGTCAATATTATAACACCTAATTTTTGTGCTTTCTCTAATTTTGAACCGGCATTTTCTCCAACAACAACATACGAGGTGTTCTTAGATACGGAAGATGAAGTCTTTCCGCCTTTTTGCTTAATTTTTTCAGATGCTTCATCTCTTGTCATATTTTGTAATGTTCCGGTCAAAACAAAAGTTTTTCCTTTAAATTCATCTGAAGAAACCCCTGTCGGAGCAGCCGGTTCAACTCCGAGCTTCTTTAATTCTTCAAGACTTTTGATATTTTCTTCATTGTGAAAAAATTCATAAATATCAACAGCCATAATCTCGCCAATACCGTCTATTGCAATAAAATCTTCAACAGATGCCGACATAATTTTATCCAATGTTCCAAATTCACCTGCAAGAAGTTCTGCTGTTTCTTTACCTACGTTTCTTATATTTAATGCAGTTAATAACCTGTTTAGAGGGTTATGCTTGCTGTTTTGTATAGCGTTATACATATTAAACGCTGATTTTTCTTTTACGGCATCAAGCATCATAAAATCCTGCATACTTAATCTGTATAAATCTACAGCTGACTTTATAAATCCTCTGTCATAAAGCTGTTCAATAACAGAAGGACCTATATTATCTATGTCCATAGCATCTTTTGAAACCCAGAATTCAATTTTTGATTTTACTTTAGCAGGACATAAAGGATTTTCGCAGTATAAATTTACCTCACCTTCACGTGTTGTAAGTTTAGTTTCACAGAAAGGACATTTTTCAGGCGGGGTATAAGGTTTCAGTTTAAAATGTTCTTCATCATCAATAACTTTTACCACTTTAGGAATAATTTCCGCCGCTTTTTTTACCAGAACTCTGTCGCCAATTCTTACATCAAGTCTTCCTACTTCATCAAAGTTATGCAGGCTTGCTCTGGAAACAGTACTTCCGCCAAGCTGAACAGGTTCTAAAACAGCAACAGGAGTAACTGCTCCGGTTTTCCCGATACCTGTTTCTATATTTTTCAAAACAGTTGTAACTTCTTCCGGCGGGAATTTGAATGCTGTAGCCCA
>HF991479.1:13463-25161 GCA_000433095.1 Clostridium sp. CAG:967 | reverse complement strand
CTGAACTGCAAAACTGTTTACTTTAACAACAACTCCGTCAGTAGCATAATCCAGACCGAAACGTTTTTCATCCCATTCTTTACAATATTCTACAGCTTCTTTTGCATCTTTGCAAAGTCTTATATTAGGATTAATCTTAAATCCGAGTTTTTTGAGATACATCATGCTGTCGTAATGAGTTTTAGGAGCATCTTTAGCATCCGCAAAAATACCTGTATAAGTAAAAATAGACAAATCACGCTTTGCTGTAATCGTGCTGTCAAGCTGTCTGATAGAACCTGCTGCCGCATTTCTCGGGTTTGCAAAAAGTTTTTCTCCGTTTTTAAGATTTTCTTCATTAAGTTTTTCAAAAGACGATTTCGGCATAAAAACTTCACCACGCACTTCAAGACTTGCCGGTTCAAAAAGTTTTAAAGGAATTGCCTTGATAGTTTTCAGGTTATTTGTAATATCTTCACCCGTAACCCCGTCACCACGTGTTACACCTCTGACAAAACAGCCGTTTTCATAGGTTAAAGCAATAGCCAGCCCGTCAATTTTAAGTTCACAAACAAGTTCCTGTTCACCGTATTCTTTAACAATCTTTTTGTACCAATCTTCCAAATCTTCATACTCGTAAGTGTTATCTAGACTGTACAAACGGTATTTATGCTTGTGGGGAAAGAATTTTTCGCTTACAGAACCGACCCTTTGTGTGGGGCTGTCAGGTGTTACGAATAAAGGATTTTCTTCCTCAAGCTTTTTTAACTCTGCAAACATTTTATCGTATTCAAAGTCACTTATAGAAGGGTTATCCTCTACATAGTATTTGTAATTTGCTTTATTAATTTCATCTTTTAAAAAGTTAATTCTGTCAATTACCATTTACATTACCATTAAAAGTTCACGTATAACCTTTGTTGCAACAGCAGTAGATACTCCCGAAGCATCATAATCAGGTGCAAGTTCAACAACATCAGCCCCTATTATATCAAAGTTTTTCAAATATTTAAACCACCCGATAAGCTCATTAAATTGCATACCGCCGCTTTCAGGCGTACCTGTTCCCGGCATAACGGAAGGATCAAGTACATCTAAATCAACGGTTACGAAAATCTTTTTACCTTTTAAAACGTCAAGTTGAGCATATTCATGAATAAGCGTTCCGTTTTCTTTCATAAATTCCCATTCCTCTTTCATGCCTGAGCGAATACCGATTTGTTTAATATTTTCGGGACCCACAATCTTTGAAGCGTGTCTGATTACAGCTGAATGCGACATTTCTTCACCAAGATATTCTTCCCTCAAATCTGTATGAGCATCAAAATGGACAATTGCTAAATCTTTATAAAACTTTGAAACAGCTTTAATCTCAGGAAGTGTTACAAGGTGCTCTCCGCCTACTCCGAATACTCTTTTTCCGTCTTTATAAATTTCTTCCACATTTTTTTCAATCAGCTCAAGAGATTTGTAAGTGTTGCCCAGAGGAAATTCCAAATCACCTGCATCATGAAAATTTACATCTTCTAAGGATTTATCAAAGTTCGGAGAATACTCTTCCAGCCCCCAGCTCGCCAGCCTGATTTGCTCGGGTGCAAATCTTGAGCCTGAACGGTAAGATACAGTTCCGTCAAAAGGCATTCCAAGCATTACAATATCAGAAGATGCATAATCTTCATTTTGTCCCATCCAGTTTCTATCCAAAAAAGGTCCGCTTAGCATAAATTTCTCCTTACTATCCTTATTAAGCAAAGATATTTTATCATAAAAATACTTGCTTTTTTAAACTAAACCGTTAAAATAGAAATATGAAAAAATTTTTTGTGATTTTATGTTTATTATTGACATATAGTGCCGTTAAAGCAGCTGACATTGACTATGAACAGATATATAGAGATTTGCCCGAAGCTGATTTTTCTTACGTTCACAACGTTGATCCCGGGGAACTTTATGACACACAGTCTTCTTCATGGTCGCCTTACCCGCTTTTTCGTCTGACATCACCGCTTTTTTTCAAATCAATAACAATCGAACCGGGATATTACCTTTTGACACCACGTCAACACAAGGGAAACTGGTATATTTTATTTAAAGAACAGGGAAAAGTTAAATACATAATTCCTGCCTATAACAGGGAAATCGTACCTATGGGATTTTATGATGAAAATCTTCCAAAAGCAAAACTTACTCCGTCACAAAAATTCCACATTAAATTTTATGATTTTATAGGAAAGCATGTAAAAAGTTCGCAGCGCAAGCCTGCTCCAAATACTTTTTTGGAAACAACGGATTTAGATAACAATTTTATCTCAATAATTATTTACTGGGGCAATTACAGATATTACACAGTATTTAGAACAATTAAATTATGATACCGTATCGCTTTTAATTTTATCTGTAATAACTTTGCCACATGCATCCCAACTGAAAAGCTTTGCTCTTTTTATGCCTTTCTCAATGCATTCTGCACGGAAATTGCGGTCGTAGTACATTTTTTCCAGAGCCGCAATCAGTTCTTCGTCAGAATGCGGATTAATTTGTATACCGCAATCACCGATGACTTCCGGCAGTGATGTAACATTAGAACAAATAACAGGCAGCCCGCATTTCATTGCCTCTAAAACAGGTATACCGAAACCTTCATACAGTGAAGGACACACAAACATCTCTGCACCGCTGTATAATGCCGACATATCCTCGTCATCAACATAGCCTATTCTTATAATTTTATTTTGATGCTCCCCAAGATTACTGATTTCTTTTTCAAGCAGAGGAAGAAAGTCTTTCCAGCCGCTTCCTCCAAGAACGATTACAAAGTCATCAAGATTATTCTTTTCCGCAAATTTAAGGAAATTCTTTACGGCAAAAACCAGATTTTTTCTCGGATCTAAATTACATAAGCTGAAAACATATTTTTTATCAAAAGGAATTTTATACTTTTCCTTAACTTTATTAATAACATTTTCGTTATTTATCTTTTCATAATTCATCCCTGTAGAAAGCGGAATGACTTTGATATTATCCGGATTAATTGCAGGAACATACTTTATAAAATCACTTTTTGTATATTCCGAATTCGCAAAATAGTAATCGTTTTTGTTAATAGAATCAATTAATTTAAACAGCCATTTTTGCGAAGCACCCTTTCTTGTTCCGTTAATGAAAGGGATTAAGTCATGCAAAATTGTGTATCTTTTTATATTTTTCTTATTTAAAATCACATCAGGAACAGCTTTTGCAGGAGAAAAATAAACGTCTATATCATTATATAAATTTTTACAATTTAATTTTAAATAAATTTCGTTAATTTTTCTTATAATATTCCACACAATTATAATGAGTAGGCGCAGTAACTTATTTTGTTTATTAACTTTATTTTTGTACTTTAAATCACCCCAGAAGTTAACCTGTTTTTCCAAAAATGTACTTTTGTAAATTTTACATCCCGCAAACTCTTTGTACTTATTGATAACTTCTTTTAACCTTGCCTCATCACCAGCAGCATACAGCCAAACATCAAATTCATCGTGCTTTAAAAGTTCCAGAAGAACATTGTAAGCCACAAAGAAAATTCCGCTTCTGTGCGAGTTTTTATCTAAAATATTACAAATATATGCCGCATCATATAACAGCCTGATTTTTTCTGTCATATAAAATCCAATTACTGTTCCTGCGTATCGTCTTCAGTTTCTTCTTCTTTTTTGATAGAATCTACAACCATTTTCGCCATTTCTTTAGCAATAATGTGCTGTGTTGTAGAAGGACAATTTTGAAGCATACTCATAGCAGTTCTTAAAGTTGAATCAATATCGTACCAGCGTCCTTTTCTGTTATCGTCAAGTCCTGAGCCAACAGCGTTAATAATATCTTCAACCGCTTCAAATTTTTCATCTTCGATGTTGTGTTCAATAATAATTTTAATAAGATTTAAAGCAATTTTAATTTGTGTTTCATCATCTGTTTCTTCAAGAGTTCTAACTGCTTGAGATAAAACAGGGTCTTTGTCATACCAGCGTCTGTGCTGATTAGTGTATTCTTCTTTCATAATGCCTCTCCTTGCTAATTATTGCTAGGTCTATTATGAAGTTTTTTTAGAGATATGTCAAGAATTTAGAATTTTTTAGTTATTAAATATTACATAGTTCCCTTTAATAAATCCTCAACTTTTACATCAAGTGCTTTAGCAATTTTGTATAAAGTCTTCAAACTAAGGTTCTTTTCTGCACGTTCTATACAACCGATGTAATTTCTTGCAGTATCAACACTAAATGCAAGCTTTTCTTGCGAAAGACCATTAACATTTCTTCTTTCACGAATATTTTTACCTAGTATTTCTAAAAATTGATGGTATCTTTTAGCTGAATTATCCATAAAATTTATTCATAATCACTATATTTAAAATCTATATCTTTTAAAAGTTCACTTGGTGTAATATTTAAAGCATTTGCAATCTTTATTAATGTGGTGAATTTAAAGTCAACATTAGCATTCTCTATTCGACTGATTGTAGCAGATGTTAGAAGAACATTATCAAAAGCAAATTTATTTAAAGATTCATACCTTGCTTCACGTAATAATTTTAATTGTTCACCAAACTTTTGTAATAAAATTTTGTCATTAGCTTGCATACATGTAATAGTAAAGCTAGATTTAATTTAAAGCATTACACAAGAGTAACAGATGAATAAAAAAATTGTTATCTTTTAATAATTGTGCTCTCCGTACACATAATTAATATCCTTCAAAAGCTCACTAGGATGCATTTTTAATGCATTAGCCAATTTTATTAGTGTTACAAATTTAAAATTAACAAGACCATTTTCAATTCTGCTTACCGTAGCAGGAGTAAGTGTTGAATCGTTTAATGCAAATTTATTTAGAGTAGCTCTTGCTTCTCGTATAGTTTTCAAATTTTTACCAAATAATTGTAATAATTCTTTATCTTCCTCTTGCATACGTGTAATAGTACATGTATTATAAGAATAAATCATTACACATACGTAATAGCAAGATAGGAGATATTGTTTTGAACGATAATGAAGAATTTCAAGAAAATGAAAAAAATCCAATAAAACTAAAATTTAAAAATGTAAAGGAAAGTTCCCAAAATCTTGACTGTCTTATTTGTATACTACAAAAAGCATTAGATAATGAATTCAATACACCAGCAACAGAAGAAATTATCAGCTATACTTATCTTATGCAAGAACATCTTGAAAAACATAATAAACTACTGGATGAATTTTTCAATCTGCTTTCATTGCCTGACAGCAAAGCAAAACTTATATCTTTAAGTTATACAAAATTTAAAGACTAGCCCTGCTTAAATGTTACGCCTTTTGTTCCTTTCGGATACTCCCAGCCCAGAGATGAGCTTTCGCAAACTATTCTGCATGCGCCGCATTCAAGACAGTTCTCATAGTTTACTATTAACTTTTGATTTTCCTCGTCCCATTCATAAACTCCTGCAGGGCATACTGTTGTACAAATTTTTGATTTGCATAAACGACAGCACTCCTGAACGGGCTGCAAATGAGAAACAGTATCAGGGGTATATTTTACAGTATATAATTTATCTTCAAGATTGCTCATTTTAAAATACTCCATAATAATTTAACAGCTGACCAGCCGTCTTTGAAAAGTTCGGCAACTTTTCTGTCTTTGAAAATGCTTTTTATGAAATCCCAATATTTTTCACGCTTAGGAATTCCGTCAACAGAGGTAAACATTTCAAAGAAAGAGTTTATTTTTTGCGGATAGTAGCCTAAAAATTCAGCACGTCTTTCATGAATACCGCTCATCAAATCACGGTAAGTTCTTAAATCTTTCATTATAAAAGAATTTTCGAGCTCTTCCTGATAACGAACAAGCGAACGTTCGGAAAAATCACCTTTGCCTAACGCTATAACAGCCGTTTCTCCTGCAATTTTGCCTGATATCATAGCAAGGTTCGTACCTTCCCAGTGAAGGTTATTAACAAACATTGCCGCATCACCGCAAACCATTACACCTGCCCCAAACAAAAGAGGTACTTTTTTATAACCGCCCTCCGGAATTAAGTGAGCAGAATATTCAACAAGTTCGCCGTCTTTGATTAAAGGAGCAATTTCAGGATGAGCTTTCAACTCGTCAAGCATATCATAAGGCTTCAATCCGTGTTCCACAAGCTCGCTTAAAGTTATGCCCAGACCGATTGTAACAGCTTCCTTATTTGTATACATAAATCCCAATCCGAGCATCCCAAGCATCGGACCGCCGAACAATTCATAAACACAGCCCTCATTATCTTCAACGTGGAAACGGTTATTTATAACTTCTTTAGGTAATTTAATAACTTCTTTTACACTTAATGCAACATCTTCGGGTTTTATATCGCCTCTAAGACCGATTTGTTTTGCCAAAAGAGAGTTTACACCGTCAGCAAGAACTACGATATCAGCGTAATACTCTTCCAATTCCGTTTTTACACCCTTTACAAATCCGTCTTCAATAATTAATTCTCTGACTACAGTTTCTTCGACAAGAATAACGCCTTCCTTTTTAGCTTCATCTGCCATCCAGCGGTCGAATTTTCCACGAACAACACTATAACTTACAGGTACTGCATGTTTTTTCTTATAAGAAATAACTGTTGCATCTTCTTCTCCAAGCAAAGCATATTTATGCTCGACAGTTGCTCTTTCAACAGGTGCACTTTTCTCAAAATCAGGAAAAATTTCACGGGTTGGCTGTGCATATATTGCACCGCCAAAAACATTTTTACTGCCTGAAAATTTTCCACGTTCGATTAATACAACGTTTTTTCCTGCCCTTGCAATTGTAATTGCGCACGAAATTCCCGCAGGTCCGCCGCCTACAACTATAACCTCTGTTTTATTTTCCTGCTTCTCCATAGTAGCCCCGATTAAAAAACTGTATACACCAAAACTATACACCAAATTTTATTCATTGTAAAATAGTTAATATGATAATAACGGCAGGCAGATTTAAAGGACAAAAAATAACAGCACCCGATGAAAACATTACAAGACCGACACTTTCAAAAGTCAGAATGAGTGTTTTTAACACTTTGCAGTCTATGATAGATTTTGAAGGCAGCTCGTTTCTTGATATGTATGCAGGTTCAGGAATTATGGGGCTAGAAGCATTATCAAGAGGGTTTGAACGTGCCTGTGCTATTGAAAAAAATCCTAAAGCAGCACAAATAATAAAAACAAATTACAAAAAATTCAACCCTTCGCCAAAGCTGTTTATCGGCGACAGCCTGAAATTAACACAAAAATTCAACGAAAAATATGACGTAATCTACATTGATCCGCCATACTTTTCGGGAATTTATGAAAACAGCCTGCAAGCCGTAAAAAACATTGCCAATAATATAATTATTTTAGAACACGTAAACGAAGTTAACTGTCAGGATTTTGAAGTAATAAAACAAAAAAAATACGGCGACAAGTTTATAACATTCATAAAAACAATAAAAAAGCAGAGTTGATAAATATCAACTCTGCTTCATTTCTCTATACTATCCGGACTTCGTCACCTCTCACAAAACAATTCACAGGATTGTTTTGTTCGGCAGAGTGGAAATCCGTTATTTTACTAATTCTTTGAATTTTTTACCAGCTGAGAAAGCAGGAACTGTTTTAGCAGCAATTTTCAAAGGAGCACCTGTTTGAGGGTTTCTACCTGTTCTTGCAGCTCTTTTACGTGGTTCAAAAGTACCAAAGCCAACTAAAGTTACTTTTTTACCTTTTGAAACTGTTTTTTCAATTGTTTCTAAAGTTGCTGCAATGATGTCAGCAGTTGCTTTTTGAGATACTTTTGCTTTTTTTGAAACTTCTTTTACTAATTCTTCTTTGTTCATTACGAACCTCCTTTTACCTTGTGCATACAGTAATCGAAACCATTCTCTCTCTCCGCATGCATTTAATATCGACAGATTTATTATATCATTTTATTTGATTTTGGCAAGAGGTTTTTGAAAAAAATTTTTTATATATACTAAATATACACTGGATTTCGAGGACATAACAGGCGGGAAACATAATACCAGAGGCGTTTTAAGGCTAATTATAAGAATCAGGATTTACACGTGCAAATTTAACATCATTGTAGAAATATTGTAATATTTGGTATGCATTATACCCCTGTTTAGCTAAATTATTAGCACCATGCTGCGACATGCCTACGCCATGCCCGTTTTTTTTCACATTATCATCAAATGACGGAACAGAACGAAGATACGGAAGGCTGCTTCCCCAGCTGTTAGTATTTGTCTGACCGCCTGCCGATGCTGAATAGTATGCATTTATAACTTTCATATTATATGTAAGAACAATGCCTTTTGTCTGGTCAACAGCATAATTTGTGTCGGCTGTTTCCGCAGATGCTCCGCCGTAAGCCTGATCTTCAGGTGTGTCTTTCAAATCATAGCCGTATCTTGCACGTTTGCCAAGGTTGGCAAGAGCATAACTTCTTGCAGCAATCGCCTGAGCCTTATGAGCTTCCGTAGCCCAGCTTGACGGCATCTCGGAAGGTACAACCCCTTTTAAATAATCTTCTAAAGGAACGTTATTTATAACGGTAAGTTTTCCGTTTTTATTCTGTATCATAACAATGCCACGATACCACTTGCCTTTTACGCTGACAAAACCCGGGTTCATTGTTTTTAAAACAATATTATCGGATTTAATTTTATAATATTCGCCATCAACCCTTATTGCCATAAGATTGTGATAAGGTCTTATTTCATATCCCTTCATGGCATCCAAATCACATATTGTATGATTTGTATTTGCATCAATAATTTTACCGCTGACGGATGTTCCGACACCTGTAGATTCTACCTCTGTTTGAAGCCCTATTTTTATAGCATAAGAAGGACTTGCGAACACAAGATTTAAACAAAAAATAGAAACTAATAGTATAATCTTTTTCACAAAAATATTATAACATATTACGGGCTAAAAGTTATTAAGTCATCTGATTGATTTTTTGAGGTTTTGTAAGACCTAAATTAGCCTCAACACGATTAGCTATGTCTTCTCCGAATTTTTGTCCGACCGCATAAGAAGCCATGGATCCGCCTACAAAAGCAAGACCTTTAACAACCGTACCAATTTTTCCGCCCATTTTATTTTTTGATAGATATTCAAATACAGGTTTAAATGTTTTATTTTCAGCAAGCTTAATACCAGCATCTTTTACAGCCTTCGAAGATGCTATTTTATCGTAGTTAAGTTTAATTAATCCCTCACCTGCAAACATTGCAGATAAAGCAGCAGCCTCCGTAACACCTGTCTTAACCTTATCTTCTGCCATAGCTGTCTTTATAACGCCTGATGCACAAATAAGCGGGTTTACATTATCAACGGCAAATTGTGTAAATTTTCCGGCATATTCAAAAGCTTTGTTTTGTTTTGCCAGATTGGAAAAGACACTTACAGCACTTCTTGCCGTATTTGCCACAACATTATCGTATTTTGCAACTTCCTGAACAATCCCTGCAGTCTGACCTAAAGTCACAACACTTCTTCCGACTTCACCGTTTTTGGTTTTGTCAGCATTGCGTACTGCAAATATTCCTGATGCTACTGCACTGAACACAATAATTCACCTTTTAAACTACACTACAATTATATAAAGTAAATTTATCCGCCCGAATTGCTATATAAATTAAAAAATTTACATTTGTAATAAAAATTTTATGAACATAATTATATATAAATCGTTATATTGATAATACAGAAAAAACTGTTATAATAACTATTATGAAAAAACTTTTAATATTACTTGGTTTATTTTGTATAACACCGTGTGTGCAGGCAGAAGACTTACCAAACGTACAACTGGATATAAGAGATTACGACGGGATTGAAGTTCCGGCAGGGACATTCATACCTGTAATGAGTTTGCAGGAAATCTCTACCCAATATTGTTCCGATGGCTACAAGGTAAAGTTTGTCGCAACAAATGACCTGTTTATGCACGAAACCAAAATAATTCCGAAAGATACAGAATTTTACGGTTATGTAGAAGACCTTCACGATCCCGTAGTAGGGACAAATGCCTCAATGAAAATAAGAATAAACAAAATGGTCTACGCAGACGGTTTTGAAGTTCCGATAAAAGGATATTTATACACCTCCAACAACAATATCTACGGAGGTGGTATATCAGAACCCGTTAAATATATAAAAATGTCACACCGCCAACAACGTGTGCACTATATAACACTTCAATTAAAGCCAAGTCAGGAGAGAAAAATGGGAACTCATACCACAATCTCATCAGGAGCAAACGAAATTATTATGCTCACCTCACCTGCCTGGATAACACACACCTTAACAAATTGACCTAAAATGATATATGAAATACAATATTGATATAATTGAAAAGGAAGGTAGATTATGAACAAAAAACTTCAATTAGTTTTAGCCGCAATGATTTTGACAGCAGGCGCATCATTTGCAGGACCAAACTTTGATTACAGCCAAAGCTCACCTGCTCCGCTTTATCAGCAAAATTACTACCCGACACAAACAGTCAGCGGTAATCAAACATTAAAAGGAAGTGTCGTAACCGTACCTGCAGGACAAAGCGTTTCAGCAGTCGTAACAACTCCTTTAAGTTCAGCAAATTTGACTTTGGGACAAAATGTATCTGTTGCGTTAGGTTCTGACTTTTATTATAACGGAAACCTCATTGCTCCGGCAGGAAGCTCTGTTACCGGAACCGTTCTTGAAGTTTCAAAAGCAAAACACGGCAGTATGAACGGTAAACTTCTTTTAAGATTTACTCAAATAGTTACTCCGTACGGAATTCAAATTCCGATTTCCGCAGTAATCAAAACTAACGATAACACAGGCATTTTGGTCGGCGGAACAAAAATGGATGTCGCTAAAGATTACGGTAAAGATGTTGCTGTAGGCGCAGGTGCAGGAGCCCTTGCCGGTGTTATAATCTCACCTCTTGCAGGCGGCAGTGTAGGAAAAGGAACTGCCTTAGCTACAGCTGTAGGAGCAGGCGGAGGACTTGTAAAATCTATTTGGGATAAAGGAAATGATGTTGAAATCCCTGCAAATTCAGGAATTCAATTAATTCTTACCCAACCGATTACTGTTAACCCAACAATGTTTAATAACAATTACTAGTAAATCAGGTAATAATTTTATTTTTGATTTAAAATAGAATAAGTGCGTTAGCAAAAATTAAATAAAACGGTTCGACAAAAATCGTGAGCTATATCATAAGACGGGGAAGAAATAATGTCCTTATTAGGGAAATACACAGACAATTTTATAGAAGATGAGGAGCTTGATAATAATACAGGTTATACAACTCCTGCTGTTTTGAAAAACGATGAAGAAATTTCATTAAAACAATCTATTATAATTTCTTCAATATTACACCCTACCGTGATAGGTATTGCATGGCTGATTGTATTTATCCTTGCATTACTTGGTATCACTTTTACGATTTTTGACAAACCTAAACCTAAAATGAATGATATCGAATTTGTTCTTGTTGACAAAGAAGATACTCCTATAAATAAAAATACACCTTATCGTGCAGATATAAATTCACGTGCAGGCGGTCATCATGATCCGACAAGGAAGGTTTCAATGCCATCGCCTTCTCCGGGCGCACCTCAGAAAGCAGCTCCAAAACCCGCAGCACAGCCTAAACAAAATGCTTTACAAAAAATGGTTCAGCA
>HF991479.1:13151-13427 GCA_000433095.1 Clostridium sp. CAG:967 | reverse complement strand
GCAGGCAACACAACAGGCAGCCCCTAAAAAACCTCCACAACAGCCGGCACAAGGTCCTAAAAAAGCAGAACAGGCAAAACCTGCTCCTCCTACAGCAAGACCTTCAATAAAACCGCCAATGACACCTAAAGTAGTTCAAAAACCTTCATCAGCATTCACTGTTCCCGTACCAAAAGGCGGAACAGGTGCAGGAAGATATTCTACAGGTCCTATAAGCGGTTCAGGCACATCTGCTAAAGGCGGCGGTGCAGGCGGTTCTGTATCGGCAGGAGGTTC
>HF991479.1:0-13060 GCA_000433095.1 Clostridium sp. CAG:967 | reverse complement strand
GAGGAGGCGGTACAGGCGGATACGGCAATCCGGGACCGGGCAACCCTAACGGCAGACCGGGCATAGATGCAGTAAGAGAACCCGACTTCGGACCTTATATGAGAGAATTACAACGACGCATTAAAATGAATTGGGATCCTCCTAAAGGAAACGAAAGTAAACGTGTAGTATTACTTTTCAAAATTGCAAAAGACGGAAGATTACTATCATGCAGCGTATTTAAATCATCGGGCTTGCCCGGAGCTGATAAAGCAGCTATAAATGCCGTACAGGCAACAGCACCTTTCAGACCGCTTCCTGCGGAATTCAAAGGACAAAGTATAGATATTCAGTTTACGTTCGATTATAACGTATTCGGAGCATCAGGATACAACTAGGGAGCGTAGCCGCTCAACCCGCCAAATCAGGTAAAAACAATAGAAGAAAAAGAGGATAAAATTATGAACTTATTAGCACAATCAATCGCAATGGACTGGCCTGTATTATTACCGATATTTGTATGTTCAATACTGGTAGTAGCGGTCGTAATCAACAGATTTTCTTTTTACAAAAAGAACAAAAGAGATGTTGTTCTTTTCATCCCGAGACTTCAAAAAGAGCTTGTAAAAAACAATCTTGACGGTGCACAAAATCTTGCAGTACAATGCGGCGGCGTTATCGGTGAAGTAACAGAAGAAGCCGTAAGAATTTTCTCTGAACAAAAAAACGGTTTCTCACGTTCATTTGACATTGCAGCATCATTAGCTACAAGAAAATTGGAAAGCCACTTAACAATCTTAGGTACAATCGGCGGTGTTGCTCCTTTCTTAGGTTTGTTCGGTACTGTTGTAAGAATTCTTTTCACATTCCAGGATCTGGCATCTCAAGGCAACCAATCGGCAGCAGTTGCATCAGGTATCGCATCAGCATTGATTGCTACAGCATTCGGTCTTGGTGTTGCGATTGTAGCGGTAATTTTCTACAACTCATTCCAATCAATCGTAAAACGTTATGAAGATGATTTCCAATTAATCAAATTGTTATTCTTAAGTTTTGTAGATTCAAACGATGAATCAACAACTCCAAGCAACGCAAATATTTCATTATAAGTAAAGAAAGGCGGCTTATGCGAAACCGTAAGCTGTGTTAAAAAAATGGGCATGAAAACCAATAAGGGCAAAGAAGCTCTGTTTACAGAAATCAATATTACACCGTTAACGGATATCTTTTTGGTACTGTTAATCATCATGATGGTAGTTGCACCTACTTTCCAATCAAATGACAGTTCAATTACGGTTCCTGAAATTAACAGCGGTATTGCAATAGAACAAAGAAATGCAACTGTTTCGGTAACCAAAGACGGCAGCTTATACCTAAACGGGACACCCGTAACCGAAGCAAATCTTTCAGAGGAACTTGCAGCTTTAAAAGCACAGCTTGAGAAACCTGAACTTGTAGTAAAAGCTGATGAAAGAGTTAAAAGTGCAAAAATAATGGAAATTATGAATGCAGCTCAAGATGCAGAATATAAAAAACTTATTGTGGCAGGCGAACCTTTAAGTAAAAAAGAACAAAGCGAGCTAAGCAAAAAAGCTAAAAAAGGATAAATAAATGGGACGCAACAGAGATACATTTAATGAAATAAATATTACACCGTTAACAGATATTTTTCTGGTACTGTTAATCATTATGATGGTAATTGCCCCAATGCTTGACCAGCAGGGGTTAAATCTGACAGTGCCCGAAAATGTTGCGCAGGAGCAACAGCAGAATAAAGAAACCAAAATTATGACAATAATGGTTGATGCGGGAGATAAGTTTTATCTGGACGGTTCGGAAATTGCTGCTGATAAGCTTGAAAGCACTATCAAATCTCAGGCAAAAGATTATCCTGACGGACTTTTAATCAAAACCGATGCAGATTCTACACACGGTGCTATGGTTAAAGTAATGGACAGTGCAAGAAATTCAGGTATTACAAGTATTTCTGTAGACGAAATTTAAACCTTAAAAGACATATCACCATCAGCTATTGAAAAGAATATTTGCATTCTTTCAGAAACAGATTTACCGTTGTTGTTTTGCGGAAAAACAGTATTAATTTTGGTTAAATCTGTTTGTGCCATAGCATCAAGCTTATTTACTTTTTCTTTAATTGTTTCAAAGTTTACTATTTTCATATAAAATCTCTCTCTCTGAATTTATAAAAACATTCAGAACATAGAGATTTCATAAAATGTATTAATTTTTACATTTCTTTAAATCAGCTTCATCATATCTCATATCCTGATTAATAGAATAATTTTCAGTAGGGATTTTATACCTTCTGTTATTTCTGATATCATCAAGATGCAAAAGAAATCCTATATCGGCTACTCTTTCTGCTTTAGGAAGCTTCATTTCAGCCTTTGCAGATCTGATAAGAGTATTTTTAGCAAAAATATTTTCTTCAAGAGTTGTTTTATAAAACCCTGTGTTAGCCTTAGCATTTCTTCCCTTTTTATCGCACACTCTTATTTGTACGGCACGGGAGCCGTCAGCTCTGTAATTGATATTGATTATTCCGAACCTGTGTTCTTCCTTAACCATTTTAGGAACATACATATCTTTAATTTTTTTCAAAAGCGTTGTAATTATACTTCCGTTCCTTGTTTTTCGTTTAATTTCAACGGTACCAGCCGATTTTCCTTTAATAACCTCTACTTCGGTACCTGATTTCAAAACGCTTCTGACACTTGAACCTGGTCTGCTGGTTTCTATTCTTGTAATTAATTTGTTTATTAGCGGCATTTTATTCCTTCTAAAAATAATCTATGACATTAAGAAAAAACAAATATAAAAAAATTTGCTATAAAGTAGCCTACATTGTATAGTATTTTTTCAATTTTTAAGATATAATAAACATACTGTTTATAGAAAGTGAGAGGACTATCTGATGAAAACAAGTCAATCTGCAGGGATGTATATCGTTTTAGCAATCGTAGTGCTGCTTTTTGCATCTTCGGTAATTATGTCGGGACCGGCAACACAAATTGAGGAAATTTCATATTCAAATTTTCTGGAAAAATTAAGCAAAAATGAATTCAAAAAAGTTGAAAAAGCAGAAGATTTTATCATAGCAACACCTAAGGTTCAACCTGAAAACAAGAATACAAAACCGGTAAAAACTCTTGCTCCTACCGCAGAAAATCCCTTCGGACTTGCTGAAAAGAAAGCACCTGTCACTAAATATAAAGTTTTAACACCTGCTTATGATCCTGATTTAATGAAAAAACTGGATGCTTCGGATGCAGATGTACAGGTTACACGGGCAACTGATTCTTCAAAAGCTTTAGGCACAATTTTAAGCTACCTTTTACTTCCGGTTTTATTCATTATAGTTCTTGCTGTAATGGCTAAGAGTATTCAGGCAGGCGGCTCTCAGGCAATGTCATTTGGCAAAAGCAAAGCTAAAATGCTTTTGGACAGCAAAGTAAAAACAACTTTTAAAGATGTTGCAGGTATTGATGAAGAGAAAAAAGAACTTGAAGAAATCGTTGACTTTTTGAAAAACGGCGATAAATATATTAAACTCGGCGCAAAAATTCCAAAAGGCGTACTTCTTGTAGGTCCTCCGGGAACAGGTAAAACCTTAATGGCAAAAGCTGTTGCCGGCGAAGCAGGCGTTCCTTTCTTCTCAATAAGCGGCTCTGACTTTGTTGAAATGTTTGTAGGTGTAGGTGCAAGCCGTGTAAGAGATTTGTTTGAACAGGCTAAAAAGCATCAGCCTTGTATTATTTTCATAGATGAAATTGATGCTGTCGGACGTCAGCGTGGCGCAGGTATGGGAGGCGGACACGATGAACGTGAACAAACTCTTAACCAGCTGCTTGTTGAAATGGACGGTTTTGACGAAAACACAAATATAATCGTTATTGCTGCGACAAACAGACCTGATATCTTAGATAACGCTTTATTAAGACCGGGCAGATTTGACAGACAAATTTACATCAATGCACCTGATGTAAGAGGCAGAGAGCAAATCTTAAAAGTTCACGCAAAAAACAAACAGCTTGACAGCGAAGTTGATTTAAAAACACTTGCAAAACGTACACCGGGCTTTACAGGTGCTGACTTGCAAAACCTTTTAAATGAGGCTGCTCTTTTGGCTGCAAGATATAACAAAGACAAAATTTCTATGGACGATATAGATAACTCTATTGACAGAGTAATTGCAGGTATTGAGAAAAAAAGCAAGGTTATGACAGATGAAGATAAAGAGTTAACTTCTTATCACGAAGTCGGGCACGCATTAATCGCAAGACTTTTAAAAGATGCTGACGATCTTCATAAAATTTCAATAATACCAAGAGGCTGGGCACTCGGTATAACCTGGACCAAGCCTAAAGATGAAAAAGTTCATACAAATAAAGCTAAATTACTTGCACAGATTACTGTATCACTTGGCGGTCGTGCAGCCGAAGAAATAATTTACGGCAAAGACAGAGTAAGCACAGGCGCTTCACAAGACCTTGTAAACGTAACAAATATTGCTAGAAAAATGGTTACGGCATGGGGAATGTCTGACAAACTGGGCAAAATGGCTTACGGAAAAAATCAGGAAAATGTGTTTATGGGCAGAGATTTCGGTCACCAGAGAGATTACTCCGAACAGGTAGCATACGAAATTGATGAAGAAATGAAACGCATTGTTGATGATAAGTACGAAGAAGCTAAAAAAATCTTAACTGATAACAGAGATATGCTTGAAGCTATCTCCAGAGAACTTCTTGAAAAAGAAACTCTTGATGCAGCAGAGTTTGAAGAAATAATGAACAGAGTACAAGGTGAAAGACAAAGTTAAATATATTCTGGAACTGCCTATTTTTGAGGCAGAAAGCAGACTGGAAGAAGATTGCGACATTATAGGTCTGAAATTTACCGAAAATAAAACCGAAGAAGCCAAGCAATTGTTAAAATTGCTTCTTCCTCGTATTAAAAAGCCTTTAATGATAGCAGGAACAGGCAATGACAGTGTGGACAGAATTCTTTTACCCGAATTAACAGAGATTTTGGATAGGGAATGCATAATTGCCTATGCTGATGAAAACACTTATAAAGAAATTATTCCATCTGTAATAAAAGGTAATCATACCCTTGTAATCCGCACTCCTATTGACATTAATCTTGCAAAAGAAATGAACATTTTAACCTCTGATATAGGGCTTTCTCTTAATAAAATAATAATTGACACCGATATCGGCGGTCTTGGTTACGGGCTTGAATACGGTTACAGTATTATGGAAAAAATCAAACTTGAAGGCAAAGGAGGCGACAGGTATTTAAATATGCCGTTAATATCTTTTGCGGCGGAAGAAACAGCCAAAACAAAAGAAGCTAAAGATAAAAATCTTGCAATGTTTTTGGAAATAGCATCAGCAGCCGCTGTAAAAGCAGCAGGAGCAGATTACATTGTATTAAATTACGAGCAGGCGGTAAAAACTTTAAGAGGACTTGTATGACAGAACTTTCAGGATTACAAATATTCAAATATCTTCCTGCTGCAAAAAAAGCAGACCACACAAACTGTAAAGAATGCGGATGCCCTACTTGTATGGCATTTGCTCTAAAACTTGCAAAACATCAGACCGAAATCGAAAAATGCAGCTATATACCTGATGAATTAAAAGAAATTTTCCTCCAAAGCTCTAAACAACCTCAAAAAACAATTGAAATTAACGGTGTTAAAATCGGCGGAGAAAATGTGCTTTACCGCCACGAAAAAACTTTTGTAAACAAAACCGCAATAGCAGTTGTCGTTGACCTTGCTAAACCTGATTGGAAAGAAAAATACAACAGAATAAAAAACTTCGAAATAAAAAGAGTTAATGAACTTTTAAAAGTAGATTTGATAATTACCAAAAACGGCAAGTTAGCTGACTGCATAAGTTACGAGGACTTGCAAAAACTGCCGCTTAAAGAAATAACGGAAGAAAAATTCTCAACAACAGCGGAAGAACTCATACTAACAAGACAAAAAGCTGTTCTTGAAAAAGACGAAAATTATTCAAATCCTGTTTATGTTTATTTTAAACATACCGACGATATGAACTTACTTTGCGCAAAATCCGGTTATTATATCTGCAAGTACGCAAATATGCTTGTATTTGAGGACTTTGATGAGGCGTTGATGACAACTTTAATGACATTACGTCAAAATATATTCACCGATCCGCAAAAACCGCTTCAGGTTGAATCTAAGATTTATGAGTTCAACAATCCCGATGAAAACTCTTTAATCTTTATGACAACAAATTTTGCCCTGACATTTTATGCTGTGGCAAATGAACTTGAAAGTCTTCCGGTTCCGTCATATTTAATTGTAACCCCAGCCGAAGGCATGAGTGTATTAACAGCATGGTCAGCCGAAAAATTCACTGCACAAATGGTTGCCAAAACATTAAAACAAATGGATTTTGCCAGAAAAGTTAAGAACAGAAAAATAATTATCCCCGGTCTTCTTGCACACATGAAAGAAGAACTTGAAGATGAAATTAAAGATTTTGAAATAGTTGTCGGTACAATCGAAGCTTTTGCGATAGGTGATTTTGTAAAAAATTTAAATAAAAATTAAAACTCATAGCAATTATTTTTTTGTCTGTTTTTTATTCAAAATATGGAAATAAAAAATTCAGTTGATAAACAAAATTTTAACGGTCTGTATTTCAAAAATGTTTCCCCCAAAGTCCGCCAAGCTCTGGAAAATTCGCCTGTTATCCAAAAAATGGGCAATAATTATGACCTTTTTATTTCTCAATATGCAGAACCAAAACGGACATCTTACGGGAAAATTTTAGAATACGGACTTCGATTCAGATACAATGAGATTGTACCAAATTTATTCCATAAAAAAATTCACTATTCAGGTAAAGGCTCAACTGAATTTGCTCTGGATTTAAAACAATATAAATCGGCAAAAGAAATACAAAATACTATAAATGAGGATCTGGCAAAAGATGCCGAACTTCTTGATATGAATATTTTTAAACAGTGGTTTAGAATGCCGTATTAGATAATTTTTGAATAAGACAAGAAATAATCCGTAATAATATTTACAAGCATCGGCAAAATCCACACCATAATCGCAGCCCCCAGCACAGGCTTAAACAGAAAGCTTAGCTGAAACACGTTAACCTGCGGCGCAGTCTTTGAAATTACACCCAAAATAATATCCTGCCCCAATGTTGCAAGCAAAATCGGCGATGCGATTTGAAGCCCCATAAACAAAACATTGGAAGATAATTTAACAAGATAATCCATATTAACAAGCTCCATTAAAGGGATTGAAACTGCCCCCAGAGGGAATACCTCAAAACTGTGTATTAATGCTGTTAAAAGCCAGTACACACCGCCCAGCTGCATAAAAATTATCAAGCCCAAAAACGAAAAACATTTACCAACAATTGACACCTGCGAAGATGTTGTGGGATCAAGAACCATTGCAGATGACAAACCCATTTGCATGTTAACCATATCACCGCCCGCATCAATTGCAAGAAGTATTAACTGAGCCATATAACCGATGAGTGCTCCGACTACAATGTTTAAGAATATACATAACGCAAATGATTCTTTCATTATAGTAACATCAGGCTTTGCAACACCTGTCAAAATAATTGTCATTAAAAGGATTAATCCCAATTTAACCAGTGTAGGAATTTCTTTTCGGTTAAAAACAGGCGCAAGACGGACAAACCCCAACAACCTTGCAAAGATAAAAATTCCCGCAGCAAGGTATGTATTCATCATCGGAAACATTTTCATTAATTCATTAATGAGATTTTCCAATTACTTCCCTCCTCTTATTTCAGGCGGAGGAAGTATCTCAACAGGCTTATCACCGGGTTTATCCAAAAGCAGATATTCAAACTTATCATTTTCGGAAAGTATTGTCCTGTCATTTTTTACCTCAGCTTTAATAACCTCTTTACCGTCAGGAAAAGATATTGTTATTGAAGTCTTTCCCTCTTTTTTTGCTTTAAGTATAATTGTCTGCTTTGTGTTGTCAATAGTAAATACGGGGACAGCCGTTATAATTTCATTATCCTGAGATACAACAGACTTTACGGGGACAGAGGACATTATAAGGTAATCCTCAAAGGCAAATGCTTGAGAAGGGATTAACAAAATTATTAAAGCTGATAAGATTTTTTTCATATATTATCTACCCAGAATTTTATTGGTTTCTACAAAATCAGGTTTAGGCATAGGAGTTCTCGGACTAGGCAGATATTTTGTTTTCTGCTGCTGGTCAATGAACGGAACTTTGCCAGGGTTTTTCATTAGCTCATTCATTGTAGGCTGATTTTTAAATTTGTCTGTCATTTCCTTCTCGAAAGGAGTTGTGTATTTGTAATAATCAGCCGGCAATACATAAGCATCATTTTTGGATACTAAATTGAAAGCAATAGCCATGCCGTCAGTTACAAAACCTTTTAAAAGATTTATAAAACCTATACCTCCGATAACAATTACAAGAAATACGCCGAGAATTTTCGGAGCAGCAGCAATGGTTTGTTCCTGAACCTGAGTAACAGCCTGCAAAATACCAACCACAAGACCGATACCCGCAGCTACAAGTACGCAGGGCATTGATATCGTAAGCATCAACAAGAACCCTTTGGCTAAATATTCAACTAAAACTTCCATTTTTTATCCTCTCTGTAAATTCTTGCTAATTGTAACTCGTCACGAGCCCCTGCACTATAAGCGCCCAGCCGTCTACCGCAATAAATATCAAAAGCTTAAACGGTAACGAAATAATCGTTGGCGACAGCATGAACATCCCCAGTGCCAGCAATATGTTTGCAACAACAAGGTCTAACACAATGAACGGTACAAATATAATAAATCCGATTTCAAAAGCTGTTTTTAATTCGCTTATGATAAATGCCGGAGCAACCTGCCATACAGTAATCTCATCAGGACTTTTCGGAGGTTTGCCGTCAGACATCTCTATAAAAAATGCCAGATCGCTTTCTCGTGTCTGTTTCATCATAAACTCTTTCAACGGTTTAGAACCCTCGTTTATTGCCTCAACCATATTTTGATTTTTCTGATACGGAACAGAGCCCATTTCATACATTTTTTGGAAAGTAGAACCCATTGTATAAAACGTTAAAATCATTGCCAATCCGATTATTACGATTGACGGCGGAACCTGCTGGGTACCCATAGCTGTTTTCAGCATTGAAAATACTATAACAAATCTTAAAAAGCTTGTCATACAGCAGAATACAAACGGGATTAGCGAGAACAAAGTCATCACTATCAGCATTTGTAAAACGGGATTCATATCTTTTAAAACTGTATCCATTATATTTTCCTTTATTATTTTATATGTTGTTTATTATGTTTTTAAAAACTTTTTTAGGCTGCTGTTTTTTAGGAAAATCCACAATTGACGGCAATTCATCAACTGTACAGCGTTTTTCAATCTGTTCAATTTGTTTTGCCGCTGATGTATTCTCATCAAGTTTTGATATTAACGAAGTTTGGTTAACATCCGAAGCAACAAGAAATCTTTCTTTTCCTGCCCTGATTACATAAAGATTTTTACGTGGTGCAAGGCTTATACAATCTTCAACATTTAAGAATTTTGATTTGGAACTGCCTGCATAAGAGCATTTTTTATAAACGAACAAAGCCAGAAAAATAATCCCTACCATTGCCGCTGTATAAACTATGAAATTAACTAAGTACCCGCTCATTTATATCCCTCCTGTATCATCAGATGTCTTCATCTTCCAGCTCAAAATCGCTGTAATCGAATTCTTCTTCCTCATCAGGAATTCCTGTATGTTCTTCTTGATATTGAGTATTTTCAACAGGTTCGTTATCGCCCATAGGCACTTCCGCAAAATCATCCTCACTCTGAACAGTTTCATCAGATGCTTTTTGCTTAGGAGCTTTTGCAACAACTTCTTCAATTTTGACACCGTATCTGTCATTTACAATTACAAGTTCACCTCTTGCAATCGGTTTATTCTCAACACTTAAAGTAACTTTGTTATTATAAATAGACGTCAAATCGACTACTAATCCGTCTTCAATGTTTTTCAACTCACCGAGAGTAATTTTAACCGCATCAAATTGAGCATGCATCTCAACTTCAATGCTGTCCCAAAGATTAGTATTCTCTCCTCCCATATCACTACCTCCGTCGTTATCTACAGGTATAACCAAACCCAAATTAGGGTTCAGATTAATTTCTTTTTCATAATCTCTGAATTTTAATGTCATGTGGTTAATATTACTGTTATCGAATACCACAATATCATCTTCTTCAATATTTTTAACATCAATAAGCTTAAATCTTGTTGATCCTATTTTCACAGCCACATCAAGAGTGCTTGTTGCAAAATCGCTGTAATCGAATTTATCGCCTTTAGAAGTTACGGCCTCGGGGTTCAAAAGAACGTCAGGCAGAGTTATTATAAACTTCGCTACTTCTTTGCTGTCTACATCGCTTATAAGGAAAGTCAAATGCACAACATCAAAATTTGTACGTTTTAATGTCGGCGGGGCAGGGGATAAGAATTTAGCAGTTGCATTAAACATATGATCGTTGAATGCGGTTATAATCTTAGCTTCTAAATCAGTCAGCTTATTCAAATTAAATTTTTTACCTGCTTTTCCCAAAACTCTGTCTAATATAATTCCGATTGCACGTTCAGAGCTTCTGAAAAACATATCATGCTGCTTATCAATACGAACTTTAGTAACAAAATAAGCATCTTTATCCATAAGAGTATTTATATTTTTGCTTACTCCTATCAACACAAACTTAAAACCTTCAAGGAAAAATTCATCACACGCTTGCTGTACAACAGGCGGATATGAGTTCTTAAACCAATTGTACTGTGTGTACAATTCTTTATAGTCTATTGAATTGATATTTTCATTTACCATAATTTAAGCTGCTATCCCTTATTCAAGTCTGTAATAATGAGCTTTCCCCATAAATACAATAGTGTATTCTAAATAACTTCACATCAATCATTTAATGGATATTTTGCAAAAGTCATAAATATTTTTTATATTTTGACGAAAAAAAAGGTCTGCAAAAACAGACCTTTAAAATTTTAACAATTATGTTTATTTTATTTTAGCTTCAAGTTTTTCTATTCTTGCTTCTAATTCTTTTATCTTTTTGTCCTGTGCCGCAACTTTTGCATCCAATTCTTTTATTGCATTGATTACTGCATAGAACATATCTTCCATACGGATTGTCAAAAATCCGTCAGCACCTTTTTTTACTGCATCAGGGAAGATTTTCTGCAAGTCTTGTGCGATTACACCGACACGTGGAGTTTTTGTATCATCTTTTTTGAATGTGTAATTGAACACTTTCAATTGACGAATTTTATCAAGACCTGATGTGTTTTCTGTTCCTACGTATTTTAAACGTTTATCAGACCAGCCCCAGCTTCCTGTGTTAAACTTGTTGCCGTTAAAACTTCTGAAAGCTCCCTTATCATCAGGACCATATCTTGAAATAATACCTGAAGCATCAAACGGTTCAAGCTGACCTCCTGTACGTCCGTAAAGGTTGATATCGTCATTTGACTCGCCTTTTCTCCATAAAGTTGAAACAATACCGCCTTTAACAACTAAGTGACCGTTAATTACAACTGTCGAATCAGCCGTAACAAATTTTCCGTTACCGTCCCAAATCCTGCTTGAACTGTTATGCACTTCAAGCACGGCTGCACCATCGTTAAACTTTGATTTACTTCCAATAAATATTCGCTCAGTGTCATCTGTTGCCCAAGTTGAACCAGATTTGGGACCTGAGTTTGCGCCGATACATACTTTATTGGATCCTGAGGCATAAAGTTGAACCAGATTTGGGACCTGAGTTTGCGCCGATACATACTTTATTGCTTCCTGTAACATGTTGACAGGCATTGTAACCTATTGCTACACCATAAGTTCCTTTATTGGTGTGACCTGAATTATTACCTAATGCTACACCGTAGTCATTTCCCATTTTTGCACCGGAACCTATAGCCACGGCATTATCACCATACAATGTTGAGTTCGTTGCGCCGGAATAGGCATTGTTGCCTATGGCTATACCACCGCCACGCAATACAGTTGCATTTGTTCCCATTACTATTGCATTTGAAACATCACTACTGGCATTATTACCTATACCGATTGAATTACTACCTTTTATTGTACTGTAATAGCCTAATGCTATTGACTGGGAACCGGAAGCTTCTGTATTTAAACCTAATGCCACAGAATAATCTGATAACGATCTTGCTGCATCGCCGATTGCGATACTGCCTAATGCGGAGGCTTTGGAATCTCCTATAGAAATAGTATTTTCCTCACTGGCTTCAGATGAATTGCCTAACGCTACGCTATTTGTGTTGGTTGAAGATGCTAGTCGTCCAACGGCTGTGGAATGAGAACCGCTGGAAACTGCCTGATAACCAATACCTACCGCTTCTGTTCCAGAAATACTTATTGAATCATCTCCGATACCTAATGCTATTGAATTTGAACCAGTTGCCTGAGACATAGCACCTACAGATAAGGAGCCTCGACCGCTGGCTAATGAAGCATCTCCGATTGCGACTGTTTCTGTCGCTGAAGCATTTGCAAGATTACCGACCGAAACTGAATAACTGCCTGTCGATTGTGAACTTCGACCGATTGATACGCTGTCCATACCGTCAGGTTTTGTATCTGTTCCCAAGGAGACCGAAGATGTGCCAAGATTCCCGCCAGCATTCATTGAACCAAGCATTACGGCATTGTCTGACATACGCAAAACACCTATGTTCGTATTATTGCGTTTAAATGCTATTTGGTCAGGACGAGTCGATGAGGAATTAATTATCAATTTTGCTGCCTCGTCTGTTGCAGTAAACTCACGCTGACCGATCATTGCGGTCTGGCTATCTCCTAAACCATAGTATGCATCGGACAAATTTCCCTCAGAATATTTCCAAGGGGACGACTGTTCGGTCTTGTTTCTCGTTGTCATTACAGGTGCCATGGCTGCCAACACGATACTCAAGATCAGCAT
>HF991478.1:65865-75186 GCA_000433095.1 Clostridium sp. CAG:967 | reverse complement strand
CCGCCTGCCGGACCGCCTTTATCAACATATTTTTCTCTGCGCCACGCAACCATTCCGTTTCCGCCACGCCCTGATACTACTCTGATTTTAGATTTATCTATAAACTTCATTTTTATTTCCTTTGTTGTATAATTATATTACTATGAAAAATATTAAAAACAAATTATTCTCTAAAGAACAAGTGGTAATAGGACCTGATAGCGGATATGATAATTATATAATGGCAATAGAATCAAGTTGTGATGAAACTGCCTGTGCTATCGTAAAAAACGGCAGAGAAGTAATAGCCAATGTTGTCGCATCACAGATTAAAACTCATGCACAGTTCGGCGGTGTAATTCCTGAAATTGCAGCCAGAGAACATTTGGATTCCATAAATATTGTGATAGACGAAGCTTTTAAACAGGCTAAAGAAAATGCGGGGATTAATCCTGAAGATATAACAGCTTTTGCCGGAACAGTAGGTCCCGGACTTGTAGGCTGTCTGCTTGTCGGGCTTAATGCAACCAAAACTCTTGCATTAACATACGATAAACCTTTTATCGGTGTTAATCATTTAAATGCGCACCTATGCGGAAACTATATTGATACTGATTTAAAACCGCCGTTTATGGCACTTCTTGTAAGCGGGGGACATACACAGATTATTGATGTTAAATCATACTCGGAACAAACAATCTTAGGTGAAACAATTGACGATGCCGTGGGTGAAGCTTATGATAAAGTTGCAAGACTTATAGGTCTTCCTTATCCGGGAGGTCCGAGACTTGATAAACTTGCCCAGGAGGGTAATCCTCACGCATTTAAACTTCCGGAAGGAAAAGTTGATGGATATAATTTCAGCTTCAGCGGACTTAAAACAGCGGTTTTAAGACTTGTAAAGTCATTTGACGGTAAAGAATTACCTGTCAATGATATTTGCGCAAGTTTTCAGGAACGTGTATCATCTACACTTTTAAACAAAGTTAAAAAAGCACTTGAAGCAGGCGGCTACAAACAGGTCGTAATTGCAGGCGGCGTTGCAGCAAATTCTGAAATCAGAAAGAAAATATTCGATCTTGAAAAAGAAGGATACAAAGTATTTGCACCACCTATGAAATATTGCACGGATAATGCTGCTATGGTAGCTTCTTGCGCCTATTTCAATACTAATACATTTGATGATGTAAATGTTGAAGTTTTTTCCAGAGTAAAATAATTCAGAAGCAAAAAAAATTATTTACATATTTTATTTTCTCTATGATAAACATTTACTCTAACAGCAATACGCCTTCTTTTACCGGCGGGATCACAAGAAAACTCGGCAGGACTTATTGTTCATGCGAACAGGATATTGTAGATATATTTAACAAACATCCTCAGAAAAACGGCATTGCAGGGCAGCTTCCCAAAAGCTGGATAGAAAAATTAAATGCATCTGAATTTGTAAACAACAAAAGAGAAGTTATACAAAATATTTATCAACAGTTTGCATCAATCGTAAAAACTGCATCGGACAATGTTGTTGAAGCCGCCGATAAACTTACGAATGTTTTACGTAATTATAAAATCCTTACAGAGAAACAAAGTTATAATATTAGAAAAATAAATACATCAGGATATTCACACATTGAAAACGGCTATATTCTGGAAGGTACAAACGGAGCTGAAAGTCTATTCGTTAAAGAATTCAAAGATTTGAGCAATATAGAACCAAGATTATATAAATATAAAACTAAACGTGACGGGAAGTATATCGAACTTGCACGAGCACTCCAGCTGAACAATCAACTAAAAGACAGACATATTATGCACACAAACTGGGGAGATACACAAAACAGATTTATGGTCAGCGAATATGTTAAGCCATTAAAAAGATATAAATCAAAGATTGAAATTAAAGAATCATATAATAATGAAAAAGAATTAATAGAAGATCTTAATAAAAAATACGGTTTTCGATACTATGAAATAAAAAATAATAACGTAAAATTAGGTTTTGAATATGAAGATAAATTTTATTCTTATCCTGAAGACAGAATAATATATAACTACTTTTTTAGTCTGCTTGAAAAATTAAATTTAAAACACATTGATTTGATGGACAACCCTGCGAACTATATAGTCAGCAAAGACAAAGACGGAAATCCTCTTTTAAAACTTATAGATTTCGGCGGGATTTCAAAATAAAAAAACAAATTGTATACAATTGTAAATTTTACACTTATAAAACAGCAAAAAATAATTTGGCTCTGTTTTAAAAAATATGTTATAAAACATCTTGGGAACAATACTATGAAACCTTTTTGCGGAATTGAATATAATTCACTTCCGCATTCTTATTTGAAAGTTTAATAGAAAAATAATTAAACAGGAACTTTATCATATATCTTTGAAAGAATAAACTCTGTTATTTTCTTTTCCAACTCGACATTATGATGATAATTGGTTTCCTTTATAAAGTAGCAAGGACTTGTAACATTTATTTCAATAATTTTTTCGTCAATAACGTCTAAACCGACTAAAGGCAGCCCCAGTCTGTTTAATTCTTTAGCAACAGGAGCCAATTTCTCTTTTTCGGCTTCTGTTAATTCAGCTTTTACTATATTGCTGTCACAGTGCTCATTAAACTTGAAATCATCATTTGACGGAAGTTTTTGAATACAAACATCCAAAACTTCATCCCCGAGAAACATTACACGCTTGTCGCCAAACCTTGCTTTAGGAATATATTTTTGAACCATAATAAGCTGTTTTTGATTTTTGGTCATTGTATTGATTATTACAGCAGTGTTCTTATCACCTTTTTTCAAAGTCATAACACCTGAACCGAAACAACCGTTAAGCGGCTTTAAAACAATTTCTTCATGTTCATTCAAGAATTTTATAATATCGGCTTTAGAAGAAGTTACAATATTTTCAGGCATTAAATCCAAAAATTTTACGGTATGCATTTTTTCGTTAAAATCACGAATTGCCTTAGGATCGTTTAATATAAGAGTTTTTTCTCTGTCTACGAAATCAAATACATAAGTTGCATTAATATAATCCAAATCTACAGGAGGATCCGGTCTGAACATAACAAGTTTGAAATCTTCAATCTTTTTAAATTGTTCTGCCTTATCATAAAATATGTTACCGTCTTTTTCGAAAGCTTCATAACAATGCGTAAAAGCCTCACCTGATATAAGACTTAAATTATCAATTGTAGCTATATAAACGTTTTTGTTTTCTCTTAACAGTTCTCTGATAATCCAAAAATTTGTCACAAGATTATTAAACTCAAAATACTTGAGTTCAAGTCTGTCTATAATAAATAAAATATCCATGTTGTTCTCCACCTCAACTTGAGTTTACATCTAACTAAATTTATTCGCAATAGAGAAACGGGCTAGTTAAATTTTTTCCGGATCTAACACAACACAATTAGCATTATTTAACTGAAGCAATGCGTTAAATCTTTGCAAATCAGCCTGAATTTGAGGGAAAGTATTGTAATGCATAGGTATTATAGTCTGTGCACCTACCCAGTGAGCTGCCATTGCAGCATGTTCAACATCCATTGTGTAATAACCTCCGACAGGAAGCATTGCTATATTTGGTCTGTACAATTCTTTAATAGTTTTCATTTCTCCTGTAAGAGCAGTGTCACCGGCATGATAAATTCTAACGCCTTCCACATCGAGAATTACTCCGGCTGCAACCCCGCCATATCTGCCGTCAGGCAAAGAACTTGTATGGAATGCGGGAACAAAAACTGCTCTGCCCCAATCATAATCAATCCAGCCTCCAAGACCTACGGCTTTGGCTTTACATCCCTGTTCTTCGCAATATTTTCCAACTTCAAAAACAGCTGTAATTACAGCATCTTTTTCCTTAGCAATTTCAACAGCCTGCCCCAAATGATCCCCGTGACCGTGAGTAACAAATATATCGGTAATATTTGAATTTCGCCAGTTATATTTAGGATTAACACTTAAAAAAGGATCAATCAAAACCGAATTATCTTTCAACTTGATTTCAAACGCACTGTGACCTATATATTTTATATCCATAATTCTCTCCTTATAATCTACAAATTTTATATAAATATATCAGATTTTAGTGTAAAATACAATTATGCAATATAACGTATTAATGAAAAAATGCATAGAATTGGCAAGACAAGTAGAAGGTAATACTTCTCCAAATCCTCTTGTCGGATGTGTAATACTGGATAAAGACGGCAATGAGATTTCAACGGGATTTCACGCTAAATACGGGGATAATCACGCCGAACGTGATGCACTGTTAAAACTTAAAAACGGAGAAGAAAAAGACGGGACACTGATTGTCAATCTCGAACCTTGTTCACATTTTGGCAAAACCCCTCCCTGCGCAGATTTAATTATCGAACGGGGAATAAAGAAAGTTGTAATAGGAATGCGTGACGTTAACCCCATAGTTGCAGGTAACGGAATTAAAAAATTAAAAGATGCAGGAATTGAAGTTATAGAAAACGTATTGGAAGATGAATGCAGAGCTTTAAATGAAATTTTTATAAAAAATATGAAAGAAAAGAAAGCTTTTATTGCAATAAAAACCGCCGCAACTCTTGACGGAAAAATTGCGACACATAACGGTTCTTCCAAATGGATTACATCAGAAAAAGCAAGAGAAGAAGTTAAAAATATAAGAAAACGCTACGATGCAATTATGACTTCTTCGTCAACAATTCTTGCAGATAATCCGACAATGGCGCACAGAAAAAAAATTATCCTTGACAGAGAATTGAAAACTAATCTTAAATCAACAATATACCGGAACGGAGAAATTTATTTATTCAATGCTTCAACAGACAAACTTCAAGACGGTATTAATTTCATAAAAACTCCTGTGAAGAATAATAAATTAGACCTTGATTTCATTTTAAAAAAAGTCTATGAACTCGGGATAATGAGTATATTAATAGAAAGCGGGGGCAGACTTAACGGTGAAGCTTTAAGATATGCCGACAAAATTTACCATTTTATAGCTCCTAAAATCACAGGCGACAATTCTTCTAAATCCTGCTTTAATTACAGGCAAATAAACGATATCAACGACAGTTTCAATTTCGAAATTGCCTCTGTAGAAAAATTTGCACCTGACATATTATTAACTTACTATCCTATTCAAAAAAAATAATATTAATGTATAATTATTTCTATGGCAAATATAAAAAAAGCATCCGCAGCGGGAACATTTTACCCGTCTGATAAATCAGAATTATTGAATATAATAAACAATTTTAAATGCAAAGAAACAGAATATTCTTCAAGAGCAGTTATAGTACCTCATGCAGGATACATTTATTCAGGTGAACTTGCAAATTGCGGTATAATCCACTTGAAACCTGATGCAAAAAATGTTTTTATATTTGCACCTGCACACTTTGAAAGAATTTTCGGATGCGCAGTATGCAGCTACGATGCATTTGAAACTCCGCTTGGAAATATTGACGTAAATAAAGAACTGTCAGGTGAAGTAAGCAAATTTTGCGACTGCCAGACAAATAATTTTGCATTTGAACAAGAACATTCTCTTGAAGTCCAGCTCCCGCTTATAAAAAAGCATATTCCCTCAGCCAAAATAATACCGGTATTATACGGATGTGAAAACTTCACAAACCTTGCAGATACAATAAAACATTTTTGGGATAACGAAGACAATGTGTTTGTAATATCAAGTGATTTAAGCCATTTCTATCCTGAAAAAGAAAGTTACAAAATAGATACTTACACTGCAAAGATGATAGAAGCTAATGAAACACGTGATTTCGAAATGGAGCAGGCTTGCGGTGCTGTCGGAATTTGCGGGCTGACTGATTTTGCAAAAAATAATAATTTCTCATTAATCCGCATTGGTATGACAAATTCCGCTAAAGTAACAGGTGATTCTTCAAGAGTAGTCGGCTACGGAAGCTGGTTTTTATATGAAGGCAACAAAAACGAATACATAAAGAAATACTATTCCGACACAGTTTTGAAAATATGCAAAGACAGTATTTTATCAGGATTTCAACTTGGTGAAATCACACCAAAAGATTACCCGTGTGTACTTGAAGAAACAGGTGCATCATTTGTTACACTTGAACTTGCAGGAATTCTTCGTGGATGTATAGGCTCTGTTATTGCTCACAAACCTCTGGTTAAAGATTTGATTAAAAATTCACACGCAGCTGCTTTTTCCGATCCGAGATTCAACCCGCTTACAATTGATGAATATAATAAAATATCAATTAGCGTTTCACTTTTATCTAAACCCAAAAGAATTGAATTCAGGGATGAAGAAGACCTGTTAAACAAGCTTGTTCCATATGAAGACGGATTAATAATACGTGACGGAAATTATCAGGCTGTATTTTTGCCAATAGTTTGGGAGCAGCTTCCGGACAAACACGAATTTTTAAAAGAACTTAAATTAAAAGCAGGAATGGACGAAAACTATTCATCCGAAACTCTGGAAGCTTTTAAATTTAATGCGGTGAAAATTAATCAATAACCTTTCCGTCAAACAAATCCATAACCATATTCACATTATCCGAATGCATTGATGAAAGAACTTTATCAACAGAAGCTGATTTTTCTGTTTTTTCAACTTCTTCTTTAATTTCCTCAATTTCTTCAGGTTCAGGTTCTTCTTCCTTTTTAACTTCAACTGTTTTAACAGGCTTTACAGGAGCAGAAGGTTTTGTTACAACGCTTGATTGCCTGACATTTTCATCACCTGCCTGCGGAAGTCTTACAATTACGTTCGAATTTGATTGAGCAAATAAATTATTTACCGCATCTATAACAGCCTGTTTCTTACTTCCGCTTTGAACCTGATTTAAGAAAATTTCATTTTTCATTGTAATAACAGTTTCTTCAGGAGTAATTTTAACAGGATTTGCCCACTGTTTTAAAAGAGCTCTTGTCGGAGCACTTGAAAGATTTTCAAGAAGTTTTCCCCACAATGCGGATATATCTTCACCACCAGAGGATTTAGATTTAGGCATTGGCGCAAAATCGTCCTTATCAGTATCATGTTCAGCTGCTTTAACAGGTTCTGATTTAATTTCAACAGTTTTATCTGTTTCCTCAATTACAGGTTTAACAGGTTTGACCTTTTGCGGCTGTTTTATTTCCGGTTTTAAAACCGGAGCAGGAGCAGTTTTATATGCTGCAACCTTAACAGGCGCAGATGCACCTCCCTCTAATCTTGCAATTCTGTTTTGCAGTTCTACGAGTGAAGTATTTTCAGTAAGATTTGCAAGGTCAATGATTGCCACTTCAAGCCACAGTCTCGGGTTGTTGGTTAATTTTAATTCCTTAATATATTCAGCGCATTTTTCAATAAGAAAAACTATCTGATGAGTTTCAAGAATTTCTGTTTGAGCTTTTAATGCACTGACTTGTGCATCATTAGCCTGGGTAAGTTCAAAAGCGATTTCAGCTCTGCAATTTTTAACAATCAACAGATTTTTCAGATAATCCATAAGGTTAGTTAAAATTTGAACAGGTTCATTACCGGAATTGTAAATTTTCTCTAATTCTTCAATGGCTTCCTGAGGTTTAGAATTAACAATTTTATCTGCAAGAGAATTCAATGTGTCAAAAGATAAACGTCCTAAAAGATTATTAATATCATCTGTTGAGATTGCCTCTTTTCCGTCAAGAACGCTTAATTGATCAAGAAGTGCTATACTGTCACGCATTCCGCCGGCAGAGTTTTTTGCAATGGTGAACAAAGCATCATCCGTAATATTAATCTTTTCACAATCAGAAATATAACGAAGATGTTTTACAATATCGTCTGTTGTAATACGTTTGAAATCAAAGCGCTGGCAGCGGCTTTTAATTGTATCCAAAACTTTATGGACTTCTGTTGTAGCAAGAATAAAAATAACATTTTTAGGAGGTTCTTCAAGAGTTTTTAACAAAGCATTGAATGCTGTTGTAGAAAGCATGTGAACTTCGTCTATAATATAGATTTTATATCTGCTGTTAACAGGTGCATACATAACCTTTTCAAGAATATTTTGAGCATCTTCAACTTTTCTGTTGCTTGCGGCATCAATTTCTATTACATCCATAGGTGTTGAATTTGTAATATCAATACAGTTTTCACAAACACCGCACGGCGAAATTGTCGGTCCCTCTTTACAGTTTAATGATTTTGCAAAAATTCTTGCCGTAGAAGTTTTACCGGTACCTCTTGGTCCCGTAAATAAATAAGCATGAGAAATTTTATCAAGTTCAATAGCATTTTTGAGAGCTTTTTTAATATGTTCCTGCCCAACAACTTCCTCAAGTTTCTGCGGGCGGTATTTTCTGTATAAAGGTATGTATTTTTCGTTCATGATATTATTATAGCAGGTAATAATAAAAGTGGGCAGAATATGAACATAATTAAACCACCGCTGTTAAAATATGGGGATACAATAGGAATTCTTGCGACATCGGGCGCTATGGAAGATGATACAAATCTTCGTCGTGCAATAAATTTCTTTTCAGATAAAGGTTACAAAGTGAAGTTGTCTGATAATATTTATTCGAAAAACAGATATCTTGCAGGCACAGACAAAGAAAGACTTGATGCACTGCATAAAATGTTCGCTGACAAAGAAGTTAATGCAATTATCTGTCTCAGAGGCGGTTACGGTGCTATTAGACTTATTAACATGATTGATTATGACCTAATCCGTAATAATCCAAAAATATTCTGCGGATATTCAGATATAACCGCACTTAACGCAATGTTTTTAAAACGAGCAGGGCTCATGACTTATTCAGGCCCCATGATATTAAGCGACTTTGGAGAAGAAACACCTGAACAATATACCGTGGACAAATTCTTTGAAACAGTAACGGAAGATAAATTTGATTATAAGGGAGCCTTCTGGGGCGGTAATTTATCAACTCTTGTATCTCTTTGCGGACTGGACTTTATACCTGATTTTAAATTTACACTCTTTTTAGAAGATTTGAATGAACCTCCATACAAAATTGATAAGATGGTAACACAACTGTTTAATATAGATAAAATCAGAAAAAATATCGGAGCTGTAGCCGTTGGTGATTTTTTAGGCTGTGAAAACATTGATTACATCTTCGAAGAATTAAATGTTCCTCTTATAAAAGATTTTCCAGCATCGCACAGTTCAAAAAAGGCAACTGTTCCCTACGGTAATATTGAATAATTAATTTTATATTAAGTATATATTCCCGCAAATGTTTTTGAGATAAAATATAATTATGTATAAGATAAAATAAGGAAAAAGACTATGTGGGATTATTCGGATAAAGTTATAGATCATTACAGAAACCCTCGCAATGTAGG
>HF991478.1:38626-65830 GCA_000433095.1 Clostridium sp. CAG:967 | reverse complement strand
TAGGGAAAATAGATAATGCAGATGCCATAGGCGAAGCAGGTTCACTTGCATGCGGCGATTCACTGAAAATATATTTAAAAATAAAAGACGGCATTGTAACAGATGCAAAATTCCAAACTTTCGGATGCGGTTCTGCCGTAGCAAGTTCAAGCATTTTAACAGAAATGATTATCGGAAAATCTGTTGAAGATGTAAAAAAGATTACTAATAAAGATATTGCAGACCAGCTTGACGGACTTCCGCCGGAAAAAATGCATTGCTCCGTAATGGGTTATGAAGCATTGGAAGATGCCCTTAAAAATTACGACGATTACACAGACCTTGAAGACATCAGAAATGAAGAAGCAGCTAACAAAAAAAGTGAAAAAATTGTTTGCCAGTGCTTCGGCGTTACTGAAAATGTAATATGGGATGCGTTAAAATTAAACGGACTTAAAACTGTTGAAGAAGTTACAAACTACACAAAAGCAGGCGGCGCTTGCGGTAAGTGTAAAGGATTAATTCAAGATATCATTGATACTTATTACAAGAAAGAAAATGAGAAAAATGAATCCACACTTACACCTGCTCAAAAAATCTTAAAGATAAATAACGTAATAGAAAAACAAATTTCTCCGGAATTGAGAAAAGACGGCGGTGACATTACTCTCGTTGATATTGACGGGAATAAAGTAATGGTGAAACTTAGAGGAAAATGTTCAGGCTGCAAAAACTCTCACCTGACACTTAAAGCCTTTGTTGAAACGACTTTGCGAGATACCGTTGATAAAAATATAGAAGTTGTAGAGGTATAGATATGGGATTAATTTATTTAGATAATAACGCAACAACAAAGGTAGATCCTCAAGTGCTTGAAGCTATGCTTCCATACTTACAGGACGAATACGCCAACCCCTCAAGCATATATGACTTTGCAAAACGTGCAAATCATATTGTCAAAGAAGCCAGAGGAGTAATTAAAGATTTCGTTAATGCCGAAAATGAAAAAGAAATTATATTTACATCTTGCGGTTCGGAAAGTGCAAACACGGCAATACGTGGCGTTTTGAACATGAACAAAAATAAAAGACATATTGTTACAACAAAAGTCGAACACCCCTGTGTATTAAATCTTTATCAAGCATTGGAAAAAGAAGGCTACACTGTTGATTACATAGGTGTAAACTCTAACGGCGAACTTGATCTGGCACAGCTTTCAGATAGCATAAACGCTGACACCGCACTTGTTTCAATAATGTATGCCAACAATGAAACAGGTGTAATTTTTCCTATTGAAAAGATTTCTGAAATTATAAAATCAAAAAATAAAGAAACTAAATTCTTTGTAGATGCTGTTCAGGTAGCAGGGAAAATTCCTATTGATGTTCAAACAGCTGGGATTGATTTGCTTGGCATATCAGGACATAAATTCCACGCACCCAAAGGAGTAGGTGCACTATATGTAAATTCTAAAACATTAATTACACCTCTTATAATCGGCGGTCATCAGGAACGTGGTAAACGAGCAGGCACAGAAAACGTTCCATATATTGCAGGTATTGCAAAAGCCGCAGAACTTGCCGTTGACCAGTTGAAATATGAAAATACGGAAGTTAAACGCCTGAGAGATAAACTTGAAGCTAATATATTGAAAAATGTATTTAATGCAAGGTTAAATGCAGGTGTAGTAAACCGGGTTCCGAATACAACAAACATCGGTTTTGAATATATCGAAGGCGAATTGATTTTACTTCATCTTAGTGACCTTGGTATTTGCGCAAGTTCAGGAAGCGCCTGTACATCGGGTTCTCTTGAACCGTCACATGTATTGAGAGCTATGAATGTTCCGTTTACTTCAATTCACGGAAGTATAAGATTTTCACTAAGCAAATTCACTACAGAACAAGAAATCGACTATGTTTGCGAAAAAATGCCCGGTATAATTGAAAAATTAACCAATATTTCACCGTTTCAGGATGAGCTTGAAGCATTAAAAAAATTAAAAAGTTAGTATAAGACTAATACTTTTTTCCAATAATAAAAAAATCGTAGTGCTATAGTCCTACGATTTTTTATTTATTTAGCAAAAATTTTAAATAACAACCCTGTAGAATGGTTTTACATGACTTTCACAATTATCCTGTACACAAGGAGTTGTTATTATGAAAAAATTCATCGTAATATTATGTTTTATGTTAACTGTAAATTGCAGCCCGGCAGCAGATTCAAATTCAAAACTGCTGGATAATATTGAAAATTCTCTTTACGGATTTACTTACACAACGCAAGACGATGCAACAAGGTTAAATCGTATTGAAGAAAGTGTTTACGGACAAACTTCAAATAAGTCTACACAGCAGAGAATTGCCAAATTAAAAACAGATATGGCTGCAGATTTGATAGGACAAGAAATTGCACCGAAAGAAGATACATTTGCAGAAGATCAAGACAGTTACAAAGACAGAATTGCAGAAGAAAAGCTGCCTCCTGCGGGAGCAAATGTTGACTACCCGTCCATTAATGAGCTTGAAAAACAAGTATTTAAGCAAGAATTCAAAAATAAAGATTTAAACAGCCGACTTGCAAGTCTTGAAGAAAAATCTTTAGGTAAGACTTATGCAGACGATGATTTCAGCAGCCGTGTGGAAAGATTACAGGCAAAAATAAAACCAAAATCATTTATGGATAACAGCATTGCTCAATCATCCAACGATTATTTTGACGGAGATGCAATTCCTCTTGATAAAAATTACAGACTAGACAGGTATGAAGCACCTGATTTTGATTATGATGCTTACAATGCAAGAAATTCAAGACAGCCACAGCGTGTTAATCTTGCATCAGTCGAAAAATCAATTTTCAAAAGAAGTTTTGCCCAAGAATCTATGGATAACAGATTATCAAGGCTTGAATCAACAATGTTCGGCACAACATTCAACAGCAACTCTGAACAGGAGCGTATAGACAGAATTTCAAGTGCTTATAAAGCACAAAAAACCGCCAGTAAATACGACTCGAATAAATTCTCACAGAATATGGCAACAGCTGTGCAGATAGGTACTCTGATACTTATGGTGCTGGCTTGCATATTATAATCATAAAATAAAGAGTTGAATATAAATTCAACTCTTTATTCGGATTAATTTTTCAATAAATTTTTTAAATTTTTAAGTCCTTCTTTAGCATCCTGCATCTGTTGTTTTGCTTCTTCTGCACGTTTTCTGGATTCTTCCAAAGACTTTTGTAATTGTTCAACTTTTTGTTGTTTTGCATCTTCAATAGCCTGTTTAGTATTTTGAAGCTGCTCTTTTATGGTAACTGTTTCTATTTCTGATGTATCACATTTTGAAAGCCACTTAAATGATTTAACCGAACTTCTGCTTTCAACTCCGCCGTTAAAGGCAACTTTAAAATCTTTATAGTTTTTATTACCTGATGAAAGCTGTGGAATAGCAGCGATATTTTCACCTTTAGGATCAGTAGTGAGTGCATTGATAATATTTCCTGTCAACGTACCGAATTTAGGAATATATGATGTAAGCTTGCTTACCGATAAGTCACCTAAAGGTCCGAGTAATGCTACAACTTCAGCTGATATTCTACCAAGAACAGTAACATTTGCAGTAGCATTCAAAAGATTGTATCTTCCCGTAATATAAGATGACATTGAAGGTCCTGATGTCTTTATAGGATTAAGCTCAGCCCAGCCGTTGTTGAAGGACATATTACCCGAAATTGATTTGAATTGGGCAGTATTTTTAACTGTAGGCAATGCAGATACTGAGTTAACAGCAGCTTTAATAATACTGTTTGACTGAAGGTTTTGAGCAAATAAATAGTTTTCAAAACGTCCTATATTACCAAGCGTACCGTCACTTATTTCAAAAGAAACTTTTCCTTTTAAGTTTTTCATCATCTCGACATCTGTCGCTCCATGCAGAGTAACATTTGCATCAAAGCCCAGAGTTCCTGAAAGAGCATTTTTCAAACCGGCTGCACCTGCAATAGCTTTTTCAGCATCCATGCCGGAGCCATTAAATATCACTCCGATATTGCCGTTTAATACGTTGTATGAAATATTTCCGTTGACTTTTCCGTTAAAGGCCTCTCCTGTTAAATTCTTCAAATAAAATACATTATCTTTAAAAGAGAAATCAGATGACAGATTTTGTGCGATTATCCCTCCTGACGTAAACTTCGCAAGTGTTCCTTTACCGTTTGCAATTACACCGTTAAGACTTACAGTCATATTGTCCATAGTTAAAAGCATATCAGGAATGCTTATCAACGGAATATTTATATTCCCCTTTAAAACAGGATTTATAACAGGTCCTGATACTGAAATATTTCCTTTAGCTTTTAAAAGCGATTTTTTAAATCCGGGAATTTCCATAGCAATTTGTTCGGGAGTAGAAATATCAAGTGCAAGAGTTTGTGATTTTGAAAGGTTATTAACAGAACCTTTTACATCCAAAACACTTTCACCGTTTGCATACACTCCTGTATCGGAAAATTTTAGCGAATCATTAGCTATCTTTATATTACTTTTAATAACGGTTGTTTTACCTTTTAGCGCATCAACAGAAAGAATTGAAGCATAATTTGAAGGATTAGCCGTCAAATTTAACGCAATATTCTGTGCTTTGTCATTTCCAGTAATCTTTACAGATAAAGGCAGACTACCCGCTGCTTTAACTTCTTTTCTTAAATCAGCAGGTATCATTGATTTTATATCAGATGACAATATATTTCCGTTTGCACTTATATCAAAATTTATATTTTTGGTTGTGTAATCACTTACCTTACCTTTAACATCAATTCTTGAGTTATTTAATAATAAATATGCATTATCTATATTAATATCTTTTTGCCCGAAAGATACTTTAGATTTTGGTGCAGAGATTTTGGCAATCGGGTTAATTATATTAAGATTAGAAATGTCAACACCGCCCGTAAATGCCTTTCCGTCTGTATTTACATTTGCCTTTGAATTTAAAAGAGTAACGGATGTATTTGAAGGAATATTTTTTACATTAATGTTATCAATACTCAAGCTGACTTTTGGAACAGGCTTTTCTAATTTACCGGTTAAAGATGCATCTAAAGATAAAGTGCCTGATTTAACATCATTTTCTTTTAATAAAGCAAGCTGTCCCGCCGCTACAAGTAGACCTCTTAATTGAAGCTTATCCGCAATAACATGCAGGTTAACATCATCTGATATTGTACCGTCAATTTTTAACGGCTGGTCTGCTACATTAAACCCTGCATTTTTAATATTTACTGTATCACCTGAAAAGTCAATATCAGCTTTTATATCTTTTATGTATGCATTATAAAGCTTATAAGTAATATCAGAAGAAGGAATTTTTAAATATCCTGATGATTCCACTTTTTTCATATCCGACTTTAGAGAAAAATCAGCATCAATACCGCCCGTTGCAGTCAATGTGTCTAAGTCATGATACCCGAATGATTTTGCTATACTGTCAAGCATATCAAATATACTTTTAAATTTAGCATTAGATACACAATTTAAATCAATATCAGGATGCTTTCCTGTCTTGAAATTACCCACGAGTTCCGTAATCTCTTTTTCAGCGGTGTATAACTTGGAATAAAGTTTTATCTTATTTCCCTTCATAGTAATATCAACATTACTTGCAGGAAGTTTTTTATTATCAACGGCAACACCTAAGTTTGAAACATTAACTACACCATCCCAGTGAATGTCTTCAAAAGTACCGAAAGTTTTAATATCGGCTTTTACATCAGCTGTTACGTAATTATCATGAATTGCTTTAAATATATCTATGATATTAATATTAACAGGTTCTGCCACCGGAGTATTTTCTGTTTTCGGAGAAAACACCAGTTCGTTTAAGTCCATATCAGGCATAATATTATTGAATATTTTCACATCATAATTAAATTGATTTCTGTCCTGTAGCAGTACTTTACCGTCAGCAAGAATTTTAACCTTTTTATTAAGTATAAAATCAGTCACTTTTATAGTGTTGCCTGAAATATAATAAGTCTTATCAGACTGCATATCTATAAACGATAAATTATAATTATTTAACACAATATCGGGTAAATGATTAGAAAGCTTTAATCCCATAGGCAAAGGAGCAGATGCAGCTGCCTGTGCCTGCTCGTTGTTATTGTCTTCCTTAGGAAGATAATCTTCAATAAGGAACTTGCCTCCTTTTTTAATTTTTAAATTAATATTAAGATTATCCGCACCTGCCGTATCTATCTCTATTTTTCTAAGAAGAAGCGGAAGCAGAGAAATCTTTCCCTGTACATTATCAGCTGAAAGAAAGACCTCTCCTGTCGGTAAAGCTGCCTCTATATGTCCGGCAGCGGCTCCTAAGGTAAGCTTTGGAGTTGTTAAAATCTGCATATTTTCAAGTTTTAATTTAAAACCTGAAGTTTCCTCGACCATTTTAATTATGTCTTCACTGTGCGAATTTAATATACCGTTTAAAAAGAAAGGAACTGTTAAGAATAAAATATACAAAACAGCAGCAATAGAACACGCTGTAATTCCTGCGATTTTAAAAGCTTTTTTACTCATATATCATACCCCTTATACTGCTTCTGATTTTACAAAACTATTTTTTCTTCCTGTCAGGATAGCAATTCCATTTTATATCAGGATTTTTCCTAAACCAGGTTAACTGACGCTTTGCATAATTTCTGGTATTTTGCTTAAGCTTATCTGCCGCCTCGTTTAAAGTCAATTCACCATCAAGGTAGGATGTAATTTCTCTGTAACCTATGGTATTTATTATATTGCTTATTCTGCCATGTTCTTTCAGCAGCTTTCTTGTTTCGTCTACCAACCCTTGCTCAAGCATTAAATCAACACGCTTATTAATTCTTTCATAAAGTTCAGCTCTGGGATAATTTAATCCAATCCACTCAACTTCGTATTCAGGTTCTTTTATTCCTCTTGCCTCGCTTACAGGCATTCCTGTTAATTTTACGATTTCAATAAATCTAATTGCACGTCTTTTATCGTTTTGAATAACAAGTTTTGCTGCTTCACTGTCTAATTTTAAAAGCATTTCATACAACTCATCAAATTCAAGTTGGGAAAGTTCTTTTCTCAGTTCATAATCCGGACTAATTTTAGGCAAATCATAATTTTCAAGAAGAATTCTGAAATAAAGTCCTGTACCTCCCGCAATAATAGGAGTTTTGGCTCTAGATATTATATCATTTATAATATTTCCTGCAGTTTGTGCATACACACCTACAGAATAGTCAACCTCAGGTTCTACAATATCAATCATATGATGAGGAATACCGGCCCTTTCATCAATTGTCGGTTTTGCTGTTCCTATATCAAGCCCCTTATACACAAGTCTGGAGTCTGCAGAAATAATCTCACCGTTAACTTGTTTTGCAAGTTCCACAGCATAAGCAGTTTTACCGCTTGCAGTTGCTCCCACAACAGCTATAACTTTATTCTTCTTTTGCATCATCATTTACAGCTTCCACATCAACAAATTTTTTATCATAGTATAAAAAGATAGCTACAACAACAAAAACCGTAAAATAGAACAAGATGATGTTCATTACTATATATGCCAACGGATTAATAACTGCAAACGTATTTAAAAATAACAGAGCAAATCCCATAAGCCAAATACTTATAAAAAATCTGAATGATGAGAAAAAATCTTTGATTAATTTAACTATTGAATGCCACAAAGCAACCAGAGGGTTTATTGTGTTATAAATAATTTCCGGTATCCAAAACATAAGAAAATACATAATAACCGAAGTGACAAGCATAAATAACAAACTCCACTTGCCAAAAAATATTATTTGTTCAGGAGTTAATTTATCAATAAATGCAGCCATAGACTGGTTGGTAGCAGAAGGATCCATGGCAATAAGCTGCAAACTCTGCATGGAATTGGCATCCAATCCTCCGATAATATTCACACCTAGAAGGTAAACAACAGGTGTTGCAAAAATCTGAATAAAAAATAATATAATATAAAACCCTACAAATGATAAAAAGTACTTTCCAATACCTACAGGAAGAACTTTAAACAAATTCATGGTAGCCTTGGCTCTGTCTGCATCCAGAACAAAAACCTGCTTTGACAAATCAATCGCCTCTTTTACCATATAAAACCATGAAGCAAAGAAAGCTCCTGACATAAACAAAACGGTTACGGAAGCTAAAATCAGCTCATGAGTAGAATCTACAGTTACACGTGAATATAGTGAATACAAATCAAGCAGTTTTACAAAAACAATTAAAGGTATTGCAAGAATAATATTATAATTTGTAATTTTAGCTGCCTGCCTAAATATATTTATCATAATTTATAATTACCTCAAATTTATAAGTCTTTAAATACCAAATTTACTTAACCGCTTCTGCTTGTTTTTCCTGCTTTGCAGATAATTTTCTTTTTCTTCTTCTCATCAAATCAACAAAAGCTTCCAAACGTGTTAAATATCCTGCTTTACCAGTTTGTTCGTCCATAATTAAAGGCAGGATAGGTATATCACAATTTTCTCTCATAGCAGGGAAAATATTTTGCGACATAATTTCTGGCATGCAAGTAAAAGGACTGATGTGAATAATTCCGTCAATACCTCTTTCATCAGCATAAGCAACATCAGAAACGCATTCTAAAGAGTCACCCCCGATATCCCGCATTAAATAAGGTTTTGCCATTCTAAAAGCACGTTGAAGGTGTGTTTCGCCTTTTCTGAAAATTTTGGGAATAATTGCATCCTTTAAGAAACTGCTTATTGTAAGACTTCTTCTTGTTTGAACTCCCATTTTTCCAAGTTCCCTTGTAATATTCTGGTTAGAAAACTGGTCGCATACAAGATAAATTTCTCCTGTTAAATCTACATGCAAAACCTCTTTATCAGGATTAATTTCAGTCTTTTTCATTTCATCAAAAGCCTGTTTTTTTGCTCTGTTCAGTTTTCTGTTTGTATCAGCATCTTTAATATACTGGATTGCTTTGTTGTAACGTTTTTCGGCATCACCGAAATTGATTTCTCTGGCTCTGTAATAAGACAATATATTTTCCAGATCATCTAAAACGAAAACTTTTCTTATCGCAATTATAATAGCTCTTGCAAACAAAAGGGGGTCATTTTTTCCGCTGATTTCTTTTAGAAAATTATACATCCCCTTAATTCCGTCATAAAGAGTTAATTCAATATACTTAGCATCATACCCCAAGTCTGTCAGGGCATTTTTAATACAGTTACCGTATTCACCCAAACGGCAACAACCTGGAGATGATATCATTGCAACATAGTCAGTTCCGCCCTCAATAGCTTCAATGAAATTGCCTAAAATGAGTTTGTAAGGAAGGCAAATAGCTTCCGGTGAGTGTTTAGTACCCAGTGATAATGTTTTTTTGCTTGTATAAGGCGGTATAAAAGGTTCTACACCGATTTTTTTCAAAGCTGCCGCCCATGCAATGCAAACTGTTCCCATATGGGGAAATGCTACTTTCTTTTTAATATCTTTGTCTGGTTTCATGTTAGTTTTCTCTTTAATAGTTATTGTACAAATTTAAGGTCCGGCTGACGAGCCGCAAGCGTTTCATCTAGACGTTTTACAGGTGTTGTATGCGGAGCCGAAATCAATTTTTGCGGATTTGTTTTAGCATCCTCAGCTATTTTCAGCATTACATCAACAAACTTGTCTAAAACTTCTTTATTCTCGGATTCGGTTGGTTCAATCATTATTGCTTCATGAACAATTAACGGAAAGTAAACTGTAGGCGGGTGCGTATTTTCATCCATAAGCCCTTTAGCAATATTCAAAGTTGAAACGCCATATTCTTTCTGTTTATCACCTGAAAGAACAAATTCATGCATACAGGGTTCGTCATAAGGCAATAAATATGCATCTTTCAATTTTTCTTTTAAATAATTGGCATTTAAAACAGCATTTTCACTTGCTTCTTTTAAGTTTGTTCCCATCATAAGAATATAAGCATACGCTCTGACCATAACGGCAAAATTGCCGTAAAAACCTTTTACACTGCCTATTGAATGTTTAATATTACAATTTCTGAAATATTTTTCTCCGTCAAAATCAACAACAGGAGAAGGCAAAAATTCTTTTAAACTATCAACAACTCCAACGGGTCCGGAGCCAGGACCGCCGCCGCCGTGAGGTGTTGCAAATGTTTTATGAAGATTAAGGTGAACAACATCAAATCCCATTAATTTAGGATTAGTTTTCCCCATAATCGCATTAAAGTTAGCACCGTCATAATATAACAGTGAACCGTTTTTATGCATTAACTCTGATATTTCAAGAACATTTTCTTCAAAAATCCCCAAAGTGTTAGGGTTTGTCATCATAATAGCTGCAACATCAGCATCAAGTAACTCTTTCAAAGCCTGAATATCTACCTGCCCTTTTTCATTTGACTTAACAGGAACAATATCAAACCCGCAGAAATGCGCACTTGCAGGATTTGTACCATGTGCGGAATCAGGAATAATAACTTTTTTACGCTTTTCGCCTTTTACATCAAAATACTTTTTAATTATCATCATCCCTGTTAATTCACCGTGAGCACCTGCAGCAGGCTGCAAGGTAACAGCATCCATACCGGTAACTGTTTTTAATGCTTCCTGAAGTTTATACATAAGTTCAAGAGCACCCTGTGAATCAATATCGTCGCTTAAAGGATGAAGATTTACAAAACCTTCAAGCCCCGCAAGAAGCTCGTTAACCTTTGGATTATATTTCATTGTACAGGAGCCGAGAGGATAAAAACCTTTTTCAATACAGAAATTTCTGTCAGAAAGTTCCTTGTAATGACGCATAGCCTCAAGCTCGCTAACGCTTGGCAAACCAACAGCATCGGTTCTGAGAAGACTTTTATCTAAAAAGCTTAAATCTTCTTTTTCATCAGTTAGAGTAACCCCTGCAACATCGTTGCTTTTTTCGAAAATTGTTTTCACTAAATAATCCCCTGTCTTTTTAAATCTCTTTTAATTTTGTCCAAGCCTGACTGAATAATACGTGAAATACGTGATTGTGAAATATTAAATTCTTCAGCAATTTCCCTTAATTTTTTCTCCTTAAAAAATTTATATTCAATAAGTTCTCTTTCTCTTTGAGGAAGTTTTTTCATAGATTCCAAAATTTCTGCTTTTAACTCGGAAAGTTCAATGCATTCCTCCGGAGTTTTATCATCAGCTTTAATTTGGGTCGGAACTTCCGCATCCTGCATCTCATCAATAGATAGAATTGTTTTGTAAACTTCTTCTCTTAAATTACCGTTTTCTTCTTCAACTATCTGTTTTTTATTTTTCAGGGAGTACCATTTGTAACGTCTTCTGACCTCGTTACGAATAGCCCATTTAATTGCAGTGGAAAGATAAGTATTATTGAAATTTTCAGGGGAATTGTTCTTAAAAAGGATATATAAAGTATGGTTGCCTATGTTTATTAACTCAGGAAGTTCTATCAAATGTGAAGTTGAAAATTTCTGGTATTCTACTTTGGCAATTGTTTCAATTAAATTTTTGTATTCCCTTAAGTTTACCTTCTGCTGAAGATTTTGTTTTGGCGCCATAACTATAACATTAATCCTATCTAAGCATTTCCACATCTACATAATATCAAAAAAAAATATAGAATACCAGACAATGTAATTTCTCTTAACATAATTTATATTATCAGTGACAGTTTTGTTATTTATAAGGCATAAACGCAATAAGGAGTTAATTATATGAGAATTCTATTCTGTACAGACGGTTCAAAAATAAGTTTTGATGCATTAAGAAATATTTCAAAATGGGTTAATGATGCAATAATTGATGTTATCTGCGTAATTGACTGGAGCTTCCTCCCTGACGAGGTAAGCATTGAGGCGGATGGTTTTGCCATGTCATGTGCAAATATTGCAGATACAATTCTTGAATATGCAGAAAAAGAAGTAGAATTTTTAAATTTAAAGCTTGGCAAAAAAATTAAAAACTGCGGCTCTGCTGTTGAGAGTATACTTGAGCAGTCAGAAAAGGAAAAATATGATTTAATCCTTATGGGTTCTCACGGCAAAAAGGGAATACAAAAATGGCTTGGTTCAGTTTCTCAGGAAGTCTTAAACAGCAGTAAAATTACCGACTATATTTCCAGGGAAGCAAATAACCGCAAAAGAATTTTATTTACTACAGACGGCTCAAAGTGTTCCATCGGCATTATCCAAAAATTACTCCCTATGCTCAATTTAGAAAACAAAGAGATATACGTTTGTATGGTTGTAGAAGATCCAAATCTTTTATTTTTAGAAGGAACTCTTGATACAAATTGGCTTCTTGAAATAGAGAAGCAGCAGGAGTTATATGCGGCGCATGCAGTAAAAGACATTCAAACAGTATTGGAAGACAGCAATATTACGGCAAACGAAACTGTAATTTTACGTGGAATTCCCGCACAAAAAATTATTGACTATTCAAAAACCAATGAAATAGATTTAATAATACTTGGTGCACATAACAAATCACGGCTTGACAAATTCCTCACCGAATCAGTGAGTAAAAGAGTTTTATCAAACGTGAAAAGCGATGTTATGCTGGTTAAATGCGACGACTAATAATTCATTTCCCAGTTATCGTTTAATATTAAACCGAAACATCCTTTAGCATCCGAACGTGCAGCACAGCCGAGCGCTGCTCTGGCATCTTTGGCACTGGTCTTTCCGGAACCGCAGCCGGTACCGGAAGTTCTGCAAGAAGTAGGAACTCCGTCTTCATCAATAGAACCGTCAAGATAATATGTCACAAAAAACAAATCACGACCTGCTATATTAGGACCTTGCTGACCGTTAATATCAATTGTAATATGACCATACGATGTATGATATTTTGCGTGTTCCATACATATTGCAGCACCGCTGACAAGACTTACGCACGGTGCATTAGCTGTTCCTGCCCAAAAACTGCCGCTGGTTAAAGCAGTTCCGCTCTGGTTTTTATATGAAGCGGCAAAACAAGGTGTCATAGCTGTATAACAGGTAGATGAAACTTTCAAATATTTATTTAAAAAGTTTTTAACCTCTGCCGCACTTGTTAATCCTGATTCTGAAAGGTCAATAGCATTTTTATCATTTTGATAAGATAAAAGAGCCTGTGAAAATAAATTGTATACCTTATGAAGTTGTGTTACATAGGTTTTGCGCTGATGATTTTGCATCAAAGACGGTACGGTCATTGCAGAAACGACCCCGATAATTCCAAGTGTAACCAAAACTTCCGCAAGGGTAAATCCTTTATTATTAGAGCTCAAAGTTTTGCCCCCCCCCCGAGTTGTACATTCTTTCTCATATTGCTCCTTTCAATTTTAAATTTTATATCTATTTTATTATAACATATATTTTAAGAAAATACAATAAATTTGACTGAAAATTAAAATAATGACATAATTGCTTTATGTTTAAATATTACGGCAAATTTGCACCATACTTATTTTTGCTTCCTGCAGGCATAGTACTGCTGATATTTTTCTTTATTCCTTTTTTCCAAACTATCGGATTAAGTTTTATGGATTATTCATCAAGCATTTATAATCCTGCTTTTGTCGGAATTGATAATTATATAAAACTTTTTCAAAGTCCTGTTTTTTATAAGGTTTTGTGGAACACATTTATTTACCTGTTTGCAGCTGTTCCGATACTTGCAATATTTCCTTTGTTTCTTGCGATTTTAATCAATCAAAAAATTAGAGGAGTAACACTTTATAAAATATTAATATACCTTCCTGTAATTGTATCCATTGTTGTTGCCGCAATTGCTTTTAAGTGGCTTTATGCAGATCAGGGGATTTTAAATTATCTGGTGACAAGTTTGGGATTTGAACCTATAGGCTGGCTAACGGATCCCAAATATGCGTTATACTCGGTCATAATAGTTACAATCTGGAAAGGTATCGGATATTATATGATTATCTATCTTGCTGCCTTAATGAGTGTTCCGCAGGAATTATACGAAGCCTGTGACATTGACGGAGCCAACTTCTTAACAAAACATATGACGGTTACAATTCCGCACATAATGCCTACCATTGCACTTGTAACAACTATCAGTGCAATTTCTGCAATGAAAGTTTTTGCGGAAATATATGTTATGACAAAAGGCGGTCCTTTAAATTCAAGTAAAACTATAGTTTATTATATTTACGAAAGAGCTTTTGAAAATCTTGATTTGGGCTTTGCATCCGCAATGGCTGTAATCTTGCTTGTTATTGTAATGATATTTTCTCTTATAAATATATTCTGTTTTGAAAGGAATAAATATAACATTTAGCTAAAGGGTAAAAAATGAAAAAATTAATAGAAAAAATTTCCATACATACAGTTTTAATATTTGTTTCTTTACTTTCAATTTTTCCGTTTATCTGGTTAATCTCAACTTCGTTAAAGGGAAATGCGGAAAACATTTTTGCTTATCCGCCGCAAATAATTCCATCCGATTTTACATGGGCAAATTACACAGGTGTTTGGGATAAAGTAGACTTTATCGGATATTTTATAAACAGTATGATTGTTGCCGGAGGAACGGTTGTTTTAAATCTTATACTTTCCGCTATGGCAGGATATCCACTTGCAAGAATGGAATTTAAAGGTAAAAAGATTACATTTTTTGCTATTTTAGCAACCATTATGATACCTTTTCAGGCAATAATGCTTCCTGTTTATCTGATTACTTTAAAATTACATCTTGTAGACAGCGTAAGCAATTTAGCAGGATTTACGGGATTAATAATGCCTTTTGCGGTAAGTGCTTTCGGAATATTTCTTATGCGTCAGGCATTCCTTGGTATTCCGAAAGAAATGGAAGAAGCCGCAATTATTGACGGATGCAGTGTTTTTCAGGTATTTTCAAAAGTTCTTTTACCTATGGTTAAACCATCTTTAGCCGTACTTGCAATATTTACTTTCATTGGTTCCTGGGGTGAATTCTTGTGGCCGAGCATTGTACTAACCAAAGAATCCATGTACACACTTCCTGTAGGAGTTAACAATTTACAGGGGATGTTCAGCTCAAACTGGAGATTTATTGCAGCCGGTTCAATTCTTGCTACAATTCCTATTTTAATATTTTTCTTATGCATGCAAAAATACTTTATATCAGGAGAAAATGACGGTGCAGTTAAGGGTTAGTGTTGAAAAAGTATTTGTTATATTCGCATTACTGTTCGGCATGTTGTACGCAATTATTACACCGCCGTTTCAGTCTGTTGATGAAGCTAACCATTTTCTAAGAAGCTATGCAATCACCGAAGGACAAATTGTTAGCACAAAACAAGATACTGCCGTTGGAAGTGTCCTGCCTGCTTCGCTTTTTCAACTCGTTAAAAAATTTCAATATCTGGAAAAAGATATTACAAAACAAACTTCATTTAAAGAAATTAAAAACTCATTTGCAATAAATAACAATTCCAAAATTTTTACGACTTATCCCAATACAGCACTTTACTCCCCTGCTGCCTACATTGCTCAAAGCGCAGGAATTCTTTGCGGAAAAATATTGCATACAGCACCCTTATCTATGTTTTATCTTGCCCGGATATTTAATCTTATTTTATACTGCATACTCGGATATTACGCTATAAAATGCACTCCTTTTTTAAAGCTTGCAGTATTTTTGATACTTTTAAGCCCCATGAATATTTCGCTCGGAGCATCCTGCTCCACAGACGTAACCCTTATCGGAGTAAGCCTGCTCTTGTTTGCCAAAATCCTTGAATATTCATTCAGCAACAGAAGCTTGTCTGTGAAAAATTATATTTTACTTGGATTTCTCCTGTTAATACTTGCACTTACAAAACATAATTTTTATTTTGTGCCGCTTATATTTTTAATTCCGAAAGAAAAATTCGGCAGAAAATACATTCTTAAAATAGCAATGATAATTTTACCGTCAATTGCTGCATGTTTAATTTGGAGCAAAATGATAGCAGGATTATACGTTCCGCTAAACCCGCAGGCTGATATGTATGAACAGACTGATTTTATTTTACACAATCCTTTCAAATATAGCGGCATTCTTATTGCCACAACATTTGTTAAAGCTTTCAGGTTATTTATAACTTCAATCGGCGTTTTAGGCTGGCAGGATACGAAACTTGATAATCTTACATATATGATTTATCCTTTATTGCTTGGAATATCAATAATTTACAGCGGAGCAAAAGATTATATTCTGCAAAATTGGAAAAAATATTTAATATTGATTACTGCTGTATTAGCATACATAATTATAACAACATATCTTTATCTGGCATGGAGTAAAGTCGGAGCAAATATAATAGAAGGCTTAAACGGTAAGTATTACACGCCTCTGCTTTTCCCTTTATTTGCAGTTATGGCATCATCAATTAATACAAAATATCCTGAAACAAAGATATACAATGGTATATATTTATTCGCCGCATTAATCCTTGCCTCGGGAGCAATCTCACTTTTAACAAGATTTTATGACATATTTCCGTATATGAATTACAATATCTGATTTCTATTCGACACCGGGAACGTGAACATTATATCGGACATCGTCAAATTCGCTGTACTCATCATCAATATCTTCGAGGAAAATCTTTTTGGCTCCGCAGACTTTCAAATTTTTAATCATAGCTTTATCAAGTTCTTCAGCGCTGATCATTTTGCCGTTGACGTAAGTAATATTTCTCATTTGAGAAGGTTCATCCGACATTTTCTCAACCAAATCACTTTTAGAGTTTGCAAGAATAGTTCTTGTAACATCGTTCATAACATCAAAAATATATCTTTGACGGCTTGAAACACCTCCACCGCTTGTAATTAACGAGGTAGCTTTTTCAAGTTCATCCAAAGATTCTTTGTAATATTTTAAGTGTCTTAAAAGAATAGCCAAATTATAATGCGCTTCATATTCCATAGGCGCAAGCTCAATAGCCTTACAGTATGCAAGTCCGGCTTCGTGGTAATCGCCAAGAAGATGATATGTCAAAGCAAGATTGTATCTTGGATCGTAATCCTTTTTGAGAATTTTACAGGCTTCTTTATATGCTTCCAATGCTTTTAAAAGATACTGCCTTCTATACTCCCATTCATCCTCAATATAAACTGATTTTTGCTTATATGCTACACCTTTGTTGTAGTATGCAAGACCTTTATTAACTTTATAACTCTTTCTGTTGCTGTAAATAAAAGGAATAGATATGAGGTGTCTTTTGGTTTTTAAAATTTCATCATATTGATTAATAGCCCCGTCAAAATCTCCGAGTTTTTCAGCAGAAACAATACCGTAGTTCATTCTGGCAATAACCATTTTGGGATTATATTCAAAAGCTTTTTCGTAGGCATCTACAGCTGAGTAATAATCTTCATAAACAACATATATATTACCAAGATTATACCAGGCACCATAATGTTGCGGATAAAGTTGTAACGCACGGTTGTAATAATTAATTGCCTTTTGAAGTTTATGTTTTTTCAGGAACTTATCACCTTTATGAACATAATAAACTCCCCTGATTTTATCAAGTTGTCTGTTGAAAAAAGCAGGCTGCAAATATATAAGGGCACCGATTGCCGCAATTATCAATAATGTGAATAAACCCGAAAAAAACTTTTTCAACCGCTATACCTCTTTATTTCTATATATTACACGTATTTCAGATAATACGCAATACACTTTTGTAACGAAATTGTAACATAAATAGACTTAAAAACGCAATTTAGCTTAAGCAAAAGTTTTTATATAAGTAAGGTAGGTTAGAAATTCAATTTGGAGGTTAGGTTATGGCAGGCTTCAATATGGCTGCAGGTATGTACGGAATGTTTCCGAATATATACAATAACCAGGTAGCATTAAACGATTTGACTGATATGGATTTGTACTCTCCAATCGGAATGGTAAATCCGATGATGAGTATGAACGGCAGTATCTTCGGTGGCGGCTTCGGAGCATTCGGAGGCGGTCTGGGAGGTTATCCTTGTATGCCAATGTTTACAGGCGGAGGTTATAACTACGAAGATTACTACAAAAATTATGAAAAATATCAGGACTTCATGATTAATAATCAGGTTCGCCAGCAGCAAAAAATGCGAAATGCAGACCTTAGATTGAATTCGCCGCAAGAAGGAATTGCCAAACAGGCAACTCTGCTTCACGAAAAGATAATGCAAAATGAACAGCAACAAATTCAACTGGCATATCAACAGTTCAAGGAAAGCGTAAGGGCAATGTACGGTGATGCCAGCGACGAAGAAATCGCAAACAGAGCCTCAACGCTGTATGCACAAATGCACGGCTGCTCAATAACCGATGATATCAGAAGATACGGCAGAGGTTCATTCACTCAAGGCTTCTTACAAACAGTTTCACTGGGTATAGCTGATAAAAAGACAGCCGAAGAAAACGTAGCCGAATTAACAGGTCAACCGGTAGGCAGATATGAAAGAGGCAAGAAAATTGCAGGTAACGTAGCCGGTGGTGCGGTATTTGGCGGAGCAGCAGCAATATCAGCCGGATATTTACTGAAAGCTTTTGCAAAAGGTATGAAGAACAAACCGTTCATAGCAGGACTTATCGGTGGTGCTGTAGGTCTGGTAACAGCATTAGCAACAGCAAAATAAGAATTAAGAATAATACATATAGTGTGAAAGAAAAGTGTGTGTAGAGGTTGAAAATAAATTCAACCTCTTTTCTTTACACAACTATAATTTTATTTAGGCAAATTTTCCCAAAATGTTTTTGTACTGTCATCAGGCGACTGATTTATAAGGGCATAATAAGCACAACCAAGACCGTTTCCTCTCTGATTAGATTTTGCCGAACACGGGTTTCCTGCCTGAGAAGACCAATTTTCAACACCTGAAGAATCCGATTCTTTTAATTTTTCAACTTCTTCATCAGTATAAAGTTTAGACATACTCTTTGGCTGTAATGTATCATTATCATCTATATAAAAATAAAAAATATCCTGTCCGAGAGCATTAGGACGTTTTTTAGGTCCGTTAATATCAATTGTAAGATTAATCATACCGCCGTTAACATTAACCTCCATGCACATACCATTTGCAAGCAATTTTGAAGGTCTCACAACACCCAAATCAACATAGGGATTTTCAGATGATTTATTGTAATTTTTCACTTTACCGGTATAAGAGCAAGTACCCGCAACTTTCATTTGTGCGTAAACAGCATTAGCAATTTCTGATGCATTTGCATAACTTTTTCCGTTATAAGTTGCAAAAGTTTTTCTTAAACCAACTCCTTTTTCATCAGCAACCGTAACAACAGCCTGAGAAAGCATAGAATGAGCCTTTTTAAATTGCGCCTCAAGTTCTTTAGGTTTGGTATTTCCTATTAAAGTCGGCATAGTCATAGCTGCAACAACCCCGATAATACCTAAAGTGACCAAAACCTCTGCAAGAGTAAACGCAAATCTGTTCATATAATCCCCATTATTTTTGTAATGCCCAACATCACTATTATAACAGATTTTGTTCTTTTTACAACCCCTGAAAACTCCCGCAGGAAAGCCTAAAAGTCTGCCCCCCCCCCGAGTGCCACGCACGTAGCCATGTGACTATGGTTTGGTAATAGTTTACCAATACATGCACAAGCTTTTTTACTAAACTTTTTCATAAAGTGCTCCTTGTAACATTATTCTCAACATTGTTATTATAACAAACTTTAATGATATTTTCAACATAAAAAAGCCCCGGTAAAAACTGAGGCTTTTTTAATAAATTATTTATATTAACAAAATTACTTTTTGTTGCCGTAACGTTTGTTAAATCTTTCAACTCTACCTTCTGAGTCAAGAATTTTTTGCTGACCTGTATAGAACGGGTGGCAGTTGTTGCAAATTTCAACTGTAATATTGTCTAAGATTGAACCTGTTTCAATTTCGTTACCGCATACACATTTGATTGTCATTTTCTTATAATCAGGGTGAATTCCTTGTTTCATTTTTAACCTCTTTCTTTTCTCAAGATTCCAAACTTGATTTTAAATAATTTCGACTATTAATATACTACAACATAAATAAAAATGTGCAAGAGGTTATTAAAAAAAGTGAACAATCATGCATATGCATGAGATATTAAGCACTATACTGTATAAAAGGTTGATGTATCGTTTAATGAATTTTGCCATAATAACAATACACACAAGAGATGGTTGGCACACGATACAGGTAGAGGTTATATGAATCTGCATGAACAATGTTTATTAAGATATTTACAAAACCCCGATGAACTTTCATATTCTACGGAAGTTTTAAAACTTAACAACTTTATTTTAGAAAAACAATATATATTGAAAAATTTTGTTGCCAAATCTTCGACATTCAATTATACTGAAAGAAAGTAATTTCCGAATATAAAAAGAGGGGATATGTTTAAAAAACTATCATACGCAATAGGATTGATATTCTTTGCAGTATTTATATTTTTAATTCTTAAGAATGCGAATTTAAATTCTTTTATTAATTCAATTGAAAACAGAACCTTTGATTTACGTCAAAGCATAATGATTAATGAAAATGCTAAAAAGGCAAATAAAGATATAGTAATTGTAGCCATTGACGATGCTACTTATGAATATATACTTGACAATTACGGCGAATGGCCGCTGCCCAGAGATGTATATGCAAAAGTCATAAACTATCTTGAGCATCAAAATCCCAGAATTATCGCATTTGATTTGATGTTTGTTAAATCTTTAAAGAGCAAAAATGAAGCCGACAAAGCATTAATCGATGCTTTTAACAAATATGACAATGTATTTACTTCAATGAATTTTGATAATCAGGCGGAAGATTTACGCACACCTCCAACATTACCGAAAAACATATCTATAGATGTAAAAAACAATTCGCCAATTGATTTCTCAAGCCTGACATTTACAAATTGCAGGACTATACTTGAAGGCATATTAAATGTTTCATCAAATATAGGTATTATAAATGTTTCACGTTCAGACGACGGTGTTCTGAGAAAAATGCCGCTTGTTGTGAAATATCAGGATAATTATTACCCGCAGCTTGCTTTAAAAGTCGGATTAAACTATTTAGGCGATACGCAAACCGAATTTGAGATAGATAAATATTCACATTTTAAAATAGGCGACAGAAAAATATATCTGGATAAAGACGGCAGCGCAATTTTAAACTGGTACGGTCCTGCAGGAACTTATACTTATATCCCGATGTATCAGCTTATAAAAGCTATAAACGGTGAAAAAACAGAGCTCGATTACGATTTTTCAAATAAAATAATATACTTCGGAACAACGGCAGCAAGTCTTTTTGACATAAAAACAGTTCCGGCAGGAAAAATTTACCCGGGCGTGGAAGTTCAGGCAACTTATGTAAATAACATTATAGATAACAATTTTATAAAGAAAGTTGACAGGGGGTATACAATAGCCTTGAGTGTTCTTCTTGCTCTGCTGATTGCATCAGTTGTAACCCGTGTAAGTTCTGCATTTGCAGCTTCCATGATGTCACTTTCAACATATTTAATCTACCTGTTAATAGCTTATTATGCAATGAGATTTGAAAACTTATGGTTAGAAGTAATCTATCCGTTAATTTTCTCAATTCTTGCATTTACCTGTGCTTACATTATCAAGTATCTGATTAAATCACGTGACTTTGAGCAGCAGTACAGACTTGCAACAACAGACGGTTTGACTGAACTTTATAATCACAGATATTTTCAGGAACAAATGCGTATGCAGGTAGAACAGTCTAAACGTTACAACAATAATTTTTCATTGATTATTATAGATATTGATTTCTTTAAAAAATTCAACGATACATTCGGGCACCAATCAGGTGATGCCGTATTAAGACAGGTTGCCCAAACTCTTAAACGCAACGTACGTGCAACTGATATAGTTTGCAGATACGGCGGAGAAGAAATGAGCATTATCCTTCCTAATACAAGTAAAGAAGAAGCTCAATCAACAGCTGAAAAAATTTGTCATCGTGTTGCAGACAGAAAGTTTAAGCTGGCAGGTGATAAAGAAACCAATGTAACAATAAGCTTAGGAGTAGCAACATTTCCTAACGATGGAGATACTGCTTCAAAAATCATTGATGCAGCTGATAAAAGGCTTTATAACGCTAAGCACAACGGACGTAATCAGGTGGGAGCTTAATTTATAAAGCTGTCCAGCTCACGTTTCACGAGTTTTGGGCTTACAGAAAGAGTAGTGTTATATTTCAAAGCATTATTCATGCATTTGATATACTCATCTTTTGCATTTCTAAGCTTATGAATTTGGGCAAGAATATAATAAGAATCCCCGCCGGCTCCGCAGCTTTCTAAGGCACGTTCCATAATCGCAGCGGCAGAATCCAATGCACCGTTTTTAGTCATTATTTTTGCATAAATTTTATATGCTTCAATATCTTTCGGGTTAAGTTCAATAGTCTTTTCTAAATTTTCAACAGAAGATTGAAGATTTCCCTCATCATAATCAATTGAGGCAAGATTAAAGTATGCCCAGCTGTAATCGGGTGAAATTTCAAGAACTTTGTTAAACTTTTCTCTTGCAGCATCATTTTCACCCTGTTCTTTTAAAATATTGCCTAAATAAAAATGAGCATATATATCTTCATCATTTAAATCTATGGTACGTTGGAAATAATACTTTGCACCGTCTGTTTTTCCTTCTTTAAAATAGCACAGACCTATAGAAAAATAAGCGTTCGAATCATTATTATCTTTCTCTAAAACAGCTTCAAAGCACTCTACTGCCTCTTCATATTTTCTTTTATCAATGAAAACAAGTCCGAGATTGTAATATGCATCAGCTTCATCAGGTGCAAGTTTAATAGCCTTTTTATAATTCAATTCAGCCTTATCAAGATTTTTCAATTTCTCATATACTATACCGAGATTGTAGAAAATTCCGCTATCCTCAGAAAAAATCTTGGAAAGATAAAGAAAATGCTGTAGAGCTTCTTCATTAAAACCGCTGTCAAGAAGCAAAACCGCAAGCTGCCGCCTTGCCTGAAAATTTGCGGCATCTTCTTTTAAGATACTCTGTAATTCCTCAATTTTATCGATTTTAGACATAATTAAATTCTATCAATGTTTAGAATTTTTCGCAACTGCTTAATATTTTGCACTAAATAACTAACAGTGATAAAATAAAAAAATGGCTAAAGTCTTAAATTTTAAAGGGCAGTGGAGAAGTTATCAGGAAAGAATTTTAAATAATCTAAATTTCCATCTACTCGATAAAAAATTACACGTTGTGGCAGCTCCCGGTGCAGGCAAAACAACACTGGGAATTGAAATAATCTCACGATTAAACAAACCAACATTAATACTAGCCCCTACAATTACAATAAAAAATCAATGGAAACAAAGAATTCTTGATGCCTTTTTAAACGGCGAACAAGACGTTGTATCAACTGATATCAGAAATCCTAAATTTATAACGGTAACTACTTATCAGGCACTATTGGCAGCATTTTGCGGCGTAGAAGATAATGAAAAGGAAAACGCATTTGAAGAAGATGATGAAATAGAAAGAACCGTATGCAAAAGATTTTCAAGCACCAAAGCCGATAAAATAATAACAATACTAAATAACTCAGGAATTAAAATTTTATGTTTTGATGAAGCACACCATTTAAGAAAAGAATGGTGGAAAGCACTTGACTACCTTGTCAGTAATCTTGAACCAGAACAAACGGTAGCTCTGACTGCAACACCTCCTTATGATGTTGATATTAAAGAATGGGAAAGATACGAAGAACTTTGCGGTCAGATTGATGAAATTATATCAATTCCGGAACTTGTAAAAAACGGCGACTTATGCCCGCATCAGGATTTTATACATTTTTCAAGGCTCAGAATTCAGGAAACAGAACAGGTGAAAAAGACTTATACAAGGATGATGAAATTCTTGTATTCATTGAAGGATAACAAAATCCTTATTAACTCTCTGGAAAACTCACGCTATATGCTTTTTCCTGATGAAAATCTTGAAACAATCCTATCAGAACCAGAGTTTTATGTATCAATAGCATCGTTTTTAAAACATGCAGGCAGAAAAATTCCGCAAAAATTTCTCAAAATATTTGATGCTAAAGAAAAAGAACTCCCCGAATTCAATACTAAATACGGGAAATACCTTTTAACAGGCTTATTTTTTAAACATTCGGAAGATTTTGCTGACATAAGCGAAGAACTTGAATTATTAAAAGCACAGGCAAAAAACGCAGGAGTTATCCAACAAAAATCTGTCTATCTGGAAGACAGTCCAAAAATCAAAAAAATGCTTGCAAACAGTATAGGTAAACTTGATTCCATTGTTGACATCGTTAAACTTGAAAGCAACACTTTAAAAGAAAATCTGCGAATGGTAATTCTGACCGATTACATCAAATACGACGTCACAGACTGTTCTTCACTCGGTGTAATTCCAATCTGGCAAACTCTGAAAGACAATTTTTCAAATATTTCTCTGGGAGTTTTAACGGGAAGTATTATACTAATTCCGCAAAACATCAAATCCGATCTGGATAATCTTCTTAAAGAAAAAGGGCTTGAAAACGGGGTTTCCGTAACTGAATTTGAACGTGACGGAAGATACTTAAAAATTACTCCGAAAGAAAGTTGTAAATCACATATTGTCAATTTGATTACACATCTGTTTAACAACGGGAAAATAACTGTTCTGACAGGCACACAAGCATTGCTTGGCGAAGGCTGGGATGCTCCGTCAATCAATTCATTAATACTTTCAAGTACAGTCAGCTCCTTTATGCTGTCAAATCAGATGCGTGGACGTGCAATAAGAATTGACAAAAACAATCCGAATAAAGTTGCAAATATATGGCATCTTGCTTCCATAAAAATATTAAATACATTTGAGCTTATCAAATCCATAATCCCTCAATCTACAATAGGCGACGGAGAGGCTGACGATAACGAGTTATATGATTTTGGAAAACTTTGCGGGCGTTTTGAAGGCTATGAAGCACCGTCTTTGGAAAAACCTTATGTCATTGAAAGCGGAATTGAAAGAGTTCTGCCTGCGAGTTTTAAATCAAAACAGGAAAATCTAACAGAAGAAACATTCCTTGCTGTAAACAGATTTATGAAAACCAAAGCAATTGACAGAAACAATACTAAATTACTCTGGGAAAAATGTCTTGCCGAGCCTTACAATTCACCTTCCAAAAATCTTACTACAGGTGTTGAAACAAGTCTTAAAATGAAAAGCTTTATGTATTGCGGCGGTTATTTTTATATGCTTACAATCTGGGCAACGGTTTTCGGCTCATTTGCATACTATTTGACGGTATTAACAAGAAATTTAATACCTCTGTTTTGGCTCACAATGGTTTTTGTTTTGATAATGTTTGTGCCTACCGTTAAATTTTTAAAATGCGGCACAGTAGAAGGAATAATAAGGCAAATAGGGATTTGTATATTGGAAACTCTTGCTGCTCAGGGGTTAATTAAAACAAGTTTAAAAAACGTGAAGATAAAAAGCGATTTTAACAAAGAACTCCAAACAACATATTTTACGGCAGAAAATCTTTCTCCGGAAGAAAACAACCTTGTAATAAAGGCATTAAGAGAATTTTTAGATCCTATAGAAAACCCGAGATATATTTTCATAAGAAAAAACTTATTATTTGATATGTTTGCACAAACCGACTACCAGGCAATCCCGACGGTAATAGCCCAAAATAAAAAATACACGGATATCTTTAAAGAACTCTGGAAAAAATATATCGGTGATTGCGATATAGTCTATACAAGAAGCATAGAAGGCCGTCAGATTTTAATAAAAGCAAGAAAAAGCGCCTTCTCAAATCTTGTCCGACCAAAGAGCAAAAGGATAAGCAAGTGGATGTAAATATATACGGATAAGTATTGCTTTTTTAGCAAAAAACAACTAAAATAAACTTGTCAAAAAGGAGATTAGGATATGAGATTTTTAACTATAATTTTATCACTGTTTTTATTGGTTCAGACTGCAAGTGCTGCACCGTTTAATGCAAAAGCAAAAACCAAAAGAATACCTGCTGGCACCAAGTTTTCACTGGAACTTTTAAATCCTGTATCAACTTCTGCCAATATAGCAGGAAACGAGTTTACTGCAATAATGATTACTGACCAGACAGCAGATTCAGACGTAATCCTGCCTATGGGTTCGCTTGTTCGGGGCAGCATAAAAAAAATTGAGCCTGCTAAAAGAATGTCAAAAGGTGCTGTTTTGTACCTTGACTTCGATCACGTAGTAACTCCTAACGGAAGACAATTACCGTTATCTCTTTCTGTAGTAGGAAGAACAGACTTAACATATGACGGCGGAATAACAACTACCAGAGGTTATAAAGATGCTTTAGTGGAAAACTGGCATAACACAGTTGATATAACTAAAAACGCAACAGAATGGGGCGGAGATGTTTTTGATGATATTATCGTAGCAGATCAGTTAATGACAGGGTTAGGTGCAGTCGGCGGCGCTATCGGCGGCGGAGCTTACTATGTTTATGAAGGAATTGCCGATATGATAAGAAAAGGTAAAAATGTTAACCTCAACAAAGGTGATGTTTTAAACGTAATCCTTGTTGATCCTGTTGATGTTCCTGTAATATAAAAATTAATAATAAAAAGTCCGCCTTAATAGACGGACTTTTTTATTACTATGGCATTTTAACCCTTCCGTTAAGAATATCGTTAAGCAAAATATTTTTGCCGTTTTTATCCTGAACATAGGCTTTGCCGTCTTGAACTTTTACTTCTATTTTTTCACCTCCTTTAGTTTGGAAGTAGTAAGTTTCATTCGCATCCAGTTTTTGTGCTTCAAAATTTATCTCGCCTTTTCTGTTATTACCTGTCGAATTGTTGGTAATCAAGCCGCCTTCACCGACAATATCCTGAAAATCGTAACACTTATCGTACAGCGTATCATCTCTGTAGAAGTAGAAATCTTTGTTAACCGGTTTTCCAGCATTATCCGTAGTAGGAAGATTAAATTTTGCATCACTTTCCCACATAGAATTTGAATAATCGGGAGTAATCATTACATTACCGGCAGGACCCCTCAGAAACTGATTTGGCATAAAGTTTGTTCCTTGAAGTTGCATCTTTTTTGCCAGAGCAATAAATGATATATCAAGAGGCTTTGCAGATAAAGGTTTGCCTGCTTCGGCATTTCTGATTAAAGTTTCAG
>HF991478.1:16823-38608 GCA_000433095.1 Clostridium sp. CAG:967 | reverse complement strand
ATTCCTGATTAAAGTTTCAGCCATTCTATAATCGGGATCATTTTTCATATTTTCCGGAACTCGTGACATTAAGCCTTGTATTGCAGGTTTTAAATCATCATAAGTAAGCTTATGCGATTTTCCGTCTTTATCAATAAAACTTGTATCCATTAAATGTTCAATCAGCCCTAAATCTCCCGTTAAAGAGCCGTTATCAGTACCTATTGACGTATAAGCTCCCCACGCAAGGTTTCTGTCTTTCAAAAGTCCTATTACATCTTTTGCATCTTCATAAGATTTGATACCCATTTTAGTCTTAGTATGAGATAACTTATCATCAGCACCTGGAGATGTTCTGCCAGTATCTTTCTGAGCTTTTTCAACGGCTTTATCTTCTACTGTTTTAACATTTTTATCAAGAAAATCTTTAATTTTCATACTGTCTTTTGTACCAAGTTGCGAAATTTGACCATTGTTATATGACACCTGCTTTAAAGTTATTCCGTCGTCGCTAATATTCATCTGAAAATGTCTTATTCCTGCTTTATCAGCATAAACATTATTTTCCGCATCAATAAGTTTTAAAGACTGATATCTTTTTTGAGCAGCACCGTCAGCACCTTTTTGTCCGTAATCTCCTGCTAAAGCAATAGCAATTTCTTTAGGTATACCGTTTCCGTAATAGTTTGCACGTTTAGGAATAACAACATCGGTTGTCCAGGTATTATTTCTCGTTAGTCTTTGAGTTGAACCTGTTTCATCAATCGTTGCTTTTTTACCTGATTTTTCAAAAACCTCCTTAAATTCAGTTTTTGGAATTTCTTCTTTTTTGGGGTCGGTTTCAACAGGCTTAGCCTCTACCCAGCCTTTTGCTGCATCATAGTCATATATCTTTTGTTGACCGTTCTGCGTAACAACTTTTGAGATACCCTCCGGTGTTTCAGTAATATCCTCTTTTGTTATATTACCGTTTTTACCAAGCAATTTTTCACCGCTGTAGGTAATAACCCTATTGCTTGTACCATTGTCATTGTAAACAATTTCGGTTGTAGTTACACCAAAATCTTTTTGTTCTTCAATGATTGTTTTCGGTTTACCGCTGCTGAAATATGTTGTGGTCGTATTATTACCGTTTTGTTCAACAGAACGTGTTTTGTTGCCGTCTTTATCAAAGTAGTTAACTTTGTTATCACCTTCCAGTTCAATAGCAAATTTAAGCTGCTTATCTTTTGAATAAACCTCTGTTCTGCTTTCGTTAATCTTAACAGGATATGAACCGTCATCTGCAAGCTCGGTTGCAGCTATTTCGTTCAACGTATGATTAACAGCCTTAACATCAGACCTTTTAATATCAAGTCCCATTTTTTTAAGTTCTTTCTTTGAGAACTTACCGTCATCATCATCAAATTCTTCCTTTAATTTTTGAATATCAGAAGAATAAACGTACTCAACACCTTTTGCACTAAAATAATCAAATAAAAGTTTGTTTTTGTCCTTGAGTTCGGACAGTTTTATACCGTTAGAGCTAAAAGTCTGCCCCCCCCGGGCAGTTTTATCCCGTTAGAGCTAAAAGTCTCCCCCCCCCCCGGTTTGTACCAATACCGTTAAATTCAACCATCTTGACCGCCTTTCTTTTTCTTGCTTCTTGGTTTACACTTCAACACCTATATCGGACAAATGAAAAAATACTTTAATATTTAAGCGATTATATTAAGAAATATTAAATTCATCCGCTGTTTTTTTATGCTAAAATTAAAAAATAAAAAGTATAAGAGGAAAATATATTATGAAAATGTCTAAATTGTTTGTACAAACCCTGAGAGAATTTCCTTCAGATGCAGAAGTAGTTTCTCATAAAATGCTTGCAAGAGCGGGTTATATAAGAAAGTTAACCTCAGGTGTATATAACTATCTTCCCTTGATGTGGAGAGTATTAAAAAAAGTCGAAAACATTGTTAGAGAAGAAATGGATAATGCAGGTGCACAGGAACTTTTGATGCCTTTTGTTCAGCCCAAAGAGTTATGGGAAGAATCAGGCAGATGGGAAGTTTACGGACGTGAATTAATGCGTTTAAAAGACCGACACGACAGAGAAATGTGCCTTGGACCAACTCACGAAGAAATTATTACATCAATTGCACGTGACGGATTAAAATCATACAAACAATTACCGGTAAATTTATATCAAATCCAATCAAAATTCAGAGATGAAGTCAGACCCCGCTACGGACTTTTACGAGGACGTGAATTCATTATGAAAGATGCTTACAGTTTTGATATTGATGAAGCAGGACTTGATAAAGAATATGAAAATATGGCTAAAGCTTACAAAAGAATTTTTGAAAGATGCGGTCTTGATACAAAAATGGTTCAATCAGATTCCGGAGCAATAGGCGGAAGCGTTTCGCACGAATTTATGGTAATTACGGATACAGATGCAGGCGAGAATGATGTTTTCTATTGCGATACCTGCGATTATTCTGCAAATTCCAACCACGCAGTATCAAAATTACCACAAGCTGTTGTTGACGGAAAAGAGTATTTCTCTGAAACAAAAGTAATTGATACACCTAATACACACTCAATTGAAGAATTAAGCGAATTTTTAAATATTCCTGATACATTGATTTTAAAATCTTTAGTATACATAGTTGATAAAAAACCTGTAATGGCTTTAATAAGAGCTGATAAAGCAGTTGAAGAAACTAAATTAATGAACGCTCTTGGCGGCATTGATATCAGAATAGCATCTTCTGCCGAAATAGCTGAACTTATGGCTGAAAAAGGATTTGATGCAGTACCCGGCTTCATCGGTCCGAAAGGAATGAAAGATGTTCCTATTATTGCTGATGAAACCGTACGTGATATGAAAAACTTTGTTGTTGGTATAAACGAAACAGATAAACACTTAGTTGGAGCAAATTTATCCGATTTGGGTATTTCAGAAATTAAATATGCCGATATAAGACTTGTACAACGTGGAGAACTTTGCCCGGAATGCGGAAAACCTTTATTGGTTACAAAAGGTATTGAGGTCGGCAACATCTTCAAACTCGGCACAAAATATTCTAAACCGATGAATGCGGTATATACTGATGTAAACGGCAAAACTCATCCTTACGTAATGGGATGTTACGGTATAGGTATTTCAAGAACAGCTGCTGCTGCTGTTGAAGCTCATTATGATGAACACGGTATCAAGTGGCCTTTAGCAATTGCACCTTACCATGTAGTTATTGTTCCCGTTAACATTAAGGACGAACTTCAAATGAAAGTTGCAGAAAAAATGTACGAAGATTTAAAAAATGCTGGAGTTGAAGTTGTACTGGATGAACGTGATGAACGTGCAGGCGTAAAATTCAAAGATGCTGATTTAATAGGTTTTCCGTATAGAGTTACTGTAGGAAAAACAATTAATGAAGGACTTGTTGAATATAAAATCAGAGAAACAGGCGAACAGGAAAAATATACACCTGAACAAGCTACAGAAAAACTTATAAATATAGTTAAAGCGGTTAAATAATTAACCGCTTTTTATTATTAGGCAATTTTTAATCTTCACTTGTTTTACGTAAACTATGAAACCAATAGGAATTGAAGATATATTAAGTTTAAATCGTTCTCAGCAGGTTTTTCACGACTGTTATCTTGTAAGCTCAATAAATGCGCTGAGCAGGAGCGAAAACGGCAGAAAAATTTTGCAGAATAATATTGCCAGAGAAGGAAACAACTTTAGAATTCGTTTCCAGAACGTAAACCAAAACGTGGAAGATTTTTTCGTAACAGAAAAAGAGATTAAAGATCTTACTCCCATGGATAAATTTTTAAACCCTGTAGAAAGCCCTCCTCCAAGGCATCCTGTTATTGAAGCAATCGAAGTTGCAATGAATAAACTTCTTTCCAAATATCCTGATAATAAACCGCTATCAAGCAGATTATACGGATGCCACGAAAAATTTGAATATAACAGCCCTTCAAATTTTCTGGGTATTTTTACGGGGAAAAAGCCCATTGTTCTAAATGAGAAAACTTTAAGAATGAGTCTTAAATCAAAACGAAAAGAAGCTATGGAATTATTGGAAAAAATTGGTGCAAGCGGAGAAAACAACTGTTTTGTAATAGGTTCAGGACATAATTTTATAAAAGGGATAACAAACTGGCACTGTTATAACATTGAAAAAGTTGATTTACAGAATAAAACAGCACAAATTTTTGACAATAAATATCAGGTTGAACTGACAATGTCATTAGAAGATATTATCAGAAAATTTAAGTACATCACCGGATTTTTTGACGAAAATCTTAAATAGTTATTACATACATCAATTTACCAGGGATAATCATCTTTCATCTCCCAACCGTCTAGTTGTATTAATGCGCCGCAGGTAAGATATTTATACCCCGTATTTGAGCACGTTGAATTACAGCAGGCTATATCCCTTCCTCCGTTAATTTTTACTCCATTTTTTAAAGTATCCCTATCAGCCACAAGGTGCTCATCACCATTTGAGTTAATAACATCAATAATTCCTAACATAACAACACCAGTTTTTGGAAAAATATTTAAATTAAAGATATCTCTACCCTCCCTGTTAGGGCGTTTATTCCCGTTCAAATCAACTTTTACATAAATATATGATCCATATAAACCGGAATCAGAACTATTTGGAGCAAATAAAAATTCCGTTCCATCATTCAGTATATAAACAGGTACAGAAGCACTATACAAATTACATTCTTGAATGGATTTACATTGACTAATCACGTTTAGATGTTTCTTAAAGTAATTATTAAAAAAAGCTTCCCCTTCTTCCAAATTCTTAGCATTCGGGAATGTCCACATATCCATTTCGCCATTTTCCAATTCTGCTAATATTTTTGCCTGTGATAAGGTTGAATAAAACTTTTTTAACCCCGCAACCGCAACTTTCTTCTGATGACTAGAAATCAACACAGGCATTGTTAATGCAGCTACAATTCCGATAATCCCGAGAGTAATAAGTACTTCAGCTAAAGTAAAACCTTTTTTCATAAGATAGCGCTCCTTAATAATACTTAACTAATTGTTAACCATTTATTATTTTGTTAATTATTTATTAACATAATAATATATCCAACTTAAAATGTCAATATATTAACAAATATTCTATAATATAAGAATGGCTATTAATATTGACATCGACACAAAAACAGATATAAACGAACTTGTAAGACTATTACTTTTGCGTAATAAAATAACCATTGCAGAACTTGCACGAAGAATGTCGGATTTAAGCGGGAAAGAGTACTCACGCTTTAACGTACGTGCTAAAATGGAAAAGGGGTCTCTAAGATTTTCAGAAATGGTTTTAATTTGTGAAATATTAGGTTATAAACTTGATATACACGAAATCTAGCTAGTTTTTATGATGCCTGAATGCAAAATACTTAAATAGTATATATGTAACAACAGAAGCAAACAATATTGAGAATAACTGCCCCACATATACATTTTTAGTCACAAATTTCACAATAATTTCAAGAATTACGGCATTGCAGATATAACTGACTACCCAGGTAGTACAGCATTTCAGGTATTCTTTTATCCAGTTGCCTTTTGTACAGAACACAAATAATTTTTGATTAACAAAAGAAAAAACTGATGAAATAATCCACTGCAGAGCAACGCAAATCTGGTAATGCTCCTGCCCTATAAGATATAATGCTATAGCAAAAATTATATAAGAAAAAGCTGCATTTATACCGCCTATAAATAAAAATCTTATTTGATCGGGAATTTTACACCATTTGTCATACAATATTTCTGCTCTGCTCACTAATATGCCTTTCCAACCAAAGAAAAATGAGTCTTTAATTCCAGAGCATCATCTAATTTGGATAATTTTATTTTTTTTCCGTAACGCTTTTCAAGAGCAAGTTCAATTAAATAATCAGCAAAATGCGGATTTTTAGGCAGTAAAGAACCATGCAAATATGTACCGAACACATTTTTATAACGTCCTCCTGCTGTTTTATCCTGACCGTTATTTCCGTTTCCGACAACCACAGTTCCTAAAGCTTTTGTATCCCCTTGAACGTATGTTAAACCGCTGTGATTTTCAAACCCCACAAGAGTTGCAGGTGTTAAAAAATCCGTTTCTACAGTAACATTTCCGATAAATCTTTTTTTACCGGCAACAGTATAAGCATCCATAAGACTTATACCTACAAGTTTTTCACCCTCAAACGGCTGATAATAATGACCGAATAGCTGATAACCGCCGCAAATTCCTAAAAATACCGCACCATTATCACGTTCGGAATGAAGAAAATCTTTATGCTTGTAAAGTTCTCCGGCTACTTCCTCCTGCTGCTTATCCTGACCGCCGCCTATGAAATATAAATCGTGCTCCCTGATATCATCCCCGATACCGATTTCATCAAGTTCGACTTCTATTCCCCTCCACTCACAGCGTTTTGTAAGTGTAATAATATTGCCTAAATCTCCATACAGATTTAACAACTTAGGATAAAGGTGGGCTATTGAAATTTTTAAATTACTCTCTTCCATGCTGTTATAATTATATCACAATATTTAATCGTGGTATAATCTGTAATATGATAGATACTCATTCACATATAAATATGATAGAGGGTTTGTCCCCGGAAGAAATTATTAAAAACGCTGAAGATAACGGAATTGATAAAATAATAGTTCCCTCAGCTTATCCTTCAGATATAGATGACATTATGAAGCTTACAGATAAATACGAAAATGTTTACGGAATGCTAGGTGTGCATCCTTCCGAGGCAAAAAGCTGGGATGACAGTCTTATCGATAAAATCAGAGAATGTGCAAAAAATAAAAAAATAGTTGCTGTCGGAGAAATCGGACTGGATTACTATTGGGATAAAAGTTTTAATGATTTGCAAAAAGAGGTATTTATAAAACAAATTCAACTTGCAAATGAATTAAATCTTCCTATAGATATCCACGATAGAGAGGCACACAAAGACACATTTGACATTATTCAGGAATATAATAAAGGCTCAAAAGTCATCATGCATTGTTTTTCTGGCAGTACAGAATTTGCACGGGAATGCGTTAAAGCAGGATATTATTTAGGAATAGGCGGAGTTGTAACTTTTAAAAATGCAGTAAAAATGAAAGAGGTAGTTAAAGCTGTTCCTCTTAAAAGGATTTTGCTTGAAACAGATGCGCCTTACCTTACACCTGTACCGTTTAGAGGCAAAGAAAACCAGCCTGCATACATAAAATATGTAGCAGAAGAAATTGCTTCTTTAAGAGAAATTACGCAAGAAGAAGTCGCACAGGTTACAACAGAAAATGCAAAAACTGTTTTTAACATCAAATAACAATATTGACAAAGCAGCCCAAATCGTAAATAATAATAATGTTAAACACGGTATAATAAGGAGGCTGGAAATGATTGTTTCAAGAAGCATTAAGGTTGCCCCCCCCCCGAAAAACACACAAACTGCAAGGGGATAAGAGGGTTTAGTTTTTTATTATCAAGACTTTACAAAGCTGATAAAATTCGCTATAATAGTGATATAGCACATCACAATTATACATTGAGGGAATTTATGGGTTTTTATCGTAAGAAATCAGCTTTTACATTAGCAGAAGTTTTAATTACACTGGGTATCATAGGTGTAGTTGCCGCTTTGACTATGCCTGCGGTTATTGCAAATTATCAAAAACAAGAAACAGTAAGTAAATTGAAAAAATTCTATTCTGTTATGCAGCAAGCATTAACCAGAGCAGAACTTGAGTATGGCAATATCGAAGACTGGGATTTTGGAAAAAACGACGAAACTATCTTATTTTTTAATAAGTATTTAAGACCTTATTTACAGGTTGCAAAAACTTACAATGTAGGTGAAGCGCCTGACAATATAGAATATAAATGTATTAACGGCAGAAATTGCAATTCATACGGTGATTTAGCACACAATCCGAGATTTGTTCTCTCTGATGGCACAATGATTTTAGCAACAGATTTAGCATATGATAAAACAGGTGTACATCCTATGATGAATATTATTATAGACACAAACGGATTTAAAGCACCTAATAGATATGGTCGTGACGTATTTGCATTTTCGATACAGAAAGATAAAAAATTTGTACCGGCAGGTGTAGGATATACAAGTGCACTAGACGGCGCACAAGCTGAATTAGACAGAGATTGGATTATAAGCGGCAATGAACGAGGATGCAGCACAGGAAAAGACGGCTTTTGGTGCGCTGCTTTAATAATGATAGACGGCTGGGAGATAAAAGACGACTATCCGTGGAAATAATACAGCATTGCTTTTAGTATCATTATTTGTTAACGTATACTTATGAAAGAAAGATTAGATAAATACCTTACGGATTTAGGCTACTTTGAAACAAAAAGCAAAGCTGCCGCTGCAATACTTGCAGGACACGTTAAAATTAATGATGAATATATTACCAAAGCAGGTTTTCAGATTAACCCGGCAAAAGAATATGAAATCGTCGTAAAATCTATGCCTTATGTTTCACGTGGCGGGTTTAAGCTTAAAAAAGCTCTGGATGCATTTAACTTTAATGTAGAAGATAGAATTTGTTTTGATGCAGGCGCATCTACAGGCGGTTTTACTGATTGCCTGCTTCAAAACGGAGCTAAATTTGTTTACGCTGTTGATGTGGGTTACGGACAGCTTGACTGGAAAATTCGCTCATCAGAAAAAGTTAAAACAGTTGAACGTACAAATCTTAAAATATGCGAATATTCTGAAATTTATCAGGGAAACGAACCTGCTGCTGATTTACTTGTAAGTGATTTGTCTTTTATATCTTTAACAAAGGTATTAGAAAACCTTAAAAAACTTCTTAATCCTGATTATCATGAAATGGTTTGTCTTATTAAACCGCAATTTGAAGCAGGAAAAGAAAAAGTTGAAAAAGGCGGAGTTGTAAGAAGCAGACAAACTCATGAAGAAGTTATTGAAAATGTTATCAATTTTGCCCGGGGTTTAGGTTATATAATTAAGGGACTGACATATTCATCTATAAAGGGACCTTCAGGCAATATTGAATACCTTGTCTGGCTTGAGCACGGAAAAGACAAGACATACGAAAAAATCAACATTAAATCCGTAGTTGACGAAGCTTTTGAAAAGCTTAATCAGTAAACTTTTTTATTTTTTCCTGAATATCTTTAACTACTTTTGAAAAATCGGCAAAACATTCAGACATAATATTTTGGTATTCTTCCGAATAAATTTTTTTCTTAGGAAATTGCAATGAATTGATTAAATCAACAAAATCAGTTTTAGTTACTGAGTTACTAAACATTTTTCTTGCTTTTACTTCCTTTTCAATATATGCACTATAGTCCTCTAATTTATCCTTTAAGACTTTAATGTAAGAGCACAAATCAGCTTGTTGAATGTATTGTTCATCAGCGTATTTAAATACAGGAGGTATTTGATTAGTTTCAGCCTTGTAATTTGAAACAACTTTAGAATAAGCATCAAAAAGGAAATATTTAGGTTCTTCTCCTTTTTTTTGTACAAGGAATTTTATTAAATTAAGATCTTTACGTTGAAGATTTAGTATCCCAAGTTTTTCAATATTTGAATCAGTTGTATTGCTAAATATTAACATTTTTTGTCCGTGTGCAACCTCAACATCTTTATACTCTGATTTTATTTTAAAAGCAACGGATGAAGAAAGTTCAGACAACATCTCGGAGGATTTTTCAGCAATCTCTGATGCCCGCTTCAAATCATCAGAAACATCAGCAGGCAATAGAGCATCAGGAAGTTTTACTTTTTCAGGTTTTATTTTAATCCGAGGCTCTACAGTTTTCTTTTCAGCAGCTGCCTTTCTCCCTGACGGCTTTTTAATTCTTAAATCTTCAGAGGCAAATATTTCAAAATCACGCAGTTTCTCATCATAAAGATTAAAATATTTTGTAATTTCGGGTTCTACAGATTTAATTTCGTCAGCAGAAAGGTATTTTAAAGTTTCAGGTGTAAACATAGGAAATTTAGGATTAGTATTTGCAACAACCCTGCTATCTGAAATTAAAAAAGTTTTAATAGAATTATCAGCAGGATTTTCAATCATCAGCCTTATAAGTCTGCCGTGTTTTTTATTATCGACATCATGAATAGTCACGATTTCATTATTATCACCCGTATTTTTGAACGAATAACCTCCGTTTTTACTGCCCTTGAGCTGAATATCAGGATAAGCATTTTTAATACGAAGCCCTTTTGATTCCGAATAGCCTGCAAATATCTGCTTAACTCTGTTTAATCTGTCAGTTACTGATGCAATAAGATTTTCGGAAGTTTCATCAAATTTACCTGCTATAGCCGCATAATTAACTTTAGCTTTTACCGGATTCTTAACCTCTGTTTTCGAAACAGTTCTTACAACCGCCCGGTTTGATTTATGATGACTTTCCTTTAAAGCAGGAAGCACAGGTGCATTCGGAATATCCCTTTTTACAACCAGACTTACTCTTTCTACAGGATGATACGGAAAATTAACAGGAGCAATATCACTTACACTTCTTCTTAGTTTTAATAAAGGAAAATCAATTATATTTAAAAAATTTTCTATCTCCTTTTCAATATTTGCATCTTCCAGTTCTTTACGGCACAGAAAATCTCCTCCACCACATCTTACTACTTTATCACTATCTGCAATTAAAAATGTTTTTTCAACCTCATTTGAGCTTGCATTCTTTAGCTGTAACTGTATATATTCCTTAAAATCTGATTTTCTTGGCATTGAAATATTAACAACCTTATCAGGATTACCGCCTGCATTTAGAATATCAATACCTTTCGAAATATCAGAGATATTAATATCGTTAAAACCATTTTGAACTCTTTTTATAACTTCGGCATTTTGAGAAAATAATCTTGAATAAATATCTTTGTAAGCATAAGTAACATCTTGCACAGAAGACTTGACTGAATTTCGTAAATAACCGCAAGCTTTTTGTTCGCAGCCGCTAAATGATATTTTATTATATTTATTTTGGTATTTATTGTTATTTGAATTATTAAGTATAAGAGGTAATATCATATATATTTTTCCTTATATTATGAGATAGTTTTTTCTACAACAGGACCACCGTATGAATAATACAGCTCCATAATTTCATCGGAATATACTTCACCGCTTAAAAGATATGCATAAACATCTGCAACAAACTCACCCGGTGAAATTAAAGCATTGGATGACACAAATTCAGCAAATTTTTGTTTTAAAGGATTTTTCGCAAATTCAGCGGACAGAAAAGGGACTTCCTCTAATCTGTACGCAGCTGGTTCAGCCAAATCATCGAAAAATTCATATTCTTTTTGATGTCTTATATGTCCTAATTCATGCAAAACAGTTTTTTTAGGAGTATGAATATTCAAGTGTTTTATAACAGGCGGATCTTCATAACTACAAACGTATTTAACCTGATCAATAATTGACTTTATGCCGACTGATAATTCCCATTTCTGCACATCGGAAAGACTGTTCTTTTTCCTTTCAAACTTTTCTGCAAGTTGTCTTAATCGTTTAGTTTCCTGAAAATCATCAAGTATACTAAAAGAAACTTTTCCTTCTTTATTTTTTTCATATAAACCTAAAAGCTTCATATTTTTTATGTTAGATTTTATAGAGTAATCAAGATTATCGAAATAATTTTTATTTATAATCAAACTTCCTTCAAAAGCTTTTAAATCTTCATCAGCATCATCTCCAACATACGATACATAACTTGCCTCAACCTCTTTTCGACCTATAGGAGCGTAAATAACTTTTTTAGGAATTAAATCTCTGTCAGGATATAAATCAGTATACTTTGACAACACGTCATTAATAAAATGTACTAAGCCTAAATGTTTATCAAAATTTACGTAGCACATATCAAATTGAATTTCCGGTTCGGTATGTTCAAAAGTATCAGCCTTTTCAGCTGCAAAATGTGCATTATTATTGCCCCTGAAGGACAATTTGGGGTACGTAATATTATTAGGAGTTATTGGAGAAATATACATTTGTCCAATAAAAAACCGTGAATAAAAATTTTTGCTAAACTTTAGGAACAGTTGTAACAGGAGCGGCTGAATTTATATCAATGTATTTAAAAAAGTTTAAAACAATTCCCGGAGCAAAGAAATAATTATTATTTGTCGGAGTAATTTTAAGCATAGAATGAGTTGAATCCACTTTCGCAATACTTGCCAGATACTGTTTATTTACGGCTGTGAAAAGAATGTAACCTGTTTTGGACTGGATTTCTTCTATCTTAAATCTGTTGGCATTGGCACTTGCAAGAGCCAAATAAAATAATTTATCGGCAGGCATATTATATGTTTTTGTGCAAATATTAAAATCGACATTTTGCGGAGTAACCAGAGTACTGATAGTCATTACATCATCAGCAGAAACAGGAGAAAATAAATTACCTGCACTGAATACTAAAATAAATAAAATAAAAAACAGCTTTTTAAAATCTATTCTTTCCATGATTCACCCACGTTTACGTCTACAACAAGCGGCACTGATAGAGGCTGATTGAGCTCCATAGCTTCTTTAACCAATTTTTTAACAGTCTCAAGCTCGGATTTTACAACTTCAATAACCAATTCATCATGAACCTGCATAATCATTTTAGAACTTAAATTATTTTCTTTCAACTTCTTAGAAAAATCAATCATTGCAATCTTCATTAAATCTGCTGCTGTGCCCTGCATAGGCTGATTTATTGCAGCCCGCTTCGCAAATTCTCTAATCATACCGTTAGAACTTGCAAGTTCCGAAGCCAGATAACGTTTGCGGCCGAAAACAGTTTCAACATACCCACGTTCTTCAACCTCACGTATTGTTCCTTCCATATAAGCTTTTACTCTGGGATAAGTTGCAAAATATTTATCAATAAACAGCTCTGCCTCAGCATTTGAAATACCTAACGCTTTTGCAAGACCGTATTTGCTCTGACCGTAAATTATTCCAAAATTTACAGCTTTAGCTTTATAACGCATATCTTTAGTAACTTTACCTACTTCAACTTCAAAAACTCTTGCAGCTGTAAGGGTATGCACATCAATTCCGCTGTTAAAAGCTTCCATTAAATTTTTATCCTGCGTAATATGTGCAAGAAGTCTTAATTCAATCTGGGAATAATCTGCAGACATTATAAGTCCGTTTTCTCTATCCTGAGCAACAAATGCGTTACGGATTTTGTTACCCTCCTCAGTTCTAATCGGAATATTCTGCAAATTAGGATTGGAAGATGACAACCTGCCTGTAGCTGTTACAGTCTGGTTATAAGAAGTATGTATTCTGTTATCATGTTTGTCAACCAGAGCTGGCAAAGCATCAGTGTATGTGGATTTTAACTTGGAATATTTTCGGTAATCAAGAATTAATCTCGCAATTTCATATTCCTCTGCAAGTTCCTCCAACACGGCTGCATTTGTGGAATAATTTGCTTTACCACGTTTCTTTTTAGCTTTTAGCCCCAATTTATCAAATAATATCTCCCCAACCTGTCTTGGAGAATTTAAATTAAAGACAGTCTCAGCTATGTCATAAACCTTTGATTCAATCTTTTTCAAAGAATGGTTCATACTTGTACTTAACCTGTCCAGATATTTAACATCTATTGCGACACCGTTATACTCCATGTCAGAAAGCACGAGAGATAATGGAATTTCAATATCATAAGTCAGTTTCAATTCTCTTTCATCAAGATCTTTTATCCAGAATTTTGTAAGTTCAAGAATTGTTGAAATCTCATCAGATGCACAGCTAAAAGAACTTTCTATAGGAGTATCTTTGAAATGAATTTTTTTTCTTTTATCCTTTTCAAATGGAGCATAAGGACAAATAGCATGGTTTAAATGTTCCATTGCCTGAATATCAAGCTCATGATTTCTCTGAGGATCTTTAACATAACTTGAAAGAAGCACGTCAAATAAAATACCCTTCAAACAAATATTGTTACAGCGCAGAATATTATAATCTGTTTTTGCATTATAAGTTGTTTTTCTGATACTATCATTCTCGAAAATCGGTCTTAGAGCATCTAAAACATCATCTTTTCTCAGCTGATTTTCTAAACTTGTATGCCCTAAAGGTATGTAAAAAGTTTTGGTAACAGAATTCCCTTCAGCAATATGTATTGAAGAATTATCAGCCGACATAATATCATTAAAAGCAAATGCAACACCAATAATAGATGCATCGACAGCATTAATCACATCTGCATAAATTTTAAATGCAATTAAAGATTTAGTTGTCAGCTCATTTATTAATGTATTTAAATCATCGCTGTCAGTTATTAATTTTTTATCATACTCAAAAGATGATTGATTTAACTGTTCATTAACTACTTCAGAGAAAAATCCCAACTGCATACTGCCGCTATTGTCAACACTAGCAGCAATCAAAGGTGCAGTATGTTCTACTTTATCAAATGAGTACATAATCTCATTTATATTTTTGATAAAACTATAAAACTGCATTTTTTTCAAATATTCCGTAACAACAGCAATGTCAGGCAATTCAACTTTAGTTTTATCAAAATCAAAATTCACATCCAAATCCCTGACAATTGTTGCAAGGTATTGGCTTAATTTAGCCTGCTCTTTTCCTGCACAAATCTTTTCTCTTACGGATTTCTCCGGTATATTTTCACAATCAGCCAAACACGCATCAAGAGTTCCGTATCTTTCAAGGAGTTTTTGAGCAGTCTTTTCTCCAATTCCCTTAACACCTGGAATACAATCCGATGTATCGCCTCTTAAACCTTTATAATCAATAACCTGATCAGGATAAACACCCAGCTTTTGATAAATTCTATCCCAATTATACTCAACAAGTTCCCCCTTAGAAGGCAGAATAACTTTGACACAACCTTCTTTATCAACAAGCTGAAAAGCATCCTGATCACCTGTCAAAATCAGAACCTTATGTCCTAGTTCACAGGCTTCACGGGAAATAGTGCCGATAACATCGTCAGCTTCAAACCCCTCTTTTGTATAAATCGGTATATTGAAAGCCCTCAAGCCCTCATATATAAGCTCCATTTGAGTTCTCATGCTGTCAGGCATAGCCTCACGGTTACATTTATAATCTTCGTACTTTTCTGTTCTGAATGTTTTATGACTAACATCAAATGCAACAGCAATTGCATCAGCTTTTAAGTTTTCATTTTTAAGCAAATCAAAAACAGCTTTGAAAAATCCGTAAACCGCCCAAGTCGGAGTTCCGTCAGAAGTTTTCATGTTTGTTCGCTCTAAAGCGAAATACTGGCGAAATGCTAACGCATGACCATCAATTAAAATTAAAGTTTTACTAATACTCATAATATATATTTTTTCATAAATACGTACATTTTACAAATATGTTAAGTAAAAATACACACAAAAAAAAGAAGCAGTACTTTATGTCTGCCTCCTTTTTTCGTATCTTTTAAGCGTTAAGCTGTGATTTCCTTATCTTTAGGAGTTGGAAGCTTTATCAGTTCTGCATTTTTACGATTTTTTACCATATCAGCAGTAACTACAAATTTATCCATATCAGCTTTTGTAGGAACATCATACATTACATCAAGCATTATTTCTTCAACAATGGAACGCAATGCTCTGGCTCCTGTCTTACGTTTAATAGCTTCCTGCGCAATCAAATCAATTGCTTCAGGTTCAAATTCCAAATCAACACCATCCATTTCTAACAGACATTTGTACTGCTTAACAACAGCATTCTTCGGTTCTGTCAAAATCATTTTCAATGTTTTTTCATTCAATTCATCCAGAACAGCATAGATTGGAACACGACCGATAAATTCAGGAATTAAACCAAATTTAAGCAAATCTTCCGGCTGCAATTTCTTAAGCATCTTAACAGCCGCAGCATCTTTCTCTGCCTGTGTCATAGCAGGTTTTGCGCCAAATCCTACGGAAGTTCCGTCATCAGCTCTGCGTTCAATAATTTTTTCCAAACCGACAAACGCACCGCCGACAATAAACAGAATATTGCTTGTGTCTATTTCAATAAATTCCTGATGTGGATGTTTTCTTCCACCTTGAGGAGGAACATGAGCAACAGTACCTTCAATCATTTTCAATAAAGCCTGTTGAACACCTTCACCTGAAACATCACGTGTAATAGATGTATTTTCAGATTTTCTTGAAATTTTATCAATTTCATCGATGTAAATAATACCTCTTTCAGCTTTGGCAGAATCAAATTCCGCATTTTGATAAAGACGAAGAAGAATATTTTCAACATCATCACCGACATAACCTGCTTCGGTTAAAGTTGTAGCATCTGCAACCGCAAACGGAACATCAAGCATTTTAGCAAGTGTCTGTGCAAGCAAAGTTTTACCTGAACCTGTTGGTCCGACAAGAAGTATATTTGATTTTTGAATTTCAACGTTATTCTTCAAATCAGCTGTTTTGTTATGTTTTAAACGTTTATAGTGGTTATAAACAGCAACAGACAAAACTTTCTTAGCATCATCCTGACCCACAATATATTCATCAAGGTAAGATTTAATTTCATGAGGTTTCGGGATAGGTTTTTCTTCAATAGAAGCTTCGCCTTCCGCTCCCTCTTTGTCTTTGCTCTCAAAGAATTCTTCATCTAATATCTGATTACACAAATCAACACATTCATCGCAGATATATACTTCAGGACCTGCAATTAATTTCTTAACCTGATCTTGAGATTTTCCGCAAAAAGAACATTTTAATCTGCTGTCATCATGTTTTGGCATTTTTTATATCCTTATTATTTAATAAACTATTTAATAGCATCACGAGATACTACTTTGTCAATCATACCGTATTCCAAAGCTTCTGCAGGAGTCATGATATAATCACGGTCAGTATCTTTTTCGATTTTCTTAATTGATTGACCTGTGTTAGAAGCTAAGATTTCATTCAGAGATTTTTTAATTCTGATAATTTCAGCAGCCTGAATTTCAATATCAGTAGCCTGACCTTGAGCTCCGCCCAGAGGCTGGTGGATTAAAACACGTGAATGCGGTAAAGCTAATCTTTTACCTTTTGCTCCTGATGATAAAAGAAAAGCACCCATAGAAGCAGCCTGTCCCAAACAAATAGTAGAAACATCGGCTCTGATATGCTGCATTGTATCATAGATTGCAAAACCGGCAGTTACAGAACCGCCCGGGCTGTTAATATATAACATGATATCTTTTTCAGGATTTTCACTATCCAACAATAACAATTGAGCAACAACAAGGTTAGCTACCATATCATCAATAGGAGTGCCTAAGAAAATAATTCTTTCTCTCAATAATCTTGAGAAAATATCAAAAGAACGCTCGCCTCTGCTGGACTGTTCAACTACTACCGGTACAAAACTCATTTTTTTACCCTTTCTGACTGTTCTCGTCAAATATTATCGTTTTTTGTGGAAAGTTCTAATCCTTTCCTTCAACTTTAATTACATTATATGGCTTATATAAATATTAATCAAAAATGTGCCGTTGTAAATACGGCACATATATTAATTATTTTGAATTACTTAATTTCAACTTTATTGTTTTCCATTAAGAAATCTCTAACTTTATCATTCATAGCTTGTTGAGAAATGCTTGCCAAAACTTCAGGATTTTGTCCTAACTGTTTAATTAAATCCTGAGGTTTCATACCATAAGCAGCGCTTAGTTCGCCAAATTTCTTTTCAAGATCTTTTTGATCAAGTTTTATATTTTCAGTCTTAGCAATTTTATCAATTACAAGAGAGTTTTTAATTCTGATTAAAGCATCTTCTTTAAGGTTTTTAACCAATTCATCTTCACCCTGAGCTTTAACTAAGTTATCCCAGCTGATACCTTGAGCAGCAAGTCTTTGTTTGTATTCTTCTTTTAAAGAAGCAACTTCTCTGTCAACCATTGTTTGAGGAATTTCAACTTTTGCGGCATCAATTACAGTTTTGAAAACTTCGTTTTCAGAATTTTGTCTGTTAGATCTTTCTCTTTGAGAATCCAAATACTTTTGAATATCAGCTTTCAAATCATCAACTGTTTTGAAAGGTCCTATTTTCTGAGCAAATTCATCATTTAATTCAGGTAATTTTTTCTCTTTAATTTCGTTAATTTTAATTTTGAAAGTAGCAGGCTGACCTTTTAATTTCTCATCATGGTATTGTTCAGGGAAGGTCACCTTGATTTCAAATTCATCATTTAAGTTTTTACCTACCAATTGTTCGGCAAAACCTGGAATAAAGTTTGAATTAGCCAAATCTAACGGATAATTTTTAGCTTCTCCGCCTTGAATTTTTTCACCGTTTGCATAGCCGTCAAAATCAATTACTGCAATATCGGTTTCTTTAGTAGGTCTGTCAGTAACAATTTCCTGAGTGCTGTGCTGATTCAAAAGATTATCAATTGATTTTTGCATTGCAGCATCATCAACCGGAGTATCTTTTACTTCAAGTTTTAGACCTTTATATTCTCCAAGAGTAACTTCCGGTCTTAATTCCGCTTTAGCGGTAACTGTTAAATCTTCGCCCATATTAAAGTTATAATCTGTGATATAAGGCTGAGCAATGATATCTAAGTTATTATCAACTACAGCCTGATTGATAGCTTTAGGCATCAGGTTTTCAATAGCTTCCTGCTTAATTCTTTCTGTTCCGACATGTCTTTCAACAACTGCACGTGGAGCTTTTCCTTTTCTGAAACCGTCAATATTTACATATTGAGATATTCTTTGAACAGCTTTGTTATACGCATCTGCTGCATCTTTCGCAGGAATAGTAATATCTAATTTTACTACATTTTCTTTTTCTTTTTCTAAAGTTACTTTCATTATTTTATCCTTTATTAAGTAATACTTGTACTAAAATCATACAGCAAAAAAGAATTTGCGCAAGTCGTTAAGTTAAGCGAAGTTTATGGTATAATAAAAGTCATGGTAAGGTTGATTAACGGAAAAAATGTCGGTGCACTTGCTAATGTTGCATACAGAATATTAAGAGTACAGGAAATATTTACGCACATAGAGGAGTTAAATAATCCCTGTCTTACACCATGTATATATGCCATGTGGCATGCTAACCAGTTTATGGTGCACGGTATAAGAAACAGGGACAAAGTAAATATACTTATCAGCAATTCCATTGACGGAGAAATTGTTGCAAGAACCTGTGAAAATTGGGGATTTAAAGTCATACGAGGCTCCTCAAACAAAAAAGGTGCTGTTGCATCAACTTTCCAAATGATTGACCAGTTAAAGGAGGGGAATTACGTTGCAATTATGGTTGACGGACCTCACGGACCGCTGCATAAAGTTAAAAACGGAGCAATAAAAATTGCACAAATGTCAGGTGCTCCTATTGTTCCTTCATACTGGTATTCTCCACAAAAAACTTTTATAAGCCTGCCATCGTGGGACAAAATGAAAACACCTCTCGGCTTTTGTAATATTTTAAACATATACGGCGAGCCTGTATATGTAAAACCTGATGCCACAGAAGAAGATATCAATAAGGTAAAAGAAAAAATTAAAGCTTCACTTGAAGAACTTGAAAAAAATGCACCTGAGCTTTATAACGAGGCAAAAAAACAAGGATTATGGAAAAAGAAAAAAAACTAAACATATCAGCAATTCAGATGTGTTCAAAGGTTGGGGATAAAAAAGCTAATTTCGAAAAGGTATCTGACTTAATCTTAAGAGATATAACTTCTGAAACGGATGTTATTGTGCTGCCGGAAGTCTGGACAGTAGGCTGGTCGCCAAAACATTTCAGAGAAAGCGCAGAAAAAATTAACAGCAGCGAAACAGTTAATTTTCTTTCCGAAACTGCAAAAAAATATAATAGCTGGGTTATCGGAGGAAGCTTTATCGAAAAAGACGATGCAGGAAATTATTATAATACCTGTCCTGTAATTAATAGAAGTGGCGAATTAATTTGCAAATATTCAAAAAACCATCTTTTTTCATATTACGGATGCGATGAGGGAAAATTTATCACAACAGGAAATAATCCTGTTATGGTTGATATTGAAGGCATTAAAACAGGACTTACGATTTGTTATGACATTCGTTTTCCGGAAATTTACAGAGCCTACAGAAAAGCCGGAGCTGATCTGTTTATAAACTGTGCTGCCTGGGGATTAAACAAACCTGTTCCCTGGGAATGTATGACAAGATGCAGGGCTGTTGAAAATCAAACTTTTATGGTAGCATTAACTCAATCAGGTTACATTGAAAACGGCGAATGGAATATCGGACATTCCAGAATAATTGATTTCAAAGGCGAGTCACTGACAGAGATTAAAGACCAAAAAGAAGGCGCAATGACTGCAAGCTTATACTTCAATGAAATGTATGAATTTAGGGATAGATGCACCTGTATAAAAGATATTAAAGAAACCTATGAGGTAGAAATTATATGAAAAAAATATTAACCGTTTTATTTGCACTTATTTCATTAACTGCAATCCAAACAAAAACTGAAGCAGCTGCAATTGACAGGACAATTTCATCTTCAGGAATTAATAAAAGTGCTGTTTCAGTATCGGTTAAAGATGTTAAAACAGGCAAAACTGTTTATAAATTAAACGAAAAACAGCCGAACATGCCTGCTTCTACTCTGAAAATAATTACACTTTCCGCCTCTTTAGACACTCTGGGTGAAGATTACGAATTCAAAACACAGTTATATAAAAATACCAATAACGAATTGATACTTAAACTTGGCGCTGATCCTTTTTTGCGTTCATCAGAAATTAAAGAATTAATTGCTTCTGCAACAGAAAAAAAAATACTATCACCAAAAGCAATTTATATTGATGACTACGTTCTTGACAGTACAGAATGGGGAGAAGGCTGGCAATGGGATGACGACTTAAATCCTTTAATGCCGAAATTCAGCTCGTATAACCTTGACGGAAACCTTCTGAAAATAATCATTGCACCAACCTCACAAGGTTCTCCTGCCAATATTTATACAGCTAAATTCTATCCTACAACCTTTATGAACCTTGTAACTACAGGTGATAAAAGTGATATAACTATAAGCCGGAATAACAGCATTTCTCCTGATTTATTAACTGTTGAAGGAACTGTTAAAGGTCAAATTTCAAAACAAATTCCGATAAATCATCCTAAAAGATATTTTATATTAAGACTGGAAGATGCTATCCGCTCCGAAAAAATGGATTATTACGGCAAATTCTCACAAAAGAAAACTCCGGACACAAACATATATCTTGTTTCTGAAATATCTCATCCTGTTGAACCGGCAATAGAACAAATACTAAAAAACAGCAATAATTTCGTTGCGGAAACCGTCTTTAAAATTGCAGGCGGACAGTTTGTAAAAAATACGGGTTCATTAGAAAACTCTCTGAAAATGCTCAATGCATACTTTGAGAAAATCGGCTTAAATGCAGAAGATATAAAAATAGTCGACGGAAGCGGAGTTTCTAAAAACAATATAATAACAGCCGATTTTATGAGTGAATTCTTAGTCAAAAAAGCAGACTGCGAAAACTTTGTAAACTCACTTCCGACATCAGGAGAAGGTACTCTAAAATCAAGAATGCTCTATTTTAAAGATAATTTGCGGGCGAAAACAGGTACACTAGCGGACGTAAGCGCAATCGCAGGCTACATTACATCAAGAAGCGGAAAAACATACGCATTTGATATAATGATTAATGATCCTAAATCTAAAATTACCGATAAAAAGTCACTTGAAGAATATATTCTGAGAGATATATACACAAGCTATTAAGCAAGCTTTTCTCCAAAAATTATTCTCGTAAGCA
>HF991478.1:16422-16777 GCA_000433095.1 Clostridium sp. CAG:967 | reverse complement strand
CTAACCCACCGATAACACCAAGAACAATTGCAGTTTGAACTCTGGCTTTAGGAATAAATTTTTTCACGACTTTATAAGCATTTTCCATTTTCGGAGCTCTTACAAGTTCAGCTAGTTTAGCCTCGCCTAAGTTCTTTTTAGATGCCTCTGATAATGCACTTCTTGCATCAACTATGGCAGCATAAGCTGTTTTATGAGCCTCAGTGCCGGCATTTAAAACATTCTCCGGTAAAGTTTTTACAAATGTATCAGGCTTTTGTGTCAAAAGTTGTTCCAAGTTAAATTTTCTTGGAGCAAGAGTATACCCGATACCTGCACCGATTATTGCGGAGCCGGCTCCTACTTCAGCAGGAGT
>HF991478.1:0-16394 GCA_000433095.1 Clostridium sp. CAG:967 | reverse complement strand
TCAGCAGGAGTAACAGAAGAAGTTCTGCTCATAATAACCTCCTATTATCTTAATATCACACTAAACCACTACATATATTTAAACTCATAATTATACATTTTTGTGGCATTTTTCAAACAGAATTTACATCTTGTAACAATTCGTAAATTAAGCTAATATATGATATATTAAAGAGAAAAAGGAGAATAGAATGGAACCCTTTGTTACAATAATAACACCCACTCATAATCTTTTGGAAAACAACCTGGCTGATGACTTTAATCTGCTTATATCTTTATTGGATATGCAGACATATCCTAATATAGAACATTTGATTATTGATAATATGTCAAACGACGGTACTGTTGAAATGCTTAAAGATTATAAAAACAAGGGGTACATAAACTTTTTTTCAGAACGGGATACCGGAAAATTCAATGCTTATAATAAAGGTGTTATGAGAGCTAAAGGTAAATATGTTACCTTTTTAAGCTGCGATGATTTTATACATGATATAACCTCCATATACGATATAGTAAATCTTATGGAAGCAAATGAAGCTGATTTTACCTTTGCTCCTGCATATTGCAGACATCCGGAGGGATTTGTATTCTTGTTTGCTCCATCTATGCATAATGCTTTTCAGGTAATGCCGTGTGCAAGGCAGGCAATGTTTTTCAAAAAATCTATGATAGAAAAAGAAGGTTATTTCGATGAAAAATTCAAAACAATGTCTGATTTTGATTTTATAATGCGTATAATCATGAAGCGTTACACACCTGTTTATTTCGACAACAATTATGTAACGTATAAATACGGGGTGAAAGCTATGGAAAATCCTCAGCGCTCTGAAGAAGAAAGTAAAGCTATTTACTTCAAAAATTTCAGAACACTTTATCCGCTGAATGATGATTTATTAAATAAAATGGCTAAATTTTCAGAGTTTCCACAGCCGCTTCTTGAAAAGTTATCCAAATATTTTCCTGATGAGGACAGGGAATTATTCTTTGACAGATGCACTCAAATGCATCAGCTGAGAGTTGATGCTCAAAGACAGCAGTAAACATAATTTTGTAAAACTTCTTTAAAAATTTGCAAAAAAATCTTTGCTGCGTATGATATAAATAGAGATTAAGTACTAGATAAGTTAGGGAATTAAAATGATTCAACAGAGAGTAGCAGTTATCGGCTGCGGTGTATGGGGCAGAAATATTGTCCGTAATTTTTATAATTTAAACGTTCTTGACACTGTATGTGATATTGATGAAGAAAACCTTAAAAAAGTTACCGAACAGTACCCCGGTGTTAAGGTTACACGTGATTTTAACGACATTATTAACAACAAAACAATTACCGGAGTTTGTGTTGTAACTCCAAGCCACACACACTATAACATGGTAAAAGCTATGCTTGAAGCAGGTAAAAACGTTTATGTGGAAAAACCCATTTCAACAGTTGCAGCAGAAGCAAGAGATTTAACACAGCTTGCACATGACAAAGGACTTGTTTTAATGGTAGGTCATCTGCTTCTTTATCATCCTGCCGTAAACCGTCTTAAAATGTTGGTTGAAGAAGGTGCTTTAGGAAAAATAGTTTATGCCCAAAGCGACCGCTTAAACGTTAATTACTTTAAAAATGACAGAAGCGTTATGTGGGATTTAGCCCCGCACGATGTTTCTATGATAAGCTATGTCACAGGAAAAGAGCCGGTAAGAGTAATTTCTGCAACAGGCTGCTCATCAGAACAAAATGAAATAATGGACATAACTCATATCGGAATAGAATTTGAAGACGGTGTTATCGGACAAATATCAGACAGCTGGATTACACCGAGAAAACATGTTCAGCTTCTTGTAAGAGGCACAAAAGCTACTGCTATATTAGATGACACTGTTCCTGAAAATAAACTTGTTGTTTTTGATAATTTCTCAAGAGATAATACGCAAAATATTAAACTTGATTATCTTGAAATTGAACCGTTAAAACTTGAATGCCAGCATTTTATAAGCTGCTGTGAATCAGGTAAAAAAGCACGATCTGACGGTGACAACGGATTTATGGTTACAAAAATCCTTGAAGAAGCTGAAAAGATTATGCTTGGAGATAAAGTCAAAAAACTTGATAAAGTAGATTTCGCATTATCAAGAACAAAAAGATAATAAAAATAGAGACATCTGGATAAAAGGAATAAATATGAATATTAAAAATAATCTTGCAAACATAATTTCAATCGGAAGAGTTTTCGTTGCTTATGCTGCAATAGCGCTTTTATATGTAAGAACAACCTGGGCATATATATTAGCATTCGTTTTAACTATTATTGCATTTGCACTTGACGGATTGGACGGATATGTTGCCAGAAAATTAAACCAATCTTCGGAATGGGGGTCTGTTCTAGACATTTTGGGCGACAGAATTGTAGAAGTTTCATATTGGACTGTATTTGCGGTTATGGGCTGGATAAGCATAATTTTTCCCCTCGTATGTGTAGCCAGAGCATTCACTACAGACGGAATAAGAAGTGTTGCATTGTCTAAAGGTATGACTGCCTTCGGAGAAAAATCAATGCAGACTACAGCATGGGGAAAATTTATTTGTTCGTCGAAATTCATGAGAATAAGCTATGCTGTTGCTAAAGTACTGGCATTTATGCTTTTAATCGTTGTAAATACACCGGGAATGGAATTGTGGAACGGCACACCTGCATTGCATATAGTTACAATGATTTTTGCATGGGCTGCTATTATTTTCTGTGTAGTCAGAGCAATACCGGTTGTTGCGGAAAGCGGAAAGTTATTTAACAATGAGCAAGCTTAATATTGTCTTATATGAGCCGGAAATACCTCAAAACACAGGAAACATAGCAAGACTTTGCGCTTGTACCGGTGCAAGTTTATATCTTGTCGGCAAGCTTGGTTTTTCACTTTCAAGCAAATATACAAAACGGGCAGGTTTAGACTACTGGGACAGTGTTGATTTGCATAAAGTTGAGACAATGGATGAATTGCTTGCGGCAAACAAGTGTGCTAATTTTTATTACCTTACAACAAAAACTACAAAGAAGTATACTGATATAAAATTTCAAGACGGCGATTTTATAGTTTTCGGACCCGAAACAAGAGGACTTCCCGAAAAATATGTTAAAGATGCCAATGCATTAACAATTCCGATGAAGGAAGGCGAAAGAAGTTTAAATTTATCAAATTCTGTTGCTATTGTTGCTTATGAGGTGATAAGACAAAATGGATTATAACTTACCCAAACTGCCTGACAGAGAAGAAAATTCAAATAAAGGAACTTTCGGAAAAATCCTGAATGTATCAGGTTCTGAATATATGACTGGCGCTGCATATCTTTCATCAATTTCCGCATTAAAAATCGGTGCAGGATATGTTGAACTTGCGAGCCATAAAAATGTACTTCAGGCTGCTGCGGCGTTATCACCTGAAATCGTTCTTGCTCCAGTGAATAAAATTCCCGAAATAATTAAAACTTCTACGGTTTTATTAATAGGATGCGGGCTTTCAACAGATAAAGAAGCTGAAAAACTCTTTAAAAACACTTTAAAACTTGCTGCTGATATGCCTGTTGTAGTTGATGCAGACGGATTAAATATTTTGTCAAAAGAAAATATAAAACTTCCCGAAAAAGTTATTCTTACGCCTCACCCTAAAGAAGCATCAAGACTATTAAATTGTTCTCTGGAAGAAATATTGAACAATATGGAAAAATCTGCAATAGAAATTTCAAAAAAATACAACAGTATTACTGTATTGAAATCTCATAATACAATAGTTACAGACGGTAAAAAAATGTACTGCAATAACACCGGAAACAGTGCGCTTGCAAAAGCAGGAAGCGGAGATGTACTTGCAGGCATGATATCAGGACTTCTTGCTCAAAAAATGGAAGCATTTGATGCAGCGGCTTTAGGGGTTTATCTGCATGGGCTTGCAGGAGATCTGGCAAAAAATGACCTGACTGCTTACGGAGTTTTAGCTTCCGATACAATCAGGTACATTTCAGATGCTATAAAAAATTATCTTAAGAAAGAAAATTGATACTGTTTTCCGGGATAATTTCATTTGAAGCTGATTTATTTAAATATAAATCAGGAACATTAGTTTTTGTAACAGCAATAGAATCCATAATTTTATTCTGTCCTATTTCACGAGCTTTAACCGGCACAGGTCCGAAATATGCATCAGCCGGAAGATATTGTCCAGCTTTAGATGCTTCTCTGTTTTTGTTTATAATAACTCTGCCGGCAGTTCTGATTGTATCTTGTAAATCTGCTTCAATTTGTGCTGCTTTTCTTTCCATATATTGAGCATAATAATTTGTTTTGCCAGCACCGGTAAATGTAACATTTTGAATCATTTTAATCTATTCTCCTATTTTTTTACTATTCATATTAATACCTATAAAAAAAATAATTGTTGTTATACGAAAAATTATTTTACAATTATTAACAAAATTACAATAGTATATCAAGACAGGATATCAATTAGACACTTTACCTAGTACAACTCTGCGGGAAGCTCCGGTACATGAAGGAAGATTATTAGGAATATTATAAAAAGTACAGTACCCCAAAAGAGCAAACGCCATAACTTCTTTAAAATTATTCGAAATTCCGTAAGCTTCATGCGTTTTTAAATCAATGTGTTTAGGTAAATAATGCCTTAAATATTTCATTAAAGTCGGATTATATGCTCCGCCTCCGCCAACAATAACCTCTTTAACATCAATATCCGGATAAATAAAACTTTCATAAGCTTTAGTAATAGATTTCGCTGTAAGCGCTGTAACTGTTGCTATAATATCTTCCGGATTTTTCGGACCAAAACGCAGAGCATTTTCAATATATAAAGGCGAAAAATATTCTCTGCCCGTAGTTTTTGGAGGAACTTTAAAATAGTAATCATCCTGCATCAAACATTCAAGCCAGCTTTCCGATACTTTACCGGAATTAGCTATTTCACCGTCTTTGTCATAAGGCTTTGAAAAGAATTTATTAGTGCAGTAATCAATCATTATATTACCTAACCCCGTGTCAAAACCGAATGTTGGGAATTCCTGAGAAACAACTGTCACATTAGAAATTCCGCCGATATTTTGCACAAGAACATTTTTCTTTAAAGGTTTAAACCACTTTTCATCAGCAAAGCAAACAAGCGGAGCACCTTCTCCGCCGGCAGCAATATCAGCTTCCCTGAAATTAGAAATAGTCATACACCCTGTTTGTTGAGCTATAACAGAACTTTCGCCAATCTGCAGAGTACTTTTTAATGATACTTTGTCAAGTTTTTCATCTTGCGGAAAATGATATATAGTTTGACCGTGACTTGCGATAAAATCAGGTTTTCCGTGTTCAGAAATCAACACTTTACAAGCATCTGCAAAACATTGTCCGATTGCAAAATTCATCTGGCAGACATCACGAACAGTAGCATTACCGGAAAAAAGACTAAATATTTTTGCTCTTATATGCTCAGGATATTTATAATTAATCCCCGAAATAAGTTTTACGGATAAATCAGGTCTTACCTCGCATAAACCTGCATCAATACTGTCGCATGAGGTACCTGACATTAAACCTATGACCTTTTTTGACTGTAATTCTTCCATATCATATATAATATAAAAAAGCTTGCAAAAGCGCAAGCTTGGCAATTTACGTTACAACTATCCCGTAAATCTCCTTCATAAAACTTTTTGTAAATCCCCAAAATTAATAATTTAATAAATAAAAATATCCCTAATCTTTTGCACTCTCTGCTACATACGTCCTTTTTTTTGTATATCTTCCAATTATTCCCGGACTTTTGCCATCACCTCTTTTTCTACTTTGTCCTAACTAACCTCTATTCTCCTCTGGCAGCCGTTCCTCAGATTAGGAACTCCTCCTTAGTTCATATCCTTAATGTAAATCTAAGTAAAAAGTTTGACAAGTAAAGAAAATAAAAATAAAATTTACAATTGACCATGCCCCTTGTAAATACAATAAAAAATTCAAGTTCTTAAATCTTAATGAAGTAATCTTAATGAAATTAAGTAAAATTCTTAAATAAATTAATTGACATTAAATAATTATTGTAAAATTCCCCATGCCTGTACATGCTTACAATTTTATAGTAAAATATTAACGGGGAAGTGTAATTATGAAACAATTTTTAAAAGATCAAAAAATAACTTACAATTTAATGTCCTTTACAGGATATAAAGCATTGGTATTATTCAACCTTTTAACAGAAGGTCCGAAATCTTATAACGAGATTTGCGAATATTTCATGAACCATCCGTATTTAAGAGAAAAGATTTCAATAGATACATTGAGAGTATATATTAATTCGCTTAAACGTGTCGGATGCGAAGTAAAAAGATTTAGAGGCGAGGACAAAGAGTCAAGATACGTCATTCTTGCACATCCGTTTGAGTTAAATATAACTGCGGACGAAATGCAAAGTATTATTAAAATATATAAGAGCCTTGTTAAAAACATAGATATCAAAGAACTTCTTTCTCTTGAAAATTTCTTTGAAAAGATATACTCATATATAAAAAATGATGAGTTTTTATCAAATATAAGAAAAGTATCTATGCTTAACGGTATTGATAAAGAGCTGTTATCAAACCTGATTACATGCTGTGATAAAAAAGACCAGATTGTAATCACTTATAACTCTCCTAATTCAGGAAAGAAAAATATTGAATTAATTGCTGACAAAATAGAAATAAATAACGGTAAAATTTATCTTTACGGTATCGGTTTTGAATACATGCAATACGGAAGCTTTTTATTAAACAGAATTAAACAGATTAATGAAATAAAAATAGGAAAAACAATTCCGACAGGAATAAAAGAACTTACAGTAACCTATGAACTTGAATGTAATCCGGATAAATTTGAACCGGCAGAAGATGAAAAAATAATCAAAAAAGAAAATAATAAAGTTACTGTTGAAGTAACTACTTCAAATGAGTTCTTATTACGACAGAAGTTCTTAGAGCTGGGACCGTCAGTCAAGATATTAGGTCCCGAAAGCTTTAAAGAAGACTTTATTACCTGTCTGAAAGATATGAAAGCGGGGTATTATTGTGACTAAAAAACTAACAGAAAAATACAATGATTCTTGCGTTAAAATATTTGAATTTATAAAAATGCTTTATAACGGTGAAGTAGAATTTAAAACCGTACTTGATCACTTTTCTGACGGTCAGTACGACGGCACTTCAAATACTCACGTTACATTAAACAAATATCTGAATACATTAAAAATATTTGGTATAAAAGTTAAAAAGATTAACGGGAAATATCAAATGTTCAGCTCACCTTATAAAATAAAATTTGATAACAACGATATGAAAAGCATTGCTATCTTAAAACAGGCATGCGAACTTTTACCTGAAGGGAAAAACAAATCCAGTTTCAATTCCTTCCTAAGAGCTCTTGAACTTCGATATGACGAAAATGCCCAAAGCATATCTCAGGTAATGGATAACACGCAAACTTTGCATTTATCATTCTACCATTCGGAATTTGCACAACAGGTAAAGCAGTGTGAAAAATTTTGTCAGGAAAAACAAAAACTTGAAATAATTTTTAATACGGAAAAAGGCGAAGAAATAAACTTAATATGCTCACCTGTTGAACAGGTTTACCAGAAAAGAAAAGTTTGCTTAAAAGTATTAGGCAACAGCGGCAGCAGAGTTTATGAAATACCGATTGAGAACATAAAATCTATAAAACAACTGCCTAACGTATCTTCTTCACAATCTTTACCAACAACAATTGTTTTCAGAATAAAAAACAGATTGGCAAGAAACTATAAAATCAGAGATTGGGAAAGACTTGATAAAATAGAAGGCGACGGCAGCCATATTATTGTTAATAAGAACGAAGATTTAAATAATTTATTGAAACGTATTATGAGATACGGAACAGAATGCGAGATTATTTCTCCTAAATTTATGCGTGAAGAAATGATTGAACTTATAAATAAAACTCTAGCAAATTATCAATAACATTATTTAACATTAAAAGTTTTTTATAAGCTAATGTGATACGATAAATATTATGGATAAAAATACTCAATACGTACCACTCCACCTGCACAGCGAATATTCGCTGTTAGACGGTGCCATAAAAGTAAAAGCATTATGCCAGTTTGCAAAAGAAAACAACATGCCGGCGGTTGCAATAACCGATCACGGTGTAATGTATTCTGCCATAGAGTTTTACAGAACAGCTAAAGAAATCGGTGTAAAAGCTATAGTCGGCTGTGAATTTTACGTTCATGACGGCGACATCCATGAAAAAAATGCGCAGCATAATCCTCTTTATCACCTTGTGCTTCTTGCAAAAGATAAAGAAGGATACATGAACCTTGTTAAACTGGTATCCATAGCGCACTGCGAAGGTATGTATTACAAACCCCGTATTAACTTTGAACTTCTTCAAAAATATCATCAGGGATTAATATGTTCCTCTGCATGTCTTGGCGGCGAAGTTTTGCAAAACCTACTCAAAAATGACTATGAAGGCGCAAAGGCTGCTGCGAAACGCTACAAAGATTTATTCGGAGAAGATTACTATATTGAGCTTCAGGATCATGGTTTGGAAGAACAAAAAAGAACAAATCCTGATTTAATAAGAATTGCAAAAGAATTAGACATAAAAATGATTATCACAAATGACTCGCACTATTTGAAAAAAGAAGATGCAGACTGGCATGATACATTATTATGTCTACAAACAAACGCTTTAAAATCTGACGAAAACCGCTTCCATTTTCCGAACAATGAATTTTACGTAAAAACACCTGTGGAATTGCGTGATTCTTTTAAATGGATGGAAAGCGATTTATTTGATGAATGTATTAAAAACACAGTTGATATTGCAGATAAATGCCACTTAATAATGGAAATGGGCAAAAGTCCTTTGCCTCACTATGAAGTACCGGCAGGTCATACAGTCGAAAGCTACCTTGATTACGTTGTTCATGAAGGCTTAAAAGAAAGATACGGAGAAGTTCCGCCTGAAATAGAAGAACGTGTTAAGTATGAACTCGGTATTATCGAACAAATGGGATTTTCTGCTTACTTCCTAATCACCTGGGACTTTGTACACTTTGCTAAAACACATGGAATTCCCGTTGGTCCCGGAAGAGGTTCTGCAGCAGGTTCGGTTGTTGCTTACGCACTTAAAATTACAGAACTTGATCCTATAAAACATCATCTCTTGTTTGAAAGATTTTTGAACCCTGAAAGATACAGTATGCCCGATGTGGATATTGACTTCTGCATCGAACGACGTGGCGAAGTAATTGATTATGTTGCACAAAAATACGGTGCAGATAAAGTTTGCCAGATTATTACTTTTGGTACTTATGCTGCTAAAGCCGCAATGAAAGGGGTTGCAAGAGTATTTGACATCCCGTATGCAAGAAGCAACCAGCTTGCCTCTTTAATTCCGAACGAACCTAAAGCACATATTGATGATGCATTGCAAGAAGGAATGGAACTTAAAAAGCTTTACGATGAAGATCCTGAAGTAAAACGCCTTGTTGATATGGCAAAAGCTATTGAAGGTATAAAAAACAACACAGGTACTCACGCAGCAGGGGTTATCATCGCTCACAAACCTCTTAATGAAATAGTTCCCGTCCAGCCTTCAAAAGACGGTATTATTGTAACCGAATATCCTATGGCAGATTTAGAAAAACTCGGTCTGTTAAAAATGGACTTTTTAGGTCTGCGTAACCTTACAATGATACACAAGACAATGAAGCTTATTAAGCTCCGTCAGGGAATTGAATTTGATGTAGACAGAATACCTCTTGATGACAAACCGACATACGATATGCTTATAAAAGGCGACACTGACGGTGTATTCCAGCTTGAATCTTCAGGAATGAAAAAACTGGTTAAAGACTTAAAACCTGACGTGTTTGAAGATTTAGGCGCTTTGGTTGCCCTTTTCCGTCCGGGACCGCTTCAGGCAGGGATGGTAGAAGACTTCGTTGAACGTAAACACGGACGTAAAGAAATTACTTACCCGCATCCGAGCCTTGTTCCCGTATTAAAAGATACATACGGAACCATTGTTTATCAGGAACAAATCATGCAGGTATTTCAGGTCTTAGCTGATTACACACTCGGTCAGGCGGACATGGTGCGCCGTATGATGGGTAAGAAAAAACTTGATGAAATGGCACAACAAAAAGGAAAATTTGTTGAAGGTGCTGCACGACACGGTATGACAGCAAAAGATGCTACGGCACTCTTTGAACAAATTGAAAAATTTGCGGAGTACTGTTTTAACAGATCGCACTCTGCGGCTTATGCTTTTGTTGCGTATCAGACAGCTTATCTGAAATGCCATTACCCTATCGAATATCTTGCTTCACTTTTAACAAGTGTTTCTGGAGATCAGGAAAAAACTCAGCTTTATATTGAAGAAGCTCAAAAAAACGGAATTAAAGTAATGCCTCCTGATATTAACAAATCATATGCAGAGTTCACTCCTGACGGAAATGATATCAGATTTGGACTGGCTTCGATTAAACAGGTCGGAGAAGGAGTTGTAGAAGCAATTATACAGGAACGTGAAGAAAACGGAGAGTTCAAATCTATATATGATTATTGCAAACGTCTTGATTCCAAATGCTGCAACAAAAAAACTCTTGAAGGTTTGATAAAAGCAGGCGCTTTTGCAAATATCGAAAAAAGCCGTAAACAGCTTATGGATAATATTGATTACATAACCGCAACAGCATCCAAAGAAGCTAAGGCTAAAGAATCAGGACAGGCAAGTTTATTTGACCTGCTTGGTGATACATCGGAAATTGAAGAAGCAAAATTCCAGCTTGCAGGAAGTGACGAGGAATATGATGCAAGACAGCTTCAAATTTTTGAAAAAGAATTTCTGGGATTTTATGTATCAAGCCACCCGCTTTCTACTATCAGAGATAAATTGCCGTTTTTAATGACACATAAGATTACTGAAATAAATGAAGTTGAAAATGATAAAGTAGTTACTATTTGCGGACTTGTTACAGCTACAAAACAAATTCCGACAAAGAAAGACCCTGCAAAATTTATCAGATTTGTAACTATTGAAGATTTATCAGGCAGAATTGATGTAATTGCTTTCAATGGTAAAATTGCAGAATATGGAGAATATTTGCAGAACGAACAACGTGTAATAATTTCAGGAAAAGTTAGCAGAAGAAGCGACGATGAACCTCCTGTTCTTCTTGTTGAAACCGTCAAAACCGTCGACAATTCAAATATATTTACGATAAAACTTCTTGATGATTTTAAATTTGAAGAAATTGTTCTGCTAAAAAATCTGCTGTGCGAACATTCAGGCTCGGATCCCGTAACATTTAAGTTGAAAGATTTAGATGGCGAAGTAAAAGTATTAACTGCCTCAATTTTCTGGGTGGAAAGTTCTAATGAACTTGTTAACAGACTAAAAAAACAATTCCCCGACAGACTTGAAGTGGATATTCGTTCAATGGACAGCAAAGATTCTGAACTTGTTGAAGTTTAATTCATTTTGATAAAAAAAACAAAAAAAATACTTGCAAAAAAAAATTGCTCATGTATAATAAAGAAGTAACCCGAATAAGCGGGGGTAATTCAGTGGTAGAATGCCTCCTTGCCAAGGAGGATGTCGCGAGTTCGAGCCTCGTCTCCCGCTCCATAAAAACCAGTCGAAAACGGCTGGTTTTTATTTATACAAAATGCATAAAGAGGGATTATGGATAAGAAGAAAGTATTATTGGTAATTTTAGGGATTATTTGGTTAATAGGGATTATACTTAGAATTAAAACTTTTTTAACGGGCAGACCTTTATGGCATGACGAATGCTCCGTTGCACTCAGTCTTCTCGACAGAAACATGTTTGACTTCTTAAGACCTCTGGAACATTATCAATGCGCACCTCCGATATTCATGTCATTATCAAAACTCTTAACATATATATTCGGACTTCACGAAAATGTTTTGAGAATTATACCTCTTTTTGCCGGAATTTTATCATTACCTGCTTTTTATTTCTTATCAAAAGATTTTCTTAAGAGTAAGTGGCTGATTTTAATTGTTAACTTCCTATTTGCGGTCAATTATCAGTTAATATACTATTCACAAGAGTTTAAGCAGTATTCATCAGATGTTCTTATTTCAATTTTAACACTTTATTATTTAGCTAAAATTGATATAGTTAATCTTAAAACAAAACAAGTCATTATATTTGGAATTTTAATTTCTTTATTGCCTCTTATGGCATTTCCGACAGCATTTATTATTTTTCCATATATTTTAATGCAAATTTTTAAATACAAAAAATCTGTAATAAAAAAACTATTATTATTTTTAATCCCGTCTTTGATAACCTTCACAACATATTACATAACTGTAGTTGCGGCATCACATGCCTCACAAATTGATATAGGAAGTTACTTCTGGGAACTTGGTTTTATAAAACTTAATCCTGTAAGCTGGCTGCAAGTATTTAAAATAAATTTTGATTATTTCTTCAGCCCTAATAATATGCTTTTGTTTGCATTAATTTTATTTATCACCGGAATTGTTTATACAATCAAGCAAAAAACAAATTTATCAAAACTTTTTTTATACACAATTACATTAACAGTTCTTGCTTCATTTTTTAAGTTTTATCCGCTTATACAAAGAACAAGCCTTTATCTGGTTCCCGTATTATTGCTAATCTTATCACTTCCTCTGGAATATATAAGCAAAACTAAAAAATTATATTCAGTCCTAATGATTTTATTTTTCGGCGTATATTTTTCGGGTTACTCTCTAAAATATTATAAACAATTCAATAATCCTGATATATTTATTGATGAAGATGCAAAAACATTAATGCAAACAATTAAAGATAATTATAAACCTGATGAAATTGTAGCTTACAACATAGCATCAGATTCTGAATACATTTTTTACACAAGATATTTTAACTTTAAACCTAAAACAGATGTCAAAGTTAACACATTAGATAACAACAAAGAAACCTATTTTAGTATACTAAACCAACTTCCCCAAGGCAGAACTTACTGGTTCTATTATCCCTTTGAGTATGCCAAAAATCCTGTAATCGGATATCTTAAAGAATGGAGCAAAGACAAAAATGTGCTTTTGGAAAAAGAAATCAACAACTCTTACCTGCTGAAATTAAAAATAAAATAATAGTGTCTAAATATCTAAACATAAGCAGTCAGGCTTTCTTAAGCAACATTGAATTACAAAAATATTATATAACAAATAAAAAAATCCTCTTGACAATTAAAAATTTTCTTAATAAAATAATTCATGTGACTTGCCGACTTGGCTCAATGGTAGAGCAACGGTTTTGTAAACCGTAGGTTGTAGGTTCGATTCCTATAGTCGGCATTTTTTTAACCGAAAAACTTAAGAAAGCCCTTGTGGCATCTGCCTTTGTGGCGCAGGGGTAGCGCACTCCCTTGGTAAGGGAGAGGCCACGGGTTCAAATCCCGTCAAAGGCAAATTTTGAAAATAAAATATGGGTAGATGCCCGAGTAACACGGTAGTCATTTCGGAAGAAAATTGATTAAGTATCAATTTTCAACGACGAAAAAATAACACATGAATACCGCCACTCGGAGCAATACACGGACAAATCAAACAAACATTTGAAAAATTAATATAAACCTAAGGGTAGGTGCCCGAGTGGCTAAAGGGAGCAGACTGTAAATCTGCCGTCGAGAGACTACGGTGGTTCGAATCCACCCTTGCCCACCATAAAAGAGAAGTTATTTATAACTTCTCTTTTATTTTTTCATTAATAAAACTTTATTAAAACATTGCAGCAATTTTAGAAATAATATAAAATTAAAACGGTTATGAAAATTATAATTGATGTAAAACATATATTTATAATTACGGTTATTTTAATTTTTTCTATATATATTGGCAGAGAAGCTTTTTTCCACTTAACGACACAAGCTCCGGAAGAAACAGAAATTTCAAGTAAAGAAATGGTTGAAACTCTTGATGCGCTAATGGGGAATTACTATAAAACTCAGGATATATTAACCATTCCAACTATTTTAAAATATATCTCTAACCTTAATGTTGTTGAATACAGCAAACACAAACCAGCCGTTATAGGATTTTTAACAGGGGTAATACATCAGGAAGGAAATAAAGAATTTGTTTCTGACTGGAAAAAATTGAAAATATCTTCCAAAACTAAACGTGCAATTGACATTGCCGTGATTGTTGAACCGCAAATCGAAGGTTTATTACATACAACAAATTATCTTAAAGACACTAAATCAATAGATTTCTACTGGGGGTATTTTGCCGCAACATATGATGAACGCTGCTTAAAACTTATTGTTAATACAAAAAATAATAAAGACTTGCCTGTTGAAGTTCAGCAAGAAGCTGAAAATACCTTAATTAAGAATAAATCAAAGTACAATCTTGATTATTAACATAACTTTAGATAAACTTGCCGATTGTACATTTTAAATGTAGCATATTATAGAAGTATTATAGGAGAGTGGATATGAAAAATTTATTTAAAATTCTGTTTTCTCTGCTTGTAAGTCTGATTATTGTTTCACCGGCTCTGGCTTATCCGGATGTTACATCTGACCATTGGGCTGCAAAACAGATTGAAATTTTAACAGAAAAAGGGGTTATTGTAGGTTATCCTGACGGAACATTTCAACCCGATGATAACGTTACACGTGCAGAGTTTGCATCAATGGCTATTAAAGCTTTGGGACAGGAACATACAACTGTAGCACAGCCTGTTAATTTTACGGACATAAGTCCTTCTTTCTGGGCTTATGATGCAATCCAAAAAGCTTTGTATTTTGATTTAATTTCCTGCCCGCCTCAAGGACAGCCTTTTAGACCTGATGATACAGTTACACGTGCAGAATCAATATCTGTTGCGGTTAACGCTTTAACTACAGAGCAAATCAGCACTTTTAAAGCTAAAGAAGTTTTGTCAAAAAGATTTGCAGATGTAAATGAAGTACCTGAATGGTTTATTATTCCTGCAGGCAAAGCTGAAATTTTAAGCATGCTCGTAACTATTCCTTCTGACAAAAAAGACAGAATTGAAGCTGACAGACCCGCAACAAGAGCAGAAGTTGCAGCAATTTTGTATGACATGATGGAACAGGCAAAACTTAATCCTAATGCTAAATTAGCAGAAGCAATGAGAAAGAAAACCGGCGAAGGTTACGTAGTTGAAAACGCAAAAGTTCAGGGAAGTTTGGGAACAATCCCTGCAGGCGCTGTAGTACCTGTAAAATTAACAAACTATGTAAGCTCACAATCATCACAACCGGGTGAAATCTATACTGCACAAGCTCCGGAAAACTACATTACAAAAGAAAAATTTATCCTTATATATAAAGGTGCAAACCTTAAAGGACAACTTTTGGACGTAAGAAACGGTAAATGGTTTGTAAGAAATGGTGTTCTTGTTTTAGATAATTCATTAATTACAACTAACAATGACCAGACTGTAGGTTTCTCAGGTGTTGGTGAAGTTAAAAAACACAGAAACTGGTTTATGAAAATTGTCAGAGCAACATTAAAAGGAGAAAAACTTGAAGTAGCACCTGAAGGTACTGTTTATATCAAGCTTTTAAAACCAATCAATGTTGACCTTACAAACGGCTGGATTTACGAATAAATAATACACAATAGCAGATAAAAAACACTCTCTATAAAACAAGAGAGTGTTTTTGTATGCAATTTATTATAATAAAATCTACCTGAATAATTATAGATTACCTCCTGACACAGCGAACATTGAAGATTTTGGACTTAGTATTCATGGTACGGTGACCATAGCTGAAATCCTGGGTCCAACCCAACTCAGCAGAAGCCTGAGTGGCAGACCAATAGGGGGGATTCGTCGACGGTATTCTCAAGAGATTAGCGTTATAATACATAGCTAAGAGCTCGTCACGGTTAGGAAGTGTATATTCTTTGTTTTGGGCCGTACAGCTTGCACCTGCATCGTCAAATGTTGTTCTCCTTGCATCTTGCTTTACAACATCAGGAGCTACGGCAATAGAACTCTCATCCGGATATAAAATTGTTACAAAACCGATGTCTTTACCGACAGTGTTCGGTTTTCGAAGACCATTCATATCATATATAGCATTTACACATACTACATCCTGCCCCAAATGATCTGCATCTTTATTGTCACTTAAACATGAATAATTGTAGAACAAAATCACAGAATAGCCGTTGGACATGACAAATCCATAACTTGTTACTCTTCGCATGATAATTGAACTCAAGTGTATATACGTAGCCAATTGATTCATACTTGTAGGCATAGTCATTTTTGTGCCTGCTAATGAAGTTATTTCGGCAGGAATGC
>HF991477.1:136887-171290 GCA_000433095.1 Clostridium sp. CAG:967 | reverse complement strand
CCTGTCCTGAACCGTGACATGTCGGACAGGTTACGGGTTGTGAGCCCTTTTCTGCTCCTGTACCGCCGCAAGACGGGCACTGTTCGAGGTGGTCAAATTTGATTTCTTTATCACATCCGAAAACAGCCTGTTCAAAGTCGATTTCAATATCAAGTCTTAAGTCGTCACCTTCAATCGGCGCATTAGGATCAGGTCTTCCGCCAAATCCAAATCCGCCCATACCGCCGAAAAATGAGTTGAATATATCGTTTAAATCGCCAAAACCGCCTGCAAAAGGACCGCCTGTGTCAAAACCTGCGTTTTGAAGTCCGTCTTCACCGTAACGGTCGTATGTTGCACGCTTGTTATCATCCATTAATGTTTCATAAGCTTTTCCGAGTTCTTTAAACTTCTCCTCTGCATCGGGAGCTTTATTCACATCGGGGTGTAATGTTCTTGCTTTTTTTCTGAAAGCTGCTTTTATCTCTTCCTTGCTTGCTTCTTTCGAAACTTCAAGTATTTCATAGTAATCACTCATTTATATTAATTCTTCCCTATTCTTTGCATACTAAAATGCAGCAGCCGAAATTATTCAGCTGTTGCAACATTAACGAGTGCAGGTCTTAAAACCTTGTCACCCATTTTATATCCTTTTTGTAATTCATTTATAATTGTGTGTTCAGGATGTTCAGAAGTCGGTGTCTGCATAACAGCATCGTGGAAATTCGGATCGAATTCTTTTCCTTCTGTTTCAATTGGTTCCAGCCCGAGTTTTGAAAGTACATCCATAACCTGTTTATGAACGAGATTAAAGCTGTCTTTTACTGTCTGGCAATCTTCAACGTTTTCCAGAGCTTTTTCTCCACGTTCAAAATTGTCTAAAACTTCAATCATTTTTTTCAGCGCATTTTCTGCGCCGTATTTTAAAAGTTCTTCTCTTTCATGAGCCTGTCTTTTGCGGTAATTGTCAAAATCAGCGGCAAGTCTTAAATACTGCTGGTTTAATGTATCATATTTTTCCTGAAGTTCGTTATTTTGCTCATTTTTTTCTTCTACAGGAGTTTGTTCTTCCTGCGGCTTGTGTTCAGAGTTTATATTTTCGTCTAAATTTTCCGGATTTTTAAACGGATTGTTGTTATGATGCTTGTGTGACATTTTCTCTACCTCTTAATAATATTATTATAATTTATCAAGATTAATTAACAAGAAAAATTTATTATTTTTTAATAATTACGAATATAATTGGCTGTCATAATAATATTTCATAATCGAATTTGTTAATTGTGCTCCGTTATGAACATAGCAGGGGTTATGAAGTACTTCTAATATTCCGTCTTCGAAATCAAAGAGTTTTTCTTCGTCTTCTTCTGACAGCTCAATATTTTCATCATTTGCATACAAGTCAAATTTTTCTGTCAAACCTGTTCCTGCAAGCAAATCGAGTTCACCTGCTGTTCCGTCTAAAAAGTAATCTAAAGGTTCATTGTAAAATATTCCATGTTTAGCTTCATTCATAAGGTGGTGATCAGGATCAGTTTTAAAATCTTTTTCTTTAAAATTTGCTATTCTGGCTGTTATTTCGCTCATAAAATTTAGTATAGGAATATTTTCAGCGATTGAGGGAATAATGTTTCCGTTCATTTTTGCTCTGCACAAGCAAAATCCGTCGATATTTTTGGTTTCTAACTCTATATTCAGGTAATTGCTGTTAATTTTATTTTCCAAATCAGGATGTTTTGATGTTAATTTTTTATATTTCGATAAATCTTTTTTGTCATCATCGGTAAGCTGCATATTCAGAACAGTTCTTGTTCCCGGGTTATTGTCACTTCCTGTTAATGCTCTTGCATAACCTACATTTTTTATTCCTGTAAAGTTTATCGGGGTTATCATTGTTTTTCATTATCTCCTTTTGCAATTTTTATAAAAAACGAACAAATATTTTTTTTATAATTTGAATAATTTTTTATTCTATTTCTTTACATTATTTAACTTATTTACACCAATGAAATCTGATTGTATTATGATTATGTAAGGTAAATATTATTTTTTATTTGAAGGTAAAGAAAATTGACTGAAAAATTTTATATAAAAGGTGGTACCCCTTTAAGAGGTGAGGTTTCAATAGGCGGGGCAAAAAATTCGGTTTTGAAATTAATGGCTGCCGCTATTTTAGCTAAAGGTGAAACAAAGATTTATAATGTTCCTGACCTGACAGATGTTGAAATTATGTTGAATGTAATTGCGCAGTTAGGAGCAAAAACAAGCTATGATAAAGCAGGAAAGTCAGTAACCATTGATGCTACAGATATTTCAAGCATTACAGCCAAGTATGAATTAGTAAGTAAAATGAGAGCATCATTCATAGTATTGGGTGCGCTGGTTTCAAGATGTAAAGAGGCAATCGTAGCATTACCGGGAGGATGTGCAATCGGCGAAAGACGTGTTGATTTCCACATTAAAGGTTTGGAAGCTCTCGGTGCAAAAATAAAAATCGAAAACGGTTACGTTCATGCAAAAGCATCAAAACTTACAGGTGCTGATATTTACCTTGATATCCCTTCAGTGGGTGCTACAGAAAACCTTATGCTTGCATCAGTTCTTGCAGAAGGCTCTACAAGAATTCAAAATGCTGCTCAGGAACCTGAAATTGTTGATCTGGCAAACTTTTTAAACAGTATGGGAGCTGACGTTAACGGTGCAGGTACATCAGAAATCGTTATCAACGGTGTTAAACACGAAAAACTTCATTCTATTGAATATACAACTATTCCTGACAGAATTGAGGCAGGAACATTTATGTCTGCAATTATTGCTACACGTGGTAAAGCAATTATCAAAGATGTTTTCCCTGCTCATTTGACTTTCTTTACAGATAAGTTGTTGAAAATGGGTGCAAATATTAAACTTATTGAGCCTAATTCATTGGAAGTTTCTTGTAAAAATAAACTAAATTCAATAAACTTTGTAACCCAGCCTTATCCAGGATTTCCTACTGACTTGCAGTCTATGGCAATGACACTTTTAACAACTGCAAACGGTGTAGGTATTATTACCGAAAGTTTATACGAAAACAGATTTATGCAGGTTCCTGAATTGCGCCGTATGGGTGCTGATATTCATCAGGACAGAAACCACGCCATTATTAAAGGTGTGAAAAAGCTTACAGGTGCTACTCTCGCAGCAAGCGATTTGCGTGCCGGAGCATCTCTGGTTGTTGCCGCTTTAATGGCTGACGGCAATTCTACCATTGAAAACCTACATCATATAGATAGAGGATACGAAAATTTCGAAAGTAAGCTAAGATTATTAGGAGGCAAAATAGAACGTAAAGATGATGCTGTAATCTCTGAAGTTTCTAACGTTGACCTGAAAACAAACCTAACGGAGGGCTTACGTAATGAATCCTACCTATAAACGCTGGTATGATCATGATCCACTTTTATTAGAAGTTATTGAGCTTTTAAAAAATTATCAAACTGAATTAAGAGCTCAGGCTGAAATATTTTTGCAAAAGATTGAAGAAAAAGTTTCAAAAGAAACTATTGACCAGTTTTATGCAATGGTTAAGCCTGTTAATGCAAATAACCGCTGGTATGATAAAGATCCTGTTATCTCAAAAACTGTTGAAATTTTGAGGATTGTACCGCCGGAAGCTCAGAAAATATGTGCCCAAAACTTTATAAGAACTCTAAAAGAAATGGGTATTGAATACGAAAGTCCTAATAAAACAGATGTTAAATAAGTTATAAAAAAGCTCCTTTAATCAGGAGCTTTTTTTTATTGAATATCTTTGTGGTGAAATTGTTTTTCGCCTGATGCATAATCTCCAACAATCTGACCGTTTCCAATAAGTTTATATTTGTAAATAGTCAGACCTTCAAGTCCTACAGGACCTCTGGCGTGGGTTTTATTTGTAGAAATACCTACTTCTGCGCCGAAGCCGTAGCGGAAACCGTCAGCAAATCTTGTTGAAGCATTAAAATATACACCTGCTGAGTCAACTTTGTTCATAAACTTTTCGGCATTTTCAATGTTTTTTGTGATTATGCTGTCAGTATGTCCGGAACCGTATGTGTTAATGTGTTCAATTGCTTCATCTGCGTTTTTAACTGTCTTGAATGCAAGAATTTTGTCTCCGTATTCATGCGCCCAGCTTTCGGGATTATCTATAAGCTGAATTTCAGATAACTGTAACGCAGCAAGAAGATTATCTTTTTTAGGGAATTTTTCATGTATTAAAAGTGTTTCAACCGCATTGCAGGCGCTCGGGTACTGGGTTTTTGCATCGGTAACAACTTTTATTGCCATATCAATATCGGCTGTTTCATCGACAAATATATGACAAATTCCGTCAGCGTGACCGAGTACAGGAATTTTTGTGTTTGCTTTTATGAATTTTACAAGGTTGTTTCCGCCTCTTGGTATAATCAGGTTTATGTATTTGTCGCATTTAAGCATTTCAGCCACATCATCACGTGAAAATACCTGCTGTATAACGTTTTTCGGAAAACCTTCAACTTTATCAAGTGCATTATTTATAATTGAAAGAATAGTTTTGTTTGTATTTATACTTTCTTTTCCGCCTTTTAAAATAACAGCATTTGCTGATTTTATTGCAAGAGAAGAAATCTGTGCAATTACATCAGGTCTGGCTTCAAAAATTATGCCTAAAACTCCTATGGGACAGGATACTTTGTATAAAGTCAAATCAGTGTCAAGCTCTCTGACAAGCAGTTTTTTGTTAATAGGATCTTCAAGTGAGGCAATATCACGAATACCTTGAAGCATATCACGCATTTTGTTTTCATCAAGTTTTAAGCGGTTGAATGTGGATTTTGTAATTTCGCCGCTTTTAACAAGTTCTTCTGCTGATTTTAAGTCTTCTCTGTTTGCTTCAAAAATTTTTTCCTTGTTGGCTTCTACAGCATCAGCAATTTTAAGCAAAGCCTGATTTTTAACTTTTGTAGAAAGGTCTGCAATTTTTAGAGAAGCTTCTTTTGCATCTTTAGCAATTTGTTCAAAATTCATTTTTTCTCCTTAAAGTAAGGTAATGTTATCCCTTGTGATTATTGCATCGTAGTTTTTGAACCCGAGAATTTCCATAATATTATCAGAGTGGCAGCCTATTACTTTTCTACAGGAGTCGGAGCTGTAATTTACGATACCACGGGCAAATTCATTATGGTCTTCATCAAGGATAGATACAACATCACCCTTGTTAAATTCGTTAATTACATCGCAAACACCTATTGGAAGCAAACTTTTTTGCGCCAGTAAAGCTTTCTTTGCACCGTTATTAACTGCAATTTGTCCGATAATATTTGTGGCATATCCAATCCAGCGTTTTTTATCGGGCATTCCTTCTCTTTGAGGAAGAAACATTGTTCCGATTTCATCGCCTTCAAATATTTTTTTGATTACGTATGGAATTTTACCGTTTGCGATTAGAACTTTGCCGCCAAATCTTGTAACCATTCTTGCAGCTTTCAATTTTGTACGCATTCCTCCCCTGCCGCCGTCGGAGGCATCGGTTCCCAGTGCAAGAATGTCATCTGTTACTTCGTCAACTTTTCTGATTATTTTTGCATCAGGATTTGTCTTAGGGTTTTCATCATATAGTCCTTCAACATCTGAAAGAATAACAAGCAAATCTGCATCAAGTTCTGAAGCTACAAGTGCGGAAAGTTTGTCGTTGTCGGTAAAACAAACCTGCATATGTTCAAATTGCGGGTGAACTTCGACTGTTGAAACAGTATCATTCTGGTTAATAATAGGAATAACGCCGAGTTCCAAAAGCTTGTTCAAAGTTGTTCTTAAACTTAAATATCTTTGTCTGACAGAAAAGTCGTCTTCTGTTAAGAGTATTTGAGAAGCAATAAGACCGTAAGTGTCAAATCCTGTTTCATAAATTGACATCAACTTCCCCTGACCTATAGCTGCACAGGCTTGTTTGAGAGCAACTCCGTCAGTGCTTTCTATACCCAGACGTTTTTTACCTAAACCTACAGCGCCGGAAGTTATTACGATAACCTCTTTTCCCTGTCTTGCGAGATGTGATAAATCTTCAATAAAAGAAAATACTCTCGGCAGTGAAACATATCCGTCGTCGCCTCTTAAAATATTTGTTCCAAACTTGAAAACTATACGTTTTGCGTTTATAAATTCTTTTCTGTCCATAGTTTAATTATATTACAAACATTTTTTCTATATTAGCAATTTTTCTCTTGTTTATGTTTTTATTATTTATAATAAAGTAAATAATCTATTGAAAAGGAGAAAAAATGATTGAAGCTATTGGTAATCAGGTAGGATTTAAGTCGTTACAGCCTGTAAAGTTTTGCGGGGGGGGGGCAATCTAAGAGCTTCTTTCACTTCCCGCCCGGATGAATTTGTAAATCAAAATAAAGAAGAAGGTAATGGGCTTTCAAAAAATGCTAAATGGGGAATAGGCATAGGCGCTGCTGCAATTATAACTGCTGCTGCACTGCTTGTGCGTGGAAAAGCTAATGCAGCTAAAGAAGAAGTATTTAAACTTGCTGAACATATTGATTTTAGCCCTGCAAAAACAGTTGAAGAAGCTCGTAATTTTGCAAAAACTCATTTGGGAATTAAAAATTACGATGAAAAAATGCCGCTTGAAGTAATGAACTGGGTAAACGAAGGGCTGGTAAACATAAATAATGTCACAAAAGGTAAAGCCAAAATGTTTGACACCATCGGATACGTTCCGATGGCTGCTAAAGAAGAAGCATTAGCATGTGCAATATCTGCAAAAGACGGCGGTGAATTGGGTGCAATCTTTAATATTAATAAAACTGTGTTTGAAAACATGAGTGAACATATTAACACAATACTTAAAGAAGCTTTAGACTGTAAAATTATGTTCAAGAACAAAGAAGGAAAACTGGATTTATATAATTTTTATAAAAATGATGAAGTCTCTGCTGATTTGCTAAAAAGATTAAATGAATTTTTAGAAAAACCTGATAAATTCTCTTTAATAGATAAAATAAAATTATACGAAGATTTTGTATCTTTAGCTTATGCAAAAGATGCTTTCTATGAAGCACCAATGTCTAAGCTGAAACAGCTTATGAAAAATGAGGGAGTGCAAGAAACTTTACTTGCTCATTCTAAACTCCCTGATTTAAAACAGCTTGAAAAATTAACCACAGAGCAGCAAAGAAATGTTCTTGTGGATATTACAAATACCTGCTTGAGCTCAGGCGATAGAATTTATTTAGCTTACCCTAAAGGTGACAAATTTAGAACTATTTACCACGAAATGGGACATTTACAGCATGAAAATTCTACAGGCTATGATTTGTATAGGCAAATGGGAAAACCTGAAGAATGTGAAAAGTGGTTTGGTAAAGTTACTGATATAACAAATGATTTTGTAAACAGTAAAGAGAAACAACAAATTGCAAATAGAGTATCAAATTATGCATCGGAATCTCCGCTTGAATTTGTTGCAGAAGTTTACAGAAAGCTTATAACAAACGCTTTAAACAGCGGTAAAAAACTTTCCGACGACATAATGACACTGTATGCTGAGTACAAAGGTCCTGCTGTTTAAAATTAACTGTTAAATTTATTCCTGTCAAAAAGCTTTTCGAAATCTAAATCAAGAGCCTCCATTATTGCAACTATTACGGAAAGAGATGTATTTGTTTCACCTCTTTCAATAGTTCCGACAACCTGTCCGTAAGATACGCCAATCTTTTCGGCAAGCTGTTCCTGTGATAATCCTGCCCGATTGCGTTCAGCCCGTAAATTCTTGCCGAATTCTTTTAAAATATCCCCTTTATCCATATATAAATTCTAAGCATTGACAAATATATTACTACAATGTAATATATGTTTATTACAATATATACATTGTAATAAACAATAAATATATTATTTTATATAGCCAATATAGAGGATTAAGGTGATTAATTATGAAAATTTATCGTAAAATTAAAATTAAAAACAACGAAGCTAAATCAAGAATTATAAATATTTTGGGGTTACCTTTTTTGAGGGTTGATATTAAAAAAAATAGTGACGGTTCAAAAAATAAAAATTTTTCTTTTCCTTTTTTAGTAAAAGAAAAAAAAGATAAAGAACATTCCTATAATAATCGGGTATTTTATCTGAAAGTAAATAGAAATGATAATTATACATTCACTAATCTTCAGCATTGGATTGATATTATTGAGGCTATGAATGGAAAATTCTACATAATTTGTGATAATGAGAAGCTGAAAGAAAATATTTTAAACAGAGTATGCTTCGCATCTCCAAAGATAAATTTTATAAAAAGCTGTAAAAACAAAAAACTTCAAAATATAGTAAAAAATATAGCAACAGGTTTTTGGAAGAACGCTACTTTTGCCCATTTAACCACATTTCAGCATGCCAAAAAACATGGAATTATTAACTTTTGGAACATAGATGCAGATGACACAGCATTTTGTATTGACCCTGTAAAATGTGTGGAAGCGCTGAGTTATGTAGAACATTATGCTTGTATGAACAATGTAAATCTTTTTTCTTTAGATATGTGGCGAAGCAGTACTCACGGGCGCCACTGGTCTTTCGGAATAACTTTTGTCAGGGGAAATGACAGGGTATTTGATGTAATAGAAAAACATTGCAGCAGAAAATGGAAAGATAAATATGGTGAATACGTTGTACATTATAATCTCGATTGGTATTTGAATTATTTAAAAGAAAATAAATATTTATCTGTTGAAACATTTTATATTGAAAATTGTATGTTTTTTCACTGCGGTGACACCTATAATGTAATAGGAAGCCATGCATCATTTTGGCACGAAGGAAAAATTTATTATCCTGTTATGTCTGAAGTTTACGGCGATAAAAATTTAGGTGTTTTAGATATTTCGCCTGATTGTATAAAATTTGATATAGGCTTGCAAAAAGAATATTGTCAGAATTATGCACTGAAAAACTTAACTTTTTTAAGCCGTATGCCTGAACAATTAAGAAAATTGCATAATATATCAAATGAGTTGTGTATTAATCAATAATGCTTTCTTAATTAACTTCAATTTCGTTTTTCTCATCGGTAATAGGCGCCTTGTTGTTTCGGTATAGCCAATACAGATACATGTCGACGAGCAAAAAGAATGTATTTAAAATATACAACCAAAACACCCAGTCCATATTATCTAATACTTTGTGTGCAATCCCGCATACGTAGCCCAATAAAATTAACATAGAAAAGTGAATACTTTTACCGTGTACACATTTACATTTGTAAGTTTTTAAAGCCGCAACGGGCCAGCTTATACCGAAACATACCATCATACCTGCTTCAAATATGCTCATTTTTTCTCCTTTACATTTTTATTTTCAAATCCTAAACCTCTCATAAGAGGGTGAAGTATATAATTGCTTAATTCAGATGCAATCCATGCAAGACCTATTACGGTTCCGGTTAAGTTGCTCAATTCTATTGCTCCTTTTGCTGTTGGAAATTCAGGCGGCTTTTCATCTTTCAAAAGGTGTTCTTTAAGCGTAAACCTGTCTTGCGGGTCTGCTTTCAGAGTGTCGGAAATTTTTGATAAAAGCTTATTTCCCTGTCTTTCTTTCTTTTCCATTTTAGCAAGTTTTGCATAATTAAGATATTCTGCCGCATTTTTAAATGCAGGAAGATCTTTGTCGCCTTTAAGGATTTTCTGCGCAATTTTAAATCCGTATTTCTGGAATATAAAAGGTATCATTGTAAGATAAATTCCAAGGCAAAGCGCCTGATACAGACCTTCTTTTGTTGCTGCGTATTTTCTTGTATCTTTATCAACATTATTATCCATCATAATTGCGGCAGGTCTTCCTGTAGCTTTAAATATGGATTCTGTTGTTACGGTGTACTTTGTGTTATTGGCAAAGTTTACAAATTTCGGATTAAGAAGTATGTTTGCGACCTTATCTATCATTATATACCTCCTATCCGCATACCGTCAAAGCTTCTTGAACGGTAAATTTGGGGGTAACCGTTAAAATTTACCTGTCTTACAGGCTTTTGGGAAATCCTTTTTGTTTCATTATCTTTTAGGAATGCATTCATGAGAGGTTTTGTTGCTGCATTGCATATAGCAGGTATAACAAAAAGAGCAGTAAGGCTCACGCTGATAAGTGACAGAGTAGACTTCATTTTTGGAAGTTCATTCAGGTGGTTGGTTTTCTGTGCTATATGTTTTGCGAGTTTTTCAACTCCTGCATCCGTTACCAGATAGGCTCCGAATGCAACCGCACCGGTCAATCCCTCTCTGAATGCCGTATATCTTCTTGAATTCTTTTCCTGTTTTTTGTCCATCATTGTGAATGTCGGACGTAAAATCCCCTTTGAAACGGCAATTGTTAAAGCTCCGTAAAGGGCTTTATTATTTTTGCCTAAACTCATACAAAGATTTTTAAAATGTTTTTGAAAAGGGGTAGTCATAAATCTTCTCCATTGTTATTCTAGAACTTGAAAAAGATGTGTAAAATACCAAAAATATTATAATAATTATAAGTTTTACTTATAATTTATCTGTTTTATGATATAATTTAATTATGAATTTTAATCAATTAAAATACATTGTAACAATTGCAGATGAATTGAATATCTCTAAAGCGGCGCAAAAACTATACGTATCACAGCCTTCTTTGAGCCAGTGTGTTCAAAACATTGAGCGTGAACTTGGTGCAAAGATTTTTGACAGAAGTTCAACTCCTCTCAAAGTTACTTATGCAGGTGAAGTTTATATCAACTGGGCACGGGGGATTTTGAATTCAACCGAAGAAATTAACAGACAGATTGCTGATATTTCAGGGCAGAAAAATATTAAACTTGTTATAGGAATTTCTCCTTACCGCAGTACATGTATTTTGCCGCCTGTTATAAAACAGTTTAAAGAGTTGTATCCCGAATGTTTCCTTGTTGTAGAAGAACACCCGACAACCGTGCTTCATTCGATGATGGATGAGGGTAAAATCGATATTCTTATTGACACTCCGCATCATAATACAATTGATTATACCAGTATTCCTCTCATAAAAGAAAATATTTTGATAGAAGTCCCCGAAAGCTGGGGAATAAAAGGGGACGAAATAACATTGTCGGATTTAGCAGATAAGCCTTTTATAATGGTATCAAGCGAACAGCTTCTCGGGAGAATTTCTCGGGATTTGTGTTTGAAAAACGGTTTCGAGCCTAAAATATCTCTGGAATGCCATACAGTAGAAACAGCTCACTCATTTGTAATTCAAGGGCTTGGCGCAGCGTTTGTACCCGAACTTTTTATTAAATACTTTGATAAAAAAGATACAAATTATTATAAAATTAAAGATTTTCAGCCGGTGAGAGAATTTTGCGTAATCTATAACAACAGAAAATATTTACCGCTTGCCGCAAAAGATTTTATAAAAATATTAGATGATTTCTTGCACGGCAGATAATTTAGTAATATACTAATCTTGCTATGAAAAACGTAAGACAAACTAATATAAATATTCACAGAGACAGCTGGGTTGAGATTAATTTGGAAAATTCAGCATATAATATGAGGCAAATTAGAATAAATACACCTCAGGGGATAAAGTTGCTTGCGGTTGTAAAAGCGGATGCTTACGGACACGGCTCCGTTATGCTTGCCCCGACACTTTTAGCATCAGGTGCTGATATGTTGGGAGTTGCCTCAATTGATGAAGGGGTGGATTTAAGGCAGGCAAAAATAAGTTGCGAAATTCTTGTACTTGGAGCAGTTCCTGTGTGGGCTGTAGAAACTGCGGTTAAATCAGATTTAACGATTGCTATTTTTTCAAAAGAGCACTTGTCAGCTTGCCGTCAGGCTTATGAAAGAACAGGAATAAAACCTAAAGTTCATGTAAAACTGGATACAGGCATGAATAGAATTGGCGTGTCTGTTGAAGATGCCGTTGAATTTATTAATGAAGTAAGAAATGCCGATTACCTTGAATTCGGCGGAGTATTTACTCATCTTGCAAATGCCGAAATTCGTGAAAAAACACAAATTCAGATTGAAAGATGGAATAAGGTTATTTCGCAAATAAAAACGGAAGGATTATTGCTTCATATTCTGAACACGGCAGGTACAATGTGTTATGATGTGCCGAATTCTAATATGCGCAGGGCTGGGATTGGAATTTACGGACTTTATCCTGATTTACCGCAAGACGGGGAGTTTAGAAAATTTGATTTAAAACCGGTTATGTCATTAAAAGCCAGAATAGTTAATATTCATGAGGCAAAAGACGGCGAAGGCGTAAGCTACGGGCACACATTTACGGCTCATGGTACAAGAAAGATTGCTACTGTTCCTTTAGGCTATGCAGATGGTGTTCCCCGTGGACTTTCAAATAAAATTTCAGGAAGTCTTAACGGAAAAGAAGTTCCTCAGGTCGGAAATATTACAATGGATCAAATGATGTTTGATATTACGGGAGTTGATGCACAACTCGGTGATGTTGTAACATTGTTGGATGAAAAGCATTCGATTGATGAGTGGGCAAAAATTTTAGGTACAATTAATTATGAGCTGACCTGTAGATTAAAGGTTAGATTACCGAGGGTTTATACGAGATGACAAATTTTGATTTGGGAATAATAGGCGGAGGTCCTGCAGGCTATACTGCAGCGCTGCATGCAAGAGCAAACGGCTTATCTGTGGTTATGTTTGAAAAAGACAAAATCGGTGGTGTATGTCTTAATCGTGGATGCATACCAACAAAGACTATTCTGCACTCTGCCGAAGTTTATGAAGATTTAAAATGCAGTGATGATTTAGGTATAAAATGTGATGGGCTTTCTTTTGATTTTGCACGGGTTGTAGAACGAAAAGAAAAAACAGTGGAAAAATTGAGGAAAAACCTTGAATTAACTTTAAAAAATTCAGGCGTAGTTACAGTAAACTCAGAAGCAAAAATAATAACAAAAAATAAAATTGAAGCGGACGGTGAAGTTTTTGAATGTAAAAAGATTATAGCAGCAACCGGTTCATCCCCCAGAGCACTTAAAGGTATAGGTTTTGACCATGAATTTGTATTGAATTCCGATGATATTTTAAATTTAACTGTTTTACCCGAAAGCATTGCAATAGTAGGAAGCGGAGCAATAGGTATAGAATGGGCAAGAATACTTTCTGCATTTGACGTTGAGGTATCAGTTATAGAAGCTGCCGAACATCTGTTGCCGCTTGCTGATGTAGAAGTTTCCAAAAGAATTGAACGCATCTTTAAATCAAAAAAAATAAAGATGTATCTTTCAAACGGTGTTGAAAAGATAGATGGCAGAAAAGTTTATCTGTCTTCAGGCGAAGTTTTGGAACCTGAACTTGCTCTTCTTGCTGTAGGAAGAAAACCTGATATTGATGAAAAAATTGAAGGTATAACATATTTAGGTGATGCGTATGGCTCAATACAGCTTGCTCACTTTGCGATAAAACAGGCAATTGCCGAAGTTACGGGAGTTGAGTTTGATGAAAATCTTGTACCGTCCGTTGTATACGGCTGCCCTGAGATTGCCTGGATAGGATTGCGTGAACAGGATTTGGAAGAAGGTACTTACAAAAAAGCTAACCTGCTTATTTCAGCTCTTGGAAAATCCCATTGCGATAACTGCTCTGACGGATTTATCAAAATTTTGTCACGTGACGGAAAAATTATTGGCGCACATATAGTTTCTAAAGAGGCATCTTCTTTAATACAAGAAATAACAATCGCTATGCAGAATAACATAGCGATTGAAGATTTGAAAAAAGTTTGTTTTGCCCATCCGACATATTCGGAGGGAATTTTTGAATGTTTATTTAAATTATAATTGAGTAAAGTTAAATAGTTCCTGTAAAGAAAGCAGGTTTGCCGAAATTCCAGTAAGTATTTGATTGGTTCATCCCCGGATTTCCAACGTTGTTACCTCTTTTGCGTTTAACTTTTACTTTAACTTCCTTAGAATTGTCTTGTTGAACTGTTTGCTTAGCTTCTGTTACTGTTTCTTTTGTTGAAACCTGATAAGCTTCTGCATAAGCACATCCTGCAAAACATAAAAGGCATAAAATTGTTATTAGAGTTCTCATTTTTTTTCTCCTTTATATTTACATTATAACGTTTTAAGTCATGAAAATCAATATTTTTGCTATATAATTTAAATTATGCAAAGAAGATTACCCGAATATTTAAAAAGACCGATAATTGATACTGATAAAACACGTACAGTCAGAAAAATTTTAAAGACAAAGTGCTTAAATACTGTTTGTGAAAATGCACGTTGTCCTAATAAAAACGAGTGTTATACCAAAAATACAGCGACATTTTTAATTATGGGTAATAATTGTACCCGCAATTGCAGATATTGTAATATTTCCTGTGCAAGACCGGAACCTTTGGATTTGAACGAGCCGTCACATGTTGCAGAAGCAGTAAAAGATTTAGGATTAAAATATTCTGTAATAACATCTGTAACCAGAGATGATTTGCCTGACGGAGGGGCTGGGCATTTCGCAAATTGTATTTATGAAATAAGAAAAATATCTCCTGATGTAAAAATTGAAATTCTTACTCCTGATTTTAAAGGTAATAAAAATTCTCTTGATACAATTATTAAAGCACACCCTGATGTTTTCAATCATAATATTGAAACGGTCAGAAATGTTTTTAAAACAGCAAGACCTCAAGGTAATTATGAGTGCTCTCTTGACGTTTTGAAATACGTAAAAGATAACAGTGACATTTTGACAAAGTCAGGTTTGATGATAGGTCTGGGTGAAACATTCGAGCAAATCGAGGAAACTTTGCTTGATTTGAAAAATGTCGGATGTGATATTGTGACAATCGGTCAATACATACAGCCGTCAAAAGAGCATCTGGAAGTATCAAAATATTATACTCCTGAAGAATATGACATATTGAGAGCTTTATCCGATAAAATCGGTATAAAGCATTCTCAAATAGGTCCTCTTGTCAGAAGTTCGTATAGAGCAGCCGAACTTATTTAAAATTTTAGCGGATAATCTTTAGGGATTTTCCAACCATTCATTTGAATAAGTGCTGTGCAGTATATTTTGCTGCCACTGCTGCTGCATCCGTAAGACGTATTTTTCCAATCAGTGTCTGCATTCTCTGTTAGTAGCCATTTGTAAGGTTCTAAACCTTTATTTTTGTGATGTATCCACTTCTTATCATCTGTATTTGGATTAAAAGCAAAAAGAAAACAGTTTCTGCCATATAATTTATTATTTGGATCATTTTGTTGATTAAAAATATCATCTTTAGTTACTGTGTTGAAATATTTGGCATCAGGGAAAAAATTATAAGTACTTCCGCCCCTTCTTATTAATACCAGACTTCCATCCGGAAAGTATACTGCTACATAATTATCGGATGTCTTTTCAACTTTTAAAGTACTCAAATATTTAGCAAGGTATTTGTTATACCATTCTAAAGTATCGCTGACATCGTTATTATCGTTATCAACACTATGATCTATTGTCCAGGTGCTTTTGTCGCCGTTTTCAACTTCTGATTGCGTAATAGCTTGATTCATTACAGAATAAAACTTTGCAAGCCTTGTTTCAACAACACTTTTTCTATGATTAGCAATCAAAGCCGGCATTGTCATTGCTGCAACCACACCAATAATGCCGAGAGTAATTAATACCTCAGCTAATGTAAATCCTTTGAACATTCTGCTAAAATTCTTAAAAGCCCCAATGTGGCGGGTCAAGCGACTATACTTGTCGGGGGGGGGGCAACCCTTAATGCTTCTTGTTTCATAAATTTAGCCTCCTTTAATATTTTCGTTTACCATTATATACTATTTTTTATTGAATTTCAACTGTGATAGCACCTTGTCGGAATATTTTTAATTCATCTCCAAAAACTCCGCAAACAGTTGACTCAAGCCCTTTGCATATATGACCGTAATCAGGTATTATCAGGTCGGCAAGTCCTGTCATATTTTCTACAGCCTGTTCGTATGTTTTTGCGGAAGGCTGATGAGAAAGATTTGCGCTTGTTGTTGCAAGAACGTTTCCTGGTGCAATTTTGCAAATTTCTTTAAAGATTTCATTATCGGGAACCCTTATGCCGACTGTTTCCATATTGGAGGTTATATAATATGGAGTTTTATCACTTTTTTCTACCACAAGAGTTAACGCACCGGGGAAGTATTTTTTTATCAAACGGCATCCGGTTTTCGGAACTGGTTTTACGTATTCAAGCAAGTGGTATGTTTCGTTTGACATTAAAATTAAAGGTTTTTGCGCTTCACGTTTTTTTATTTCATAAATTTTTTTTACTGCTTTTTCGGATGACGGAAGACAGCCGAGCCCCCAGACTGTATCGGTCACATAGGCTATTACACCGTCGTTTTCTAAAACCTTTTTTATTTTATTTACTTCATCTTTGTTCATATTACCTCTTGAAAATTTTTTAAAATAAGTTATAATAAAAATATAAGGGAGTTGGCTAAGCTCCGCTAAAGCTTAACCAACTATTATCACCCCTTAAATGAATAATTGAATTAATTTAATTAAAAACTCTAGGTATGCTAGAGTTTTTTTAATTAACTCTCTTTTCATGTTTAACCTCCTTTCCGCCCCATATTTCTATCACTGATATGTTGTGACGATGGAGGTTTTCAGGGCTACCCTTATTGTTTATAATTTTTCAGATATTCTTTAACAATTGTTGTTCCAAGATTGCCTGGAGTTCTATTCTGCTCTTCTGCTATTTGTTTTAGTTTTTCAAACAATTCACTTTCAAGTAGAATTACTAATCTTTGTTTTTCTTTACTCATATTGTAATACCTTCAATAAAATTACACTTTTATCAATTTTATTAAATAAAGTTAACACTGTCAATTGAAATTACTTGCATTTAGTTTAATTTTATTGTATAAAATTGTATAAAGTGAACAAAGGAGAAAAGCATGATTGACTACGAAAATATGGACGATTTAACACATTTGAATGATGAAGAAAAATTGGAAATCGTTGAAATGGAAATTAAAAAAGTTGTTAATATTAGTGATTTACTGTTTCAAGCATTAAAATATCATGAAGATATGGATGGTTTTAACGGCTTGATTTATGGTTCTATATTGCTTTCATTTTCAGTTTTTAATATTAGAAAATTATTTCCGTTGGATTAGTCTTTTGCTCAATTCCTGTGCGTATTCCATTTTAAACATTAAATTTAATCCTGTATATGTTACTATGCAGATTATTCCGATTGCGGCTATTTTTAATATCTCAAACATAGCTTCCGGCATATGAATAAACTTATCAAACCCTATTGCTGCCGCAAAACATATTACAAGTGATACAGCTCCCGCAATGCACATCTTTAACAAATTTGTAAACAGTCCTTTGTAATCCATTTTTACTTTTTTAGATATCAAAATACCGAGAATACAAGCATTAAATAAAGTTACCAAAGAGGTTGAAAGCGTGATGCCTCCTATACCCATTCCTAATTTTGTTATAAATATTACGTTTAAAAGATACTTTAATACAATTGATGAAAATGCAACAATAAAAGGTGTTTTAGAATCGTTAAACGAATAATAAACTCTGGTTATGGAATCTCTGAATACGTAAGGCAATATTGACACTGAAAGGAACCATAAAGCTTCCGTTACCATAAATGTTGCATCTGCATCGAATGCACCACGTTCAAATATTAATCTGACAGCATCCGTACCGACTGTAAGTATTCCGATTATAATTGGTATTGCGGCAAAGAATAATACGCCTACGCCTTTATTGAAGTAAGTTTTAATTCCGTCTAAATCCTTTTCAGCAACAAGTCTTGAAAAAATCGGGAATAACGGAACCAGAAACGCAGTGACCAAAATCCCTACAGGAAACTGAAAAACTCTGTTTGCATATCCTATTGCAGTCCACGCACCTTCGGATATTGAGGATGTGAAAAACATATCAACGTAAATATGGATTTGTCCTACTGTAGAGCTTAATACAGCAGGAAACAGAAGTTCTGTTATTTCTTTAAAGTTAGGATTATTGAAAAAATGAAAATCAGGGCGCCATTTAAATCCGAGTTTTCTTACATTTGGATACTGGATTACAAGCTGCAAAATTGCACCGATTGTTGTTGCCCATGCAAGTGCATAGCCTTTTTGATCGTTAGGAGCTGCTGCTACTACAATCCCGATAATTGCAGCACTCATTATTATAGGCGATAAATTCGGAAGCATAAACTGCCTGTAAATAATAAGAATTCCGTAGTAAATCCCCACAATACCGCCTATTATCAAAAGCGGTGTCATAATTTTTAAATGTTCTGCTGCTAAATTAATCATATCAACAGAGCCGCTTGATATAATCAGACTCATAATCTGGTGAGGGAATACGAACATTATTATTGATAATAATAAGAAAAATATTGTTGTTGCTGTCATAAATGTTGAATAAAGTTTGTTAACTTCTTCAGCAGGTTTTTCACGCAAATTCGGGATAAGCTTTGAGAAAACAGCAACGGTTGCACTATGGAACGGACCGCCTACACCGCCTAAAAGAATTAATGAAAGCGACGGAATCTGGTAAGCATAATAGTAAGCATCAGAAACTAAAGATGCTCCATAGTAATTGGCAATTATAATATCTCTTATAAAACCGATTAATTTACTTACAATAGTTACAACCGCAATAAGCCATGCGGCTTTTAGAACACTTGTTGTTTTATCACCAGATGTACTCATTATTATCTTTTCTCACTAATTCCACATATAATCTTAATGCTTTTTTATCACCCTCATCCATAGGGTAATAGAATATCACCGTATTTCTTCCCTCTTTTAAATATTTTGAAATATCTATTTCAGCTGTTCTTTTTATAATATTTGGTTCAAGCTTGAATGTATTTTCTTTGCCGTTGATATTTATTATCAGTTTGGAAACCATAAACTTATTATCAACAATCACTTTTGCATATTTATCTTTTGTGTAAAAATTCTGTGTTACAGCTTGCTGGGCATTATTTGCCGAAATAATCACGGGTTTGGTGGAAAGTGTTATGCCTGAATAATAGTGCTGTAATATTTTTTCGTATGACTTATGGAGTTCTGAGCCCATAAATCCTGCACCAAACTGGCTTAATCCTACTCCGTGTCCGAAACCTCCGCCGTAAGCGTGTATTGAAACAAGGTTTCCGGCTTCATCCGTAATATTGTCAAAAACCACATTTGCGCTCGGTAAAGCTTTTCCGTCTTTAGTAATCAAACGACGCACCACAAGTTCCTTAAATACTTTATAAGTTTGAGAACGGGTTACAATTTCCATTTCAATGATTTTACCCGATTCACCACGTCTTAGAACTTTTAATTCAACTATATCATCCAGCTTATCGCCTTTGTTAAATGCAGGTTTTACAAAGCCTGTTGCAGATTGGGCTGCAAGCGTTGTTTGAAGTGCATTTTTAAGCTCCTCTGCTGTCCATTCCCGTTCCCATCTGTAGTACGGCGAACGAATGTCATAAGCATCAGGTTTTGATTTATAATACGCACTTGCTGCTTCTTCGGTATCCAGAGGAGTTTGAGTAATTATATCAGGCTTTGCCTTTAAATAAGGTTTGTCATGTGAAGGAAACTCTTTTGTTTTGGGATCTGAAAATGCATTAGAGTAACTTTCTGTATAACCGCCTGCTGTTGATGAGTATTGTGCAAGGATTAAATCCCAGTTATAAATAGCTACAACACCCTCAGTTTCTTTCACTGCCTGATTAGCTAAAGGTTTTTCCGTATTAGCTCCGTAGTAAACCTGACTTGCAACGCTGTCTACAACATCATAATTCGGAGATGCTTTTGTGCGTGGTGACAGTACGTAGTTTCTTGCTGCGACACTTTGTGCTTTTAATGCTTCAAGTCCGAAACTGACAGGCATTTCATTAGGCACAACCCCTTTTAAATATTCTTCAACTTCAATCATATTTACAAGATTGAAGGTATTGTTGTTATTCTTTATAAGCTCAAATGCTCCGTGATACAAGGCTTGTTTTCCGGCACGTTTTAAGCCTGTGACACCTAAAAGTCCGTAGTTGCTTGTAATCTGCACAGGACCTGCAACCTGTTCGGGAATTGTGCTTTCGGGCGTATAAATATTGAACAATCCGTCTTTGTATGTAATTCTTATATTTTGGTTTGCACGGTAATTCCCTATTAATATTTTGTTATCATAAATTTGGGTATCACCTGTGCCGAAAATTGTAATGTCATTGTACTGGTAAGTTGCGAAGTTTGTAGTTCCTATTCCAACTCTGACAACTTCTGAAGACGGAGTATTCTGTGTTACGACAGCTTGTCTTGCAGCTTCAAGAGTAGAAGCAGGTATTTGAGGAAATATTTGAGCCTCAGACGGCAAAGCCGTTAATGCTGTATTTAATAAAAGTACTAAAATTAGTTTTTTCATACGATAATTATAAGACAAATTTAGAAAATATGTTATAATAAAAAATATAAAATATTTATTTTGAAAGGAGCAAAAAATGAAAAAGTTAAGTAAAAGCGCAGCTACGTTATTTGGAGAAATTATGACCAAGCTCCAATGTGACGGATCAAGCTATCAAGACTACGTGCGTAGCACCGCTTGCGGGGGGGGGGCAACCGTTTAAGCTCCTGTAGTAAGGCATTCACGCTTGCCGAGGTTTTGGTCACACTCGGTATTATCGGTGTTGTTGCGGCAATGACTATGCCTGTTATTGTCGGCAAAATTGAAAAATATGTTCTAAAAAATCAAATTAAAAAAAATTATTCTATGCTTTCTCAAATTCATCAAAAACTCAGGATTGAATTTGATGATGTCTTAAATAATCCTATTTCTTCAGATGCAAGCTATATTGGTTCCGGTTATGAAGCATTTAACACTGCTGTAATTGAAAGTTTAAAAGTAATTAAAGTTTGTGAGGGAAATGCCCTTGCAAGCGGTTGTATTCCAAAATATCAGGGGTTAGGTGTCAGTGGTTGTCCGTCTTTTAGTGAAAATGAACTTTATAACAAACGGACTGTCTATGTTCTATCAGATGGTTCTTTGTTAATTCCATACTCTATGGACTGGCGTTCATTGTGGCTTGTTGATGTTAACGGCAAAAAAGGTCCTAACAAAGCAAGTTATGATTTGTTTGATGTCAGATATGATTCAGCAACTAAGCGCATTGAATATTTGGGATACGGTTGTATTAATCCGGGTAAAACAATTAAGGGTGGTCTTGATGATTACAAAAATATTGACAAATGGTAAATAATTTATTTTATTTCCCACGTAGTACCCTCTTTTGAATCTTTTAACACGATATTAACTTCATCAAGAGCAATTCTTATTTTATCAGCAACATCCCAGTTTTTTGCATCACGGGCTTCTTTTCTGAATGCAATAATTTCTTCCATTGATGCAAATTCTTTACCAAGCTTTTCAGAAACATGTTTTACTGCTGATGAAAGTTCCTCTGCTGATAATGTCGGTTTTTCAAAAGTAAAGCCCAAAACAGATGCAAGTTTAAAAAGAATTGTAAACGCATCTTTTTCATCTTTGTTAGCTTTATTTGTGAGTTCAAACAGAACCGCAAGCGCTTTTGAAGTATTCAAATCATCGTCCATTGCTTCAACAAACTGGTTATACTCGGCAGTTGTTGTAATATCCAAATCTTCATTTATTTTCGTTTGTTTGGCGTTAAGCAAACGTTTTACACCTGCCTGAGCCGATGATAAAGCTTCGTCTGAGAATTCAACCGGCATTCTGTAGTGGTTTGTCAGAATAAAGAAACGAATTGTGTTCGCATCATATTTTTTCAATAAATCATCTATAGTTAAGAAATTGCCTAAAGATTTAGACATTTTTTCTTTGTTAATTGTTACAAAGCCGTTATGCAGCCAGTAATTTACGAATTTACATCCGTTAGCGCATTCTGATTGTGCTATTTCATTTTCGTGGTGAGGGAAGATTAAGTCTGCCCCGCCTGCGTGAATATCAATTGTTTTGCCAAGATATTTTCTGCTCATTGCAGAACATTCAATATGCCAGCCGGGACGTCCTACCCCCCATGGAGATTTATATCCGAATTTTTCGTCTTTTTTCCACAATGCAAAATCAAGAGGATCTTCTTTAATATCGCCCACCTCAATTCTTGCACCGCTTTCAAGCTGATCTATAGGCTGTTTTGAAAGGCAGCCGTATTGAGGGAATTTTTTTACTCTGAAATACACATCACCTTCTGCTTCATATGCATAGCCTTTATTGATTAAATCTTTTACAATGGAAATCATTTCGCCTAAAGTTTTTGTTGCAAAAGGTTCAATATCAGGTTTCAGAGTATTTAATGCTTTCATAGAGCTTTCAAATTGTTTGTACCAGTATTGAGATACTTCTTCAGGAGTTTTTCCTTCTTTATCTGCTTTTTTCAGAATTTTATCGTCAACATCGGTAACGTTACGGCAGTATGTTACATCGTATCCCTTGAACTTTAAATATCTGTATAAAACATCCCACGTAATATAGCATCTGGCATGTCCAAGATGCGCAAAATCATAAACTGTAGGTCCGCAAACATACATTTTAACTTTGTTTTCTTCAATAGGAGTAAAATCTTCAACTTTATTTGTATAAGAATTGTGTAATTTCATATAAAAATCCCTCTTTTTTTTTAATTCTACTACAAAAATTAAATATGTTAACTAATGTAAAGAAAAATATAAACTAAGGCAATTTGATATTTCAAAAATATTTAATAAGTATATACGTAATAGTTGAAAAACATGAGGAGACAATTATGGTTAAACCCGTAAACGGTGCAGGCAGCAATAATCCGCCTGAAGGCTACAACAAAGTTACAATGTATGATGAAAAATCTAAAAAGACAAAAACATTTTTTGTTCCGGTAGGACAAAATTTGGTAGTTAACGGCAATACTTATGACCTTGACAAGGCAAAAGGCAATGAAATTGTGTTTAAGGGAACTAACAAAAAAGATTCAAATTTCTATTTAATGGGTTTATCTCTAGAACATATGGACACTAACAAAGACGGCAAGATTAATGCTAAAGATACTGATACCAATATGGCTTCAAAAATAAACAAGAAGCTTGAGAAAGACGGGTCTGAACTTTATGTAAAAGATTTAGACGTATATTCAAGTGCCGGTATAATTGAAGGTCAAGGCGGTGTAACTTTCAATAAAGATGTTGGAGATATCAGATTTGCTTTGGATATAGAAAAGAAAAATAAATAAAAAAAAGAGGTCTTTAAAGACCTCTTTTTTTTAGCATATCGAAAATTTCAAAAACAGGTTTTACTAAATCCTGGACAGGACAAACCTCATCAAGCTCAAGTGTAATTGCAGGAATTTCCCGTTCTATGCCCGCATAGGTTCCAAAGCTTCCCGGTGTGGGATAACCGATACTTTCTTCCACGGGATAACCGATAATTTCCGATATCTTTTCTGAAATTTCTCTTGCAGGTCCGTCATAATTTACAATTTTATACGGAGCATGGAGTGTAAGGATTAATTGCGGCTTAAACTCATTAATAGTATCCATAAGAAACTTGGTTTCAATCTCGCTTCCCGCACTCATGCCGCCGAAAAACTCGTTTTTTTTGGTTAATTCCCAATTTTTTGTAGGGAAATTTCTGTTTAAATCAACTCCGTTAGAATTTGTTCTTGTTTTGAGCTGCATACCGTCAGGGTTGAGGCAGGGAATAAAAAGCAAACCGTTTGTGTCGTTGTTTTTTAAATATTCTTCAATAAGAAATTTACCCTGGGGCTCATCACCATGAAACACTCCTACGATAAGTGTTTTCCCGTAATCTCCGATAAGTTCTATTTTGTTTTTGAGTTTTGTAATTGCTGATTTATTCAAAGATTGCCTCAATAAATTCTTCTGAATTGAATGATTTTAAATCTTCCATTTTTTCACCCACTCCTATGAGTTTAACCGGAAGTTTCATTTCTTTTGCCACAGCAAGCACAATTGCACCTTTTGCCGAACCGTCAAGTTTAGTCAGGGCAACTGATGTTAAATTTACGGCTTCTGTAAATACTTTCGCCTGCTGCAAACCGTTTTGACCTGTGTTTGCATCCAATACAAGCATACATTCACGCAAAGCATCAGGAGCTTTTTTATCAATAACCGATTTAATCTTTTTCAATTCTTCCATAAGATTAAATTTGTTTTGCAAGCGGCCTGCCGTATCAACCAAAATTATATCAAATTGTTCTTTTTGAGCCTTTTCAATTGCTTCAAAAACAACAGATGCCGGATCTGCTTTATCACGTCTTACAATTTCTGCTCCTGCTCTTTTTGACCAGATATCAAGCTGTTCTTCTGCGGCAGCTCTGAATGTATCTCCTGCTGCAATAAGAACCTTTTTGCCCTGATTTTTAAATTTATATGCAAGTTTTCCGATAAGCGTGGTTTTTCCAACCCCGTTAACTCCGCAGATAAAGTATATATTCACTGAATTTTCGACATAATTAATGTCATTGCTTCCTGCATTTTTAAGCGTTTTTAAGAATTCTTCTTTGAGGTAATTTTTAACTTCTGACGGTTTTACTTTAGTTTGTCCACGCAAATTATCAACAAGTTCTGTTGCATAATTTACCCCTAAATCAGCGCTGATAAGCATATCTTCCATATCATCAAGAACAAATTCCGAGAATTCTTCTTCCTGGCTTACCGAATTAACAACGTTTCCAACAAGCACTTGTGCTGTGTTGGAAACTGTTTCTTTTAAGTTATTAAATTTATCTTTAAAAAATCCGAACATTTTATTTCCCTTTAGCTGTTAGGGCAGAGAGCTTATGCTATTCCATAATCAACGATAACCTTTGCTAAAATTCCGTTGATAAATGATGCGCTGTCATCTGTCGAATATTTTTTAGCAAGTTCTAATGCTTCATCAACAATAACTTTCATTGGTGCATCTTTCATGTAAAGAAGTTCAACGATTGCGATACGCAAAATATCTTTATCCATTTTTACAAGTCTGCCTAAGTCCCAGTTTTTAGCATATTTTTGAATAATATTATCAACTTCTTCATGATTTTTTTGGAAAAATTCTGCTATTGAAACTGCATAATCTTTAACTTCGCTTTGTGAATCAAGAGTGGTGAATTCAGCTATTTCAAGCGCCATTAAAGATTTTTCCGCAATATCAATCATTTCGTTAATTCTTCCTGTCATATCAGATGTCATCGGGATAGGTACAGGGATATTTGCAACACCGATAGGTCTGTTAAGATTAACTTCGGCATCAGCTTCATAGCTGTCGATTTGATCTCTCATTGCAACAAGCGAGCCTACAGCTATTTTTAATTCATCTGTAGCGCTGCTTGTTAAAATTCTTACTGACTTTAAAATAATGTCTTCTAAATCATTTTTTGAATAGTGTGTTATTTTTTTATCGAATTGAGAAAATAGTATAAACGCTAATTCTCTTGCTGCTCTGCGGGCTTGCATGTATTTACCTCTTTTTTATTAATATCAATTACAAGCTTTATGCTAGCATGAAAAATTTTTATCTACAACAAACTTTTGTCAGTCGTTACAGAAGTTTCAAAATCAATAAATTTCATCTTTGCCTTTTTAAGTTCTCCGGCTAATACAGAACACATATTCAAGCTGTCTTTAGGCGTGTAATCATAATTCTCAACAAGCGTTTTGCCTAACACACTAACCAATGTTTCAAGTTTCTCAAAGGAAATATAAATTTCCGATGCTTTTTCTTTCAAATTGCTTCCTGTTTGCATAAAATCCTCCATTAGAAAAATATACCATTATAATTTTCATAATGCACTTAGAAGTTTGGCTATACTTTTTTAGCTGCAAATTGAAAAAGGTATTGAGGATTTTGGGGTATTTTTAATTTTTTCCAATCTTGCTTTGACAAACTGTGCCTGATGTGAGAATGGTTTCAATGATAAAAATTTTCTGTAATATCTTTGTGCATCGGCACGTTTGCCCAGTTTATCAAAGCAAATGCCTATTCCTGCATAGGCTCTGTAATACTCGGGGTTGAGTTTTAGTATATTATGTAAGACTTTAGATGCTTCATGATATCTGTCCATTTTCATTAATAATGTGGATTTGTGCTCATAAGCCTTTAAAAATCCAGGTGAGTTTTCTATTAATTTTTGATAAATCATTAAAGCTAAATCTGTTTCTTCGCAGAGTTCGTGAGCAATTCCCAGCTGCAAAATAGCATCAGGGTTATCGGGGTTTATTTGAATTGCCCTTACAAAGTTTTTTATTGCTCCGCAGGGAATTCCTTCCAGAAGGTGGCATACGCCGAGTTCAAAGTAAGCTTCATAGTAATCTTCTTTTAATTCTGCTGCTGTTTCAAGATATTTGATTGCTTTGGAGAAATTTTGCAGATTTTTATAGCAGACACCAAGACCATAATAGCTTTCGGCATTGTTTCTGTCAATTAAAATTGCGTTCAAATAATTTGAAATTGCTTCTTTGAACATGTTTTCAAGACGCAATTCATTGGCTTTTTCATAAAACTTATTAGTGGCTGTGCTATCATATTTTTTTGTATTTGAACTCAAAATGACCTTCTTTCAATATCAATGATAGTTTTTTTTGCAGGTCTGTAGAACAATCTTATGATGTATAACTTTATCAATCATTGGATTTATTATTTTCCTTGTGCTATAAAATTATTATGAAAAAGTATCTGGTTTGGTTGTTAATAATAGCTGGAATTCCGGTATGGGCGGATGAAATTCGGCTCGGGGATGTTCAGGCGCAAAAAATTGAAATCCCAAGGGCTGATTACAAGTCAAAGCAATCTCTTGTTGTTAAAGATGAGCAGATTTTATCCGAACTTATCAGACTTCAAAAAGAAAAAGACCTTGAAGATATTGAAAACCTCTGGAAAGGCACGGTTGAAAACAATCAGGTAATAGGGTTTGCTCTTAAAAAGCTTGCCACGCCGGAGAGTCAGCGCAGAATTCATTCTTCTTTAATGGCAAAAACTCTTTCTGCTGTTGTTGCAGGTGCATCTTTTGCACCGTCGCTTGTAGGGGCTGATTATCTGACACAAACTTCTGCTTTTGCCGCAGGCAGGCTTGCACAAAACCTTATTAACAGAAAAAATATGCCGACGGAAATTCCGCTGACTGATACGGAACTGATTGAACTTGCAGGACTTGTCGAAAGTTTGCAGGATAAAATTATAACTGCTTATTACAATTATAAAAGCAGCCTCAGCCAGTTAAAAGAAACTCGCCAGAGATTGCTTTTATATAACAAAAACTATGCAAAAGCACTTGATGATGAAGACTTAATGGAAATTACAATATCTTCTGCTCTGTATGACAATATGCGTATTGAAGAATTTTATTATATGGAAACTGCCAAAAAATATCATCTTGAACTCCAGAGACTTGCAGGTAAAAAAGTAGTTGATAAACTTAACCTGTATCAATATAACTACAACTCTACTCTGGTCGGAGAAAAGGCGGCGGGAGGTAAATGAAAATGAGAAAAATAATTATTTTATTATTGACGATGACCTGTTTGCCTGCCTTTGCAGTGACTTATGACAATTTGAATACGCCGAAAGTTCCCGCTTATCGTACAGGGCTTTCGGATGATCCTGAAAAAGAATATATAGAAGCCAAAGCGCCTGTAAAAATTCATCAGGAGTACGTAAAAAAAGATACTGAACAGTTTGATATAAGCGACTTAACTTATGCAGATTTAAGTATTAAGCAGATTTCACGGGAAGTCGCATCAGATTTGGAGCTTGACCAGGAAACTATGGTCGGAGATCTGTCTGTTTTATGGCAGGGAGCAGCAACACAGAGTGATACAATAAACTTTGCACTGTATAAACTTGCTAATCCTGAAGAAGATAAGCCTGACGAAAAATCCGTTAAAAAAGTTTTGACAACTATTGCAAGCATGTCAACTCTGGTTGGTGCAGGTATGGGCAGTCCTGCAATTGCGGCAGGTTCTTTAATAGGCGGAAACGTTCTGGGGATTATGTCGCAGGATACAAAAGCCTTAAACTATAAATATACAAGGGTTACTGATGCAGATATGATTATTCTTGTAAGAAAAGTTGAAGACTTACAGCAAAGAACGGTTGATTTATATTATAACTATATGACTGCAAGAAAAAAACTTAAACTGCTTGAAAAAATGACTGCCGAACGTAAAAAGAACTATGACCTTTCTCAAAATATGTCAAGAGAAGTAATATTAATTACAGATGCATATTACAGAACAGCTCTTGATAATCAGATGAAAGCACGTTCCGATTACTATGCAAAACGTGCTGCACTTGAACAGTTTGTTGGAAATGATGTGTTTACGCAATTTGAAGCGGATTTGAAAAAGAGAGAAGCTAAGGAGTAATAATGTTTATTCCCTATAAAGTATATACAGGAGCTGAAAATATGCAAATCGACAATGATTTGCTTGAAGATGCTGTCAAAAACAATTTGCAGGAGCCTGTATTCAGGTTATACGGCTGGTCGCCTGCCTGTGTTTCTCTCGGACGTAATCAAAGAAGTGATTTTATAGACGAAAACCTTTTAAAAGAAAATAATATTGACCTTGTCAGACGCTTAACAGGCGGCAGGGCGCTTTTACATGATAATGAAATAACTTACAGTTATGTTTGCCCTGTTTCAAGCCTGAAAAGCGGTGAAAATGTTACAAATTCTTATAAAGAAATCTCGCAAATTCTCATTGATGGGTTTAAAAAACTGGGGATAGAACTTGACTTTGGCGGTGAAAGAAAACCTAAAGGTCATTTGGATTACTGTATGCTGGTTTCTACAGGTGCTGATTTGTGCTATGAAGGCAAAAAACTTATCGGTTCCGCACAATTCAGAAAAAGCGGCTATATTTTACAGCACGGTTCAATTCTCTATGATTACAATCGTGAACTGTTAGAAAAGATATTTAAAGAAGAAGTTGAAACCTCATCAATTACTTCTATAAAAGAAATAAACAAAAGTATCTCGAAAGATGATATAATCAATGTTTTTAGCAATCTGCAATAATTGTTAAGATTTGTTAATTTTGATTTTTTCAAACTATACTTGAGTTTCAGGCTGTCATGCCCTCTGAAACTCCATGCACGCATGCAATTTCTCCAAATAAAAATTCTTTATATAAATACGGGGAATTAAAATCACAGGGGATTTGGAAAAATGTTTAACACAGTACCTATTGGATATCCAATAACTAAAGGACCGGTAAACTTACAAGCATTCTGGGGACTTGGTAATAAAGCATGGACATCTAATTATGGACAATCAACTCAATATAACATTTATCCTGACGGATATTCTCCGTTAACTTATGCATTGGCTCAAGGCTTCGGCAGCCCTAACCACATCAGCCAATGGAACCCTATGTTAATCGGTTTTAATTTGGGAAACAATACAACTGATCCTGCTTTAACAGCTATCGGTCAAGCATCAGCATACAATTGGGGTGCTTCATTGATGCAGCAGGCAACTTTACAATCAGCTGTTACAAGCTCTTTAAGATCATTAAACGGTATTGAAGCTCAAATTTCTAATATTTTGAAATCCGATAAATTAGACGATAGTCAAAAAGCAAGATTAGAAGCAGTTTTGGAAGAAGTTAAAAGATTAAAAGAAGAATTCCAGCAGGTAAAAATTGGTGTAACTTCAGCAGAACACATTCTTGAATTACAAGAACAAGTTAAAGATTTAATCAAATCAGCTTCTGAAACAGCAAAAGAAATAATGGATGAAATTAAAGAAAATGAAGAATCAGAAGCTTCAGAAAGCTCTGATGATGCTGATGAAACAGATGACGAAACTTCAAGCTCATCAGCTGCTGCTTCAACTACAGCTGCTCAAAGAGCAAAAGCAGAAAATGAAGCTGTTGATATCTGCAAAAACATCTATGACGGTGCAATCGGTTGTGTCGGAACAGATTATGACAAAATCAGAGCAGGTGTTGATGCTATAACCAAAGATAACGTTACTGCTGTATTAAATATGTGGCAAGAACAATATCAGCCTCAATCAGGTGACGAAAACATGATTGAAACAATCTTTGATGAAGAAATGTTCTGGAACAACAGCACTAATACAGGTTTGATTACAACTATCGTACAAAAACTTGAAGAACGTGCAAAAGAATTAGGAGTAAGAAATTCTTTAGCAGGTCAATTTGCAGTTGCATACGATGAACTTGATGATACTTTCGTTAACGAAGGCAAAGTTAAAGCTGCTGTAATGACTATTTTGGAAAAAGTTACCGAAGCAGAAGGCAAGTCAGCTAAAAAAGCTGTTAAAACAGAAAAAACCGACAATGCTAAAAAAGAAGCTGAAGCTAAAAAAGCACAAGCAGCTAAAAAAGATAAAGAAAAAATTGAACAAAAGAAAACTCAATTCTTAGAAGATATGAGAGAAATTTTAGGCGATGACAAAGCTGAAATTTCAGACAAAGTTCAAATCGACAAAAACGGCTGCAAAATCAGAATTGAAGGCAAAGATTATTTCGGTAAAGACTATGCATCATTGGCAAAAGCTATCGAAAAAGCAGGATACAGCCCTGCTAAGTACCTGAAAAAACAAGCTTTGCAAGCTGTTGCATAACAAAAATTTTATATTAAATGATTCCTCATATTTGGTAGAAAAGTAGAAGAAATTAGTAGGTTAATGTGTGAAATTTTGTCCCCTTTAAAAGGGGACTTTTTATTTTTAAAAGTTTTACAGATAAGTCTTAGCTATATCAATGTCATTTTGTGTTGTTATTTTAATATTTTTGTAGCTTCCGTTTAAGATATAAACAGTTTGCCCAAGTTCCTCAAGCATTCCGGCATCATCTGTGAAGTTTTGTCCGTATAATTTGGTATGCGCATTTTTTATCAGTTCGTACTTAAAAGCTTGCGGTGTTTGTGTGTTGTATAATTTTGCACGGTCAATTGTGCGTACGATTTTGCCGTCTTCAACTTCTTTGATTGTATCAATAGTTTTAGTGGCAACAGTAAGGGCGTTTTTATCTTTTACCATTTCGATTGTTTGGTTAACCAAATCTGCAGATATCATTGGTCTTGCTGCATCATGGATTAGCACATAATCACATTCGGAAGCATTTAAACCGTTAAATACGGATGCCTGTCTGGTTTCTCCGCCTTCTATGATTTTAACTTTTCTGCAATCTTTTAATATTTCTTGTAATTCATTAATAATCGAAACATTTGCACAGATGATTATTTCATCAACATTGGAATTTTCAAATGCTTGAACCGTATATTTTATTACTTCTTTTCCGTTAATTTTTTCCAGCAGTTTATTTTTGTTCCCGAAACGGGAAGATGTTCCGCCTGCAGGAATTATTGCGTTAATTTTGTAATCCATTTCTACTCCTCAAAGTGGTTGTATAATTTGCTATCTATATCAGAATAAAATTTTCCGTTAATTTTTATTCCTGATGAACCATGTTTAACATCTCCGATTATCGTATAATTAGAAATCTTTTTCAACAATTTTTCAGGAACAGCTGCAACCAGTTCATAATCTTCTCCCCCGTATAGTATCAGATCCTTCCAATCAGGGAATTCTTCAAGTTTTTTGTTATAAGGTATTTTTTCAAAATCAATGCTCATAACCGTATTGCTTGCAGAAGCAATTTGATATAATGCATCGGCAAGACCGTCTGAGGTGTCCATCATTGCATAATCACATTCTGCATTTAAAGCAATTTCTCGTGAAAATTTTCTTTGTGCAGCCGGCATCAAATGTGCTTTGATAAACTCAGGATTATCTATCCCGTTTATAAGCGACTTTAGCCCTGCTGCGCTTGAACCATGTTCTCCCGAAACAATTATTTTGTAGCCCTCTTTTGCATTGCTGCGGGATGAAATTTTTCTGCCTTTTGTTGAACCTATTGCAGTTACGGAAATATAAATCTTGTCACTCCCCGTAATATCGCCTCCGACAATTTTTACATCTTTGCATGCATCTTTTGCACCCTCGTAAAACTCTTTTACAAAATCATTACCAATATTTTTAGGCAAAGATAAAGCTATTGTTAAATATACAGGTTTTGCACCGCTGGCGCAAACATCGCTTATATTTACCATTGCGGATTTCCAGCCGAGATTGTATGGAGAAGAATACTTTCTTGTAAAATGTACATCTTCTACAAGGCTGTCCTGTGTTACAACAATTCCCAAATCAGGCAGGTAAGCACAATCATCTCCAATATATTCGGAATTCAGAGTTGATTTAATTGTCTGTATTATTTCTTTTTCTTTCATAGCTTTAAATATCGTAGTCAATTAATGAAATAAATTCCTGTACCAGAGCTGTATTCCATTTTTTGCCCGCATCCTGTTTAATCACTTCGAGTGCCTGTTTAGGAGTAAGTTCGGCTCTGTAAGGTCTTGGCTCTGTCAATGCATAGTAGGCATCTACAATCAGGATAATTTGTGAAGTCATAGGAATTTCTTCTTTAGAAATTTTTGCAGGATAACCTGTTCCGTCCCAATTTTCGTGGTGGTGTTCGATAATAGGAATTACATCCTGAATATAGCTTATGGGCTGTAAAATTTCACGTGCAGCAATTATCGGATGTTCTTTTATGTGGCTTCTTTCTTCTTCTGTTAAAGGAGTAGTTTTTTGAAGAAGTTCAACAGGAAGCATCAAATTCCCGATATCATATAAAAGGGTCGCAATTTTTAAATTATCAATATCGGTTTTCGGTAAATCAAAACGTTTTGCAAGGCTTACAGCCAGAAGAACTTTTGATTTCATAACACCGTTATGATGAAGCGGATTGTAAGTCTGTGTAAGCATATCTGCAACGTTATAAAGAATTTCTTTAGGAACTTCGTTATTCGCATTTTGCAGTTTTGCTCTGACTTCTTTTGAAACATCAGGAGCAATAGGGATATTATGCTTGGATAAAATATCAATAAACGTATTAACTGCGATTTCCTGCCAGCTTGTTTCGGATATCGGCTTGGCAAGCGTAACTCTGTTTCTGCCGTTGCGTTTTGATTGATACATTGCCTGATCTGTAAGTTCCATAACATCTTCTATGTTGTCTGAGTGTTCTAAAAATGTTGCGACACCTATGCTTGCGGTAATATGACCGATTGTTTCGAGTTCTTCTTCTTCCAGTGCTTTTCGAATTCTTTCAGCAGCAATCATTGCGCCGTCTGATTCTACACCGGGCAGAATTACGTTAAATTCTTCACCACCCATACGTGCAGCCGTATCAATCGAACGTGCGTTTCTTTTTAAAACGTCTGCTACCGTTTTGATTGCCAAATCTCCGTATGCGTGACCGTGCTTGTCATTTATTTGTTTCAAATGATCCAAATCCAGTCCTATTATGCTGAAAGGCTGTTTTTGACGAAGAGCACGTGTAACTTCTTTTTTCAAATATTCTTCAAAATATCTTCTGTTGTACAATCCTGTAAGGCTGTCAGTCACTGCCTGAGCTTTAACCTCTTCAAACAATCCGGCTATGGTAATTGCCATTTCAATCTGTTGTGCAAATATTGTTAAAAAGTCAGGTTCGCCTTCTGTAAGCTCTTTTCTTGATGAAAAAACGTTAAACCAGCCAAAATGTGAGTTTCTTGCATATAAAGGTATAGAAATTATTGCTTTGCTGGGGCTTCCTTCGACAATTTCGTCAATAACTTCCTGCGGAACTTCGGGGGCAACTGATTTTAGAGTTCCGCCAATGTCGGGAGTAATCATAATTGTTTTTGCTTCTTCTGCTTTAGCATATACGCTGTTTGGATCGTAAACCAGCTTTCTGGTCTGTATCGGTCCTTTAATCAGTTTATCTACCCTTTTGATTGAAACATCATTGGATTGTGCCATTACTGTCAGGTAAACTGAATTGTTGTTTTCATCTTCACATTTTTTGATAATATTGCAATGCAGATATCCGAGTTCTCCCTGAATGCTGTTTACAATAGTTTCCAGAACACTTTGAAGCGGACGTGAAGCATTCATCATGTCCCATATATGCTGTAAGGTGAGCATGCGTTTATTAGCAATGTTTAATTCTTTTGTGCGTTCTTCAATTTCTTTTTCCAGCTGAAGGTTACGTTCATATATTTCAAGATAGTCTTGTTTCCCGCCGTAAATGCTGCTTTCAACTTCAGAAACTTTTCTGTATATATCTCTTATATTGTCGAAGAAACTCATGTTTTTATTATACACTATGTTTAGCGTTTTGTAACAAGTTATTTACAATATTTATTATTTCTTCAGGTTTGGGATAATTAACGCATTGTTCTGCACCTGGTCCAATCAACGGGCATTTTCTGGTATGACAGGGCTGACATTGAAGTTTTCCGTCAATGGCAAAGTATTTTTTATCATCACCGAAAGGTCCGTACATTGCAGGCGGAGTGCAGCAAAATATTGATATCACAGCAGGAATT